>NZ_ALWW01000024.1 GCF_000344175.1 Listeria fleischmannii subsp. fleischmannii LU2006-1 | reverse complement strand
TTCTTTATAAAGTTCGGGCATATGATTATATTTAGCAATGGTCGAGCACGGGTTACGTGCTTCGGTCACTTGAATGACAGCCTCCCCAATTTGAAAAATATCGCCAATCGAAACATCTTTTTCTAGCATACCTGAAACCATTAAATTTTCCCCAAAAGCGCTTTTTGGTAATGTTTTTTGAAATTTTTCTTCAAAATACGCATAATGTTCAATAGGGAAAATGCAAACGGTTCGGTCTGGCCCTCCGTGATGCTTCATATTGAAAGGGCCATCGCCAGTAAAACCTTGGAGAGTGAGATGGGCTTCTAGTACGCCTGTTTTCTCAATTCCCGTCATCATTTTCGACCGGTTTGAAATCATCATTTCTTTAGGTTTTCCAATTGCGACATGATGGACTTGTCTCATTTCTAGCACCCTCCATTCGGCCTTATTTTTTCTTACGGAATAAAGTAAATAAACTCATTGCAATGGCTAAAACGCTAATTCCAAGTGTGGTGTAGAGAAACCAAGCGGCAACTTCTTGTTTTTCGTCCGGCTTACTTATTGCAACATTTCCGTGCGCATCTTCCTTCGGTGCGTTCGATGTTGTTATTTTCGTTTCAGCATGTGGCGTATCGGAATTTTCGTCCCCCGTCCACTCCACAATTGAACCATCTTCGGAATACTGAAACGCATCCCATTTTAATGTCGTACTCTTTTCAGGATTACTTGAAATAAAGCTAAACCGCATGAATTGCCCCGGTTTAATCCCCTCACCTGTTGCCTTCCACGTTAAAATATTTTTCGTTTTATCAAAAGTGGTTTCAAATCCAGCGACTGGCTCATACGATACATATTTTGCGCCTTCTGGTATTTTGAGAACAATTTTAGTCGTATTACTCTCTTTTTCAACAGGTACTTTCACTGTATAGGTTTCGTACGCCCCTGTTTTCGACTCACTCGGTGTGACACTCACATGCGCGCTTACAAATGCCGGAAAACTTCCCAATAAACCTACCATTAATCCACTTGCTATTAGCCATTTTTTCATTGTCTACTCCTTTATTTTTAAATTAAATACTTGCTCTGTCGTATTAAAATCCGTTGTTAAACCGCGAACCAAAACTTCCCACTGACCAACTTGATTGATGTATAAACCGCTCGCCACATAATCTCCATTTGAAGAACGTGTCCCTTGAAATTCCTTCGCCTCACTTCCCGCATGCTTCACCACAAAAGTGACCTGTTCAAGTGAACCAAAATCAGCCCCTTCTTTTGTTAAAAAGCTAGCGCTAAAGGTATTCTCCCCCACTTTAGCTGGCGTAATTTGTAGCCGAATTTTCGCTTGACCGCTTTTATCCCTCGCAATTTCGCTATACGGCTTACTAGGCTCCGGTTTTGGTGTTTTCGTATCTGACAGAACGCCTGCGACGCTTAAAATGACAAGACCAACTATCATTTCAACCAAAATCGTCTTCACCGGAATTTGCTTCCCTGTCTGTTTGAAATAAACATAATGACCTAAACCAAGCAGAGCCATCAGAATAACAAGCCCAATTTTAATGAGTAGTGTCAGGCCATAATCTGTTTCAACAAGGTTTTTCATCGCCCCTACATTCATAACGGACATTAAAACGCCCGACAAAAGAAGCGTGCCAAACGCGGCCATCGCATAAACGGCAAAGCGAGTCCACATTTCTTTAACATCTGGTCCCTTCCAAATGAAGAGCAAAACGACAATGCCACCTACCCACAAGCTTGCTGCTGTAAGATGTAAGAAATCCGCAGTCGTTGCAACAACTCGGTCCGCCTGTGCCTGACTGTGCCCACTAAGCGCCTTAGTCATAAATAAAGCGAGTAAAGTAAGCGCGGATAGAATCGGCAATACGACACGACTTTTCCTTTTAAATAAAAAGAAGAACAGGATAGCTAGTATGAGCCATAAAATAACTTGTGCAAGGTAGAGTTTGCCTGTTGAGGTGCCAAAAAAACTTAAGACATTTTGCATATTAAAACGAGCACCAAGCATCATCGTGTTAATTTGAACAGGCAGCGAAATTAAAATGACTAGCCCCATCATACTAATGCCTACTACAGCAAGTATTTTCGTACGTTTTAGCATTTGCAGCGGAAACTCTTTTTTAAACGGGAAAAGAGCAAATAACACAAGTAAAACACCCAGAACAAGACTAAAACTTGTGTAAAGAAAAACTTTTAAGATTGTGCTCATAGTCTCCGAGTTTTGGGCTTCAGCAGACGTTTTTAATAGCTCTTTATTCGTTTGACCGACTTTAAAAGCTAGGACTCCAGAGACGGGATGCCCGTCCGCCGATACAACCCGCCATTCAGCCGTATATACGTCCGGTTTTGCGACACCTTTTATTTTAACAGAAACAACATGATCATTATCCTTCTTGACAACCGTTTCCCCCGTAGCAATTCGCTCCCCCTTTGAATTCATCACTGTAATCGACGGAAAATCGGATTTTATAGATTCATTATATGTAAGTACAATTTCTGGCGGCATTTTCGTAACATGGCTACCATCTTGAGGTGTAGAACTTTGCAAATAAGCATGTGCATCTACATGTATGACTGGAATGAGGAGAAATAATAAAAAGACAAAAAAGAATTGCCAAAATCGCCGTAAACTCATAATTTCCCCCTTTTTTTGAATCACTATCATCTAATTTTAAGATACCTGAATTCTTTTTTTATTTAAAGCAATATGCACTTTGCCACCTAAAAAGGCTGACACCTATGCATCAGCCTTTTAAAAGTCGTTAATTTAATTTTTTTAAAAACCTCTTCCAGCTCCACCGCCACCAGAACTTCCGCCGCCGCCGAAACCGCCAAAACCACCACCAGAGCCTCGAGAGCCTCCGCCGAAGGAACCGCCGCCCCCAATAAATGGTCCGCCGCCTCGTCGTCCGCTATTATAAGGACCACGTGGGCCGCCGCCTCTTCCTCTACCATTTATGCCTCCGATAATGATAAAGGTAATAACACCAATCACAATAAGTGCAATCATGCCTGGGCTAAGCCGGTTCGAATTATTAGCGTCCATACTCGATTTAGCCGTATTCATTTCGTCCGTATAATTTTTAAAAATGGTTTCATCTTTATAGTCATACTCTTGGTTGACTTTTAGAGCAACTTCCGAAAAAATATTGCTTAAGCCTGCACTAAAATCATCTTTTTTAAGATACGATAAATTATGGTCTAAAATCTCGCCAGCTGTCCCGTCCGTTACAGCACCTTCAAGACCGTAGCCCACTTCTATTTTAATTTCTCGCTCACCCGTTGATAGAAGAATTAAAATCCCATTATCCGACGATTTATTTCCAATCTCCCACTTATTAAATAATTGATTCGCATATTCTTCTTTAGATAAGCCATCAAAAGAATCAACCGTAGCGACCACAATTTGTGGTTTTTCACTTTCTTTTTGGTACGCATAATTAACAGACATGATCATTTCTTTTGTTTTACCATCTAAAATATTCGCATAGTCTGCCACATAAAAGTCCTGAGTAGGCTGCGGAAATTTAGCGGCTTCCACTGTATAGGGAACTAACAACATCACTAAAACTGAAAGAAAACTTATACATAAGGCTAACCGTTTCAAAGTAAGTCTCCTCCCTTTTAGTCAAAATTCACTTCGGGTGCCTTGTCAGCTCCTTCTACGGCTTTAAAATAAGGTTTCGCTTCAAAGCCTAGCATCCCGGCCACAAAACTTGTTGGCGCACTCTTCACTTTTGTATTATAAGCACGCACCGCATCATTATATTTATCACGCTCAACCGAAATTCGATTTTCACTGCCTGCAAGTTCATCCATCAAACGCGTCACATTGTCACTCGATTTTAGTTCCGGATAATTTTCAACAGTAGCAATTAAGCGTGTCACCGCTTGATCCATTTGATTGGCCGCTTTAATTTGCTCGTTTTGCGTCCCCGCTTTAGACACAGCCGTTCTAGCTTCAGCAATTTGTCCAAAAACTTCTTTTTCTTGTGTCATACTCCCCTTTACAGCATTCACTAAATTGGGAATTAAATCATAACGGCGTTGTAACTTGCTTTCTACATTCGCCCATTGTGCATCTACTTCATTTTCCTTTTTATTTAAAGAATTGTATGTAGTAATAAAGGGAATACCCAGTACTAATACGACTATCGCAATTCCAATAATCACTTTCCATGAATTTTTCATTTGTCTACTCCTTTTTGTTAAGATGTTCTTATTATAGCAATAATTCCACTTTTTTTCATACAACCACCGCACGATTTTTGTAAAAAAAAACCATTCTTATGCTACACTTAAAAAGAAAAGTGAGGTGTAGTTATGCAAGAAGCTCTTATTCTAACTAGTATTATCATTTTAGGAATTGCAGCACTCGTATTTGATTATCATTATACCGTAAAGCGTGCACTGCGCTACATGAAAGAAAATAATTTATCTAAACAAAACCTAAAAGACCGAATTGAAATTTATGAGGATTAAAAAAAAGAAACCTAGCTCACCTAGCAGGTTTCTTTTTTATTCAAAGGAATCAAATTGATTTTTTTCACTCTGCCGTTTTGAAACCGACATAATACCAGCAATAAGGAATAAAACGCCCGTAATAAAGCCGTAACTGAAGAAGCACAGTGCTCCTATCACAATTAATAAAATTGACCAGCCCTTTACGTTAACTCCATTTTTCAGTTTAAAGGAAGCAATAAAACCAAACACACATGACACAAGAGCTAATAAAAGATTGAGCCCTATAAAACCAATGCTAAATGATATACCGATGATTTCATCTTGCGTCATCATACCATGGTCGGCAGAAGTCGCTAGAACAACAAACATCGTAATTATTCCGGTAAGCAATACGCCAACTGCTGCTAGGCTTGATCCAATAATGCCTAAAATAAATTCTGCTTTTCTATTATTCATATTTGCCCTACTTTCTATTATTCTACTTCTATTATACGTGAAAGTAAGCAATAATTAAATAGCTTTTTTATACAAAAAAAGAACAGACCCCAGAGGAATCTGTTCCTTTTGATTAATACCAACCAGTTTGTAAATGATGTGCTTTAGCATTTGCCCAAGAACCATAACGGCTCTTGACATAATTATCTGCAACACGTTCTTGGTTAGCAGCAGAATAATCACCTTTTAAGTAAGAATTCGTTAATTGGTAACGACCAATGTATTTACCAGTGGAACTTACAGCACCGTAGTTACCACCAGATTCTTTTTGTGCAATCCATTGTTTCGCTTGTTGTTCAGAAGAGCTTGCATTTGATGTGCTAGCACTTTGACTTGGTTGTGCTTTTTGAGCTGGAGCTGCAGTTCTAGTTTGTTGTTGTGCTGGTTGACTAGTCTGCGCTTGGCTAGGAGCTGCTGCAGCATTTGATTGCGTTTGTGCTGGTGCTACTGATACTCCAGTTCCATTTTCTCCAACTTCAAGTGTTTGACCTATATAAATAAGATTAATGTTAGAAATGTTGTTGTCTTTGGCAATTTTGTCGACAGTTGTATTATTGTTCTTGGCAATTGCGGATAACGTGTCTCCCTTTGCTACATTGATTTGTTTTGCGTCTGCGAATTGGCCTCCAGCTACAATCACAGTTCCTACTACAAAAGTGGATACAGCCATTCTTAGTGCATTTTTTTTCATTCCTTAAAAACAACTCCTTAAATTTTCTACGGGATTCATCATAACATAGAAACATTTCAAAACAACTACTGTTCCATTTCATTTTATTTCAAAACAAAGTCACATACCTAAATGGATAATAGGTCCAAAAGACTATAGAGCTCGCAAATTCTTACTCTAAAGCCCTTTTTGAAAAATTGAATTTTCAGACTTTTAGTGATATTAAAGCTTGAAAAAAATTTGTTTTATTCCTCAAATTTTTTCTTGAAATTCGCTTTTTTTTCTTGTAAATCAACCAAAAACCATCCTGATTTTATTTCTCAGTCTTTCTTTTTAGCCTAAAAAAAGGCTTGTATTTCCTTCTTTTTCTTATAAATTATAAGCCAAAATTTCTAGTTTCTTCTATAATAATGTATTTTAAGAGAGAAAGATTTAAAAAAAGAGATCCTTGGAAAATTCCAAAGACCTCTTTAGCTTATTATTTAAAATGGAAAAAAGATGAAGTAATTTTTATTCTCTTTCATAGAGTGGTTTTAAAAACCAGATTACATCATACCGCCCATTCCACCCATGCCGCCCATATCAGGAACAGCTGGAGAATTTTCTTCTGGTTGATCAGCTACTACAGCTTCTGTTGTAAGAAGAAGTGCTGCAACAGAAGAAGCGTTTTGAAGAGCAGAACGCGTTACTTTCGTTGGATCTACAATACCTGCTTCAATCATGTTAACCCATTCGCCGTTAGCAGCATTAAAGCCAACGCCTACTTTTTCATTTTTAAGTCGCTCAACAATAACAGAACCTTCTAAACCAGCATTATGCGCGATTTGACGAACTGGTTCTTCAAGAGAGCGAAGTACAATTTTCACACCAGTCGCCTCATCTCCTGTTGCTTCAATTGCTGCTACTTTGTTATAAACATTTACAAGCGCAGTACCACCACCAGAAACAATCCCTTCCTCAACGGCTGCACGTGTTGAGTTTAGAGCATCTTCAATACGAAGTTTACGTTCTTTTAATTCTGTTTCAGTCGCAGCACCTACTTTAATAACTGCCACACCACCAGCTAATTTTGCTAAGCGTTCTTGTAGTTTTTCTTTATCAAATTCTGAAGTTGTTTCTTCCATTTGTGCACGAATTTGATTTACACGAGCAGAAATTTGATCTTTTTCACCTGCTCCTTCTACGATTGTTGTATCATCTTTTGTAACAACCACTTTTTGAGCTGTTCCGAGTTGTTCCATTGTTGTAGATTTTAATTCAAGGCCCAGATCTTCTGTAATAACTTGAGCTCCTGTTAAAATGCTAATATCTTCAAGCATAGCTTTACGACGATCACCGAAGCCAGGCGCTTTAACAGCCACAACATTAAACGTACCGCGAAGTTTATTTAACACTAAAGTAGCTTGTGCTTCGCCATCAACATCTTCCGCAATAATTAAAAGCGGACGACCTTGTTGAACCACTTGCTCTAAAATTGGTAAAATTTCTTGAATGTTAGAGATTTTTTTATCTGTGATTAAAATATAAGGTTTTTCTAGGACAGCTTCCATTTTATCAGAGTCTGTAACCATATAAGGACTAGTATAGCCGCGATCAAATTGCATCCCCTCTACAACATCAAGTTCAGTAGCGAAGCCTTTTGATTCTTCAATGGTAATAACGCCATCATTTCCAACGCGTTCCATCGCCTCAGCAATTAATTTCCCAACTTCCTCATCTCCAGAAGAAATGGCCGCAACTTGTGCGATTGAATCTTTGCCTTCAATAGGTTTTGAAATTGATTTAAGTTCTTCAATAGCCGTAGCTACTGCTTTTTCAATTCCGCGACGAATGCCAACCGGATTTGCTCCAGCCGTTACATTTTTAAGGCCTTCCTGAATCATAGCCTGTGCTAAAACGGTCGCTGTTGTAGTTCCATCACCCGCTACATCATTTGTTTTAGAAGCCACTTCAGAAACAAGTTTCGCACCCATATTTTCAAATGCGTCTTCTAACTCGATTTCTTTTGCAATCGTTACCCCATCATTTGTAATTAAAGGGGAACCGAATTTTTTCTCAAGTACAACGTTACGTCCTTTTGGACCAAGTGTTACTTTCACTGCATCAGCTAATTGGTCAACGCCGCGTAACATTGCGCGACGAGCGTCTTCACTAAATTTAATATCTTTTGCCATAAGTCAATACCTCCATTTTCATTCAAAAAATTCTATTTAATAACTGCTAAAATGTCGCTTTCGCGAATGATTAATAAATCTTTTCCTTCAAAGGTTACTTCCGTTCCAGAGTACTTGGAGAAAATAATGTGGTCGCCTGTTTCTACTTCTAGCGCTTCTTTTGCACCGTTATCAAGAATTCGACCAGAGCCTACTGCGACAACTTTACCTTCTTGTGGTTTTTCTTTAGCAGAATCTGGTAAAACAATCCCACTCGCTGTTTTTTCTTCAGCCTCTACAACTTCAATAATAACGCGATCTCCTAATGGTTTTAACAATTCCATAACCTCCTTCAATCTTTTTAGCACTCGGTACACTTGAGTGCTAACACAATTCTTATATTAGTCAAAATAGGTTAAAATTGCAAGTATAAAGGGCTCATTTTTATTAAAAAATTTCTTTCTTATTTGCAACGAACGCCTATTTCTTAGTACAATAGAACAGAATTGATACGAAACGCTATGTTTCTTGGAAGGAAGCGGTTTTTTGACAAAACGATATATCACAATTGTTGTAAGTTATTTTATTCTTTTATTTTCTGGTATTTTGGGCGTACCTTTAGTCGCAGCTATTTTTCACGGGTTTAGTTCTGCCTCAAATGCTGAAATTACAGCCTATTCCGTTGTAATTTGGAGCATATTATCCAATATTGCAACGCTTTGTATTATTTGGCTCTTACTTCATAATCAGCCGGAATTCAATAAAATTGCTATGGGAGAAAAAACGAATTTATCCCAAAGTATTCTTTATGCGGTTGGCGGCTTTTTTGTATTACTGATTGCGCAATATTTAGCTGTTCTTGTAATCTCTATTTTTATCGGTTTGCCTAGTGGTTCAGAAAACACAGCAAAACTGCTAGAATTTACAAAAGCTGCGCCTGTTTTCCTTATTTTTATTAGCATTCTTGGTCCAATTTTGGAAGAATTAGTATTTCGGAAGGTTTTATACGGTGGTCTAGCGAATCGAATGAATATTCACGGTGCTGCGGTTATTAGTTCCTTTATTTTTGGATTACTACATGGGGACATCCAGTATTTACTCTCTTACTTTTTAATTGGACTTATTCTTTGTTTTCTTTATACCAAAACAAAGCGTATCATCGTACCTATGTGTGCACATATTTTAATGAATACTTTCGTTTTAGTTTTAAGTCTATTAAATTGGGGGTAAAAATTTTATATGAATCGACGTTTTTTAGCACAAGGGTTACTTTATATTATTTTAGGTGTCGTTTTTGTTTATTTTACGTTGCAACAAGTCAATCTTAATGGTTGGGGCTTTTTCGCCTATGTGATTGCAGGTATGGCCGCTGTCGATTTTGTGACAGGCGCTCGTTTCATTATCCAAGGCTTTAAAAAAGATACACCACCATCTGATGATGATAACTAAAAAAAAGGTTTTCCCGCACTACGGGAAAACCTTTTTTATCTGCTTCTTTTTATTCTACAGTTACACTTTTAGCTAAATTACGTGGTTTATCTACATCACATTCGCGGTGTAGCGCAGCATAATAAGCGAGTAGCTGGCACGGGATAACGCTTGCTAGAGATGTTAGTAGTGGATGGACATGCGGAATCACAAGTCGGTCCTCCGGCTGTTCCAAGCCTTCCATCGCAAACACACAGGCATTTGCCCCACGCGCTAGAACCTCATTCACATTGCCGCGGATATTCCAATTGATATTCTCTTGTGTCACAATCGCTAAAACAGGCGTTTCATCCTCAATTAATGCGATTGTACCATGTTTTAACTCACCGCTTGCAAATCCTTCAGCTTGAATATAGGAGATTTCTTTTAATTTTAAAGCCGCTTCCATCGCCACAAAGTAGTCTACACTTCTTCCTAAGAAAAAGGCATTTCGCGTAGTGGCTAAAAACTCACCTGCAATATGTTCCACTAATTCCTTTGATGCAACCATTGCTTCCATTGCCGTTGCTACAATACCAAGTTCAACAGCAAGATCCAGTTCCTTAGCCGCTGCAATACCCTTTTCACGTCCAAGAGTTACTGCCAGTATGCTTAAAACCGCAATTTGAGCCGTATAAGCTTTAGTTGAAGCCACAGCAATTTCAGGGCCGGCAAACAAGTACATCGCGTGATCCGCTTCACGGTCCAAAGTGGAGCCTGAAACATTCGTTAACGTTAAAGTTTTATAACCCATTTCTTTCACTTTTACTAAAACTTGTCGACTATCTGCTGTTTCACCACTTTGCGTAATAAAGAGGAATAACGGGCGTTCAGATAGTAGTGGCATATTATACCCAAATTCACTAGAAACGTGTACTTCTACAGGAATATGAGCTAGCTTCTCAATAAGATTTTTCCCAACTAGTCCGGCATGATAACTCGTTCCACAAGCAATAATATGCACGCGGTCGGCTTCTAAAATGGCATCTAGAATCGGCTGTTCAACGGTAAGCTCACCATCTTCGTTTTGATACGACTGAATAATACGGCGTGTCACAGCTGGTTGCTCATCGATTTCTTTTAACATATAGTGCGGATATGTTCCTTTTTCGATATCAGTAGCATCGATTGTAGCGGTATAGGCGGCGCGTTCGATTTCTTCACCTTCAGCGCTTAAAATTTGAACGCCAGAACGTGTTAAAATTACCATTTCCCCGTCCATAATTTCAATGAACTGATCGGTTTCTTTTAGTGCAGCCATTGCATCACTTGCGATGACATTAAAGCCTTCTCCTTTTCCGATTAAAAGAGGGCTTTTGCTTTTTGCAGCATATAAGGTTTGACTATCCTCTTTATCAATCAAGCTGATGGCATATGAGCCGTGTAAAAGAGACAGTGTTTTTCGAAGGGCACTTTCTGTATTTAGGCCTTCTTCTACAAATTTCTCAACAAGCTGTACAATCACTTCTGTGTCCGTATCACTTATAAAGGTTGCTTCTTTTAAATACTCTTCTTTTAAGAGAGAATAATTTTCAATCACACCATTATGCACCATTGTAAACCGTCCAGATGTACTTTGATGAGGGTGCGCATTTTCGTGGCTTGGCTTTCCGTGTGTTGCCCAGCGCGTATGGCCAATTCCCACTTCTCCAAATGCATTTTCTGCTACTTTTTCAGAAAGGTCTGCAATTCGTCCCTTTTCTTTCACAACGTACACTTCATTATGGTTTAAAAGGGCGATTCCCGCTGAATCGTAACCACGATATTCTAATTTTTCTAATCCATTTAATAAAACATCTTTCGCATTTTTACTTCCAATAAATCCAACAATTCCACACATAATTTTGTCCTCCAATAGTTAAAAAGGGCAGACGAAACCAATTTTCTTGCCCCCAATTTTTTTCGTTTCCTTGGAGACACACGCATGATCCATAGCACTCTGTTCATCTGGTTACCCAAATGGTTTGTAGCTAAGGCATAACGACTGCATGCACAGCCGGGAGACTCCCGCCGAAACTTCGATTAATCTCCTCCTCGTCAACTAATTTCAGAAAAAGCTAGAATTTCACTCGCTTTTCGTTCCATTCAATTAGTTCTGGCGCTTTTATTTAATTTTTAGCGATCCTCCTTCTTTTTTTTCAAGGAAACAAAATCATTCTACATTAAAATGTATAGTTGGTCAAGTATTTTTATTAAGCCAATTTGGTTAAATTGGTATATACTAATTAATATATTTTACATCTTACTTAGTGAGAAGCTTTTTGCGGGGCTTAAAAGGAGAGCGCTAAATCATAGACTTATCTTCTTTTATACTAAAAAACAAGTTTCTCATCCAATAGAGAAACTTGTTTTTTTCTTACATATTACCCATATAGAAGGCTTGCATAAGATTTTGAACAAATGTGGTTTCATTTTCCATTTGCCATTTACCTTCATCTTTTGAGTTCACTTTAAGCTTTAGTTTCACATCTGTTGGTGTAGAAACTGCCTCTGCTTTTTTAATTTCGTTCGTATAAATTTCAAGTACTTTTGGCATAAGTTTGTCTTGATCAGCCGCAAGTGACGCATCGCTAGTTACTTCTTTTTGAATTTCACTAGCTAATTTTTGTTGAACCGCTCCCATATCAAGCCCTTTAATGGAGTAGGTTACTTCTGGGTTCTCTTTGTCTTCTTTCGTTACTTTCGTTGTGTACGTTGCTTTTTCTTTTACACGATTACGAAGAGCTGTATAAAGTTCATCGACTTGTTTGTCAATATTTGCTGTTGTACCAGTAGAACTAGTAATGGTAGATTTAAAGCTTTGTTTAAATCCTTTTTCGAAATCTTTTTCAGAATCCGATCCATCTTGACCAAATACTTTCTTCACTTTATCCATATCTTTACCGTAAACCAGTGCATTAGCCGTTACATCGGCTGCTTCTTTTGGTTCAACACGGTCATTTCCACATGCTGTTAAAAATACAGACATGACGAAAACTAAAATTAGACTAATAATTCCCTTTTTCTTCAAAATAGTTCCTCCCTTTTTGGTTTGTTACTTACTCACTTAGTATACCATTTTTAGACAAGCGGACAATAGCTATCCTAGAAAATTCACCTATTATTCACAGAATAGGTCATTTTTCTCTTAAAAGTTAATATTTTTTCTCTTTTTTTCCTACAAAAATGAGTATTCCTGATAAAAAAGCAACGACTCCGATAACAAATTGAATGCCAAACAAGCGATTTTCATTTTTAGCAATCTCATATCCATTTTGAATAGAAAATGTCATCCATTGTTCGAACCACAAATAATTCATTAAATAAAGAAAACCAATTCCCATTGCAATGCCTGCCATAAAATACGAACCTCTTTTCAAACTCGAAAAGGCAATAAGAATCAATAGAAGGGCACTAAAAATCGCAAAAGCAGCATCAAAATCATTTGTGAAAATGTAAACATCGCTTACTTTTGGATTTTGGAAGTGTTTGATAATAATAGCTGAGAGAAAAATCGCTAACCCTGCCCCACTAATTGAAAATACGATGCTTGAAATAAGCCATTTTGTCTTCCAGCCCTGTTCTCTTGTCTCCAAAAGTGATTCGTCCCTTTTTTTAGCCAAAAGAAAAAAGAAAAAAATAAACATAAGCTAATCGCTGTTAGAATAAGATTCGTATAATTAAATGGCCCCTTTAGGTCTTCCGTATTGTCTAGTAAAGTTTTAATTTGGTAAAAATAAACTGAAAAAGCTTGGAATGCTGTAAAAGCTAATAAAATAATCGCTACATGAAGTCTGAACCTGTCATTTTGAATCATCATAGCCCCGCCAATTAGCAATAGAACGGCAAATAGACCAATGATCCAATAATTCCAGACAAATCGATAATCCCCTGAATCACTCATAAAATAGCCATATGCCGCACTAGAAAAGCTATACAATTGGGTAAAGCCTAACATAATAACAAAGCTTGCAGCAATTTGACGTACTTTTCTTAACATAAAAAAATCCTTTCTTTCATAAAAATACCGTTATCACAATCGATAACGGTATTTTATATGTCTTAGTCGAGACCCATTTCGGTACGCACAACGCTAGCAATTTGTTCACAGTAATTTTCGGTTTGTTCAACTGTTTCAGCTTCTACCATTACGCGAACGAGCGGTTCTGTTCCAGAAGGACGAACTAAAACTCGTCCGTTATCTCCCATGTCTTTTTCAACAAGACTAATAGCTTCGCTTACTTTTGGATTACTCTCTACTGCATTTTTATCTGTCACACGAATATTTACTAATTTTTGTGGGAAAGTTTGCATATCAGCGGCTAATTCAGATAATTTTTTACCAGTCGCTTTCATAACATTAATCAGCTGGATTCCGGATAACAATCCATCTCCTGTTGTGTTATGGTCAAGGAAAATAATGTGACCCGATTGTTCACCGCCAAGGTTATAATTCCCAGCACGCATAGCTTCAACGACATAACGATCTCCTACAGCTGTTTGAACGTCCGCAATTTGCAACTCTTGTAGACCTTTATAAAAGCCTAAGTTACTCATAACGGTTGAAACAACTGTATTTTGATTTAAGGAACCATGTTCATTTAAATATTTAGCGCAAATGAACATAATCTTATCTCCATCTACAATGTCGCCATTTTCATCAATTGCAATCACTCGGTCACCGTCACCATCGAACGCGAGGCCAACATCTGCTTCTTTTTCTTTTACAAATTGAGCTAATGCTTCTGGATGCGTGGAGCCAACGTCCTCATTGATATTTAAACCATTAGGGGATGCACCCATTGAAACCGTTTCTGCCTCTAAATCGGCAAATAGATGATTCGCTAAGCTAGAAGTAGCACCATGCGCACAATCAAGCGCAACAAGTAAGCCAGAGAAATCTTGATCGACTGTTTGCTTTAAAAATTGTAAATATTTTTGTTTACCTTCCAAATAATCGCTAACAGTTCCAAGTCCTTCTGCACTCGGACGTGGCAAGTCATCTTTTTCTTGATCAAGTAAGGCTTCAATTTCAAGCTCTTGGTCATCTGATAGTTTAAATCCGTCCGAACCAAAGAATTTAATACCATTATCTTCAACAGGGTTATGTGATGCAGAAATCATAACACTTGCAGAAGCGCCTTGCGCGCGTGTCAGATACGCAACGCCTGGTGTAGAAATAACGCCTAAACGCATAACTTCAATACCAACAGAAACAAGTCCTGCAATAAGTGCTGATTCTAACATCTCTCCTGAAATTCGTGTATCTCTTCCGACTAGTACTCTCGGATGCTCACCCACGTGTTTGGTTAGAACGTAGCCTCCCATTCGTCCTAATCGGAAAGCAAGTTCTGGTGATAGCTCTTGATTAGCAACTCCTCGAACCCCGTCCGTTCCAAAATATTTTCCCATTCTAATTCTCTCCTTCTGTATCAAAACATTGGATTTCTTATCAGGCTTTAAAATAGCCTATCCATTTCACTTTTTATTTTTTAAAAATTGCTGCACATTTCATTATACTAGTTTTTACTAAAAAATTCATCTAAACATAAAAACTAGCGTCTAGCTCCTCGAATCTTCTTCCTCTTTTAGCTTAATCAAAAACTCCGCGTTACTAACAGAAAGTTTGTATGTCACTTGACTCGGTAAATTGTTAACTTGAATTTTAGTGGAATACTCTCCCTCTTTAACATTTGATAAATCCGCAATGGCCGTGACGCTAGAGGCACTGATTTGATTGATTGTGTTTTGCGGTCCGTTTAGTGTAATATTTACCTTTCCATTTGCCGGTGTAATCATTTGCGCCGTATATTTATCCGGCAAACCGCGTGTAAATACGTCTAAATTGGAAAAAGTTTTTGATGTATCTTTTGTGTCTGTACTCGAGTCGCTATTCCCGTTTGTATTCCCGTCTGGTGTTTCATTATCATTTGTATTGGAATCAGATTCATTTTGATCGGTATTTCGATTTTCTGAATCACTATTCGACTTTTTTGCAGTCTTAATTCGCACCTCGACCGTCTGTGGTTGAACAGATTTTGCCCCGTCAGGAACAGGAATTGTCACTTCACGAACTGTATCAGCAGTAATGCTTGCGACACTCACATCCACACTAATTTCATTTATCTTAGCTAAAACATCCGCATCCCCCATCACAATCACTTCTGAACTGTCAGGCGTTATGCTTGAAATCGTAATATCATCACTCGGCTTGCCAGTTTGGTTGATTTTTAGCGGAACAGATTTCCCAACTTTTTCAATCGGAACCGAAACATCTACTTTTTCGGGACTAATTTCAACATCGAGTTTGTTTAAATGACTATCAAAAGCAGAAACCGTTGCTTCCGCAGTAAAATCTTCTTTATGCGCTTTGTCAGAGTCAACGTTTGCTTTTACGTAAGCAATTTGTTCAATCGTATCTTTCGCACCCGTAATGGAAACTTTTGCCGGATTAACTTTTGGTGTTCCAGCCTCATATCCATCTGCTACGGCCGATTTATTGATTTCTGCTTCAACGGAAAATTTCTTTGTCACTTTCTCTTGAACATTTACTTTGGCGGTTTCAGGACTTATTGTGACTTTTAAACGTTCAGAAATATCTTTGACCTGTAATTTGACATTTTGTTCGCCAATAGACGCATTTCGTAAATCTGCATACACTTTAAAATCTTGTTGTGCTCGTGTATTTTGAACAATGCTTCTTGGGCCTGAAATGGTGACGGTCACCGTGTCAGGAACCCCTGATACATATAGATTTTCTTTGTCATAATAGACTTCAACAGGAACATTTTGAATTGTTTCAGTATCCGTTTGTGAAGACGTTTGAAATGAGCCATCGCCAGCGTTATTATCTGCAGTTACAGAAGTAAATAATATGGCTGCTAAAATAAGTGAGATAATTCGAATTGACCACTTATTATTTAAAATACGATCCATCATTTTTTATGACCTCCTTTAAAACGGGAAAAGAAGGATTTTTTTGTCTCAACTTGTGTGACTAATTCTTTCTCCAAAATTTCTTGTAAACGCTCCTCAGAAACATCGCGGAATAACTCACCGTTTTTCGTTACGGAAATTCCACCTGTTTCTTCTGACACGACAATTGTTAGACTATCCGTTACTTCACTAATGCCAAGTGCAGCACGGTGTCTTGTTCCTAATTCTTTAGAAAGGAACGGGCTATCGGATAAAGGTAAATAACTAGCAGCAGACGCTATTTCATTTCCTCTAATAATAACGGCACCATCATGAAGTGGTGTATTCGGAATAAAAATGTTAATTAAAAGTTGGGAAGAAATACTTGCATGTAACGGAATACCCGTTTCAATATAATCTTCCATTCCAGTATCCTTCGCAATTGAAATTAAGGCCCCAATACGACGTTTGGCCATATATTTCGTTGATTTAATAATTGAATCCACTAAATTATGTTGCTCTTTTTCAATCCTAGAACCGAGACGAATAAAAATATTCCCACGTCCTAATGATTCAAGTGCACGACGGAGTTCAGGTTGAAAAATAATAATAATCGCAAGAAATCCCCAAGTTAGCGCCTGATCCGTAATCCATTCGACCGTTTGCAATTGAAGAAAACTACTGACAACCTTTACAACAATAATAATAAAAATACCTTTTAAAAGCTGCACCGCTTTTGTTCCACGGATGAGCATAATCACTTTATAAATAACAAACCACACGACAAGTATGTCCACAATGTTAGCTAAATAATGTAAAAGTGAAATGTTTGCAAAACTCATCTTTTCGCCTCCATCACTAAAGCAACCAAATATTTATGTGCTAAATTTTTATAAGAGCAGCTAAACGCTCTACTTTCATAGTTTTCATTATAGCATAACAAGACGAGCATAAAAAGAAATCGAAAGGTCGCTTTTTTTAAAGATTTGTATAAGAAAAAAAGCCCCGCTAAAATCGTTAAGGGGGCTTTTTTCTATTTGGAAGTCACAATTAAATCTTCTTTTGACAGCAGATATTTTTCTCCGTAGATAAAAACAGCAAGTTCGGTTCCTTTTAGTAATTTTAAGCGTACTTGTTCTTTTTCTACCAAGACTTCAATGCGGGCGTTTCGATAATTAATTTTAAAACTATAGTTTTGCCATGATTCTGGTAAAAATGGCGCAAACTCAAGTTTCCCACTTGTGGTCCGCATTCCTGCAAACCCTTGGACAATCGCAAGCCAGCTTCCTGCCATCGAAGTAATGTGCAAGCCGTCTTCTGTATCCTGATTATAATTATCTAAATCAAGGCGTGCCGTCCTTTCGTACATCTCAACCGCTTTATCATACTTACCAATCTCAGAGGCAAGCACCGCATGAATGGCTGGAGATAAACTGGATTCATGTACCGTTAACGGTTCGTAAAATTCGAAGTTGCGCTGTTTGGTGTCGAAATCAAAATGATTCGGGAAATAGTAAATGCCTTGTAGCACGTCCGCCTGCTTGATAAAGCAGGAGCGTAATATTTTATCCCAAGACCAGTTTTGATTTAAAGGCAGATCCGCCTCTGTTAGCGTGTCGGTCGCACGTAGCTCCTTGTCTAGGAAGGTGTCGTGCTGAATAAAAATTTGCCACTTTTCATCGTAAGGAAAATACATGCGTTTGATGATATCTTGCCATTTTTGAATCTCCTCGTCCCTAACATGTAATCGCGTTTGCGCTTTTTGATCCAAATTTTCGAGCGTGAATTTTAGCGTCCATGTGGCGATATAGTTGGTGAACCAATTATTGTTAACGTTATTTTCATATTCATTAGGCCCTGTTACGCCGTGAATCATATATTTACTTAATCGGTCAGATAAATGGACACGGTCCGCCCAAAAACGACTTATTTCAACTAAAACGTCGATTCCGTATTCGTTCAAATAATTTTGGTCGCCTGTATACGTCATATAATTGTAAATGGCATACGCGATTGTACCGTTTCGATGGATTTCTTCAAACGTAATTTCCCATTCGTTGTGGCATTCAATTCCTGTAAAGGTAACCATGGGATAAAGCGCGCCGTCAAGCCCTATTTTTCGGGCATTTTGTTTGGCTTCTTCCAGTTGATTAAAACGATATTTTAGAAGGTTTCGCGGGACTTCTTCGTTTGTGAGTGCTAAATACATAGGAAGCGCAAATGCTTCTGTATCCCAATAGGTGGCGCCGCCGTATTTTTCTCCTGTGAAGCCTTTTGGACCGATGTTTAGACGTGCATCCTCGCCGTAATAAGTGGAAAACAATTGGAAAATATTAAACCGAATGCCTTGTTGCGCTGAATCATCACCTGTTATTACCACATCCGCTTTCATAAAGCGCTCTTGCCATGCTTCTTTATGAGCCGTTACAAGTTCTTCGTAGGACACGTGAGCAAGGCTCTTTAAGATTTCCATCGCTTTTTCTTCGAGATTCTCTGTGTCTCGTGATGTGGTGATGATGACCCGTTTTTCAAGCGTTACCGTCTCGTTTTGTTCGGCCTTTATTTGGTAGCGTTTCTCTGTATAAAAGGGGGTTTGGCTTACTGTTTCATTTAAAATAACGCCTGTTAGATGGTTTTCCATAAGCGCATGAACTGTAAAGCGTTCTGTTTGAAAGTCATTCGGGATGGTTCTTGTGGTTAAAAACCCGTTAGCTTCTCCCGCATGAACATTAACAGGCTCCCAGAACATTTCTTCATAATTCGCATCCTCATTTTGCACTTCTCCGTCTAAAAACGGAGCTAAAACAAGTTCTGCATCCCCATCAAGTGGCGTGACACAATATTTCATAACCGCTAATTCGCGCGTTTTATACTCAGAAAGCGAGTGGCCTCAATTTGATAGCGCTTTTCATTTTTTTGAACAATAAAGCTTCTTGTCAATAAGCCGTTTTTCATATCAAGCGTTAAATCAAAATCGAGCACGACATCGGTATATAAATCTAGTTTTTCGCCGTCAATGATGACTTCGATACCGATAAAATTTAGCGCGTTAATGACTTTTCCAAAATAATCCGGATAGCCATTTTTCCACCAGCCGACACGAGTTTTATCAGGGAACCAAACTCCTGCAATATATGTACCTTGGTGGGTATCCCCTGAATAACCTTCTTCAAAATTGCCGCGCATTCCCATATAGCCATTCCCTATGGATGTAAGACTTTCTTGAAGCCGTTTGTGCTTTTTGTTTAATTCTTTTGTTTTCAGTTTCCATGGGTCTATTTCAAATAATCGTTGCCTCATGCTAAATCCTCCTAAACTAACCTCACGTCTTCTTTATAAAAACGTGTTTTTAAAAATGTCATTGCAATGAGTAAGACCGCACCGAGTGACTGAATCCCAATCATTACTGTAATATCAAAATAAATGAGTCCCAGAACAGCCGCGATAATTGTCGGTAGTCCGGTCGCATTCAAGGTTAAATTCATTGCCTCTTTAAATGAATTTATTTTTGAAAACGAGCTTTTTTTCGTAAGCGCTAAGCAAATCGAACTAAATAAGACAAGCATAAGCGAGCTCACGAGCGTTAAAGTCCCTAAAACAAAGACCATCCCAAGAAATACAACTGGCTTATACTGAGCGTACCATGTCGTATTTATAAACTCCTCTAAATCCGTCACAACCGCAGAATCTGGATAGGCTAACGAAAAGGAATAGCCTGATGCATCTTTCACACGCAACCTCTTTTCATCAAACGAAATGGCATTTTTAGAAGCGTCAAAACTTTTTTTGGGAATAAAAACACCGGATACGCCTCCAGTATCTTGAAACACCATTTCGCTTCCGCTCACAAGTTTCCCGTCTGCTATTTGAAGCCCGTTAAATTGACTTGCTGATTCATTTGTTGCAAGCGAATCTAGTCCGCTCGTCCATTTCAATATCTCAAAATCATTTTGTTTCGCTTGATGGAGTGAGATGGGGATGAGTAAAATGGCGTTTAGTAAAATAAAACAAAATACCATTTTAAACCACGAAAGATTTTTTCGAGCTGCAAAAATCCGTTTAGGACTTATGATATTTGGAAAGTAGAGCTCAGGGAAGTTTGGCTTTTTCATTTTGGGACTCCTTTCATAACGTGATTAACCTTTTGTTCCGCCTGCCGTTAAACCAGAAACAAAGTTTTTTTGCAAGAAGAAGAAAAGAAGACAAATTGGCAGTGCGGCAAGTATAGCTCCGGCCGCGAACAGCGCCACTTTTTGTTGCTGTGGGTTTGAGATAAAACTTTGCAATCCGACAGCGATGGTTAAATTTTCTGGTGTACGGAGTAAAAATTTGGCAAGCAAGAAGTCTCCGAATGGCCCCATGAAGGCCCAAAGTGCTTGTACAGCTATCATAGGTCTAACGAGTGGTAAAATAATTTGTCCGAAAATCCGGAAATGTCCGGCCCCGTCCAGCTTAGCCGATTCATCTAAGTCACGTGGAACTGTATCGAAATAGCCTTTCATCAGCCAGGTGTTCATCGGAATTCCGCCACCGATATAAATTAAGGTCAGGAACCAGTAGTGATCCAGTGCACCGAGCAGCATTGCAAGTACATAAAAGGCCGTTAGCGCTGCCATTGTGGGCACCATTTGAATGATTAAAAAGAAAACTAAACTATTTTTCCGCCCTTTAAAACGGTATCTACTGTACGTGTAGCCTGCGAATGTTACAATCGTGACTTGCAAAATCATTGTAAAGGTCGCAATAATGAGCGTATTTTTATACCAATCTAAGTAGAGCGTCTCATTAAATAGCCGTGTAAAGTTATTTAATGTCCAGTCATCCGCCCATTCAAGAGAAAACGCGGCAATATTTCCGGGTTTAAAAGCCGACGATGCTGTAATTAAAATCGGATAAAGGATGACGACAGATAGCGCAAGTAAAAATAAATAGGTGAAAAATTTAGTTAAAAAGCGCGACGTCCGTTGATCTTGAAAAAAAGCTTTCATTACATCATCTCCTCATTTCCAAAGGCATTCGTTTTCTTAAAGGCAATCATTGAAACCGTGATAACAATGGCTGAAATAATTAGCGTGACAGCCGCTGCCAGTGCATATTGCGGGGATGTACCCGTTGTTAGTTTATAAATCCAAGAAATTAAAATATCCGTCGAGCCGGCACCACCGCCAACACTTCCCGGTCCCCCTTCATTAAAGAGGTAAATAATCGAAAAGTTATTAAAGTTAAACGTATATTGCGTAATAAAAACAGGAGCTGTGACAAATAAAATCATCGGTAGCGTAATCTTTCTAAAACGCGCCATAGCACTCGCTCCGTCAATTCGTGCCGCCTCATAAAGCTCGCCAGGAATCGCTTGTAAGACGCCTGTCACCATCACATAAATGTACGGAAACCCGAGCCACCCTTGGATGGAAATAAGGGCTACCTTCGTCCAAAAAGGATCTGTCTTCCATGAAATGGCGCCAATGTCTACAAATGGCAAATGATTTAAAAGTGGAATGACTTGCGAATTAATCGCGCCAATACTGTCATTAAACATATTCGAAAAACTCATAATCGTAATAAAAGCTGGAACCGCCCATGGTAAGAGGAAGATAACACCAAAAAGGCGTTTTCCTTTAATAAAGCTTTGGTTGGCCACAATCGCGGTGAATACTCCCACAACAATTTGAAGCGTTGTCGCACAAAGAGTCCATATAATTGTCCAAGAAAACACACTCATAAAGGTGTCTCTGTAAGCACTTAAGAAGAAAATATTAAAGAAATTTTTAAATCCAACCCAGTCAATTAAATTGGCTGGTGGGATATGGTAAAAATCATAATTTGTAAAAGCCATAAAAAGTGTTACTAGTACCGGGAAAATGATAACAAATGTCATCACAATATAAGCTGGCATGGTGAAAAGATATGGGAATCCTTTATCTACCATATTTTTTAAAATAGCTTTGGTGCTTATATTAACACTCTCGCCTAGATTCCACTGCTTTGCTACGCGATTCGCATCATACAAATTAAGTATGTAAAAGCCAATAAAAATCAATGTAATAATCAGTTGCAACGTGCCTTCAATCAGTAAAAAGAGCGAATGATCAACGCCCGGGACACTCCCAAGTGTAATCAAATTATATAAAGCTCGAATGCCAAACATTCCAAGTTCTATCATAAACAAAATGAAAATAAGTTAAAAAAATGATTCCTTTAAAATTTTGCTTATTATAAAACTGGCCAAGTCCTGGGATGATTGATAACAAAGTCGCTTTACGGACATTTTTTATTTCTTTTGGTTCGATATCCATTTTGTTACCCTCACACTTCTTTTAGACTCATGCAGGACATGGTGGAAACACGCATAAATACGTGTTTCCACTCCATCCTACAAGCCTATTTATTTGGTATATTTTTGTGAAATGTTGTCTTCAATAACTTTGACAGCGTCATCAGCTGATTTTTGCGGTGTTTTCTTACCAGAAGCCGCATCAAACATTAAGTTTTCTGCACCTGTCCAAACTTCTGCCATTTCTGGAATGTTTGGCATTGGTTGGGCATTTTCATATTGTCCAATAACCGCATTGGTTAATTCATCGTTTTTATCAAGTGCTGCTGCTCTTGCCGCTTTGTTGGCAGGGACTTCATTTGTTTCATCATAGAACTTGGTTTGATTTTTTTTCGTTTGTCGCATAATCAACAAATTTTTGCGCTAACTCTTTTTCTTTCGAATAATTGCTAATCACCCAGCCTTTACCCCCACCAAACGGAGAATACTCTTTCCCATTTGGAAGTGTGGGGATTTTAGCAACGCCGTAATTTAACTTCGCTTCTTTATAATTGGCTGCTGACCAAGGTCCTCCAATAATGGCTGCTGTTTTCCCTTTAACAAATTGGTCTTGAATAAAGTCATCTGCGCTCTTATTATCTTGCATACCTTTTGGCCATACATCTTGGAACCATTTTGTCGCATAGGTAATGCCTTCTACAGAGCCCTCATTGTTTAGACCAATATCTTTTGGATTCGTACCATCATCACCGAAGACATAACCACCATAACCTGCTAATAATCCGTACGAGAAGTAAAAGTCAGTCCATTTTGCTAAGAAACCGATATTTTTACCTTTTTCAGAGCTAAAATTAAAACGAGCATCTTTGGATAAGTTTTCTAAATCACCAAATGTTTCTGGCGCTTTGTCGAGTAAATCTTTATTATAATAAAGGACAAGTGTTTCAATAACGGCCGGCGCACCGTATACTTTTCCGTCTATTGTAACTTGTTTTTTATCTTTTTCATCATACGCATCTTTATTACCTAGTTTTACTTCAGCTAAGTGACCTTGTTGTCCTAATCCGCCAATACGGTCGTATGCTGACATCATGACATCAGGCGCCGTTCCAGCAGGCCCATCAAGTGGTAAAGCTTCTAGTTGCTCAAACATATCTTTTTCTACTATTTTGATTTTTGCATTATTCTCTTTTTCAAAATCACCTTTTATGGCATCCATATATTTTTTGTAGCCACTATCCACTGAAATGGTTAATGTTTTAGCATCACCACTACTTGCTTTATCGTCTGATGCTCCCCCTCCACATGCCGCTAAACTAAGAACAAGACCTGTTGCTAAACCCAAAACACCAAGTTTCTTTTTCAAATCCATTACCTTTTCCTCCTCAAATTTAAAAAATCAGTTTGACGCTCCTTTTGTAAAACTAGGTTAACCTTATTTGTATTATAGGCAGGTTACGAAAACGTTTTCAATACAATTTTTGATGTTACCGATAACAAAATAACATCATCTTACTTGTGAATAAATCCACTTACCTCACAATTTTAAAGCTTTCTTTCGGAACACTAATTTCCCCGCTGATATCCCTATTTTCAAAAACATCGTGGGTTGCGGTTGTTGGGACTTTCTTTTCTTCACTCGCTTGGTTAAAAATAAAGGTAAGCGCCTCACCATTTAACGCTCTTGTAAAGCTAATAAGGCCTTCCTCAGCGCGACTAACATCCCAAGTTAAATCCCCGAGAGAAAGTATATCTTGGTATTTTTTTCGAGTCGAGATTAATTGTTTGGTAAATGCCAACATATCTAAATCTTGATTGGACTCCTCCCATACCATACATTTTCGGCAAAGCGGATCATTAGCGCCGTCAAGGCCAATTTCAGTCCCGTAATAAATACAAGGCGAACCTGTGTGGGCAAACATAAAGGCTAAAGCAAGTTTGGCTTTGTTTTTATTCCCATTTGCTCGTGTTAAAATTCGGGCTGTATCATGACTATCTAGCATATTAAACATGACTTCACTCACTTGTTTCGGATAGCGCATATATTGTTCATTGATGGTTTCCACCATTTTTAAAGGTGAAATTTTATTTTCAATATAATTTTCAATAATCGTTTGAGTAAATGGATAATTCATCACCGCATCAAATTCGTCTCCGAGTAGCCAAATCCAAGAATCATGCCAAATTTCACCAAGAATATATACATCTGCTTTTTCTTTTCGCACAGCTTGGCGGAATTTTTTCCAAAAAGCATGGTCTACTTCATTGGCAACGTCAAGACGCCAACCGTCAATATCAAACTCCCGAATCCAGTACGTTGCAATATCAAGTAGGTACTGCTGAACTTCTGGATGGCTAGTGTTTAACTTTGGCATATGTGTTGTAAAAGCAAAGGTATCATAGGAAATCGAAGTGGCATTTTCCACATTACCATTTTCTCCGTAGCGCACAGGGAAACTATGTATATGGAACCAATCTTTATATTTTGATTTCTCCTCGTGCTTAACGATATCCTGCCAAATTTCACTTGTATCGCCAATATGATTAAAGACGGCATCGAGCATGACCTTTATACCGCGTTTATGCGCTTCGTCTACAAGTTGTCTAAAGATTTTTTTATCGCCAAAATGCGGATCAATTTTCATATAATCCAAAGTATCATATTTATGATTCGTCGGCGCTTCAAAAATAGGCGTCAAATAAATTCCGTTAATGCCTAAATCTTCAAGATAATCCAAGTGCTCGGTGATGCCCACTAAATCCCCACCAAAGAAATCCGTCGTACTTGGATCTTTACTTCCCCATGGTAAAACATCTTTAGGAGATAAACTAGGATCTCCGTTAGCAAAACGTTCAGGGAATATTTGGTACCAAATAGTATTTTTAACCCAATCCGGTGCCTGGAAAGTATCAATTTTATGAATAAAAGGAAATTTAAAATAGTAGTCCATTGTATTTAAATTTACTAAAGTATTCGCAAAAAAGCCTCGTCCACCGTAAAATATCGTTTCCCCTTCAAAATCCTCCAAAATAAAGCCATATTGAACACGTCTACGCTCTGGTTTTATGATGCATCCAAAATAATCGTGTTCTTCCGTCCTAGCAATTTTCTTCATGGAAAGCTTTTCACCCATCCATTTTCCATTATCATACTCATATGGATCTGCATAAATAAGTGTTACCTGTTTTATATCCTCTTTTTTTGCCCGAATTCGAATATATAAATCTGATCCATCGTAACTAAATGCATAATGACTAGCTGGTTGATGATAAATGGCTGCTCTCTCCACATTTATCGCCTCCTTTTTATTTTCTACTTTAACGTTAGCAAACTATGTAAACGCTCGCAATCTTTTTTCACTCGTTAACGATAACAAAAAAACAGCCCCCCTAAAAAGGAAGCTGTCCACAATTTAAAAACTTGTATCAATTCCAGTTGTTGAGCCGCGTACAATTAATTCTGGCTCAAACAAAATATTATCTTGCGAGGCACCAGCATCATTTATTTTTCGCAAAAGCATTCTAGCAAGCTCTTCCCCCATTTCAATAACAGGCGAACGAACGGTTGTAATATGCGGCGAAGAAATCCGGTCTAAAAAAACACCATCAAATCCCGTTACAGCAAAGTTTTCCCCAAATTTACGGCCAAAGCTCAGCCCCGCTCGCACAACACCAATCGCAATCCGGTCCGAAGCACACACAAAAGCGATATCTTCTGAATTATACCGTAACAACTCAATCCCTTTTTGTTCCGCAACACGAGAGCTATTTTTTAAGAAATAGGATTCAGGCGAGAGCCCATGCCGCCTCATCATTTCTTCATACCCCGCCAAACGAGAAATCATAAATTGTTCCTCTAATAGATCAATTCCTAAAAACACAATACGTTTAAACCCGCGTTTTATTACATGTTCTGTTGCAATCTCCGTGCCTTTTTTATTATTCACATCAATAAAGTCATAACCGCGTGTATTTTCGCCATATAAAATAACGGGTTTTTCAATGTCTAAAACACCGATTTCGAAATCTTCATCACGTATTCCTGTAACAATAAGACCATCATAGGAACCGATATTTTTAGATTTTCTAGTTACAAGTTGTAGAGAATAATAATGTTTATCTAATTCGCGGCTAATTCCCGTTAATAAATTCATATAATAAGGTTCAACCGTATCAATTTCTTCTAAGATTAAAAATTTTATTACTTGCGTTCGATTTTGTACAAGTGCTCTTGCTGCAAAATTAGGTACATAATCAAGTTCTTTCATTGCTTTAAACACAAGTTCCTTAAGTTCATCAGATACTTGATCAGGATGGTTGATAACACGCGAAACTGTCATTTTTGAGACATTCGCTTTTTTTGCGACATCTGCTAATGTGGCCATCAAAATCCCCTTTCACTTCAAATCTTATACTTTTAATTGTATCATTTTTTCTTTCGAGAACAAGGGCGTCCGTAAAATAAAAATAGACAACAAGCACTTTGCAAATTGAGAATGAAAGTTTTACCGATTGGTAAGAGAACTTTCATTCTCAATTTACTGTTGCTTGTTGTCTGAATAATTTTTATGATTCAATCCATTATCTGACTAAATTATGCTTTGTTATACTGTGTACCCATCTTTTTTTTCGGAGACTCTTTAGCACGATATGTACGAATGTTCCCCGTAATCAATTTAACAAGTTGATGGGCTGTTCCAATGATTATCCCAGTTATACACGAAATGAGTGTCACAATAAAAAAGTTTAATAACGGGGAAGCTACGCTATTCATAGCCGCTATTCCGAGAATAAAAATAATACAAGCTGGTAATAAAAAATACCGTATATCTTGCTCCGACATTAAACGCACCCCTTACTTTCCTTTCTTTGTGAAAATCTCTCGCTTACAAGACAAGTATACTCCGATAAACCTCATATTTCAAGCCTTTTTCAAAACGTCACAAATTTGTCAAGTTTGAAGGTTTTATTAAAAAAAATACCCACTCAAACTTATTTTTTTGTTTATTTTTTATTTCATAACAGTGAAAAAATAATTGACAAAATGAGTAATTTTAAATTTTTACTTACCTATCCTAAAATAAAACACTCTTTTCAATTAACGAAAAGAGTGTTTTTCAATGTTTTTATGACATAAAATATCATTTTCTACTTTTTACATCAAATGAAAATCTTGCTATGCTTGACCTATTCCACAACATTTTCTTTCCCCCGAAGAAAACTATTCCTTTAAATGATACGGATAGGTTGCCACTACTACATCGCGTTTCATCATGAGCCTAGTGCGTATCATTAAGCTAGTCTGGTTGTGAAGTATGTTCTCCCAGCCTTTTTTAGGAATAAACTGCGGAATGAGCACAGTTAATGAATAGTTGTCTTGATCTGCTTTTTGCTTTGCAGTATCAATAAATTTCATAAGCGGTTCAGAGATAGACCTGTAAGTAGAATAGAGATGAGCAATTCTTACTTCTGGATGAACTCTATTCCATCTTTCAACAAACTCCTTCCCTTGTTCACGGTCTACTGAAACATGGACCGCTATAACTGTGTCACCAATTGACTTAGCATACTTTAGAGCACCTTCTACAACTTTGGTCGTGTCAGAAACGGCTACAATAACTGCATTCCCTTTGAAGTCGGGAACATCTAAATCCATTGTTTCATCGACCCTTAATTGTGGACCAAGTTTGACATAATGGCTTCTTGTCCTATGGAATACATAAATCATAATCGGTAGGAAGATAAAAACAGGCCATACAGATTCAATACGTGTTAAAAAGAGAACAATTAATACTGTGAAAGAAATAATCGCACCTAATAAATTCGCGGCTAATTTTTTCTTCCATCCTTCTGATCTTTCTCTCCACCATTTTATAATCATACCTGATTGAGATAAGGTAAATGGAATAAACACCCCTACAGAATATAATGGCACTAGTAACTCTGTTTTACCTTTAAATAAAATAATAAGCACAATCGAACCAATGGCTAGTGTTATAATGCCATTTGAATAACCTAGACGGTCACCTCTAGCTAAATACATTCGCGGCATATATTTATCTTTAGCTAAATTAAAAGCTAGTAAAGGGAAGGCCGAAAAACCTGTGTTGGCTGCTAGTACTAAAATCAGTGCTGTTGTAGCCTGAATAAAATAAAACATAAAATTACGACCAAAGACATTTTCTGCAATTTGCGATAATACGGTTACCTTGAGTTCTGGTACAGTTCCGTACATAAAAGCTAGAACGGTAATCCCTAAAAAGAAAAACCCTAATAAAGAAGCCATAATCGTTAACGTTTTAGCGGCATTTTTGGCTTGAGGTTTTTTTAAAAAGTGGCACAGCATTTGAAATCGCTTCGACACCTGTTAAAGAAGCAGAGCCAGATGCAAATGCGCGTAGCAATAGGAACACTGTCACACCTTGAACGTGCGTCCCAACTGAAGCTGTTTCATGGGTAGCATCTATTCCAAGCATTAATTTAATTAAGCCGGTAAAAATAAGCACAATAATAGAGAAAACAAATAGATACACCGGAATAGCTAATATGCTAGCGGATTCTGTAATACCTCGTAAATTAATTATGGTCACGCCAATAACAAGTACAACTGCAATAGGAACAGCAAATGGAAATAAAGATGGTATTGCTGAAATGATGGCATCTGTCCCAGAGGAAACACTAACTGCAACCGTGAGCATGTAGTCAACTAAAAGCGAACCACCCGCTACAAGACCGGCATTTTTCCCTAAATTTTCTCTTGAAACTACATAAGCCCCACCACCATGTGGATAAGAATAAATAATTTGTTTATAAGATAGATTAAGTGCAAATAACAATATTAAGACGCATAGTGCGATTGGAAGTGAGTACCACATTGCAGCAGCACTTACCGTGACAAGAACAAGTAAAATTTGTTCTGTTCCATAAGCAATCGATGATAAGGCATCTGATGAAAGAACAGCAAGTGCCTTTAATTTCCCTAGTTTTTGCTCCCCAGCTTCAGTACTTTTAAGCGGTCGGCCAATTAATAATCTTTTAAGAGGCGAAGCCATGATATTCCCTACCTTTTTATTTAAATTTAAATGATATAAAAAACAATATGACAAATTATAGCACAGCTCGTCAAGCTTGTAACGTTATTTTTTATCTACGGAAAATAAGTGCGAAAATAACCCTTGATTTTAACACTATATACCCTTTTTTCTCAAACAAAATCAAAATTATTTTCAGAAAAATAAAACTTTAATTTAGGTATTTACAAATTTGGTAGATGTTTATATAATAGATTTTGGCTGTAAAATTACTTTTCACTACGGCCCGTTGGTCAAGCGGTTAAGACACCGCCCTTTCACGGCGGTAACACGGGTTCGAATCCCGTACGGGTCATTCTCATAATGTGGTATCATAAAGCTGGCATTATGGGTCAAAATAGTTTATTATAATGAAGTAACTTTTGATTGAAGTTGTTTGACATCTGATATTTAAAGAGACGGATTGTATATAGATTGCCTCTACTTTCAGATGTGCTTGTGCCGACTTAGCTCAATCTGGTAGAGCAACTGAATCGTAATCAGTAGGTTGCGGGTTCAATTCCTGCAGTCGGCATTTATTAATATTTGGAGGAGTAGCGAAGTGGCTAAACGCGACGGACTGTAAATCCGTTCCTTAGGGTTCAGTGGTTCGAATCCACTCTCCTCCACCAGTATTGGGCTATAGCCAAGCGGTAAGGCAACGGATTTTGATTCCGTCATGCGCTGGTTCGAATCCAGCTAGCCCAGCCATTTTTGAGCCATTAGCTCAGTTGGTAGAGCATCTGACTTTTAATCAGAGGGTCGATGGTTCGAGCCCATCATGGCTCATCAAATTGAGGATGAAAGATTTTTCTTTCATCCTTTTTTCTTACTATAAAATAATGAGGTGGATGTTTATGGCTAACTCAGGCGGGCAAAAGTATTTATTACTTATTATTAGTTTGGTTTCTTATTTACTCTTTCTTTTTTTATGGATTGGTGTTAGTTTTCACCTTTCTTTTATTACGCAAATAGATGACACATTGATTCCTCTCCTTCAGGGTGGGGTGACGGATTCTAAGACGCTATTTTTTACAATTTTAACACAACTTGGCGGGACGATAGCGATGATTTTATTTTCGCTGATTACGGTTATCATTGTGTGGCGCAAATTAGGCGTTAGGCTTGCGATTTGGGCTGGTGCTACCTTTTTTACTGGCGAACTTTTGATTCCTCAAATTTTCAAACATATTACTTTAAGACAGCGGCCAGATGATCCCCTTATTCCCATTTCTGGTTACAGTTTTCCAAGCGGACACGCCGCAGGCTCCACGACATTTTATGGTTTTTTGGCTATTTTACTTCTTCTTTTTTATTTAAAGAAAAAAAGCAGTAAAGTGGTTGTGCCGATTTTGTTTGCTCTTTTTATCTTACTTATTATGATTTCTCGCGTTTACTTGTCCGTGCATTATCCAAGTGATGTTATTGCTGGTTGTTTAGTTGGAATCGGGACCATTACACTTTCTGCTTTTATTTATGAACATGGGTTTTTTCGGCTAAAAAATCGCAGACTATAGTTCACTAGCCTTATTGACTTAGTGAGCCCAACAAGTTACATTTATAGCGTAAGAAAAAATTCGAGGTGACATAATGAAAAAAAGTAAACTCCTTATTAGTATAGCAGCTTGCTCAGTTCTTCTCTTGTCAGCATGTGGCGAAAATTCACAGGCGACGAAAAACGAAACAAGCCAAACTGAGCGTGATTTAGCATCAAGTCCGTATACGAAAACTGAATTTTTGATGGGGACTGTTGTAACCCTCAAAATTTATGATAAGGGAAAAGAGGACGTTTTAGATAAAGGATTCGACCGTGTGCGTGAACTAGCTGATAAAATTGACGTCAATGATGAACAAAAGAGGACATCCGAAATTGATAACGTCAATGCGAAAAGCGGCATTGCTCCGGTTAAAGTTGATGATGATATTTTTTATCTTGTCAAAGAAGGTATTAAATATAGTAAACAAACAGGCGGGACAAAAGATATTACAATTGGACCGATTACGTCACTGTGGCATATTGGTTTTCCAGATGCGAGAAAACCTTCTCAAAATGAAATTGATGAACGTTTGCCACTTATCAATTATAAAAACGTTGAATTAGATGAACAAAATAAAACCATTTATTTAGAAAAAAAAAGGGATGGAACTTGATTTAGGTGGTATCGCAAAGGGCTTTATCGCTGATGAGGTTGGTAAAGTATTTAAGGAAAATGGTGTGACTACTTCTATTATTGATTTAGGTGGTAATATTTTACTTCAAGGTGAAAGTCCAAAAGGCGGCGATTGGAACGTGGGTATCCAAGACCCCTTCTCTCCGCGCAATACGATTCTTGGAAAATTACCTGAACAAGATAAATCTATCGTAACCTCAGGCATTTATGAACGGTACTTGGAAGTAGATGGCAAAAAATACCATCATTTATTTGATCCGAAAACAGGTTATCCGTTTGATAATGATATTGCTGGTGTTTCTATTATTAGTAAAAAATCAATTACAGGAGACGGCCTTTCTTCCGCTGCTTTTTCAAAAGGCATTCAAGAAGGACTCCAATTTATTGAATCACATAAAGGCGTAGAAGCTATCTTTGTAAGCAAAGATAAAAAAGTCTATATTACTTCTGGTTTAAAAGGAAAATTCGAATTAACGAGCGATGAATTTAAGATGGGTAATTAAAAGAGGAGACCGCGTGCGGTCTCCTCTTTATGCGTTAAAAAGCAGATTAACATTATGGGTATAAAATTGATTTAAAGTTTGATGACATTTCTCAAATTCGTATTTAATAAGCGAATCTGTTAGTTCACTTAAATAATCGATAACGCCATAAGCGATATGACTAAAAAATGTATCTTCGTTTTCTTTTTCCAGAAAAATTAATGTATCAATTAAATATTTTATATTATTTTCTAAGCTTGGCATTTCTGTGTGCTCAATCATACAGCCATAGAAGTTTTGAATACCAGCTATAAAAGCCTCTAAATTTTGCTCACGTGCGGCTAGTTTGATTTTCGTTAATTCTTGTTTCAAACAATCAAAACAAACTGGAACATCTTTTTCTTCTAATTTTTGAACGGCATAACTTAAATTATAAAATGTCATTTTAATACGTGACATAAAACGAAAATCCGCCTCACTAACGGTATGTACTTTATAGCTATAACTGAGTAACCCAGTCTCAACAAGATTTTCAAGGACTTCTGTCGCAAATGGCCGGCAAACATTAAACCTGCGCGCGATATAGTCTTCTGTAATCTGTTCTTCACGCTCGAACTTATGATTTAAAATATCTTTTTTCATTTCTGCATAAATTTCGTCGGCAACGAAAGTTAATTTATTCCTCATATTACAACCCTCTTTAAAAAGTTTTTAAATAGTTTGAGCTATTCTTATCATATCGAAATCTTATGTGAATATTAAATCAATCTTTTCACTATAAAAGGAAAAAATTAAAAATTTTCACGTGAATTTTAAAAAATCCGTAATTTATTCAGATTTTTTGGTAAAATAGAAGGTATAGATTTAAAAGGAGGAGAATTGATGTCACTAGAATTGCAACACGTCACCAAACAATTTGGCGCTAAAACCGCAGTGGATGACCTTTCATTTAAAATTGAGCCCGGAAAAATTCTCGGTTTAATCGGGCAAAATGGCGCTGGTAAGACCACAACCTTTCGCCTAGTATTACATTTTATAGAAGCAACAAGTGGAGAAATTACGTGGAAAGGCCAGCCCACAACTAAAATCGACCCCAACTTAATTGGCTATTTACCCGAAGAACGTGGCCTCTATCCAAACGTCACAATTGAAGAACAGCTCCTATTTTTCGCAGAGTTAAAAGGGATGTCTAGAAAGCACGTTCTTCCTGAAATCGACCGGTGGCTTGCCCATGCAGAGGTAGTCGGCAAAAAAACAGATCTCGTTAAAACCCTATCCAAAGGAAATCAGCAAAAAATCCAGCTCATCAGCACCGTGCTACATAATCCCAAATTACTTATTTTAGACGAACCCTTTAGCGGCCTTGACCCCGTTAATGCTGAAATTCTTAAAAGCATTGTGTTTGAAATGAGCGCGCGAGGCACAGCGATTATTTTTTCCAGTCATCGCATGGAGAATGTAGAAGAACTGTGCGATTCATTACTCATGCTAAAAAAAGGGAAAACCGTGCTGCGTGGCAATACAGATTCTGTGAAGGAAAGTTTTGGTCATAAACGTATCCGACTAAAATCCCCCTATCAAAAAGCAGAATTACTTGGCTTACCAGGCGTTGTGCAAATTTCCGAAAAACCAGGTGATATTTTGCAGCTTGAATTAGAAAATGAAACCTTTGCCGAACCTATCTTTCAATACGTAACAAAAGATGGTTTTATTCCCATGTTCAGTCTAGAACCGCCAACACTAGAAGAAATTTTCAAATGGAAAGCGGGTGAAGAAAATGAATAAATTTTGGGTGATAACAAGACAAGTCTACAAACGTCGTGTGAAAACAAAATCATTTCTATTTTCATTACTCTTCCCTATTCTAATTGCTGCTTTTATCGTAGGACTTCCGAAAATTATTGATTATTTTGATAGTGGTGATATGACAAAAATCGCGATTTTAAGTGATAATGAAGCCTTTATCGCGCCGTTTGAAAAAGACAAGGATTACTTTCAAGTTAAAACGAACATTCAAACGGAAGAGTCTGCCAAAAAGGCACTTAGCGCTGGCAAATTAGACGGCTACCTCAAAATCACCGATACAGAAGGCCAAATTTCAGCTGTTTATACAACAGAAGAAACAGCCGGTCAAGAAGTCCTCTCACGTATTACAACCGACTTAACGGCTGCCAAGGTGGCCATAAAAGCAGAGGATTATAAAATTACAGAAGCTCAGTTGCAAGATATTACCTCCCCTGTGCCTGTCAAAAACCATGTTGAATCAACTGACCAATTGACGAATAAACAAAAAGAAGTTATGAACGCCGCTATTCTCGTTTTAACCTTGCTTATTTTTATTTTCGTCATGAGCTATGCGAATATTGTCGCATCTGAAATTGCAACAGAAAAAGGAACGCGTATTATGGAAGTCATTTTATCCAGTGTGACAGCGACTACCCATTTGTTAGCTAAATTAACAGCGATTATTTTAATGCTACTCACGCAAATTGGCTTTTATGCAGTGGTTTCAATCAGTGTGATGCTCGCTATGAAAAACACGGACCTTGTAAAGGGCATACTCGATCAATTATCGGCATTCCCACCCTACTATTTAATCCTAAACCTGCTCTTTATTTTGTTTGGCCTGCTCCTTTACATTATTTTGTCGGCTATGGTCGGGTCGATGGTTCCAAATGTTGAAACGGTGGCGCAGTTTATTTATCCGCTTACGATGCTCTCAATTCTCGGCTACTGGGGATCAATTGCAGCGAGCAATGTTCCAGATAATATTCTCGTCATTATAGGTTCATATGTGCCGATGTTTTCACCGATGATGATGCTCGCGCGCATGGACTTATTATCCGTCTCAAACGCAGGTATATTTATCTCGCTCGGTATTTTAATCCTTACAACAGCGCTTGCCTTTTTACTTACACTTAAACTCTATAAAGGAAATGTGCTACTCTATTCGAATGACGGTCTCGTTAAAACACTAAAAAAATCTTTTTCTTATGCTAAAAAATACAATTAGAAGGTGATGCAATTTTGGAAATCAGATACTCGAAAAAAGAAGATGCAAAAGATATGATGACGCTAGAACATTTAGTTTGGACAAAAGGAACCACACCTAGCACCATCCATTTCGACTCCCCCGCCGAATATTTAGCTAAAAACCCTGCCGGTGAAAAAGTCGTGGCTGTTAAAGACGGAGTTGTGGTTGGGATTTTAGGCTATCATTCACCCACTCCTCTAAAATCCAATCAGCATGTTGCCACACTTGATATTGCGGTTCATCCAGATTATCAAAAGCAAGGCATTGCGCAAGAACTTATGGCTTATTTAAAGGAATATGCTAAAAAAGAAGGGTATACGAAATTACAATTGCGTGTGCTTTCTAAAAATGAAAAAGCCATTCGTTTCTATCAGAAAAACGGCTTCCACGAAGAAGGCCGCTTGGAAAAAGAATTTATTTTAGATGGGGAACCTGTAGATGATATCATCATGGCCTTTTTTATAGAAGATTAAAAAAAAAACCAGTCGCAATGAAATGCGACTGGTTTCAGCTTGTAGAAGAACACAAAGTTTACGCAAAACAAAACGACGCACGCCAAAATCAGACTGCTGACAAATGGTGAGATTCTAGACAGGGCCGAGTACCGGAGCGGAGCGTACTCGAGTACGTGAGCACCGGAACGGAAGGTTTAACGACGAAGATTGCCGTTTGTCAGCAGTCTGAAAACCAGTCGCAATGAGATGCGACTGGTTTTTTCCTCATTTTTTAAATAAGAGGTAAATAAAATACGGACTGCCGATAATCGAAACGATAATGCCAGCTGGTAGTTGAAGGGGTTTTGCGATGGTATCTGCAATAAGAAATAATTCCGCCCCTACTAACATGGCGATAGGTAAGAAAAAGCGGTGTTTAGGGCCAACAAGTGACCTCGCGATATGCGGGCCAATTAAACCTAAAAACGTTATCGCTCCTGTTATTGATACGGTTACGGCTGCAAAAACGACGGCAACACCAATAAAAAGAATGCGCCAAATACCTGCCCGCAAGCCTAAATTAATAATGGTATTTTCATCCAAAGTTAAAAGGTCTAATTTGTGCCCGTATAAAAAGACAATCGGCACAAGGAGCAGAAGCATTATAAACATGACCCAGACATACGGCCATTCAACACCCCAAATGGAACCCGACAGCCACTTGGCTAGAAAATCGACTTTCTCTCGGTTCGCCGAGGACATGAGCACAACCATCAAGCCACTCATGGCAAAAGAGAAACCGATTCCGTTTAAAATGAGGTACTGCGGATTATTTCGTGATAAAAGGATGATAAGAAAAGCGGTCACAAGCCCGCCAATGACGCCAGCTAACGGAAGCATCAAATTCACACTTACCGCACTAAATGGCATAAACAAGAAAAAAATGGCTACGCCTACGCCGGCGCCTGAATTGACGCCGATAATGCCTGGATCGGCTAAGTCGTTTTTCATCAGCGTTTGAAGAAGACTCCCCGATAAAACGAGCGCCATACCTCCGAATAAAACGATAAGCAATCTCGGAAGTCGCAGGTCGAATAAAATAAAGTTTTCAAGCATCTCACCTTGCCCAGTTAAAACGGCGAGAACACGCGAAAACGGCAAGGCTTCTGTTCCCACTGTTAAATTAAACAGGGCCGTTAAAAGGAGGATGATAAGACCGGAGAAAAAGAAAAGCATAAAACGTGATTTGTTCATCCTTTTAATCCCCCTCTCACGATGTAAATAAAGAATGGTAAACCGATAACGGACAAAATCGCCACAATTGGAATTTCAAACGGCGGATTTAGCGTACGGCTAAGTGTATCAGCAATAAGTAAAAATAAGGCGCCGACTAAAGCGGACATCGGCAATATGTATTTATAGTTGGCACCTACAATAAAACGGGCAAAATGCGGTACGATTAAACCGACAAATGCAATCTCACCAATTAGTGCGACGGAAGCACCCGTTAAAATAGCGACAAAGAAAAAGAGCAGGAGTCGCGTACGATGAATTGAAATGCCAAGCCCCACAGCCACCTCATCGCTCATAGTTAAAATGCCAATTTGTTTAGAAAAAAATAAGCTTACAACAAGAGCAAGTAAAATGACTGGGGCAATCAAAGCCACTTCATGAAACGTTGTCCCTACAAGTCCACCAGACGTCCACATATTCATTTCTTTTGACGTTTTAAACAGGATGCTAACCGCACTTGCAATCGCTGTTAAAAATGCTGAAACGGCAGCACCCGCCAAAATAATTTTATAGATATTACCTTGTTTGCTAATCGCTAAAACAAATATCGTCCCTGCGGCAGCGCCTAAAAATGAAGCAAGCATTTTTCCGGGGAAAGCAAGGTTTGGCATAAATGCAATGATGAGCGCTAAACTTAAATTTCCGCCAGCAGAAACGCCTAGAATTCCGGGGTCAGCGAGTGGATTTCGTGTCAGAGCTTGCATGATGCTACCTGAAACTCCAAGCGCTGCGCCAATCAGAATTGCCGCGATGTTTCGCGGCAACCTGAGCTCATATAGTGTTGTGATTTCTTTTTGGTTTTGTCCGTGAAAAAAACCGTCAATGAGAAATCCAAATGAATAATGAACGGATCCAAACGATAAAGCAAGACCGAACATAGCTATAAGTAATAAAAACACAAGGACGAATCTGGACCAGATCGGTATTTTAACGGACATGTCAACCCACCTTTTCTATTTTCCTAAAAAGTAATTTTTAAATGTTTTTAATTGGAATTCTAATGTTAGAGCATCATTGAAATAGAATTCATTTGCTTTAACTTGTAATACACGGTTATTTTTAACAGCAGGAATTTCTTTATAGGTAGCCGTATCCATGAAGGAAGCATCTTGACCTTTCGTTTTACTTAATACCATGTAATCCCCTGTATATTTTCCAAGTTCTTCAGGTGAAACGGCATAATATCCTGCTTTTAAGGCAGCATCTTTTACTGTTTGCGGCATTTTAAGACCCATTGCTTGATAAAGAATCTCTGTGCCACGTCCCCAATTATCGCCAAATACATAAAGCTGTTTGTCAAAGTTTTCAGCGACTGAAATCGTCGTATCCGCACCAATTTTATCTTTAATTTCTTTTCCAGCTTCCTCAGCTCGTTTTTCAAAATCATTTGCCCAGTCTGTTGCTTCTTTTTCTTTATTTACAGTTTTACCAATTTCAATATGTTGTTGTAAATAATCATTTTTTCCATATGTAAAAGTAACAAGTGGCGCAATTTTTTTCAATTTATCTTGATTTTTTGAAGTACTCGCTCCAATGATTAGATCTGGCTTTAAAGCAATGATATCTTCTACATTTTCCTCTGAGATAAGTTTAGCATCTTTTAGCCCCTCTTTAAAGTTCGGATTATCCATGCTATACGAATCTGCTCCCACAATTGGAACACCTAGTTGAATTAAATCTCCCGCATAACCAGTTAAGACGACCACGCGTTTTGGATTTTTCGGAACTTTAATCGCCCCATTTTCCGACTGATATGTAATCGTTTTGCTTCCCTCAGATTTAGAATTTGCTTTATCTGAATCACTAGTCCCACATGCCGCAAGCGCAAGTGTAAGAATAACGAGTATACCTAATACTATTTTTTTCATTTCTTTACTCCTTTTTTAATTCATTTGCGAGACTGATAATCATTCTCACTGATATTTATCATAATAGAATTTAATAAGGCTGTCAATCTTTTTTCGGTTTAAAACTAGTACGTAAGGCGCAATTCAATGCCAATTTTTCCCAAAAACTAATCTTTTGGCTTATTTTACTTATAAAGCGTTTACAAATTGGCGAAACGGATATAATATAGTAACAAAAGAAAGAGAGGCGTTGCGAATGAAAGATTTTTTAGTTCATTACGCACACATCGCAAAAAAGTCGCTTCTACGTTAAAATAGTGTGTGTACAAGCTGAATTTTCAGCTTTGTCATATGCCGGTAACGTCTGATGGATGGTTTTTCGAACTTGGATGGCAGGAGGAAGGCGATGGTGAATAGCCGCGACTAAGACCAAAGTTCAAATTCGAAAACGGCTTGAGAAACGGATTTTCGTTACGTCAAGTACTTCGATTTTAATCTTGAAGTAGTTGAATACAGTATCGTATTTAAAAAGATGGCGATATGTTAAGTAGCTACCAAATGATAATTATCATTCGGTCAAAGTCAGGGAACATGTAAATTAACTTTTTTCCCAACTAATTGATGCTAAGTTATTTTCCAATTAGTAAGACTTCACTTCTCTACTTGCATACTCAAAGTCTAACCGTTATCTTTATCTCAAGTGAACATGTTTATACAGAAACATCGGGCAAACCGGCCATCAGGTGAGTGGCAAGACAACTCATCGGTAAAATCCCCTATTACACATGTAATAGGGGATTTTATGACAGCTTGTAGAAAACTCAAAGGTTACGCAAAACAAAACGATTCTCACCAAAATCAGACTGCTGACAAATGGTGAGATTCTAGCAGTGCCGAGTACCGGAGTGGAGCGTACTTGAGTACGTGAGCACCGGAACGGAAGGCTTAACAACGAAGATTGCCGTTTGTCAGCAGTCTGAAATCCCCTATTACACATGTAATAGGGGATTTTATGTTGCCTTCTTATTCTAATTCGATTTTTAAATCGCCCATTTTAAGTTTCTCGTTACGTAATAAAATGGGACGTACAATTAAGGCTACTGCCGCTGGGAAGATGACGGCGACAAGGACAAACGCTAGGAATGTTTCAATTCCGTAATTAGCAATAAGGTAGAGCGGGGCAACAAAGGCGCACAAGCCAATACCGGCAATTTCTGCGGTAGCTTGTAAGTTAAAAACGAGGACGCCAATGGGACCAGCGACTAGGGCTGTTAAAAGGGGGATTAACATGAGGCTTGGCTTTCGAATAATATTCGCCGTTTGTAGTTTTGGCGTAATGATTAGTTGGGCAAAAAAGCCACCCCAATTGTTATCACGAAAACTTAGAATGGCAAAGGAGGCGAATTGAACGCTACAGCCTATTAATGCGGCGGCGCTTGCGGTTGGGTCCAATTGAAGTGCAATGGCTAGTGCAGCGGATGAAGCTGGACTTAAAATTAGCAGACCAAAAACGGCGGCAATCACCATTGAGGAAATAATCGGCGAACCAGACACGAGCGACGTAATAAAACCGCTTGCGGTCACTAAAATAGGCGTCATAATTTTAGCAAAGAGAATGCCTGAAAGCCCTCCTGCTAATAGAGAAACGCCTGGTATAACAATCATGTCAAATTTCGTCTTTCCACTCACGCGCTTCCCAGTCCATACGGCTACAAGAACGGCTAAAATGGCCCCTACTGGCTCACCGCCTGCGATTGCAAAACCACCATTTTCAAGTGCTAAAATACCGCCGCCCCCAATGACTGCAGAGGCAGCAGCACTAATCACAACGAGAGTATTTGCTCTTAAACAAATGGCAATTCCAATTCCTAAACCCGGAATTAACATATTTTTTCCAATTGCTCCAATTTTCACAAGAAAATCGAGACCAACTAAATTTCCGATAGTTTGCAGTAATAATCCCATGCCAAGTGTAACTAAAACGGCGTTTGCAATTCCCATAGATGCCTTGTACGATCGATCGATAAAATATTCTTTCATGTTCCTTACCCCTTTTTCTATAAATTCTTTTCCATTATAAATGGTTTTATAGAAAAAAGCTAACTTTAAGTGTCTTGTCACCTGAATTACATGTTAAACTTGTTCATAATAAGATTCTTTGACACGTTCAAAGAGCATGGAATAAGGTTTTAATCCTGTGTAATTCGAAATGGTTTGCTCGAGCCCTTCTTCTTCAATTGATTTTTGTAACAAGCAGGCTTCTTCATCAGTTGGATTTTTAAAATGAAGGGCAGCTGCAATAGCTTTTGCCAGTGCTTTTGGCGTTTCATTAAACGCTTCAACAAACTGTCTTGCGGGTTGTACAAAACGATCATTCTCCCCTATTTTACGAATTGGCGAACGTCCTACACGGTCGACATAATCAGAAATATTGGGGTTTTTAAACCGATCAATGATTTTATCAATGTATAGTTGATGTTCTTCGTGAGAGAAATTAAATTTTTTCTCAAGGAGAGCACCTGTTTCTTCTAAAGCACTTCTAACTGCAAATAAGATGCGTTCATTATGAATGGCAGATAGAATGGAATCAATCTCGCGCATATAACCAAGATAAGCAGTCACAGCATGTCCTGTATTCACAGTGAATAATTTTCTTTCAATGTACGGGGTTAGGTCATCTACGAAATGAAGGCCTTCAATTTCCGGTAACGCAAAATGAGCTGGTTTTTCGACTACCCATTCAAAAAATGGTTCGACGAGCACTTCTAGCGGATCAATATTCGTTTGATTCGGGACAATACGGTCAACCGCTGCATTTGGGAAGCGAACGTATAAATCGGCGTGTTTTTTTCCTTCAGGAGATAAGTACTTATAGACCTCTTCTTTTAAGAGTTCGGAGCCGCCAATCATATTTTCACAGGCGATGATGAGCAGTGGTTCGTTTGGTCGATTTTCCAGCCCTAACGATATACTTTTCGCAATTTTCGGTAAAATATTAGGCCCAACAGCTGTTGTAACAATTTTCGCTTGACGAATGGCGTCTGTTAATTTTTCAGGTTCTGTTAGACTATTAATCGCATCTACATTTGTTACCATAATTTCTTCTTTTTCGTTTGCGGCGAGTACCACTTTATAGGATTTTCTGGCGTGTAGTTCGTTTGTAATATTTTCATTGACATCTGAAAATATCACATGATAGCCTGCTTGACTTAGGAGTAATCCGATAAATCCGCGACCGATATTTCCAGCTCCAAAATGCACAGCTACTTGATTCATGCAATCTCGCTCCCTTCAAAACATTCAATAATAGCTTTTTCCGTTTTTCGCTTCAACTAATTTTTGCACATTCTCTTCTTCTGAGCATACGATGGCAATATTGGATAATAAATCCATATGTTGCCCGTCAATTCCTGCTATTCCAATAATCACTTTCGCTTCATTCCCATCAAAAGACACACCTTCTGGCACTTGTAACAGTACAATGCCTGATTTTTTTATCGCCTTCTTGGAATCGTCAGTCCCGTGTGGAATAGCGACCATATTTCCAATAAACGTAGATGTTAAGGCATCTCGCTTAATCATGGATTCAATATAACTTTCTTCTACATATCCTTGTTCCAAAAGTAGGTTTCCTGCTGCACGAATTGCTTCTTCTTTTGTTCCAAACGTTTGGTTTAGACGAACATCACTATTTGTTAATTCAACCATTTTGTAAACCTCCATTTATTTTCCTTCATCTAAGAAATAATTTAATTTTTGAATGACAAATTGTGTCATCCGCTTTGTATCACGTGATTCAAAAAGACGAATCGTTTCCTCGCTTTTCAATTAAAAGGCTTGCTAATGTAACTTAACACTTCTAATCCTTGTGGTGACAACTTTTCAGGGGCAAGTAGCACAATAAATGTTTCGACTTCCACGTCCATCCCGTTCATTCCAGCACATTCACTTTCCCTTTTAAYCGGGAAAATTTGAAAAAGCGGTTTTGATATATGCTCATTACGTGCATGAAATAGCGCCATTTTCAGTCCCCACTTATCCCCAAACCCACCCCATTTTTCGCGTGATAAAAGAGATTTTCTAAGGGCCTCGACTTGAAAGTCCTGATCTTTTTCCATAATTCGCATTAAAATCGCACGAATCATATCTTCTAAACTTGGTGTGACTTCTTCCATCACCATGACTTGAAAGTTTTTTTAATAACTTATCTAAAATATTTTATTGTTATATCATTTTTATTTTTACTTACGTGAACGGTTC
>NZ_ALWW01000023.1 GCF_000344175.1 Listeria fleischmannii subsp. fleischmannii LU2006-1 | reverse complement strand
TTTAGAGAGAACATCGTTCTTTCATTCTTTTGTCTGGTAGCTATGGCGAGAAGGTCACACCCGTTCCCATCCCGAACACGGTAGTTAAGCTTCTCTGCGCCGATGGTAGTTGGGGGCTTCCCCCTGTGAGAGTAGGTCGCTGCCGGGCAATTGTATTATTCCACAGTAGCTCAGTTGGTAGAGCAATCGGCTGTTAACCGATCGGTCGCAGGTTCGAGTCCTGCCTGTGGAGCCATTTAATTTAAAATCTTGGAGAGCTGTCCGAGAGGCCGAAGGAGCACGGTTGGAAACCGTGTAGGCGGGATAACCGTCTCAAGGGTTCGAATCCCTTGCTCTCCGTTTCCAAGTATTTACATATTACATTGGCCCGTTGGTCAAGCGGTTAAGACACCGCCCTTTCACGGCGGTAACACGGGTTCGAATCCCGTACGGGTCACTTTTATTTAGACAAAAATTTGTTTTTAAGTTAAAATGTTATTTATGGAGGTTTAGCTCAGCTGGGAGAGCATCTGCCTTACAAGCAGAGGGTCAGCGGTTCGATCCCGTTAACCTCCACCATATTATTATCGCGGGGTGGAGCAGTCTGGTAGCTCGTCGGGCTCATAACCCGAAGGTCGCAGGTTCAAATCCTGTCCCCGCAATCGTGGTTCCGTGGTGTAGGGGTTAACATGCCTGCCTGTCACGCAGGAGATCGCGGGTTCAAATCCCGTCGGGACCGCTTTTGGCTTGGTAGCTCAGTTGGTAGAGCACTTGATTGAAGCTCAAGGTGTCGGCAGTTCGATTCTGTCCCAAGCCACTTTATCTTAATACGGAGGGGTAGCGAAGTGGCTAAACGCGGCGGACTGTAAATCCGCTCCTTCGGGTTCGGTGGTTCGAATCCACTCCCCTCCACCATTTTTATTTTAGGGGCATAGTTTAACGGTAGAACAGAGGTCTCCAAAACCTCCAGTGTGGGTTCGATTCCTACTGCCCCTGCCATAAGAGACTATATAATTGAATTATGGCGGGTGTGGCGAAGTGGTTAACGCATCGGATTGTGGTTCCGACATTCGTGGGTTCGATTCCCATCATCCGCCCTTTTATTATTTTATTGATGGGCTATAGCCAAGCGGTAAGGCAACGGATTTTGATTCCGTCATGCGCTGGTTCGAATCCAGCTAGCCCAGTTTATTTGCGGAAGTAGTTCAGTGGTAGAACATCACCTTGCCAAGGTGGGGGTCGCGGGTTCGAACCCCGTCTTCCGCTTTTTTCTTTTTTTAAGGCGCCATAGCCAAGTGGTAAGGCAGAGGTCTGCAAAACCTTTATCACCGGTTCAAATCCGGTTGGCGCCTCCATTGCTTTTTTCTATTTTTAATTTTATAATAAGTTTACTAAATAAAATTATGCCGGCGTGGCGGAATTGGCAGACGCGCTGGACTCAAAATCCAGTGACCGCAAGGTCGTGCCGGTTCGACCCCGGCCGCCGGTATCATAGAAACCTCAGCTCTTTTTATAGTGCTGGGTTTTTCTTTTTTTCTACTAAGTAAGAAGTAAAAAAGTCACTAATTAGTGAGATACAAGTTTAGATGAGGATATCTCTTAAAAATAAAATTGCTCAAAATGGAAGCGTTTGATGGATACACTAAAATTTACAGAAGTTTAGAAGTAAGAGTTTTAGATGAAAATATTCACTATCTCTATCGAATATTCGATTGCTGTTAAACCCTGTTCTAGACACTTTTTTTTCGTTGATTTTATATATATAATTTAAAAAAAATAGGATTTTAGATGAAAAGAGTTTCTATGGCATTAAGGAGTAAAAATAAAATTGTAAAAAAATGGTCACATTTTCGGGTCAAAAATGTACAAATAGACAAATTTTGAGGAAGTATTTTATGTTACTATAAAGGTATCACATTGTGACTTCTAAAATAGATTGTATCTGCTCACCAGGCACCTATACGAATCTTAAATAATTTTTAGTCGCCACAATCCCATTGGAAGTTAGCTGTATGCCAAACAGCTAACTTTTTTACTTATAGAGCGTAAAAAAGAAATTTTGGAGGTGATAACAATGAAAATATTAAAAAAGGACGTATTATCTTTTTCTGGAAGTCAGCAAATAATGGGGCAAGGCGTATTTTTAATTGTGGAAGGTTATCTAATTCAAGAATCGAATGGGACGTTTATTCAGTTTTTAAAACAAGGGAGTATTTTTCAAATGGATAAGGGGAATAGTTGGTTTCAATATTTTTCACGGGGAAAGTGTTTTTTGTTAGAGGTGGAAAGTGAGAAATATACGGAAGAAATGATGTATGATACTACAGAACGATTAATTCAAGCTCTTCGGCGCTATCGATTATCTGGAAAAGAGCGAATTCAATCACTACTTTATCAAATTGGCATGGATATTGGCATTAAGAATGATCAAGATATTTATATTCCAGTTCCTTGTAGCCAGTCTGAACTTGCTAGGTACAGCAATGTCAGTCGGGAATATTTTGTTAAAATGAAAAATGATTTGGTAGAAAAAGAGCGAATTGAGCTCAGAAAACGCAATTGGGTACTTTTACAGAGTGAAGAATGGCAGAAAGAAGAAGCGTTAAAAACGTAATTAATCAATGCTTCTGTAATATAGTTGACAAAATCAACTATTTGTTTTATACTTTGAAAATTGGAGGCGTTATTATGAGGGAAATGGGAAGCATCAGGCGATTTAACCGTTTTTATTCAAGTATATTAGGAAGGCTTGACCAAAAAATTTATCATGATCCGTATCCGTTAACGGAAGTGAGAGTATTACAAGAAATTGATTTTGAGAATGGCAAAACGGCATCTGAAATAGGGGATAAACTTGGTATTGATCGTGGTTATATGAGTCGTATAATTAAAAAGTTTGATTTGGCGGGGGTGATAGAAAAAAAAACAGCTTTCTGATGATAAGCGCCATTTTGCTCTTTTTATTACCAAAAAAGGAAAAGAAGAAATTGAAAAACTTGTTGCTACTGCGGATAGTGCCCTACTTGAAATGACCAAAAATTTGTCTTTAGAGGAGTTTTCGGAATTAGTTGCGGCTATGCAAACGATTGAAAAATTATTTTCGAAGGAGGATGTAAATTGAGAATTGAAAAATATACGGAACGGTACCGTGAGGCGATTATTCATTTAATTTTAAAAGTTCAGCGTGATGAATTTGGGATTCCAATAACGATTGACGAACAACCTGATTTAAAAGAAATCGAAACGTTTTATGCTAACGAAAAAGGTGGTTTTTTTATTGCGGTAGAGGATGAAAAAGTCATTGGAACTATTGGAACTTGGTTTTTAGACGGGGAAAATGCTGCGATTCGAAAGTTGTTTACAGATGGAAATTATCGCGGAAAAGAATATCAAACGGGGCAAAAATTGTTAGATAGACTGGAAGCGTTTTGTAGTCAAAATGGAAAGAAAGCTATTTATTTAGGGACAACGGACAAATTTAAGGCCGCCCATCGTTTCTATGAAAAAAATGGCTATGACGAAATTTCAAAAAATGATTTACCTCATGATTTTGATATTATGGCAGTCGATTCAAAATTTTATCGCAAAATGTTGTAGGAAGAATGCAGTGGCTCGTTCTAGCTCACTGTTTTTTTCTTTTTTACAAAAGAGGGAATGTGGGCTATACTAATGTTTGTGATTTATTTTGGAAAGGGAGCGAGTTTGTTGAGGAAATGGTTACCTCGCGATTTATGGATTGTGATTATGGGAATGGTCCTTTTGTATACGGGACTATCTTTTATTTGGCCTTTTAATATGGTTTATATGACAACAGAGCTTGGGATGTCAAGTACAGATGCGTCGCTTGTTTTACTCGTTAATTCTTTTATCAGCATGGTAGCGAGCGTTATAGGTGGACTCATTTTTGACCGATTATCAGGGTATATTTCGCTAATGATTGGGACTGTTATTTTAGTTATTGGAACTTTTTTGTTGATGACTTTTCATAGCTATCCTTATTTTATTTGGAATTTATGGATAGTGGCGGTTGCCATGGGAATGGTTTTTGCTGGGCTTTATGCCGCTGCCGGCCTAACGCATCCAAGCGGCGGGCGCACAGGCTTTAACGCGATTTATGTGGCTCAAAATGTGGGCGTTGCTATTGGTCCTTTTTTAGCAGGCTTTTTGGCAGAAAAAGGGATGGGAAATGTTTATCTAGGCGCTTTTATTTTTGCGCTGATGTATGCCGCTTTCTTTTTCATCTTTTTTAGAAAAATTGATTGGCGGTCCGAAAATTTGAGTGCTGAGACGAAGCATCATAAACCAGGTTTAAAACGCGAGAAAGCAACCTGGTATGGGCTCATCTCCTTCTCACTTTTACTTCTAACTTATTTATTTTGCCAGCTACCACATGTTCAGTGGCAATCTAATTTATCAACCTATATGACAAGTGATATGGGTGTAACGGCAGCCGAATATGGCAAGCTTTGGAGTATTAACGGTTTACTTATTGTGTTAGGACAGTTTATTTTAATTCCGCTTATTCATCGTTTTAAACAGCATCTATTACTTCAAATTTATATCGGCATCGTTTTATTTATCCTTTCTTTTGTTTTTGCTATGCAAGCAACAGTTTACAGTGGTTTTGTACTTGGAATGATTTTTCTCACACTAGGGGAGATGTTTGCTTGGCCGGCTATTCCGACCATTGCGTATCGACTTGCACCAAATGGTTATGCGGGCTTATATCAAGGTTTAGTTAACGGAACGGCGACAGCTGCAAGAATGCTTGCCCCATTTTTAGGTGCGCTCGTTGTCACTCAATTTGGCGGAATAACAGCATTATTTGTAGGGATATTTATGTTATTGCTGCTTGCTATTCTAACGATTACGCTTCAAAAGGTAACGGAGACGAAGATTAAAAATAAAGTAAGGGAGGAAAATTATCATGAAATTGCTTGAGAATGCTCGTTTTTATACGATGAAAAAAGAAGGCGATTATGTAGATAATGTCTTACTTAATGGCGGCAAAATTCAAGCAGTAAATGTTAATCCAGCTGACTATCCTACAGCTACTCGGCTGGATCTAAACGGCGATACGGTATTTCCGGGATTTGTTGATTCACATATTCATTTACTTTGGTACGGGCAAGCGCTTGACCGCCTCAACTTAAACGAAACCAAAACGAAACAAGAGGCTATAGAGCTGATGATAGAGCGGAAAGAAACGCTCACAGAGGGCGAATGGCTTTTTGTTGAAGGTTATGATGAAAATAAATGGACAGATGATAATACCTTATTAACCGCGAATGATTTAGATCAAGTAAGCGAGACCGTCCCCGTCCTAGTCAGACGCATTGATTATCATAGCGTATCGATTAACCACGCTTTTTTAAACGCGATTTCTTTGACAAAAGACGCTAGTTTTTCAGGAGGCGGTGAAATCGATGTAGATGAAAATGGCGAATTGACCGGCATTTTAAAAGATAATGCCACCGATTTAGCCATTCAAGCGTTTAAAGCACCGACGAGTAAAGAAATGAGCCACTGGCTTACACTGGCCATTCAAGACCTTTTTAAAAAAGGGATTACTGGTGCGCATTCAGAAGACTTACACTATTTTAATGGTTTTAAAGGGACGTTAGATGTATTTCGACAAACGATTACTGCTAAAATGCCATTTCGAGCGCAACTTTTAATTCACCATGCCGAACTAGGTGTTTTTAAACAAGAGAAAGAGCGTTTTATGGACGGAAATGAATTTGTTGAACTTGATGCCGTTAAAATTTTTTTCGATGGCACAGTGGGCTCACGCACCGCTTATATGTCGATGGGGTATGCGGATAGCCCGGATTACCACGGCCTGAAAATTCATTCAGATGAGGAATTTATCGCTATCGTAAAAGAAGCGCGCAAATTGGATTTGCCTGTTGCCATTCATATTCTAGGCGATGCTGCATTTAGTAGTGTTATTTCAGTGCTCAAAAAATATCCGCCTAAAAGCGGGCTGCATGACCGTATGATTCATACGCCTTGGCTAACCGATGAACTTATCGAGGAAGCAAAAGATATGCCGCTGTTATTTGATATTCAACCTCAGTTTATGGCAAGCGATTTACCATGGGCGCTTGATGTGCTTGGAGAAAACTATCCAAAACGTGCGTTTGCTTGGAAAACGCTACTGAAAAATAATTTGACGCTTGCTTTTGGGAGTGACGCCCCAATCGAAATCCCGAACCCCTTCTACGGGATTCATGCGGCGGTAACGCGCACGACAAACCATGATTTAAACGGAAAAGCGTATTTTGAAAACGAGGCACTAACCACATATGAGGCGATTTCGCTCTACACAACTGGAAGTGCAAAAGCGAGTTACAAACCTTTTTCTCGTGGGAAAATTGCGCCAGGATACGATGCTGACCTTACAGTAGTGGCAACCAACCCGTTTGAAGTCCCAAACAGCGATTTGCGCGACATTAAAGTCACCCAAACATTTGTAAGTGGAGAAAAAGTGTATTAAAATAGGGCCATAGTTATAAAACGAAAGGATTGATGGAGATGTTAGATCAAAATCAAATAAGTACGTTTTTAACATTTAGTGGGCAAGCGGAAGAGGCCGTTAAGTTTTATGTTGATTTGTTTGATGAAGGAAAAATCATTTCGACGCGGTATTTTGAAGAGGGCGAGCCGGGTGAAGTGGGCAAAATCTATACTATGGTTTTTGAACTAGGAAATCAAAAATTTGCCGCACTTGATATGGAAAAGAAATATGCAGTGGACTTTTCATGGGCCACCTCAATTTTTGTTGAAACCAAAAATGAAGCGGAATTCGATCGTTTATTTGAAGCTTTTAAAGAAGGTGGCCATGTAATGATGGGGCCTGAAGCGATGGGTATTTATAGTAAAGTAACATGGGTGACCGACCGCTTTGGTGTGACTTGGCAACTTGTTTGCGAAAAATAGATAGTAAAAAAAGAGACTTACAGACTTGCCACGGCAAGCCTGTAAGTCTTTTTCTTATTTTAATGTTTCTTTTTTTAATACAATCCCTTTGTATAAAGTGACAGTAATAAAATAATAAATACAATAAATGCCTAAGAAAAGAAGTATAGGGACATAAAAATGATAGTACGGGTTAATTAATAAGAAACCGAACATTTTCATTCCTAATGCGACATGAATGAAGCCAATAATGCATGGGAATAAGAAAATGAGAAACATTTCTTTATAAATGGATTGCTTTAAAAGACGCTCGCGTACGCCAATTTTTTGAAGCATCGCGTAACGACGAATATCTTGCGTTGCGCCAGTTAAAATTTTAAACATGAGACAGCTGGCCATCATTGTCAAGAAGGCGAATCCAAGGAAGAAGCCCATAAAAACGGTGCCGCTTGCAAAAGAACTATACATTTTATACGCACTATATTTGCTTCCAGCCATGTGGTCGCCGTAGCGGTCATGTTGAAGCGCATCAATTTTTTTGAGTTGTTCAAGATGCGTTACAAAATCAGTCGTTTTTCCAAAATAAACCGTGCCAGATTTACCGTCCACTTTTGAAAAGTCAGCGGCGGACACAAATTGAAAGTTACGTTCTGCTTCAGACGGAGGAAAAGCGGAATAAATGGCGGTGTCCCATTCACTGCGGTTTTCATTTGTAAATGCCTTCAGGCGTTTAGTTTGCCCCTTCCCGTCTTTCGAGTAGGTTTGGGCCAAAATAGGGTTTTGATTTAATTCTTCCATATTAAAATAAAAAGTATTGTTTTTTTGTTTATAGTGATAGGTCATTTCTTCTTTAAACGTCATATTTTGTGTTTCTTGCTTTTCTTTTACTGTTGGGTCAACGATTTTGATATCATAAGGATCCATTCGGTCAGCTAAAAGTGGTCCGTTATTTTGAAAGGCAAAGCCAACTGCAATGGCCCCCATCCCAAGCGCGATAAGCATGGCGACGGTAGCTAAAACGCGTGTTAATTGGCTAATTCTAAAATTAAGTTGTGCATAAGTAAATGAATTTAGTCGTTTGCTTTTTAAAATTTGTTTTTCGCGGCGTTTTTGAATCAGTAACGGAAGAAATGTGGCAAAAAACAAATAGGTTCCAAAAGTAATGGTAAATAGTGCAACGATAATACCGATATATTGGGTCGTTTCAATACGAATCATACAGTAATAACCAACAACAAGTAAAATAATCGAAAGAATCGCTTTTACTACAACGGCTTTTTTACGAATAATCACTTTTTCAGCTTTGGCATCGCCATGAACGAGACTTAGAACTGTTACTTTAGAAATTTGAAGAATATTTGTGAATGCAGATAAAATAAATAAAATCGCAAAGAAAACGAAAGTGATGATGAGTGATGGGAGATAAAACGGCGCATATGTGTTGGAATGAAACTCAAGTTGATTCATGAGCGCTTTGCCAATAACGGAAGCAAGCCCTGTTCCAAGCAGTATTCCAATAACTAAAGAGATAAGGCCGATAAACATGGTCTCGATAAACATGATAAGAGAAATTTTGCGCTTTTTCGCGCCAAGTGTCATATACATACCAAATTCTTTTTGACGTAAAGAAAAAAGAAATGAATTAGCATAAAGCACATATGCGATAGTGATAATGGCAAGCAAGATAGATCCGGCTTGGAAAACAAAACCGACTGCATTTATCATCGCATTTTCTTGTATGAAAGCTTTATTTAATGCAAGGGTTTCAAACATATAAAAAATGGAAATGGACATAACTAAACCGAGTAAAAGAACAATATAGTCTTTTAGACGACTTCGCATACTTGATAACGCAAGTTTAAATATCATCTTCCACACCTCGATTTTGCCCAAAAGTAGCGAGAACATCTAAAATATCTTTATAAAAATCGCTACGACTATTTTCGCGCTTCAATTCTTTGTATAAAACCCCATCTTGAATAAACAGGATTCGTTCGCAGAAGCTCGCACTTTGCGGATCATGTGTCACCATTAAAATAGAAACTTCTTGTTCTTTATTTAACTCTGTCATTGTTTCAAGCAAGCTAAGCGCATTTTTCGAATCCAGCGCCCCAGTAGGTTCATCACCGAGTAAAATAGCCGGTTCGTGAACTAGTGCGCGGGCAGCGGCTGTCCGTTGTTTCTGACCACCTGAAACCTCAGCAGGATATTTGTGTAAAATATCAGAGATGCCAAGTTGTCTGGCAACAATTTGTACGCGCTCACGGATTTTAGCTGACTTAACGTCTTGAAGGGAAAGGGGCAATGCAATATTTTCATAAAGCGTTAGATTTTCAAGTAAGTTAAAATCTTGGAAAATAAAACCGAGTGACTGTGCGCGGAAATCAGAAAGCTGATCGTTTTTCATCTGTGTAATATCTGTGCCGGCAATTTCAACTTTTCCGTTTGTAGGGCGGTCAAGCGTTGAAAGGACATTTAAAAGGGTAGTTTTACCTGAACCAGAGGGTCCCATTATTCCTACAAATTCGCCTTTTTTCATCGAGAAAGAAATGTCCTTTAAAGCGATGGATTGATTTTGATTTTTTTTACCGTAAATTTTTTCGATATGTTCAACGTGTACGACGTTATTTGTCATGTTAATTCCTCCTAATGGCTTATCTATATATGTATCATAACGGAAGGATGGCTTTTAAACATTCGAATCAGGTGACAAAAAGAGTTTTTCTTACTTACAATTTTGTCATTTTGGACAAATAAAGTTTGTGAAAACCATAAAAAAATGAACAAAAAGACATATTTAAAAACCTGAAAGACAGGTTTTCTACGCCTGTAGACTGATTTTTCACAAATTAATGAAATGAGGGTTGAAAAACCTTTTATTATCGAGTAGAATAAGTGTTCGTCTTATTCTTTTTCAGGGAGGTTTACAATGAAGATTTTATTTCAACATTTGAAGAAATATCGAATGCAGACGATTTTATCCACATTATTTGTGGCTGTCATGGTAGCATCTCAGCTTTGGCAACCGAAATTATTGCAGCAAGTTTTAAATGCAATTATGGAAGACAAAATGGATGAAATAACGTCAATCGGTATTATCCTTGTAGCAGTAGCAGTTGTGGGTCTTATTGCTGGTATTTTCAATACAATTTTATCTGCGAAAATTGCACAAGGTGTGGGGGCTGATATTCGTGAAAGTAGTTTCCGTAAAGTACAAACTTTTTCATTCAGCAATATCGAACGTTTTTCAACAGGTAACTTAGTAGTTAGACAAACGAATGATATTACACAAGTACAAAATTTGGTTATGATGTCGTTACAATCTTTAACAAGAATTCCGATTATGTTTATTGGAAGTTTTATTTTAGCAATGGTCACTCTTCCAGCTCTTTGGTGGGTTATCATTCTACTCGTTGTGCTTGTTGTTTTAATCGTTATGATAACATTTGGTGCAATGGGAAAACATTTTGCTAAAATTCAAGCATTTTTAGACAAAGTTAATGCGATTGCGAAAGAAAATTTAGCAGGAATGCGTGTCGTAAAAAGTTTTGTTCAAGAAGACAATGAGCTAAAAAGATTTTCTGATACAAGTGACAAGTTAACAAGACATACCATTATCGTTGGAACACTCTTTTCTGTGATGATTCCAGCGTTTATGCTTGTCTCTAACTTAGCAATCGTTGTGTCAATTTATTTTGTAGGAGATATGGTCAAAGACGATCCAACTGTAATTGGGGCCATTGCTTCCTTTATGAACTATTTAATGCAAATTATGATGGCAATCATTATCGGAGGTATGCTTACGATGATGGCTTCTCGTGCGTTCATTTCTCTTGGGCGTATTAGTGAAGTTTTAAATACGGATGCAGATATTAAATATGACAAAGATGCACCAGAAGAAGATTTAACTGGTAGCGTTGAATTTAAACATGTAAGTTTCCGCTATGAGGGAGATGAACAAAACGCGTTAAGCGACATTTCTTTTAAAGCGAGTCCAGGTGAAATGGTGGGTATTGTTGGGGCGACAGGTGCCGGCAAATCGACTCTTGCTCAACTGATCCCGAGGCTTTACGACCCGTCTGAAGGGGAAGTTTTAATCGGTGGGAAGAACTTAGTAGATGTGAATAAAAACACGCTACGAAAAACGGTTTCTCTTGTCTTGCAGCGCGCTATCTTATTCTCGGGTACGATTTCTGATAATTTACGTCACGGTAAGCAAGATGCTAGCGAGGACGATATGGAGAAGGCGACGTCTATTGCACAGGCGAAAGAATTTATTGAACGTCAAGATAAGATTTATGACGCGATTGTAGAAGAGCGCGGAAATAACTTTTCTGGTGGGCAAAAACAACGTCTTTCTATTTCGCGTGGGGTCATCGGGGATCCTAAGATTTTGATTTTGGATGATAGCACGAGTGCATTAGATGCCCGTTCTGAAAAACTTGTTAAAGAAGCGCTCAATAAAGAATTAAATGATACGACTACTTTTATTATTGCGCAAAAAATTTCTTCTGTGATTCATGCAGATAAAATTTTAGTTTTGGATGGGGGTAAATTAGTTTCAGTTGGTTCACATAAAGAACTACTTGAAATTAGCCCGATTTATCAAGAAATCTATGAGACTCAAAAGGGAAAGGATGCGTGGGGAAATGAGTGAGTTTAAACAAATTAGTAAATTCTTCTGGCATTATCTTCGCGCGTATAAGTTACAACTTTTCGTTATCATATTAGCGGTTATTGGCGCAACTTACTTACAAGTAAAAGCACCGCAATTTATTGGGGATGCGATTCAAGAACTTGCGAATTACGCAGTTAAATTATTTTCAACAGGTGTGGATGATAAATCGGAGTTCCATCATATTTTATGGATGTTACTTCTATTTTATGTGTTGACGTCTTTAGCGACATTTATTCAAAGTATTATTATGACAGGTGTTTCTGGGAAGGCGACAAACAGAATGCGTATTGGTTTATTCCGCAAAATGGAAAAACTTTCGATTCGCTTTTTCGATCGTCATAATGATGGGGAGATGCTAAGCCGTTTTACAAGTGATATGGATAATATTTCTAATACGCTAAACCAGGCGCTAGTTCAAGTTTTATCCAACTTGGCTTTAATGATTGGTGTTATTATCATGATGTTCAATCAAAATGTAGAGCTGGCACTTGTCACGCTAATTGCATCACCGTTTGCAATTGTGATTGCCGCTATTATTATTCGTAAGGCACGGAGATATGTGGATTTACAACAAGATAGTTTGGGGCATTTAAACGCCTATATTGATGAAAAAATTTCTGGCCAGAAAGTTATTATTACAAACGGCCTTGAAGATGAAACGATTGAAGGTTTTGTGAAGCACAATAATACGGTTAAAAATGCGACTTATAAAGGTCAAGTTTATTCAGGCTTACTTTTCCCAGTGATGCAAGGTATCTCCCTTTTAAACACAGCGATTGTGATTTTCTTTGGTGGATATTTAGCGTTAAACGGAAGTCTTGAGCGTTCTGTTGCGCTTGGTTTAATCGTAATGTTTGTGCAGTATTCTCAACAATTTTATATGCCGCTTACGCAGATTTCATCCCAGTACAGCATGTTACAGCTTGCGATTACGGGTGCGCGTCGTGTGAGTGAGGTATTTAATGAGAAAGATGAGTATGAGCGTCCGAATGTGAGCGAGATTGATGGGATTAATAAAGAAGTGGCGCTTCGAAACGTGAACTTTGGTTATGATCCAGAAAAACCGGTTCTAAAAGATGTCAATATTACACTTGAAAAAGGTAAGATGGTGGCGGTTGTTGGGCCAACTGGTTCTGGTAAAACAACGATTATGAATTTACTGAATCGCTTCTATAATGTGGACAGTGGTGAAATTGCATTTGATGGAAAAGATATTCGTGATATTGAACTGAAATCACTTAGAAAACAAGTGGGGATTGTGCTACAAGACTCCGTTTTATTTAGTGGTACAATTCACGAAAATATTGCGTTTGGGAAACCGGATGCTCACCGTGATGATGTTGTATTAGCGGCTAAACAAGCGAATATTCACGACTTTATTATGACGCTTGAAAAAGGCTATGATACGGAAATTAGTGATGAAAACAACATCTTTAGTGTGGGACAAAAGCAATTAATTAGTATTGCACGTACCATTTTAACAAATCCAAGCTTACTTATTTTGGATGAAGCGACAAGTAATGTGGATACAGTTACGGAAAGTAAAATCCAAAAAGCGATGGACAACGTTATATCCGGTCGGACTAGTTTTGTTATTGCGCATCGACTTAAAACAATTTTAGATGCCGATCATATTGTCGTCCTCCATCATGGTGAGGTTATTGAAGAAGGGACGCATGAAGGTTTGTTACAACAAAAAGGTTTCTATGCGGAACTTTATCACAATCAATTTGTATTAGAATAAGACTTTAGCAGGTGAGAAGAGTTTCTCACCTGCTTTTTCTTTAGACATGCTATACTAAAAATGAATCATAATAATTAGTGAGGTGCGGGATGAAAACATTTAAAATTGGTGATACTGTATATATTGAAGAAGGCATTATGAAGTATAACGTTGGGACTGTCGTTTATTTTTTAGAAAAAGAACAAAAATATTTAGTTCGGATTGGGAGCGATCAACAATTTTACTATCTACCCGAGCAAATTACCTTATGGGCCGACCATCTTCAGGGGAAAGAAAAAGGATGAGCTGATGAAAAAAATTGGATGGATTGTAGCTCTTTTAGTTGTTTTGGCAGGCTGCGGACAAAATGAATCTGTTGATACAGTTGTGAAACTAGACGGTGTGGTAAGTCGTGATCATACGGGAAATGATAAGAGTGTTTTTGTGCGGGATTTAGTTGGTGAAGAACTGGAACTTGCGAATGAAACGGAGCTTCAGGCGATTGGTAAAATTGAAAATGAAAAGGATGAGCGGGCGCTAAACGTGGAGTCGCTAGATGAGGAGGATAATGTCCAAGTCTATTTAAAGGCGGACTTTAAACCAAAAGGAAGTGAGCCGCGAAAAATTCCTTATGCGGATATTATCAAGATTGTGAAAGAATAAATATGGCGAAAAGTGTAAAAATTTGTGGTGAATGTAACAGAATTGACCTGAAATGTGGATAAAATGTGAAACTTCTTCAAAACAGGTTTCAATCACTCATTTTTTGAGTAAAATAAGAGTGATTGAGGCAGCGATTGGAGGAGAGACATTATGAAGAATAAACTCGAAATGAATGCGGCTTCTTTAGAGGATATTAGACAACTTGAGGAGCTTTTTATGGAATTAGGGGCTTTGGTCGAAAATAGCGAGAATCTAAATGAATTTGAAAGATTAGTGCGAATAGAGCTTAAGCTAGATGAGTATCGCTTGAAACAAACTCTTGTAGGACAAAAAATTGAATCTGCCTATGCTGTGGAATTAGAGACAGTTTACCGAAATGCTTAATATAATTTTGGCTACAACGTAACAAACGCTGTGGTCTTTTTTTTATGGCGAAAGAAGTGGGAAATTGATAGAATGAAAAAGAGTACAGAACTTTTGGAGGAAAAAAGATGCGTCTAGATAAATTGTTAGCACACGCTGGTTTTGGCACAAGGAAAGATGTGAAGCAAGTTTTAAAAAAAAGGAAAGTGTGTGTGGATCAAAAACACATTCGCGACGGGGCCTGCCAAGTTTCTCCTGAATCCAATGAAGTGACAGTAGACGGTGAGCCAGTTTTATTTACAGAACACGTTTATATCATGTTAAATAAACCACAAGGCGTTTTAAGTGCAACCGAAGATAAGGTAGGGAAGACGGTTATTGACCTGCTTTCTGAGGGCGATAAACGAAAAGGGATTTTTCCAGTTGGTCGCCTAGATAAAGATACGGAAGGACTGCTGATTTTAACAACAGACGGCCAGATGGCACATGAACTTCTTTCACCTAAAAAACATGTGGCGAAAGTTTATTTTGCGCGCATTTTAGGTGAGGTCACAAAAGACGATGTGGCGACATTTGAAAAGGGAGTTACATTTCTAGATGGTTATCATGCGCTGCCTGCGAAATTGGACATCATTAGCGCGCAAAATGGACAGTCGACTATTCGGGTCAAAGTCGTTGAAGGAAAATTTCATCAAGTGAAAAAGATGTTTGAAGCGGTTGGCAAGAAGGTCATTTATCTAAAACGTGAACGCATGGGAGAACTGGTGTTAGACTCAAATCTTGAACTCGGTGAATATCGTCTTCTTTCGGAAAAAGAGTTAGCTTTACTTCGAGGAATCTAATTGATGCTGAGTTTTTAAAATTAAAAAAAGTTGTTTGGACATATAATCGCTTGTTTCGCTAAAGTTATTTTCAACCCAGTAGACAATAGTGCCAAAAATGGCGTGGGCTTGATAACTTGTTAAAATACTAGGATTTAAGTCTTTTGGGATAGCTGACTTTGTTGCATCACGTAGAACAAGGTCTTGTATGACGTGGCAAATGCGGTTTTGAAAGTTGGGACTAATTTTAGACGAAATGACATGACGGTAAAATAATTGATGTTTATATACATGGTCAAATATTTTAATCATATAAGGTTGTAAGTTTTGTGCGGTAAAAGAGGTATCCCGTTGATATGGGTCGTTATAAGCAGCTTGTAGGTCGCCTAAAACGGACTCGATAATTTCGTTTAGCAGATCCTCTTTTTCAGTGTAATGCTTGTAGAAGGTGGAGCGGTTTACATCGGCTTCTTTTACAATGGCGGTCACTGTAATTTGTTGGAGATTTTGCGTTTCAAGTAATTTTAAAAAGGCTTCATAAAAAGCTTTTTTAGTTTTACGAATGCGTCGATCCATTTTTATCACCTCATTTTTACTTAAACAACATATATCAAATAAATGGCGTTTAAGCAACGATAAAGACTTTCATTACTGATTGAATCCGTTTACATTTGGCTCTATACTTGTTCTGAGAGATAAAACTCTTAGTTCACTAGCAATCGAGGAGGTAATAGTAATGAGGAAATTAGAAGGTAAAGTTGCTGTCATCACTGGTGCTGCGTCTGGTATGGGGAAACAAATTGCGCTACTTTATGCAAAAGAAGGGGCTAAAGTTGTTGTGGCGGATTTGAACTTGGAAAATGCACAAGGAACGGTCGATGAAATTGCATCAAATGGGGGAGATGCCCTTGCTGTCGTTGCTAATGTTGTAAAACAAGCGGATGTAGATGGAATGATTGATGCGGCAGTGGATAAGTTTGGTAAAATTGATATTTTAGTCAATAATGCGGGTATTATGGACAATTTTGTTCCCGTGGCGGAAGTGACAGATAATCTTTGGGAACGTGTTTTAGCGATTAACACAACAGGTGTAATGCGCGCTGCTCGAAAAGCGATTCCATTATTTGAAGAGAATGGTGGCGGTGTGATTGTAAATATTGCATCTGCTGGAGGCCTATTCGGCTCACGTGCGGGGGCAGCTTACACAGCTTCTAAACATGCTGTTGTAGGTTTAACTAAAAATATCGGTTTTCAGTATGCTAATAAAAATATTCGTTGTAATGCCATCGCGCCTGGGGCAGTAAACACGAATATTGGCACCTCTATTTATGACCCGAGTGCTTTTGGCCAAGAACGCGCGATGGTTGGTATGAATATCAATCCACGTGTCGGGGAAGCGTCAGAAATTGCGAAAGTAGCCTTATTTTTAGGTTCAGACGATTCCAGTTTTGTAAACGGGACAATTATTACGGCAGATGCAGGGTGGACGGCTTATTAAAAAGAGAAGATTTTTCTTCTTTCAGACTGCTGACAAACGGCAATCTTCGTTGTTAAGCCTTCCGTTCCGGTGCTCACGTACTCAAGTACGCTCCGCTCCGGTACTCGGCACTGCCTATAATCTCACCATTTGTCAGCAGTCTGATTTTGGTGAGAAGCGTTTTGTTTTGCGTAAACTTTGAGTTTTTCTACAAGCTGAGAGAAGATTTTTCTTCTCTTTTTTTATTTATGTGAAATATTTTAAGAAAATGAAGTAAAGGAGGCAAATGGCTTAGATGGAAGATATTAAGAGGATTCTGGTGCTTTTAGTGAGGTGGAATCCGAATTGTGAAAGCGTTCTATTCGGTTAAATAAGGCAGAAAGGTTTCAATAAATTTCTACAGACATTTTGAGCATTTGCTTGTATTCTTGTAAGTGAGCTCAGTTGATGACTCAATCTAACTATACGGAGGAATATATGAATAATAAATTAAAGATCGGTGCTTTTTTTGGTGCTCTAGGTGTAATGTTAACAGCAGGTCATGCGTTTGATGCGGATGCACATGGTTATATTTCAAAACCAGAAAGTCGTGCTTATTTAGCTAATAAAGGCATAAACGTAAATGCGGGAGCTGTTCAATTTGAGCCGCAAAGCATTGAAGGACCAAAAGGATTTCCAAGTGCATCTGGTCCTGCTGATGGGAAAATTGCAGGAGCTGGAAAATATGCGGCTATGGATGTACAAACGGATACACGCTGGCACAAAGTCGCGCTTAACTCTGGACCTAATGTTGTAGAGTGGACTCTTACAGCGCCACATCAAACCGCTAGTTGGGATTATTATATTACAAAAAAAGGTTGGGACCCGAACAAACCGTTAGCTAGTAGTGATTTTGAGTTATTAAAACATATTAATGGAGCAAATTTAACACCAGAAAAAGTAGTTAGACAGCAGATTGATATTCCATCTGACCGTGAAGGCTACTATGTTATTTTAGGTGTGTGGAATATTGCTGATACAACAAATTCGTTCTATCAAGTTATTGATGCCAACATCAATAATGGCAGTGCTGTTAACCCAGAGGTTGATACAAAAGCACCTTCAGAAGTAACAGGATTAAAAATTGCGGATAGAACTTCAAATAGTATTACGCTAAATTGGAAGGAAGCAGCAGATAATCAAGGTGTTTCAAAATATACAGTCTATCGTAATGGTGTTAAAGTAGGCGAAACAAGTACAACTTCTTTCAAAGATGTATCTTTACAAGCTGATAAGTCTTATAACTATAGTATTGTAGCGCAAGATTTTGCCGGAAATAAATCAAAAATGAGTGCATCTTTTGCAGCAACCACGCTTAAGGAAACTAAGACTGATAATGTAGCACCAGAGGCACCTAGCAATCTACATTCAATGGGCAAAACAAATTCATCTGTTTCATTAATGTGGGGAGCAGTTAATCATTCTCTTCCTGTAAAATATGAAGTTTATCGTGATGGCAAAAAAATTACAACAACTTCAAACACTTCTTTTGAAGATAAAGGTTTAGCAAAAGGGGATTATAACTATACTGTTTCAGCAGTAGATAGTGCAGGTAATAAATCTTCTGCAAGTAACCTTTTACGTGTTGCGATAGCAGGAGAAGACCAAGTTCTTCCTCCAGTTCCAGTAATTGATGAGAAAGGAACTTGGAGTAAAGACAAGATTTATGTCGAAAATGATACCGTGAACTATAACGGTAAAACATATCGCGCAAAATGGTGGACAAAAGGAAATAACCCAGAAGTAAGTAGTGTATGGCAAGTCGTTGATAATAGCGTACAAGTTTGGAATGCACAAAAAGCTTTCACAAGCGGAGATAAAGTTCTTTATAATGGGAAAATTTATCAAGCCAAATGGTGGGTACAAGGTCAAGCCCCTTCTCTAAGCGGCGCTTGGACACTAGTAACAAAATAATAAAATACCCTAAACAGTCATGTGAGATTGTTTAGGGTATTTTTCATTAAACAATAGAGGAAAATTTTTTTAAATGAGGATAATGGATGATGAGCTCCTGATTATCCGTGATACATATAATGCGCTGTTCTGTCAGGCTTGCTAAAATGTGTTTGATATGATGAGTGGAGCATTTCAAAGAGGTTGTAATAAATTCTTCAGTGAAAAATGGGATTTTTAGATATTCTCCCTCCTCCTCTTGATGGGTTAAAATGACGAACTCCATAAGCAAATCAATAATTCGCTGTTTTAATGGAGCTTTTTTTTCTTGTTGGTTAAAAGTAAGAAATTTATAGCGTATCGTTAAGTCTTCAATAAGTTGATGAAAAACTAAAGGATGAGCATAAAGGTAGGACATGAGTTGTTGTTTTGGGATTATAAAGGCAGTTCCTTTGGTTAAAGAAGTCATGCGATATTCCATTTTATCTGCATATTTATGGGGGAGGAAACAATGTTCAAGTCCCAAGATAGTATCATTTGCGACAAGCGTTTCAAATTCCCAAGCCTGATTTCTCTTAATCTCTATTTTCGCGATACCTTGAGACAAAAATAAAAGGGAATCTTTAAAAACGTAATCTTTCATAATAATAGTATTGTCATTAAATGGGAGTTCTTTAGACTGTTGAAGTAAACCTGCCTCATTTAGGGCAGAATAAATGTTGATAGGTTGATTCATACTAGCACCTCATCTATTAAATATGTCATTTTTGAAAAACTGAGTAACTTTTTGTAATCGGTAATGAGAAGATTATCTGAGGTGCAAATTAAGATGTTTTTTTCTTCCCAGATACGTAAAACTTCTGATACAGCCGAAAGAGGTGCTTTTAAATAGGTGCTAAACATTTTGGCTGAGATTGGGTACGGAAAAATAACCGTATTTTCATTAACTTGGAAATCAGATAGGGCGATGAATTCTAAAGTAACATCTGCCATCCGTTGACATAGCCTTGCATTTTTTTCGTGGGAGTTATAGGAAGTATACATGTAATGAAGAGCTAACTTTTCTAAAATGATTGTAAATAATTTGGGATTGGCATAAAAATGGTTGAGAAAATAGTCTTTTTCAACAATAATAATTTCACCATTTATCGCCCCTGTAAGTCTGAATTTGGTAGGATTATAATTGGTTCTATTAGGTGTTAAAAAATTATCTATCCCAGCACAATCGCCTGGTGTTAAAAATGTTGTGAATTGCCACTTTCCTTTATGATAAAGCTCAAGGGAAACAATACCGTTTTTAATTAAAACGAAATTATTTCGAAGATGCACTTTTTCATTCGTATAAATGGTTTCTTTGGGTGAAAATTTTAATCTTTGTACATGTGTTTTGGCTAGTTCGGCATCAGAAGTGAGGAAATGGTCAATTTGATTCATAAAAATATCCCCTAACTTTACAATATAAATTGGATACGAAACGGCTACATGGCGGCTTTTGCTATCTGTTTTGTGTGAGTATATCATAGTTTTATTTTAAACATACTTCAAAATAAACTAATTCGCCAGTCTAATTTGACAAATTCGTGAAATTTAAAGTGAAAAAAGCATTTTCCGCCAAAGAGAAAATGCTTTTTTCGTTTATTTTTTTAGATCTTCAATAGAATTAATATTTTTCATATACGTGGGAACGGCTAAACCGACTTTGGCGCCTTTTAAATTGATACCTAAGTCTTCGATGTCGGATTTATAATCTTTATAGTAAACGCCAGCTGTATTTGGTAACCAGGCGGCGACCATGCCATCAGCTGCACCTGTTGCAACGGAAGCCCACATCGGTTGAATTTCCATCGCTTGAATGGTTGGTTTGTAACCGACGCTACGTAAAACTTCTGCGACAACATTGGTAGAGGCGATTTCTGAATCCCAGGCGACATAGGTTAACTTGATTTTATCCCCATTCACTTTTTGAACGCCTTTTGTCCATTCGGCTACTTTATCTGGATTATTTTTCACCCATTTTTTAGCAGCTTCTTCTGGGTCGGCCCCGTCATTTACTTCAAGCATCACTTTGGACATTTCTTCTGGTGTCCAATTAAAGTTATCCAAAACGGCATACGCGGAAGGCATATCCTTTTTCAGTCCTTTTCGCACGATGGTATGAATATCTTCAGCATCGCCGTACACGTTTTTAGGATCATCTAAAAATTTAAGGTCGAATTTTGTAAACATCCAGTGTGGCGTCCAGCCAGTCACGACAATCGGTCGCTTATCTTTAATTGCTTTTTCAAGTGTGGATGTCATGGCGGCAGTGGAACTTGTTTGTAGCTGCCAGTTATAATCATCTAATTTATACGCTTTAATGGCGTTTTGTGTGGATAGCATAATACCTGCACCAGCATCAATCCCAGTAATGGTATAGTTAATTTGTTCGCCAAGGGGTTTTTTCGCATCATAAGGCGCGAGTTCAGTCCCGCAAGAAACTAAAAGGAGTGAGACGATACTAAGCAAGCTAATAAGTCTTAATTTTTTCCACATAGTAGGTCCTCCTTAGTTTTCGATTTTTGATTTTTTATTAAAGCTTTGCGTCAGGCGGTCGAGAATGATGGCTACGATGACGATAGCGATTCCGGCAACGAAACCACCTCCAGCATCATTACGTCCTACAGCGAAGTATACACGCGTTCCTAGACCCATTGCACCAATCATGGAGGCGATAACGACCATGGAAAGAGCGAGCATAATACTTTGATTAATGCCGGCCATCATAGTGGACTTGGCCATTGGAAGTTCTACTTTAAACAGTTTTTGGAAGCCTGTTGAACCGAATGAGTCGGCGGCTTCTACGAGTTCAGTAGAAACTTGGCGAATTCCTAAGTTTGTCATCCGAACAGTAGGGGGCATCGCGAAAATAACGGACGCTACTACTCCGGGAACCATACCGATTCCAAAAAAGGCAACAGCAGGAATTAAGTAAACGAAGGCGGGCATCGTTTGCATAAAATCGAGCCCAGGTTTAAAGAATGCATCTGCCACATTACTTTTAGACATCCAAATCCCCAGAGGCACACCAATAACAAGAGCAATCAAGCTACTGGTTAAAACGAGGGTTAGCGTCTGGGTCATATCGCGCCAAAAATCAAGGTTCCAAATGAGCAGCAAGCCAACTAATTCGAAAGCCATTAAACCCCATTTTTTTCCTTTACGATTAAGAAAATACGTTAGAGCTAAAACTAAAATAATAAAGATATAAGGTGGTAGCAAATCGAAGACCCACTGAAAGGCATCTACAATACTACCAATAATATTTGTAATAACATTAAAAAATCCTTCAAATTGTGTCAAGCTATCAACAAGACTGTCAATCCAGCTTGCAAGAGGGATTGTAGGAATATTAGGCATCAAGGTTCACCTCATTTCCAGAAAGTGCGGCCAGTACGGATCCGCGGATAATAATGCCTTTAAGTCGTCCATTTTCAGTTACTGCAACTGGAATGGATGTTGTTGAGATTAAGTCCATTAAATCGCTTAATGGTGTATCCGGACTAGTTGTTGGGACGTCTGTTTGGATAGCTGATTCAAGTGAAGAAATATTTTCCTTCACAAGTTTCGAAACATCTGTAGCGTGGGCAATGCCAACAAGTTCACGTCCTTTTTTAACAACATAAATACTGGATGTTCCAGTTTCACGCATTCTTTGAAGAGCTACGCGCGGCCCATCTTTTTCAACATGAACAATTTCTGGTCGAATCATCACATGACTTGCCGTATAAACTTTCGAACGGTCAACGTCTTCTATAAATTTCTCTACATAATTATTAGCTGGATGCGCTAAAATATCTTCTGGTGTCCCCGTTTGAACAACAGAGCCATCACGCATAATCATAATATGATCACCAATACGTAGAGCTTCATCTAAATCATGCGTAATGAAAATTATCGTTTTTTGCATCGTATCCTGCAGGTCGAGTAGTTGATCTTGCATATCTTTACGATTAAGCGGATCTAGGGCAGAGAAGGCCTCGTCCATCAGCAAAATATCCGGATTGTTCGCTAGCGCGCGTGCTAAACCAACACGTTGCTGCATACCACCAGAAAGCTGCGCGGGATACTGCTCGCCATAACCGGCTAATCCGACTAAATCAAGCGCTTCTTTTGCTTTTTCAGCCCTTTCATTTTTCGGAATTTTCTGTACTTCTAAGCCGTATTCCACGTTATTCTGAATTGTGCGATTGGGAAACAGCCCAAAATTCTGAAATACCATACTCATGCTTTTTCTGCGAACACCGCGCAGCTCTTTTTTATCTAACTTAGATAAATCTTTCCCATCAAGCCAAATTTCGCCACTTGTGGGCTCAATTAAACGGTTTAATAGGCGAACAAGTGTAGACTTACCACTACCGGAAAGCCCCATAATAACGAAAATTTCGCCTTCTTCGACTTGAAAAGATGCTTGATTAACACCGATAGTCGAACCAGTTTCTTTTAATATTTCTGTTTTTGATTTGCCTTCTTTAAGAAGAGCCGAAGCCTTCGAAGTTTTTTTACCAAAAATCTTCGTCAGATTCTTAACTTCAATTTTACTCAAAACATAATTCTCCCCTCGTGATTTATTTGCTCTATTTTTCAAGACAAAATAAAGCTAACGTTTACCATTGTAACGAAGATTGAAGATAAAATCACCCTTTTAACTTGAAAATAGAAAGATGATAACTTTTTATTATCACTCTAAAGCCCATCATAGCAATGGTTTTCAGAAAACGAAAAAAAAACAAAAAAATTTTTTCTTTTTGTTGAAATAAAGCGCTTTTATTGTTATTATAAACATGTGTTTAAAAAATAAACAAAAGTTTAGAAATGGAGGTGTTCTCCGTGGAAAACGAAAATCAGAAAATGAACGAAAAAGAAGAAATTATTTTTAACTCTATTCGCAAAAATCCTTATATCTCACAGCAAGAGCTTGCGGATATCTTAGATTTATCAAGGCCCACGGTCGCTAATTTAATTTCTGGCTTAATACGAAAAGGGCGGATTTTAGGAAAAGCCTATATTTTAAACGAGTCCAAGCAAATTATTTGTGTAGGCGGGGCAAACGTGGACCGCAAGTTTTATATGAAGGAAAAAGCGCAGTTAGGGACATCAAATCCTGTTAGATCCTCGCAAAGCGCCGGTGGAGTTGCAAGAAATATTGCTGAAAACTTAGGTAGACTTGGAAAAGAAGTAGTGCTACTAACAGCATGCGGTACAGATGCAGACTGGGAGGCAATTGTTCAGGCAAGTGACACTTATATGAACCTAGATTATGTCACCGCTTTTCCGAGCATTTCTACCGGTTCTTACACCGCTGTTTTGGAAGGAAATGGAGATTTACTTGTGGCCCTTGCAGATATGGAAGCTTACGAACATCTGACGCCGGGTGCACTGCGCAAAAATGAATCCCTACTAGCGCGTTCTAGTGCGATTGTGGCGGATTTAAATTGCCCGAAGGAGACGCTTGCTTATTTAGGGAACTTTGCAGAAACTAGTCAGGTGCCACTCGTTTTAGTTCCCGTTTCGTCACCTAAGATGGCACGGCTTCCTGAACAGCTGCAACAAGTCACTTGGCTCATCGCCAATCGCGATGAAACGGAAACCCATTTTAATATGAAAATAGAGAGTGATGAAGATTGGCGTCTAGCTGTAAAGAAATGGCTAGATGAGGGGATTCAAAATGTGGTAATCACAAACGGTAAGCACGGAGCGATGGCTGGAAACCGCGACGAGGGAATTATTCATGAACCGGCGATTGTGGCGGCTGAAATCCGTGATGTAACAGGTGCTGGTGATGCGTTTTGTTCCGCTGTTATTTATGCTTGGCTTGAAGGGAAGACACTTCGTGAAACGGTTCTTGCGGGCAGTGTCAATGCCTATAAAACGCTGTTATCGGAGTTTACAGTACGACAAAATTTATCGACATCTGAACTACAAAAAGATTTGGAGGAAATCAAATGAAAAATTATCTATCATTTTCAGAAGAAGTAAAAGCAGCAAAATTAGCAGGGAAACCTATTGTGGCGTTAGAATCTACTATTATTTCGCACGGAATGCCTTATCCGCAAAACGTCGAAATGGCGAAAGAAGTTGAAGGGATTATTCGTGAAAACGGAGCGGTTCCGGCAACCATTGCGATTATGGATGGGCAAATTAAAATTGGTCTCTCCAGCGAAGAATTAGAACTTTTTGCTAAAAGCGATGATGTGGCGAAAGTTTCTCGTCGTGATATTGGCTATTTAATTGCAACGAAACAACTTGGTGCAACAACAGTTGCGGCTACTATGATTTGTGCGGAGCTTGCTGAAATTGCCATTTTTGTAACAGGTGGAATTGGTGGTGTTCACCGCGGGGCTGAAACAACAATGGATGTATCAGCTGACCTTGAAGAACTGGCGAAAACTAATGTGGCCGTGATTTGCGCGGGAGCGAAATCGATTCTTGATTTAGGCTTAACGATGGAATACTTAGAAACAAAAGGTGTACCTGTAATTGGTTACGGAACAGACGTTTTACCGGCATTTTATACACGTACAAGTGAAATTGAACTAACTATTCGCGCGGATGAGCCTGAAATTATCGCAAGCAGTCTAAAAGCGAAATGGGATCTGCAAATTGACGGGGGCGCGGTAATTGCAAATCCAATTCCAGAAGCACACGCGATGCCTGCTGAAGAAATTAACGCAGTTATCCAAGCGGCTTTAAAAGAAGCGGATGAAAATGGTATTCATGGTAAACATGTTACACCATTTATGCTTGCCAAAGTGAAAGAACTTACGGCTGGCAAAAGCCTTGAAGCGAATATCGAGCTTGTGAAGCACAATGCGCTTATTGGCTCGCAAATTGCTGTTGCTTATCAAAATATGTAAAGTGAACGCTGTGGTTTCTCTACCTGAAATCATGGCGTTTTTTTTGTTAAAATAAAGGGGTTAAAGGAGGGGAGCGCTTTGAAGATGGTAAGTGCATGTTTAGCTGGAATTCCTTGTCGATATGACGGGCAACATAAGGAAAACAAGGTTTTGAAGGAAATGGTTCAGAGCGGCGTGGCGACTGCGCTTTGTCCTGAGATGCTCGGTGGTCTCGCTACGCCTAGAAATCCAGCTGAAATTGTTGGTGGAGACGGGATGGACGTTTGGTCAGGTGTGGCAAAAGTAATCGATTGCAGCGGTGAAGATGTGACAGAAAGCTACCAAGAAGGTGCGCGTAAAACGTTAGAAGAACTTGTAGCACTTGGGATTACGGAAGTTATTTTAAAAGAAAAAAGCCCTTCGTGTGGGGCGTGCCAGATTTATGACGGCTCTTTTTCTGGTAAATTAAAAGTAGGTGTTGGCGTGACAGCGGCTTATTTGCAGATGAACGGGATTTTAGTTGTGTCAGATGAAGCGTTCTATTAAAAGAAAATGCTGGCTTTTATTAAATCCGAGTGAACTTACTGTAGATATTCCGTATTTTTTTCGACATTGATATAAAAAAGAAGCCGTAGTGCTAGACGCTACGGCTTCTCAGACTGCTGACAAACGGCAATCTTCGTCGTTCGTGCCTCCGTTCCGGTGCTCACGTACTCGAGTACGCTCCGCTCCGGTACTCGGCCCTGCCTAGAATCTCACCATTTATCAGCAGTCCGATTTTGGCGAGGAGCGGTTTGTTTTGCGAAAGCTTTGAGTTTTCTACAAGCTAAGAAGCCGTAGTGCTAGACACTACGGCTTCTTTTAATTATTAAAAAGCTGTTGTAAATTTGTTTTATGTGTATGAAAATTATTGATCCGCCAAGGTTTTGGCGATAATGTTAGGATGCCTTCATCTTCTAATTTGCGTAAATTAGTTGCTACGTAAGCGCGGGCTAGATTTAAGTAGCTTCCTAAAATTTTTTGTGTAAAAAAATAGGGGATTAAACAGCTGCCATCTTCTTCCAGTCGGCCAAATTGGTCGCCGATATGAATGAGTCCCGCTAGCACTTTTTGGTCGGAGGGCAGATGCGCCTCAGATTCCCTCGTTAAAATTGGCCAAACGATGCGATTCATTTGTGTGAAAATAGAAAATGATGTGTGGGATGCAAAACGACGGCGCGCATAGTCGCGCGGGAAGCGATGGACGGTTATTTCGCTAATGGCTGTATATGTAACGGGTGAAACCGCCTCATTTTCGATATGTAAAAATCCAATGCCTTCCCCTTTTCCCAAAAAAGAAAGAATGCTGTTTTCTTTGCATGTGTTCTTGCTCATTGTGGCTACGCCGTCAACTATAATATAAAAATATGGATGATTTTCTCCTTCAAGAAGTATGTTTTCACCGCGCTTAATGCGTAAACGCGAATAAGGAAGTTTCGTCGCGTTCGTCTCATATAAAACTTCTGAAAGACTAAGCTCCTGCGCTTCCTCGGTCCCTTTTCCTAAAACCATAACCGAGTCCCCTTTTCTCAGTATTTGGTTTCATTATACGGGAGAAAAAAATTTTTAAAATTATTTAGACTGTGTAGTATTGAGCGTTTCCGCCTTGCTTGGAGTGGTGTCAGGGAGAAGTTTACTTTTAATAAGTTGGCGGCGGATTTTAAGTCCAATGAAGCCTGCTAAAACGGCTTTTATAATACCAGGAATGATAAACGGGAGAACGCCCGCGAAAAAGGCTGCGCTAAGCGACATGCCTGCGCTAATTTGTAACCAAAACATGCCGAATAGAAGCGTTACAAATGCACCTAATATATTGGCGATGATGGCGTTTGAATTGGTATAGCCGAATTTGTCGAGTAGAAAGCCCGTTAAAAAAGGCATTTCCGATGAAGCCGATAATAAAGCCACCAGTGACGCCAAGAATGATGCCAAGACCAGCTGTCATTCCTTGGAAAACGGGGATACCAAACGCGCCAAGAAGTATGTAGACGGAAACGGAAATGGTTGCGTTTCGTGCGCCTAAAATTGTTGCGGCTAGCCCTACAGCGAAGGTTTGGCCGGTAAACGGAATAGGGCCAATTGGAATGGCAATTTGGGCTAGAATCGCAATAATGACGGCAAAAAGCGCGTCGACGATTAGAAATTTTAATTTTTGGTTGGACAATAGATTCACTCCTAAATGTTAACTTTTATTTTTAAAGGTTAACATTAAATGCGTTTTTTATCAAGAGAAAAAGGGTATGAACAAGAGAAGCAAAATTTTAAAGGGGTGTTCAAGATGAGCGTAAACGTAAGAAAGGCAAAGCTTGACGATGCAGCGGCTATTAAACGAATTGCAGAAAATTCTTGGCATGATACGTACAAAAATATTATTCCTTTAGATGTGCAAGATCATTTCTTAAATAAATTTTATAATTTGGAAACACTCCAAAATCGAATTGGCGCTACGCCTTTTGCAGTAATTGAAACGGAAGGGGAAGTCATTGGGTTTGCGAATTTTGTGGAACTTGCCAAGGGCAAAAGTGAGCTCTCGGCGTTTTACTTAAATCCCGTTTTAAAACAAAAGGGGTTTGGTACGAGACTCCTTGATGAGGGGATGAGCTTATTCCACTTGCCGCTGCCGATGTATGTGAATGTTGAGAAGGGCAATGATGAGGCTTATCGTTTTTATTTGCGCAAAGGTTTTGTTGTGGAAGAGGAATTTGATGATGATTTTTATGGTTATACACTTGCGACTATTCGTCTTCATTTGACACATCATGTGGAGGGCGATGAGGAATAGATAAGCTCGGACTTTTTTAAGTCCGAGCTTTGTTTTTTTCGTAAATTTGTACGGAGTCGCGTTCGATGAGTTTTGTAGAGATGCAAAGTTGAACAAATTCGCTTTCTGAATGACGAATTCGCCAGTTCATAAGGGAAACGGCTTTTTCGCCCATCGCTTTTAGATTCGTACACATTGTAGTAAGTTGCGGATTGCTTAAAACGGTAAATTCGGTGTTATCAAAGCAAATAATCGAAAAGTCTTTCGGGATGGTATAGCCTTTTGATTGTAAATATGTATTCAAGATAAAACCAAGGCCGGAGTTGACGCAAAACCAGGCGGTTGGTAACTCATCTAGCTGGTCTAAAATTTTATACAGTGCTGTTTGTTCCTCTTTAATCCGCGTGATTGTAAATGCTTGATTAAAGGGGATTTTTGCGTTTTGAAGCGCCATTTTGTAACCTTCAAAGCGTTCTTCGTAGCTGGGGGAAAACTGGATATCTCCTAGAAAACCGATTTTTTCATGTTGTTTCGCGATAAGGTGTTCGACGGCAAGAAACGCGCCGTCTTTATTTTGCGTAAGAATAGAATCCGCTTTTAAATAGGGATGGTGGTGATCGATTAATATTGTCGGATGTTTTAAGTCTAGAACTTTCAAACTATATGCCGTATTGATATGTGAGAGTAGAAAAATACCCGACCACTCCTCTATTTCTAGTTCGATGGGAAGTATCCCCTTCTTCGCTTCAATCTCGCCAATTGGAAAAATGAAAAGTTCCGCCTGTTCGGTTAAAAGTTGTTGTTTCATGCTCGAAATGATTTCTCCAAAAAGCTTTTTTGTGCCAGAGCGAATGAACTTGCAACTAAAGCAAAGCGTTTTTTAATGACTTCACGTGCAATCTCTTTTTTATAATGATAACCTAACTCGTCTGCCATTTTAAAAACGGCTAATTTTGTTTTTTCACTAACCCCGTTTTTATTGCCAAGCGCTTGCGATACAGAGTTTTTTGTAATGTTAAGGCGGTCGGCGATATCTTGCATCGTAACTTTTTTCATAGAAACTCCTTCTTTTACGACTTTAATAATTCTATTATAGCTAGAAAAAGGTTTTTTTGCAAAGATGAATATAATTTTATAAGTATTTTAATGTGTAATTTTACTTTATATGTATAATTATGCCTTAAAAAGCCTTTTAAAGCTGTTTTATTAGAAAAGTAATTATTGACATTACAAAATTGTAATGCAATAATGTAATTGTTTATAAAACGCTTACAATTATTGAAGTAGGAGGAGTTAGTAATGAAATTCAAAAAGTTAGTTTATGCAGCGCTTAGTGTGGTAGCAGCAGGATCTGTTTTGGCTGCATGTGGATCAGGTGGAAGTGAAGCAAGTAATGATGGGAAAACGAAAGTAACTTTTTGGGCAGCACCAAACCCTACCCAAGTAAAATTTTGGAAAGAAATGGCTACAGCATATGAGAAAGAAAATCCGGATGTCAAAGTAGAAGTTAGTCAAATGAAAGAGAGCCCGTCCTCAGAAGCAACTATCCAGTCGGCCATTGCCTCTAAAACAGCGCCTACTATTTCGGAAAATATTAACCGTAGTTTCGCTGCTCAATTAGCGGACAGTAAAGCAATTTTACCGGTTAATAAAGTATCAGGTTATGATGATGTGGTAAAAGAAAGAAATATGACAGAAAGTATGAAAGCTTGGAGTTTTTCAGATGAAAATCAATATGTTCTTCCCGTCTATTCAAACCCAATCTTATTCGGTTGGCGTTTAGATACACTGAAAGCACTTGGCTACTCTGAACCGCCAAAAACATACAGTGAAGCACTTGAAGTTGGTAAAAAATTAAAAGCCAAATATCCAGATCAGGTTTTATGGGCAAAAGGGGATTTATCAGATCCAACTGCATGGATGCGCTGGTTTGACTTCTTCCCAATGTATAATGCTGCTTCAAAAGGGAATGCCTTTGTAACAAATAATGAATTAGTTGCGGATAAAACAGCAGGCGTAGAATTACTTGATTTTATGGGTAGTTTAGCAAGTCAAAAGCTGCTGTTAACAGGCGAAGTGACGGATCCATTTGAAACTGGTACAAGTCTTATGACAGACCTTGGCCCGTGGACTTTCCCGAACTGGGCAGAAAAATTCCCGGATATGAAGTTCGGTGAAAATTATACCGTTACAACACCACTTGTGCCAGATAATATGAAAGACGAAAAAGAAGTTTCCACATATTCAGACGCAAAAGGTATTGTTTTCTATGCAAGTGCGACAAAAGAAGAACAAAAAGCGGCAATGGATTTCTTGAAATTTGTTTACAGTGATGACAAAAATGACTTGAAATTCTTAGAAACAACAAACCTAATTCCAGCACGAGACGATGCAACTGAGAACGCAACATTCCAAAGTTTCTTTAAAGAAAATCCGCAGTTAGAAGTCTATGCGGCAAACGTTAAAAATGCGATTCCGGCGATGGATAATGCGGACTATAACGATATTCAACAAATCATTGGTGAAGCGGCTTGGAACCCTGTTGTGAAGGGTGAGAAAAAAGGTGCTAAAGCTTGGAGCGATATGAGTAAGCAAATTAATAAGGTGCTTGAAGATGAAAAATAAAAATAATAAATTGGGCTGGTTTTTTACTAGCCCATACCTCATCTTTACTGCGATATTCTTTCTAATTCCGTTAGTGTGGGCGATTTGGCTCTCACTAACGGATTGGAATATGATGAGTCCGGATATTAATTTTGTTGGACTGGATAATTTTAAAAAGGCACTGACAAGTAAATCGGTGCACGCCGCATTTTTTGTCACGTATAAGTTTTTAATTGTATTTGTTCCAATGGCCCTTCTTTTGTCGATGCTAGTCGCTGTTTTAGTAAACGGCCTACCTCGGTTTAAAGGCCTCTATTTAGTTGCATTTTTCCTGCCCTATTTATCTTCTGGCGTTGTAACATCCCTTATTGTAAAAGGTTTATTATCTTATAACAGCCCACTGAATGTCTTTTTGCGAAATCAGTTTGGCCTAGATGTGGATTGGTTAGGGACGCCAATGTCTGCGCTTTTCATTATTTCACTTATGATTGCCTGGAAAATGTCAGGTTATTATGCTCTTATTTTAATTTCCGGCCTTGCAAGTATTAATGATGAAATTTATGAGGCGGCTGCAATGGACGGCTCAGGCAGATTTCGCACATTTTGGAAAGTCACAATCCCAATGCTTTATCCAGCTCTTTTTACAGTTTTAGTACTAGCGGTTGGCGTAAGTTTCGGGATTTTTACAGAAGTGTACCAGCTAACAGGTGGCGGACCAAACTTTGCAACCAATACATGGCAAATGGAAATTTACAACCAAGCCTTTATTAACCTGAAATCAGGTTATGCATCCGCGATTTCGCTTATTGCAGCTGTAGTAACATTTGCATCCATCGGCGTTATTAAAAAACTTTTAGAAAAATGGGGGGAACGAAATGGTTGGACGTAATAAAAAAAGCGGGAAGATTATTCGTTATATTTTAACGACAATCCTCATGCTCATTATGGTGTATCCGTTTATTTACCTTGTGCTCAACTCGTTTGCCGCATGGGATCAAGTTGATAAGAAGCTCTTTCCAACTGAGTTTTCATTACGCTCATGGGAGTGGCTCTTTGGCGATGCGGTGACAGCGGCACCAGCTCCGTGGATTCATTCTTTTATTAACACCGTTATTGTTTCCACTATCGCAACAGGACTTATGTTGCTCTTTGGTTTAACAGTAGGTTACGCACTAGCGAAAGTGAATTTTCGGGGAAAAAACTTTGTTAATAATGCCATTTTATTCCAAATGTTCTTTCCAGCGATTATTTTACTGATTCCACAATTTTTAATGATTACAAATGTAGGCTTATTAGATAGTTATGCCGGCATGATTATTCCAACAGCGCTTAGTTTATGGGCCGTTTTCATGTATACAAACTTCTTCAAAGCTATTCCAGATGCGCTCATTGAAGCGGCAAGATTAGACGGAGCGAGTGATTTGAAAATTCTCTTTAGAATTGTACTCCCCATGTCAAAATCAATTACGACTGTTATCTTCCTATTTTTATTTACAGATAGGTGGACGAATTTACTTTGGGATTTACTCGTATCAAAAAGCGATTCGACAGTTACACTAAACGTTCTGATTTCTCAAATGTTTGGACCTTATGGAACTTACCCGGGCCCAATGTATGCGGCTTCCGTATTACTAACTGTTCCGCTCATTATTTTGTTCCTGTTCTTCTCTAAAAAATTCCAAGAAGGCATGCAATTTACATTGAAATAAAGTGAGGAAAACAATGCATTGGTTTGAAAAAAGTGTGTTTTATGAAGTATATATGAAATCATTTTGTGACGGCAATCAGGACGGCGTAGGGGATTTTATTGGCCTAAAAGAACGACTTCCTTATTTGCGGAAACTAGGTGTAGATGGGCTTTGGCTTACGCCATTTTATCCGTCCATGCAAGTAGATAATGGCTATGATGTCTCGGATTATAAAGCAATTGATCCGCTATACGGAACGATAGATGACTTTCGCGATTTTATGAAAGAAGCCAAACAAAATGAGATGAAAATTATTATTGATATTGTCTTTAATCATACGGCCATTAATCATAAATGGTTTAAAGAGCATCCCGAATACTATGTTTGGAAAACGAAACCAAATAATTGGGAATCATTTTTTGGCGGATCTGCGTTTACTTTTCATGCCAAGCAAAATGCGTATTACTACCATAGTTTTGCAAAAGAGCAGGTGGATTTAAATTGGGGGAATCCAGATGTTATGGCTGAAGCGAAACAAATTTTGCGTTTTTGGTTAGAGGAAGGTGTGGATGGTTTTAGGTTTGATGTCATTAACAATTTGACGGTAGACAAAGCGTTTCCGGATAACCCCTTTGACCAAAAAGGCGAAATGATTCACCAGTATGACCGGAATCAGCGGGGTGTTAAAGCGATTATCGCTGAACTTTCAGGCTTTTGTAGAGCCAACAAGGAAGATGTGTTTTTGGTTGGTGAAATTAGTTCGGACAACTTAGATGAAATTGCGTCTTATAGTGAAAATCATTTGCTCGATGTTACCTTTAATTTTAACTTCGGAAGTATTGAAAACCTTCATGTGAAAGAGATTTTTGATGAATTAGTGCGCATGGAAGAGGCGCTATCTGATCGCATGCCGACGCTGTTTTTTGGGAGCCATGATATGGGGCGATTGATGTCACGGCTTGCTCTTCAGAACCGGATGGTGGCGAAACTGCTTGCGTTTTTAATGTTAACGGCTCGAGGTATTCCGTTTATTTATAACGGCGAGGAAGTGGGGATGCGCAATCAAATTTTTCAATCGATTGATGAATTTCGAGATGTTCAAGGGATTCAGGCATATGAACTAGCACGCGCGCAGGGTTTGAGCGAGAAAGAAGCTTTAAAAATAGGGACTGAAAAAACGCGCGATGTAGGTCGAGGCCCTCTTGTTTTTGCTGATAGAAAGCCTTTTTCAAAAGGAAAACCGTGGATTTTAGGAAGAGTAGAAACGGCAACGGATGCAACCGATATGTTTCAGTTTTATAGCCGTCTTTTAAAATTCCGAAAAGATGCTGATTTTCAAACGAGACCGTATGAAAAGCTCGTTTTGGAAGGGGAGACGATTCAATTTATTCGCGGCCGCTATTTATTTGTAGCTAACTTCGGCGAAACTGATTTTTTAGTGAAAGAAGCAGGGGTAGTGGTTTTTGGAGAGGCGAAACAAAATGGAAATGACTGTACTATAGGTCCGCTTTGCGGCGTAGTGATAGATTTGGAGGCTTAATATGCTAAGTGCACGTGAACTGTTAAAAGTATCAAGAGAAAGAAAAAAAGTAGGTAGTAGCAAGAAAATAACATTTAATGGTGTAGAAGATTTTGACGTTTATAATATTACCGCGCCTTTTCAGTTTGATGGGCAAAAATTAATTGCAGGTCGAGTTGAAAAACGTGAGAATGAGTCATCGTTTGTGGCCTTTTTTAAAGAAGTGAATGCTTTTACTTATGAACGAATAGAGAGTGCAACTGAGCTTCAACTACAAGATCCGTTTGTAACATTCATTGATGGAAAACTAATTTTGGGTGGTGTAGAAACTTTCCCAAATCCAGATGATGACACAAAATTAAGCTGGCGAACTAATTTTTATGTCGTGCATCAGTTAAATGAAGTAGAGCTCATTTTTACAGGACCGAATGGTATGAAAGATTTACGACTTAAACAACTTCGAAATGGTGAAATCATCGTTTTAACACGCCCACAAGGTGATAAAGGCGGGCGAGGGAAGATAGGCTATCTGAAAATCCGCTCACTGGGTGATTTAACGATAGATAAAATAGAGTCTGCTCCACTTCTACAAGGAAATTTTAATGATGCAGACTGGGGCGGGGCAAATGAAATTTATGAGCTGGAAAATGGTGAAATTGCCGTTTTAGGCCATATTGCTTTTTTTGATGAAGAAAATAATCGCCATTATTATCCGCTCGTTTTTTGGCTTGAGGATGATACAATTAGTCGGCCGAAAATCATTGCGGAGCGCGCTGACTTTTTAGACAGCCCGGCTAAACGCGCTGATTTAATCGATGTCGTGTTTAGTGGTGGTTTAGTCTTAGGGCCAAGTAAGGCGATTTTATATGCTGGTATAAGTGATGCTAGCGCGCAGTATTTAGAACTCGATAACCCTTTTAAGAAAGTAGGAATATAGAATATGAATATTTATCGTTATGAAGAAAATCCTTTAATTACACCACTTGATGTTGTGCCGTATCACGATGGTTATGAAGTAATCGGCGCTTTTAATGGTGGTGTGGCGAAATACGGAGATGAGACGCTACTTCTTTTACGTGTGGCGGAAAAACCGATTGCAGAACATGAAAACGAAGTGGTGGCACCTTATTTTAATGTCAAGGAACAAAAATTAGAGCGTGTTTCTTTTGATAAAAATGACCCCACTTATAATTTTGATGACCCGAGAATGATTCGTCATAAAGATAATCTAGGCGGCTTTATTTATTTAACCTCTATTTCCTACATTCGAATTGCGAGAAGTAAGGACGGTCATAATTTTACACTTGATAAAGAACCGTTTTTATATCCATTTAACGAATACCAAACGTTTGGTATTGAAGATGCACGGGTGATGCAAATGGAAGATACTTACTATATTACCTTTAGCGCTGTTTCTGAATGCGGAGTAGCAGACGCGCTTGTTACAACAAAAGATTTTAAAACGTATGATTACAAAGGAAACATTTTTGCGCCGGAAAATAAAGACGTCCTGCTTTTTCCTGAAAAAATAAACGATAAGTATTATGCGTTGCACCGTCCGAGTGCAAAAAATATTGGCGAGCTTGATATTTGGCTAGCTTCTTCGCCGGATTTAGTCAACTGGGGAGACCATAAACGCCTTATTGGTGTACGCCAAAATAGTTATGATGATGGCCGCGTCGGAGGCGGTTGCACCCCAATTAAAACGGAGGCGGGCTGGCTTATTTTATACCACGGTGCGACAAAAAAACACCGCTATGTAATGGGCGCTGCGCTACTTGACTTAAATGACCCGTCCGTAGTTTTAAAACGAACCACAGAACCATTCTTAGAGCCTGTCGCTGAATATGAAAAAAATGGCTTCTTCGGTGATGTTGTTTTTGCATGCGGAACCGTTCAAGAAGGCGACACTTTAAAAATGTATTACGGTGTAGCGGATACCTCAATGGCGGGTTGCGAAATGAAGATTAGCGATCTCTTACATCATTTGGAGCGGACTTCATGTTTAACGAAATAGAGCTTTTAAGATGGCAGAAGGCAACACTTCCAGAAGAGCTTGAACATGATTTACAAACAAGTGAGGATTTACAGGACCAATTTTATCGCTATTTAGAATTTGGAACTGGTGGAATGCGCGGTAAAATGGGGGCTGGACCTAATCGAATCAATATCTATACAATTAGGCGAGCTGCGAGTGGACTTGCGGAATATTTACATGAAATCGGGCGCTATCAAAATGGTGTTGCGATATCATTTGATTCGCGAATTCATTCGCGTGACTTTGCAATTGAAACGGCGCGCGTTTTAGCGGCTAAGGACATCCCCGTTTTTTTATCCGAAGAATTACGCCCTACACCAGAACTTTCGTTTATGGTGCGCGAATTTAAAGCAGCAGCTGGGGTCATGATAACGGCTAGCCACAATCCGTCCATCTACAATGGCTTCAAGGTTTATGACGAGGCTGGATGTCAAATTACGCCGGAAGCAGCCGATCAAATCTTGGCTTTTATGGCCGAAAAAGAAGATATTTTCGCGATTCCTGTAACAGACAGCGAGTTAATCCAAACCATCGGGAGCGAAATAGATGATTTATATTTAAAAAAAGCGGAAGTAGTGACAAAACGCCCAAATCTCATAGCAGATAAAGGTAGCGAACTAAAAATTGTTTACACACCACTTCATGGAAGCGGCCGAAAGCTCGTCACGACTAGCCTCCAAAACGCCGGATTTAAAAACGTCCATCTCGTCCCCGAACAATCGGAGCCTGATGGAGAATTTAAAACGGTCCAATCACCAAATCCTGAAGAAGTTGAAAGCTTTAAACTGGCATTTCAATACGGGAAAAAGAAGCATGCTGACATTCTCATGGCCACTGATCCTGATGCTGATCGGCTTGGTGTGGCGGTTTTAAATGAAGAGATGGACTATCAAATTTTAACCGGGAATCAGTTAGGGGCACTTCTTTTTTATTACCTTTTATCTGAAAAAGATGAAGTGACATCAAACGATTATTTAGTGACTACCGTTGTAACGAATGATTTAGGACGTAAAATCGCCGAGCGCTACGGGGCGAGTCATACGGAGACGCTAACAGGATTTAAATTTATTGGTGAAAAAATAGCGGAGTTTGAAAAGGAAGGGAAACAATTTTTATTTGGCTATGAGGAAAGTTATGGCTATTTAGTTGCGCCTTTTGTACGTGATAAGGACGCTATTCAAGCAGCGCTTTTAACGGCTGAGATGGCCCTTTATTTTAAAGAAAAAGGGAAGTCCCTGCTTGCGGTTTTAGATGAACTTTACGAAAAATTTGGCTACCATGCGGAGGCCCTTTTAAATTTAGCGTTTGAAGGGGAAGACGGGTCTGAGGCAATGAATGAGCTTCTTATAAAACTTCGTAAAACAGATGTTTTTCCACATGTAGCCCAAAAAATAGATTTTAAAAATGGCCATCTAGATTTACCGAAAACGAATATGTTGCTATTTTGTTTTGACGAAGGCGACCGAGTATTTATTCGGCCTTCTGGGACGGAACCCAAATGTAAAATTTACATCCAAGTGGTGAGAGCATCCGCGGAAAAAGCACAAAAGGCTGTGGAAGAACTAAAAGAAATGATTCTACAACATGTATAAAAAGAAGCCAAGACATTTGCATATGTCTTGGCTTCTTTTTTTAGTAACGTATACTGGAAGTGGAAATTGGTATAGTGATGGTTTCCCTCTATTATTCAAATATATAAAATTGGTTTATATACTAGAGCGGAATTTTTTCGCCGTTTAAATCCGCAGAAGCCTGCTCGTGTTCAGCGATGAAAATGGTTTCTCTTGTACTTTCTAGCGGGACAGTCAAGTTTGGACTTGTTTGATTTAAAATGGCTTCGGCAAAATATTTTATTTCTAAATAGTAGCCATCTTCCTGATTGATGTCTGGTTGGAATTTTGCTCCTTCTTCAGGGTAATCAGTTAAAATGCCTTTTTCAAGAATGATTGTCCCGGATTCAAAATTAATTCGGTAGCTCATTTCAAACCCGAAATCCCCGTTAATCGTCCAGTCGTCCTGTGCGTTTACCACTTTACCATCTTCATAATGGTAGTTTGAGGAAACAATATCATAACCGCTGCCGTCAAAAATAACCTTTCCTGTTGTCGATACAGCCGCCGGTTTTCCGAACAACCAATTAATGGTATCCACATCATGAATATGCTGATCTAGCAAACAGCCGCCAGATTTATCTTTTTGGAGCAACCAGTTTTCAAATGACCATTTTGGCGTCGCCCCGCCTCTAAAAAATGAAGCGCTTACAACTTTGCCGTAACGTTCACTTTGGATAGCCTCTTTTACATATTGATAGCTCGGAAAGAAACGTAAAGTTTGACCAATCATCAATTGACGGCCATATTTTTGTGACGCTTGAATCATTTCATCACACGCTTTGGAAGAAATCGCCATCGGTTTTTCACAAAATACATGTAAACCAAGCGACATAGCGAGAATAGCCACTGGAGCATGTAGATAAGTCGGTAAACATAAATCAACATAATCTAACTTTTCTTTTTCAACCATTTCTTCCATCGAGGAATAAAATTGGAATTTGGAGAAGTCAATTTGTTTCTCCTGAATATCAAGATTTCCTTCTACTTGAGCTCCGTTATGTTTTGTTTTATCCACATCACAAATTGCGACAAGTTGAATAGGGAACCCTTCGTCCATTAGACGAATGTAATTTTGTAAGTGGGCATGACCCATAAAGCCAAGACCAACAAGACCAACTTTTAGCATGATAAAGCCTCCGTTTGATTTGTATTTCACAAACTTGTTATTTTTAAACAAGAAAGTGATTATACTAATACCTTACACAGGAAGTGATATTGTGATATTTAGAATCAAAGACGCAAAATTTATAAAAAAAGACGCATTGTCAGAAAGAGGGTTTTCAGATTGCCGTTTGCCTGTAATAATCAAATTAGGCCATCTGGTGAAGGGGGCTTATGGAAATGATTAATACTGATTTTCTAACGACACTTGAGCCAATGAAACGACTTCTTAATGTTCAAAGCATTGTAACCGTTTACTATTTTGAGTTCTCTAAGAATTATTTGTTCGCCGGGGAACAACACGACTTTTGGGAAATGGTCTATGTGGATAAGGGTGAACTTGAAGTTTCAGCAGGTAAGGAAGGCTATGAGTTAAAAGAAGGCGACATTATTTTTCATAAGCCAAATGAATTTCATAACCTATGGGCAAATGGGGTTAGCGCACCAAACGTTCTGGTTGTGAGCTTCGTCTGTAGTTCAGAAGGTATGCGTTTTTTTGAAAATAAAATTATGCGCCTTGCAACAGGTGAAAGAGAGCTTTTGGCAAAAATTTTACAAGAAGCAAAAGGGGTGTTTAAACCGGAACTAGGTCGTTTATATTTACAAGAAAAACGCTTGGAAAATCCGCGTATTGGGGCGGAACAAATGCTTTATATTTACTTAGAACAATTTTTAATTCGGTTAATTCGTGATGAAACAACAAACGTAAATCAAGAAAGAATGAGTGTCGCGACGAAGAAAAAAATTCGAAAAGTCTGTGGTTAACGATATTATTCAGTTTATGAGTGATAACTTGCACGGGCACTTATGTTTAGACGATATTTGCCGCGCATTCTTTTTCAGCAAAACCTATCTAAAAACCATTTTTAAAAAAGAAACGGGTTATACGGTCATGAATTTCTTTAAAATGCTGAAAATGGAGGAGGCGAAGAAATGTATTCGGGAAAGCAATGATACCTTTACACAAATTGCGCAAAAATTAGGGTTTGACTCCGTTCATTATTTTTCTAACAGTTTTAAAAAACAAACGGGGCTTAGCCCAACTGAATACGCCAGATCCATTCAAGCGCTCGAAGCAAAAATGCGTGAAGATAGTGAGGGATGAGTATAGTGGTTGTAAAATTCGGTGTTATCGGACTCGGAAATCGCGGAAGCAAGTTTGCCCTTCATTCGATTATTCCCCATCCAGATTTGGAGCTTGTTGCGATTTCAGACCAAAATGAATCCAAGTTTTTACCCTTTGAAGAACAAGATGTTGTCAGCTATACAAATTATGATGATTTATTAAAAAATAGGGAAGTAGATGCCGTGTTTATCGCAACGCCGGATGATACGCATGCAGAAGTCGTGCTAAAAGCAGTCCGAGCAGAGAAACATATTTTGTGTGAAAAGCCGCTAGAAGTTTCACTTTCGAAAATTTCAGAAATGGAGGCGGCTCTAGCTCACTATAAAGGCGTTTTTCTTGTCGGTTACGTACTGCGTTATGCGCCGCTTTATCATAAAGTAAAACAAATCCTTGATGCGGGAACAATCGGTCAAATTTGGCTCGCAAACGGAGTGGATCACATTCATTACGGGGGTTATGCCTTTTTCCATGACTGGCATCGCGAAAAAAAACGGTCCGGGAGCTTACTTTTACAAAAAGCTACACATAGTTTAGATATTTTAAATTGGCTCATTGACTCTAAGCCTGTTCAAGTTGCAGGGCTAGGCGGATTAGAAGTTTTTGGAGAAAAGGGAGCTAAGAAAAAGTTTGGTGCGCCCTTAGAAAAAAATTTACACTGCCGATCTTGTACACTCAAATGGAGCTGTGAAGAAAGTCTTCTAAACATCAAAAAATATAAAAATATCGAGTGGCAAAAAAATTGGCCGGACAATTGTGTATTTGATTCTGATGTAGACGTGGATGACCATCAGGCGCTTTTGATTCTTTATCAGAATAATACGAAATTAACTTATTCATTATGCCAATTTTCCGCGTTTTACCGCCGAGAGTTCCAATTTTTTGGCACAAAAGGAGAATTATATTTTGATGATGAACGAAATGAAATTATTATAAACGACCGTTTAAAGCCCGAAAAAACAGTTATCCATGTGGCTGAACAAGCCCATCACGGCGGGGGTGATGATGAGATGCTACTTGACTTTTTAACCTGCTTAAAAGAGAAAAAAACGCCACTATCCAATTTGGCAAGCAGTGCAGTTGCATCAAGACTCGTCCTAGCCGCCGAGGATGCCATCAGCCAAAATAAAATTATCGAAGTGGAGGGATGATTTTGGAAAACGAAGAACGGATAGCCCAAGAGATTGCAAATACCAATCAAATAGGTCGTATCACTTTCATTCGGTATTTTCTTGCCAAAGGGATTTCAAACGAGAGTGCTCGGATAGCGGAAATTGAAAAAGTGTATACGTTTTTAGCGGGGATTCAAGCGGGGGGAGTTAATGTATTATTTTCCACGGTGAGTGAAGATCAGGCGGTTTTTTTAGTGACGGGGAGGCTAGCGAATAAAGCGCATTTTAATTTGATGTTTGATTTTCATGACCACAATCAAACGCCCATTAAAAAAATCGAACTAGCCGGCCTAGATGGTCTAGCCCAGTTTGACTCGACAGCGGAAATGGCCTTTTATTCTAATTTTTTGAAACTAAAGCAGGAACAGGAAAATTTGACGCCTAGCGCGCAAGGAAAACAGTTTTTTGAAATGATTTTATCAGAAGAAGTAGTCGATTTTGGGAGGTTTTCTTGATGAAAGTGGGCATTATTGGTACGGCGCATATGCACATTGAAAGTTACGCGAAGCATCTTCGTGCGCTTGGGGTTGAACTTTTTGGCGCGTTTGATAGGAATAATAGCCGACTCACTGCATTTTGTAAAAAGCACGATTTGCAGGCGTTTAAAGATTTGAATCGTCTGCTTGAAAGTGAGATTGATACGGTTTTAATTTGTTCGGAAAACGCGTTTCATGCGGATTATACGGTGGCAGCTGCGATGTACGGCAAACATGTGATTGTGGAAAAACCGATGGCGCTTTCGATTTTAGAAGCGGATAAAATGATTCTTGCCTGTGAAACTGCAAAGGTAAAACTTATGGTGGCGCATCCTGTCCGCTTTACAAAAGTCATGCAAGAATTAAAAGAACAAGTTGACAGGGGAAATGTCGGGAAAGTTTTTGCCATTGATGCTACAAACCACGGGAAAAATCCGGGTGGCTGGTTTACAGAAGCCGATTTATCAGGCGGCGGAGCAATTATTGATCATACCATTCATATGGCAGATATTGTGAACGATTTATTTCAACCAGAAATCGAGAGTGTTTTTGCCACAAGTGAAAACTGGACAGAAGATACTTTTGTAGAAGACACAGGTCTTCTGCATATCCGTTTTCGCGACGGACTTTTTATGAGCCTCGATACTTCATGGAACCGGCCGAAAGCTTATCCTGTCTGGGGTGACGCTTCGCTTTCACTTATAACCGAAAAAGGCTATGTGCATGTCGATGGATTCGGGAAAAAAGGCTTGCGCTACTCGGAGGCGTCCCCCATTCAATTCGACTATTATGAGGAAGATATGGATTTACGCATGCTAAAGGCCTTTCAAAAAGCCATCGATGAAGACTTACCGTCGCCAGTACCTGGTGAGGCAGGGAAATTTACCGTACAGCTTGTCGCAATGGCGTATGCCTCGGTTGTGCAGAAAAATTAATTTGATGGGAGGATATCAAATGAGGAAGGGAATCAATAGTTGGTGTTTGCCAACAACGCTTGCTAGGCACGAGATTTTTGAAGAAGCGAAGGCAGCTGGTTTTGAGACCATTGAATTAAATATGGCAGAAGCAGATGCGAAAGGGAAGCTAACAGATGAGCTCGGCCTTGTGGACACAGAAATCCTAACGCTTACGACCACTGAAACAGAACTTTTGGAATTAAAAAATCTTTCAAAGCAGTTTGCACTACCTATTTCAAGTGTGGCAACAGCGCTTCATTGGGCGTATCCACTCAATTCTAGTAACAAAGAAAAGCGCGAAAAAGGGAAGTTTATTGCACAAAAAATGATTGATGCCTGTCACATCTTAGGTGGCGATACCGTTTTAATTGTCCCGGGTGTCGTGACAGAAACAGAAGATTATGCAAGTTGTTACACGCGGTCAAAAGAAGCACTACTTGAACTCGCCCCATATGCAGCAGAAAAAGGAATTGTAATCGGGGTTGAAAATGTATGGAATAAATTCCTATTAAGCCCTCTAGAAATGAAACAATTTATCGATGAGTTAAATCACCCTAACATCAAAGTCTATTTTGATGCAGGGAATGTGCTGCAATTTGCATATCCTGAACAATGGGTCCGAATTTTAGGTGAACGCATCCAAAAAGTACATATTAAGGATTTTTCTCGGACAGTTGGTAATATAAACGGCTTTACAGGCCTTCTTGCTGGCGATATGAACTGGTCTAGTTTGATGCAAGCGCTAAACGAAATTGGCTACAAAGGAACCCTTACATGCGAACTATCACCTTATAGGGAGAACCCATTGCAGCTTGCAAGAGATGCTAGCCAAGCGATGGATTATATATTGCATTTTGATAATAAAAAATGAAAGGGGTTACATTATGGGAAAAAGAGGATGGTTACTCGTTATTCCTGTATTCGTTTTAAGTATCGTATTAGGTGCTTGTGGAGGAAGCGGGGATGCCAATAATTCAGATGAAAAAGTCATAACGTATGCACTCTGGGACAAAGAACAGGCCTCCGTTTATCAACAATTAGCTAAAGATTTTGAAAAAGAAAATAAAGGCATCAAAGTGAAATTTGAAATCACGCCATTTGCACAATACTTTACAAAACTAGAGACCGCTATTACAGGGAAAAATGCGCCGGATGTCTTCTGGGTAAACATCCCACGCGCGCCTGATTATATCAACAATGGCGTTTTAATGCCACTGGACGATGTGAAATTCGATAAAGATAAAATCCCTGAACAATATTTAAAAGCTTACACAAGTGATGGAAAACTATACGGAGTACCAAAAGATTTTGATACAAATGCTCTTTTTTACAATAAAACCATGTTCGATGAAGCTGGCGTCAGTTATCCAGATGACACATGGACTTGGAAAACATGGCAAGATGCCGCCAAAAACTAACCAAAGCAAGACGAAAATAATTTACGGTTTAGCAGCACCGCTCACATG
>NZ_ALWW01000022.1 GCF_000344175.1 Listeria fleischmannii subsp. fleischmannii LU2006-1 | reverse complement strand
TTGAAAATAACAGTATAAGCTAATAAAATGGCGATTCTAATAAAATAAGTTCCATTTTGGATAGTCCAATTTCATGAAAAATAGTTAAATAGCGATCTGGCATCGTCACAAGCCAAGTAAGTAGAATGGTCACTATCCCACTAATCGAAAAAACAGGATTGTTTCACCATCACTAAAATCTCATATACAGCAATTGTCGCAAGAAGTAAGCTCATTAATTCAAATGGAATTCCCCCTATGACTACAAAAGGAATAAAAACAATGAGTGCAACAATTGCTGTAATTATTCTTGTCTTCACGTAACTTGTCCTCCCTACAAACCTCCGTACCTACGTGACCGATTTTGATAATCAATCATCGCTTGAAGGAAATCTTCTTCTTTAAAGTCTGGCCAGTGCACCTCAGTAAAATAAAATTCACTATAGGCTAATTGCCAGAGCATAAAATTACTCAGCCGAAGCTCACCGCTCGTCCTAATTAATAAATCCGGATCCCCTAACCCCTGACTCATCAAATGATTATCAATATCCGCTTCTGTAATGTCTTCTGGGTCTCGTCCCTCTTCTTTTAATTCAAGGATAGCCGCTTTTGTTGCGGATAAAATTTCTGCACGCCCACCATAATTTAGTGCAAAGTTCAATACTAGACCCGTACAGTGTTTCGTTGCTTCAATAGCATCTTCAACCGATTTAAGAGTATGGGCCGGCAAATTTTCTCGGTAGCCCATGATATTTACACGAACATTTTCTTCCACAAGTTCAGGCACAAAAGTTTCAAAAAATTCGACAGGTAGTTTCATTAAAAAATCAACTTCATCTGTTGGTCTTTTCCAGTTTTCTGTAGAAAAAGCATATAATGTGAGCACTTCAATTCCTAGACTGCTCGCATACTTCGTGATTTTTTTAACGACATTCATACCTTCTTTATGCCCAGCAATCCGCGGCAAAAAACGCCGTTTCGCCCACCTTCCATTACCGTCCATAATAATGGCAACATGCTTAGGAAGTGGCACTTCTGCCGAAAGTTCGCTATCTATATAATTTTCATTTTGTCCAAATAGCTTCTTAAACATTCTTAATCCTCCAATAGAGATGCCATTTTTATGCGCATATCTATACTTATAATATCAAAAATCCCGCTATTAATGTACTAAAATTTTGATGTGGAACATGAGATTTTCATGAGAAGACTATTCATCATACAGAATAAGAAAAAGCATTCCTCCCTTCTCAGGTTAGAAGAAAAGGAATGCTTTAAACTGACTAGCTTACACTTCTAGAATTTCAGCTTCTTTGTTTTTCGCAATTTCATCAATATTTTTAATACTTGTATCTGTTAATTTTTGTACATCTTCTGTATAGCTATGCAAATCATCTTCTGTAATATCGCCAGCTTTTTCAATTTTCTTAAGTTCATCATTCGCATCACGACGAACGTTACGCACTGCTATTTTAGCTTCTTCAGCTTCTTTTTTCACTTCTTTTGCTAATTCACGACGGCGTTCTTCTGTTAATTGTGGAATCGTTAAACGCAACACGGAACCATCATTATTTGGCGTTAAGCCTAAATCAGATTTTAAAATTGCTTTTTCGATATCACCAATCACATTTTTATCAAAAGGTGTAATTAAAAGCATACGTGCTTCTGGAATGGAGATGCTTGCCATTTGGTTAAGTGGCGTCGGCGCCCCGTAGTATTCCACTTGAACACGATCTAAAATAGAAGCATTCGCGCGACCAGCGCGGATTTGACCTAAAGTACGCACTAAAGCTTGTTCTGCTTTGTCCATTTTTTCTTTTGAATTTTGCAAGACTTCTTTACTCATTTAGTTTTTCCCCCTAACAGTTGTCCCGATTTTTTCACCGAGGATGACTCGTTTAATATTATTTTCATCTTCCGCAAACGAGAATACGATAAGCGGAATATCATTATCCATGCTTAATGATGAAGCTGTCGAATCCATAACTTGGAGTCCTTCTTTAATTACATCCAAATAAGAAAGTTCATCATATTTTTTAGCGGTTTCATCGATTTTAGGATCGGCACTATAAACGCCATCCACATTATTTTTCGCCATTAAAATGACATCCGCTTCAATTTCAGCTGCACGTAAGGCTGCTGTTGTGTCAGTTGAGAAATAAGGATTCCCTGTACCACCTGCAAAGATGACTACTCGTCCTTTTTCGAGATGACGAATGGCTTTACGTCGTATGTATGGTTCAGCGATTTGACGCATATCAATTGAAGTTTGAACGCGCGTTGCCACACCTACATTTTCCAAAGAATCTTGTAAAGAAAGAGAGTTCATGACAGTCGCAAGCATACCCATATAATCCGCTGCCGCGCGGTCCATGCCCATCTCGCTTCCTAGCTTACCGCGCCAAATATTTCCGCCACCAACAACAATGGCTACTTCAACGCCTAACTCTACTACTTCTTTCACTTGTTTTGAGATTGCGTTCACAACATTTGGTTTAATGCCAAATCCATCTGTTCCCGCTAATGCTTCACCACTTAACTTTAATACTACACGTTTATATTCTGGGGTATCCATAAAAACCTCCGCTATTCATTCTTTTTCGTGATAATCAACATTCTTTATCCACCAGTATCTATTTTACTAGAAAACCTGTCATTACAAAAGCATTTTTATATAAAAATCAAAAAAATGTTTGCATCCCCTTTTTAAACAAAGAAAAAGCGTTTTATTCTCCTAATTTTCCAAAAACATGCTATAATACGATAAGCAATTAAAAGGAGGAATGATGATGGTTTGGACTGTACCTTATTTAATTTTTGATGGCACGGCAAATGACGTCTTAGAGTACTATAAAGATGTATTTGAAGCGGATAACAGCGGCGTTCAGCGTTACGGTGATATGGAAGATTTTTCTGGAAACGATTTAGCGGCTAAACGTTTAATTCACGGATGGCTAGCAAAAGACGGAGTTGATTTCCTACTCTTTTCTGATGCTCCTGAAGGCATGGCCACAGCTTCTGGCGACACAGTTACCATTGCCTTTATGTTTCAGGATGAGGCTTCTTTAAAACGTTCCTACGACAAATTACTCAGCGAAGCCAAAAGCGTCCACATGGAGCTTCAAGAAACTTTTTGGGGTGCCACTTACGCGAACTTAACAGATAAATACGGGGTTCACTGGCAACTTAATTATCAAAAAGAAACATTACCAAGGTAAATATTTTTGAAAAAAGCCTATTTGTTTTGTTAAAATTTCTAATCAAATAGGATGGGATTAAATAAAAATAAGCAAAAATCTAGTGATATCATTTCAAAAAATGAATTTGACTAGATTTTTGCTTTTTTAGAATTGCATTTTATTTAATTCTATTTCTAAATTTATTCGTTTTACATTTGTTGTAAGTTATTTAATATATATGAAACTACCACATCTGCTTAGTTTTTGAGGTCTTCTTGATAAGCTTAGTTAGTTTAGAATCCGTATAGTAGTACGAATCATATTTATAAAATTGATATCCACTAGTTCTATATTGCTTAACTCTCACATAAAGTGTTTTTGCCCCCATTGATCTAGCAGCATCAATTATGCCTACAATGCCATAAATAGGTCCTACAATTGGCATAAATGAACAGATGCCTAAAGCAATACTTCTAAGGTTCCCTTGAGTTGTAGTATTATATTTATAGGTTTGAACATATATCCATTTACTAGCACGGAGCAATGTAGGTGTGGCATTATCATCCTGCTCAACATCTGCCTCTATTTCCAATTCCCCATCAGCGTACACATTCCCCTCATTATCTATATGTATATCTTCAATTTCCCCATTCTCTAATGTAAGTGAACCATTCGACTCATCATCCATTTCTAAAGTAACAATCTCTCCAGTACTTTTGTCTTCCAATATAATTCTATTATCCCTTTGAATTAATTTCAAACTTTCTCCATCATAGATTTCATCTTCCTCGGCTTTAGCGGAAAACGGTGTTAATGTCAAAAATACAAGTGTTGTAATTATCAAAAAGCTAATATATTTTTTCATACTAAACCTCCTCCTACTTCTTTGTTGTCAAACATCTACGATATAAAACCAATTAAATATTGTACCACCTACAAATAATATTCCTGCAACCCATATAAATTGTTGATTTAAATACACATATGCTATATATAGCAATAAAATCAACACGAGGATAGTCCCGAAAAAAAGGCCAATCATTTTGTTACGCATAATTTATCTCCTCCCATTTATTTGTGATACAAGTTAATTTTATCACAAATAAAATCCTAAAAACGAAAAACTCCCTGAAATGTCCGGTTTTAGTCCTAAATAACCTATGTAAGCATAATTTTCAAGAAAATCGAATATACTTCAGAATTCACGATTTCAATAATTTTAATATTCAGTATAATTAAGTGGCAAAAAAATATTATGGATTATATGTATTCATCTAAATTTCGCAACTAAATTATACTAAAACGACTCCATGATATTCATACTCGAATATTTCAATTTCTATTCACTTTTATTTGTTGGACATATACATAAAAAGATTAGTTATAATACTTTCTAGAACGATTTAAGCACACTGACAGAATAAAAACAACCATGTACACTAATACAAAAATCATAAAGAAGTTGTAAAGTACGGAGAACCAGTGAATGGTAACACCCGTATTCCCATTAAAGAAAACTTCAATAAAACCACTTTTATTCCCGACATCGCTACTCACTGTTAGCCAGTCCACGAGCCCCCCCAAATTCATATAAATAGCTAGCGCCATTAGCACCGTCTGTAATGGCAAATGTAGGTGGAAAAATGAAAAGTGTTATTGGCATCAATAAACAACTTAGAAACAAGATGTTGATAAATTTCTGCATTTTTTCCATAAGCAATCTCCCTTAAGTTCTATTTTCTTAATGCTATCATAAAAATGAAAATAAAACCACGACAAGAATGTGATTGTTAAAACCTATAGAAATATTACAGATAGCATAGGTTAGCATGATTATTGTCATAATGGCCGTTGATTTCTTTATTTTATACACTAAACCATTTTCTTTCTTTTGTTATTTCCCCTTTTTCCTTACCTGCCACCTAGTACTAAGAAGGAGAAGCATAGTTAATATTATAGTCGTATACAGACCTGATCCAATAAAATCTCCATTTATTATAAATTCTATGCTAATTCCTATAAAGCTACCGATAATAACCGAGATAATAACAGTCCAATAGGGATGATACTTAGTAAAATTCAACCACTTTTTATACATCTATTCTCTCACCTCTGCTTCGTAGTATATTTCTTCCTGCATTATCATAGCCCCTTTCAAAATAAAAACCTATTCATCCATTTTTGTTTTTGTCCCACAATTTCGCCACAGACTGACCTGATTTTGACTTAGCGCATCTTCACTGCTCTCTTTTTTAACAGACAAAATAACTATAGTATAAAAATAAATATGTAAACGAAAAACATCCTGAAATGTCCCTTTTTAGTCCTAAATAACAAATGTAAGCGTAATTTTCTAAAAAATAGAATGCCATATAGAATTTTAAAATGAAAAAGCCTTATAAAATCTATATAAAAACCCGCTACTCTCTATGAATAACGGGTTTTTTCAAATCATTTATAATTAATCTTTTTTCACTTGATTCATAACTTCTTCTACAAAGTTATCTTCTTTTTTCTCTAAGCCTTCGCCGACTTCAAAGCGTACGAATGATGCTACTGTTGCACCGTTTTGTTTCACGTATTCGCCAACTGTAATGTCAGGGTTTTTAACAAAAGGTTGATCTAATAAGGAAATTTCACTCAACCATTTAGTTAAGCGGCCTTCTACCATTTTTTCAACGATTTTTTCAGGTTTTCCTTCGTTTAAAGCTTGTTGTGTTAAAATTTCTTTTTCGTGCGCGATTTCAGCTGCATCAACATCATCACGAGAAATATACTTCGGATTAATAGCCGCAATGTGCATCGCAACATCTTTTGCTACTTCTTCTTTATCTGTACCTTCAAGTAAAGTTAAAACGCCGATACGTCCGCCCATGTGGATGTATTCACCAAATGCATGGTCATCCGCTTTTTCTTTAATTTCAAAACGGCGAAGAGAAATTTTCTCACCGATTTTTGTAATTTGTTCAGTAATATAATCTTGAACCGTTACGCCGCTTTCAATTTCAGTTTTTAAAGCTTCATCTAAATTATCAGGTTTAACAGCTAATAAATGATTCGCTAACTTATCTACTAATTGGATAAAGTTGTCGTTTTTAGCAACAAAGTCAGTTTCAGCATTAACTTCTAAAACAACAGCGTGTTTGCCGTTACTTACAACATGTGTCATACCTTCAGAAGCAATACGATCACCTTTCTTCGCAGCTTTTGCAATACCTTTTTCACGAAGATAGTCGATTGCTTTATCCATATCGCCATCAGTTTCTACTAACGCTTTTTTACAATCCATCATACCTGCGCCAGTTTTTTCACGTAATTCTTTTACCATTTGTGCTGTAATGTTTGCCATTTTATTTCCCTCCAATAATTAGCTTTTAAAAAAGGTGATAAGTAAAATCTCTTATCACCTCAGGTTGCTTCATCAAAAATTAAGCTTCAGTGGATTCTTCCGCTGCTACTTCCTCAGTAGATTGTACTTCTTCTGCAGGAGCTTCAACGTTTTCTTCGCCTTGGTTAACTTCGATGATTGCATCAGCCATTCTAGCTGTTAATAGTTTAACCGCACGAATAGCATCATCGTTTGCAGGGATTACATAATCAATTTCATCAGGATCACAGTTTGTATCTACAATACCAATGATAGGAATATTTAATTTACGAGCTTCAGCTACTGCGATACGCTCTTTACGAGGGTCAACGATGAACATTGCATCAGGAAGACCTTTCATATCTTTAATACCGCCTAAGAAGCGCTCTAATTTTTCTTTTTCTTTTTTAAGAAGGACAACTTCTTTCTTAGGTAAAACTTCGAAAGTGCCATCTTCTTCCATTTTTTCGATTTTCTTAAGGTGTTTGATACGTTTTTGAATAGTTTCAAAGTTCGTAAGTGTTCCACCTAACCAACGATGGTTAACAAAGTATTGACCAGAACGTTCCGCTTCTTCTTTAACAGAATCTTGCGCTTGTTTTTTAGTCCCAACAAAAAGGATTGTACCTCCGTCAGCAGCTACTTCACGCATGAAGTTGAAAGCTTCGTCTACTTTTTTAACCGTTTTTTGTAAATCGATAATGTAAATTCCGTTACGCTCCGTGAAGATATATTTCTTCATTTTTGGGTTCCAACGGCGTGTTTGGTGTCCGAAATGTACACCAGCTTCTAGCAATTGTTTCATTGAAATAACAGGCATGTTATTCCCTCCTATGGTTTTATTTTTGCGACAAGTCGCCCTCCGTAATCGATCAACCAACTGACAGACTTGAAAAATCAAGCACCCTCTCATTTGTCCCGATACGTGTGTGATTTAACACTATTAGTAAATATACCATAAATCAAGGGAGATAGTCAATATATCTTCCTTTTCTCTTGCACTCGTCATCCACTTTACTAACAATTCTAGTTATAAGGCAAAGTTGCAATGTTTTCTGCCCCTTCACCCATCCTACGCGTCTTAGAAAATGTAAACAAAAAGTTTATAGCTTTCCTATAAAAAACGCTCTTTCCTTTTTAAAAAAGAGCTTACTCGGTTTTTTTCGACAATTTTATCATGCTATAGTCAATTTAATAACCTTTCATAGTAAAGCACTTGAACCGGCCTTACAGTCAAAACGCTTATCGAAAGAAGGTTATTGTAGATGAATGAAACAAACAAGCAATGCGCATATCAACTGTTGATGTATTTAGACAAAGGAAGTAAAATCACTATTTCTAATTCAAAGATACCTCGTGTATTAAACCTCTATCCCTATGAGGCAATAAAAAGTATTTTAACCACATTTGTTCATTATAAATTCGTTTTGGAATCATTTTCAACAAATGAAGCAAGTACTTATTATTTAACTAAAAGAGGCAATCAACTCATAAACAAACTAAATAGATAAAAGAACAAACACAAATTCGTGAGGCCGGATTATACAATTAAAAAAAGAGGGGGTAGCCCCTCTTTTTAATTCGCTACAATATTAACAAGTTTTCCAGGAACCGCAATCACTTTACGAATTGTTTTTCCTACTAATTCTGCTTGGATACGCTCATTTTGCTTAGCGAACTCCTCTAATTCTTCTTTTGGCATAGTTTTTGCAACAATGGCCTTTGCCTTCACTTTCCCATTCACTTGGATAACAATTTCTACTTCATCTTCTACTAATTTAGTTTCATCAAATGTAGGCCATGATTCGTAGGCAATCGATTCCGTATGTCCGAGAATAGACCATAATTCTTCCCCAAGATGTGGTGCAATTGGCGCAAGTAGCTTAACAAAACCTTCCGCATATTCTTTTGGTACTGCATCAGCTTTATAGGCTTCATTTACAAAAATCATTAATGCCGAAATTCCAGTATTAAAACGTAGATTTTCGTAATCGTTTGTTATATTTTTGACCATTTGATGGTACGCTTTTTCAAGTTTCCCATCATTTTCTGTTGTTATTTTACTTTGCAAATCGCCATCTTCTGCAACAAAAAGTCGATACACCCGATCAAGGAACTTACGCGCACCCTCAAGTCCGTTTTCACTCCAAGCAATAGAAGCTTCTAGAGGCCCCATAAACATTTCATAAAGACGAAGTGTGTCCGCACCGTATTTCTCGACTACTTCATCAGGATTAACCACATTTCCGCGAGATTTCGACATTTTTTCATTATTCCCGCCTAAAATCATTCCTTGGTTAAACAGCTTTTGGAAAGGCTCTTTTGTTGGAACAACCCCAATATCATATAAGAATTTATGCCAGAAACGTGCATAAAGCAAGTGAAGAACGGCATGTTCCGCACCACCAATATACACATCCACAGGTAACCAAGCTTTTAATTTTTCAGGATCGGCAATTTTATCCGCATTTTTAGGATCAATATAACGTAAGAAATACCAGCTAGAGCCCGCCCACTGCGGCATCGTATTCGTTTCTCGGCGTCCTTTCCGACCGGATTCATCGACCACATTAACCCAATCTGTCAAATTAGCAAGTGGAGATTCGCCTGTTCCAGATGGCTTGATTTCAGTAGCTTTTGGAAGTAAAAGCGGCAACTCATTTTCAGGGACAAGTGTTGTTTCCCCGTCCTCCCAGTGAATAACCGGAATCGGTTCGCCCCAATAACGTTGACGACTAAAAAGCCAATCACGCAAACGATAGGTCGTTTTACGGCTACCTGCTCCCTCATTTTCAAGCCAGTCGCACATTTTAGTAATCGCATCCGCTTGATTTAAACCATTCAAAAAGTCAGAATTAACATGCTCCCCGTCACCGCTGTATGCAGCCTCGGAAACTTGACCACCTTTTACAACTTCCACAATCGGTAAATCAAATCTTTTCGCAAATTCATGATCACGCTCATCATGCCCCGGTACAGCCATAACAGCACCCGTACCATATTGAATTAAAACGTAATCCGCAATCCAAATCGGCATTTTAAGACCATTAACAGGATTAATGGCGTAAGCCCCTGTGAACACACCCGTTTTTTCTTTGGCTAAATCCGTACGTTCTAGTTCACTTTTTAATTCCACTTTTTTCTGATACGCAAGAACAGCATCCTTTTGTTCAGCTGTCGTAATTTGATCAACTAAATCGTGTTCAGGTGCTAAAACCGCATAAGTCGAACCAAATAGCGTATCAGGGCGGGTAGTAAACACTCCAAAAGAGAAATCTGTATCTAAAATATCAAATTTAACTTCGGCCCCAACTGATTTCCCAATCCAATTTCGTTGCATATCTTTAATATTTTCAGGCCAATCTACTAATTCCAAATCATCTAACAAACGATCTGCATAGGCGGTAATTTTAAGCATCCATTGACGCATTGGTTTCCGAAAAACAGGATAGCCCCCGCGCTCGCTTTTCCCGTCAATCACTTCTTCATTAGCGAGAACAGTTCCAAGCGCCGGACACCAGTTAACAGCCACTTCCGCTTCATAAGCAAGCCCTTTTTCATATAATTTTTCAAAAATCCATTGTGTCCACTTATAATAATCTGGATCCGTTGTATTAATTTCACGATCCCAATCATAAGAAAAACCAAGTGATTTAATTTGACGTGTGAAATTTTCAATATTATGTGCCGTAAATAGAGCAGGGTCATTCCCTGTGTCAATCGCATACTGCTCTGCCGGTAACCCAAAAGCATCCCACCCCATCGGATGAAGCACGTTATACCCCTGTGCCCGTTTCATACGGGATAAAATATCGGTCGCAGTATATCCCTCTGGATGACCAACATGAAGTCCTGCGCCTGACGGATATGGAAACATATCGAGTGCATAAAAATTTTCTTTTTCAGCATCTTCCGTTGTACGGAATGTTTTTTTCTCATCCCAATACTTTTGCCATTTTGGTTCAACTACTTTATGATTAAAACTCATATTTTCTCCCTCTCTTTACCTGTTTTTTAAGATGCACAAAATAAAAAGCCTTCCGCCCCGATAGCATAAACTGCTATGGGACGAAAGACGCTGCTTCCGCGGTACCACCCAAATTAGTGACATTCACTCAACTTTAACATCCTTAACGCGGAGAACGTGCGATTATTTGTAAAGGCAAGTTCGTCCGTTCTTTTGTTCAGCTTGCACCAACCGCTGACTCTCTAATCAAAAGAAAATAGAGTACTACTCCTTTTATCACATCTCAATTTGAAGTTAGCTTCATTGTAGCTGATTTTTATATTTTTGGCAAGACTCCCCTTTTAATCAAATTCTCTATCCTTCTTCATAAGTGTAAGCAAGTTTGTTTTAACCAATTTGTTAATCTTCAAAAAATAGACAATCATCAAAATCAATCCATATAACAATATATCCGCTACGATAATGCTTGGTACAATATAGTAAGGAACTTCAAAAAGCGGCAATAGGGCTAATGTTATAAAAATGATAGAACTTATTAGTAAACCTAATCCATAATTACGACCAATAATGTTTATATAAATATATGAAATGTCGTTATTTTGATAGTTGTTTAACTTCAAGATGGCTATTTCTTTTTTATTCGCATTTAAAAAATGAAAGGTTAGAAAAATGATACTAATAATAGAAGCTAGCAAAATGATACTTCCTAAACCAACTACTAATATCTCTCCTGTTCTTAAATTAGCTGTAAAGTTAGCAAAATGACTAAATGCGTAACTAGTGTCATACCCCCACTTTTTCAAAACAGCTCCCATTTGATCAACATCCGTCGCCTCATTTACATAAACAATAATTTTCTCCAAATTTTGTTCTTTATCATAAGCTAAATCATTCTCGCTTTTTGCGTATATCACGTTTAATAATTTATCAAATTCATTCAAGTTGACATATGAACGATGGAAGGGCGTGGAATTAATGAACAGCGCATTGTCAGGCTTTACGCCTTGAAGGACTTTGTAATTTATGGTTCGAGACTCATCAGAACTTACGCCACCATTTTTTTCTTCAATCACTGGTACTTTTAGAGGGAGTGTTGAACTTTCCAATTTTTCAACAGCCATGGTTCCATTTTTCAAATCTATGTGATCACCAATTAAAAAATCTATTCTTTTATCTATGCCTGTTACAAAAACAGTCTGCTTATCATAAGGAACTTCTATTCCTATTTTCAGACTATAAACCGGGTAGGCCATCCCTTTTTCTTTCAAATCCTCCTCTTTTAAATTTTCATTTATTCTTTCTATATCATCACTTTCGACTTCTCTATTCATGTTTTCTTGCGTCTTACTCAAAATTTCAATCACTTTCACATTGTTGTTATTCAAATAATCTTGATTAATCTGAAAGTATTGATTGACTAAATATAATAATATACAATTCACAATCAAAATAGAAAAGATGAAAATAATTCGTGATAATTGTAGGGATTGATAAGTTTTCTTTCTAAACAAACGCACAACTAATTTTCTATTCATTTACCTGCCCATCCTTCATGATGATTACTTGATCTGCGAAGCATTTAATTTCATTATCATGGCTAGCAATAATAACTAATTTTTCTTGAGATAATGATTTAAGATATTTCATAATGACCATCTTGTTATGCGCATCAAGCTCGGAAGTTGGTTCGTCTAAAAGTAGCAACTGGAAGTCCCCAAGCAGCGTTCGTGCAAATGCCACTCGTTGTTTTTCTCCGCCTGATATCACCGAAATCCGCTCATCTAAAAGGCTTTCAATACCTAATAACACGCATAAGTTTAACATTTCACATTCAAAGTGCCCCTCAGGCACTGTTGTTGCATTTAACTTAATCAGTAAATTTTCTTTTACGGTTAAATTATGAAAAAGCATGTCAGTTTGCATCATATAAGTAACAGTGTAATCATCCATTATCACTTCACCATCATCTGGTTTATCTAATGAAGCTAACAAATTCAATATTGTTGTTTTTCCACTGCCACTTTTGCCATATAAAATACACAAGCCATGATGTGGCAACTCAAATGATACATTTTCTAATCCGGCAGCACGAAACTTTTTTTTAACATCTATTAATTTTATCATTTTCGTGTTCCTCCACCTAGTTCATAAATATTGTCGATTGTAAAAAAAATTTATTTTTTTATTATCTTCTTGATAGCCTAAGAAATCGTTATGCTGAAGCAAAGTACGATTTGTTACTATGTCCTCTACTGTAAATGACCCGTTGGCCATAACTTGCAAAATATATTTATCTGCAATAACTTTTGCTGATACAGTTCCTTCATCTAATTTTTTTATTCGTTTTGCACCACTATACAAGTCATCCTTTTTAATATAAACAATCTCGTCTTTATAAAAGCTAAGATCACTCTCACCTACATCCGTTGCAATTAAATCAAATTCAGATAGCATTTGGTTAGTTTTATAAAGGTTTGCCATATCATTCTCATTCACAAGTACATAAACATCCCCACTTGATGATGAAATGCCTGAAAAAACATTTTTCGCTTTATTGCTTAATTTTAAATTCATTTTTTTAATTTTTCCATACCTATCTATCTCCAATAAATCAACAAGTTCACTTGTATGATTGGAATATGTAACAACCATTATTAGATACTCATCGCCTATTTTGGCCAAAGGAAAAAGAGCCTCTTCATCATCTTTTAAATGATAGACACTCTTATAATCATTATCCGACTTTTCTAGAATTTCAAAATCATTTGTTCCTGAATTCCCTGATGTTATGTATTCATCCGAATCTGCAAATGTATATTGAAATTGATTACTACGTGTATCCCAAGGTTCTATAGCTGATTTTGCGGACATATCAAATTTAACTAACTTAGCACCATCATAAATGAGATTAGTTTGACTATTCACCTCATTTTGATAGCTTCCTACATTATTCTGTTTTTTAGAACAAGCAGAAATGATTAATACAATACATAGAAGTGTGAAAAAAAACATTTTTTTTAGCATTTTATGTTCCTCCAGAAGATGTTCAAATGTTGGGACATTCATTCTACAGAAACGAAGTCCGTTTTCACGATTTAAGTATTTAGTCCTACATTTTCATCCTACTATAAAAAAGAGATTTAATCAATTTACAAATATATTTTAATGCCCTTCCCCAACTATTTGTTTAACCCTCGTTTCATTAATGGATAAAGGATAAAACCAAGTAAAAACAGCCCTAAACTTAGGCCGAACACGATTAAATTTTCTGTGCCGCTTTTAATAATCCATGCACTATAAATAAGCGCGAGTAGTGCAATAATCCCATCCATAATACGTTTTGCACGCGAAGAATGTTCGTAGCCGAGTCCCGTTAATGCTAGTTTCATTTGGAAAATAGGTGAAATAAAATACTGCACCAGAAAGGCAAGTGTTGAAACTTTTACGACAAAATCGTAGGCGACAGCAATGCTACCTGATAGCGTAGATAAAATGAATAACTGTGACGCTACACAAGTTAGAACGAGCGCTCGAACTGGCGTACCATTTTGATTCACTTTTTTTAAATAAGGAAGGAAAAGTCCATTTTTTGCAGCCTGATGAGGGGCTTCGGAACTTAGCATAATCCAACCAATTGTTGAGCCGAATAGGCAAATAAGTGCTAGAACGGCCATGATGGCTGAACCGCCACTTCCAATTACGGAATTGAGCGCGTCAGCAAGTGGGCTTGCGCTTCCAAGTAACTGTTCTTTTGGAATAAGTCCTAGTGTTAAAACGGATATAGAAATGTATAATAAAACGGAAATGGCAAGCCCCGAAATCGTAGCCGCCTGAATAGTACGGCCAGACTTAGCACGGCCGGCAAACATCATCGCCGATTCGATTCCAATAAACGCCCAAAGTGTTACAATAGCCGCTTTATTTACCTGCGACAATAAGCCATTTTTCAGTCCGTCCGCGTCATAAACAGGGTGGTAAAACGCGCCCATTTTAGCAGATTGAAAGGCAAATACGGCGATAATGATGAATAAAAAGAAGCCGACGACTTTCGCGATAGTGGCAATTAAATTGATTTTTCCTGCTGCACTTACGCCGCGTGAAATGATGAAGGCAACGCCCCAAAGCAAGAGCGAACATACAAAAAAAGTGATAAGCTGCCCTTCTGCTAGCTTATAGCCTCCGATTTGCACCAAAGTATCAGTACTGTTTAATATTGGAAAAAAAACAGATAAATAACCGGCAAATGATGTGATAATCGACACGTTCCCTGCCCAGTTCGCTACCCAGTAACTCCAAACAGCGATAAAACCGGCCATCTGTTTCGCATTTTGATTTTTAAATAAAGCATAAGCATGACTTTGTGCCCCACTAGTTAAATCTGGTCTTCTGACTGCCAAATTTCCAAAAACAAGCGCAATCATAAGAACGCCAAGTCCCGTTATGGACCATGCTAGTAAAATAGCAAGTGGACTAGCCACCTCCGCCATTTGACGCGGGAGCATAAAAATTCCCGAACCAATCATATTTCCGATAACAAGGGCTGTTAAAATAAAAAAGCCCATTTTCTTTTTCTGTGACATCGTATAAACTTCCTTTTCATTTTAATGTATTAGCACTTTACTAAGAGAAAGTAAAATAAATATAACAAACTTTGTTTTCCTCGTCAACCTAAAGCGTTTATTTTGTGGTAAACTAAACACATTGAACATAAAGGAGTAGAAGTATTGTGACAGAAGTAAATCCCTTTCCTTATAGCCTAGATAATAAGCGTTATCACACATGGAATTATTGTCTTCGTAAACAATTTGGTATGAAAATTTTTAAAGTAGCATTAGATGGCGGATTTGACTGCCCTAACCGTGATGGCACTGTGGCCCGTGGTGGTTGTACATTTTGTAGTGCAGCTGGTTCAGGCGATTTCGCTGGCGATCGCCAATTTGATTTAAAAACCCAATTTGATGATATACGAAATAAAATGCACCATAAATGGAAAGACGGTAAATATATCGCATTTTTCCAAGCTTTTACAAACACCCACGCCCCCGTCTCTGTTTTACGCGAAAAATATGAAACGGTGATGAATGAAGAGGGTGTCGTTGGGCTTTCAATTGCTACGCGACCTGATTGTTTACCTGATGATGTCGTAGATTATTTAGCTGAGCTAAATGAGCGTACTTATTTGTGGGTAGAACTTGGTCTTCAGTCCGCGCATGATGAAACCGGAAAATTGATTAATCGGGCACACGATTATGATATGTATCTAGAAGGGGTAGAAAAATTACATGCAAGAGGGATTCGGGTTTGCACGCACATCATTAATGGCCTTCCTAAAGAGACCCCTGATATGATGCTTGAAACCGCACGAAAAGTCGCAGAGAGTGGTGTTGAAGGAATTAAAATCCACCTCCTCCACCTTTTAAAAGGGACTCCAATGGTAGAGGACTATAAGCGTGGCGACCTAGAGTTTATGACGCAAGAAGACTATATTAATCTCGTTTGTGACCAACTTGAGCTTTTACCAAAAGAAATGGTGATTCACCGGATTACAGGAGACGGCGGGGCGAGCGATTTAATCGGCCCAATGTGGAGCTTAAATAAGTTCGAGGTGTTAAACGCGATTGACCGCGAACTCGTTTGGCGTGATAGCTACCAAGGCAAATATTTTTCGGGGGTAAAAGCATGAATTTAGATGGTATTCTTCCCTTTAGTCATCGCTTACTAAAAAAGATTGTTTTCGCAGGAGATGTGGTGCTAGACGCCACTTGCGGAAACGGTCATGACACACTCTTCCTTTCCAATTTAGTTGGCCCAAACGGTACAGTTTACGCGTTTGATATTCAAGAGGAAGCAATCGAACATACATCCGCGCGACTTATAGAAAATAATAGCTTGAATCAAGTGAAACTATTTAAAAAAAGTCATGCAGAAATCAATCGTTACGTTCTAGAACCCATTAAAGCGGCCATCTATAATCTTGGTTACCTGCCTGGTGGGGATAAATCAATAACCACTAGAAGCGATTCTACAATTGAAAGTATTACGCAGGTTTTGGAAAAACTCGTGCCACAAGGTATCGTCATTTTGGTCATCTACCATGGTCATGATGCCGGAAAAGCCGAAAAGAGTGCCGTTTTAAAATACGCAGAATCTTTGCCACAAAAAGATTTCCACGTTCTTCGGTATGGTTTTATCAACCAACAAAATAATCCGCCGTTTGTTGTGGCCATTGAAAAAAGATAGAGAGCAGGTGTTTCCTGCTCTCTATCTTTTTTTATTTATTCATCCATGCAATAGCAATATCCATTGCAGCACGGCAAGCTTTAGTTTGATCGAGTACATTTAACATCACGAAATCATGAATCATGCCTTGGAAACGAATAGCTGTTACATCAACGCCAGCTGCACGAAGATGTCTCGCATATTCCTCCCCTTCATCGCGAAGAACATCTGCTTCCCCGTTTAAAATTAATGCTTTAGGAAGCCCCGTTAAATCCTCTTTTGTTGCAAGTAAAGGGGATGCGGTAATTTCTTTACGTTCATTCGGATCGGTCGTATATTGATCCCAGAACCACTTCATCCCTTCTTTATATAAGTAATAGCCTTCCGCAAACTCATTATATGAACCTGTATCAAAACTAGCATTCGTTACAGGATAGAACAATAATTGTTTTTGAATTTTTGGTCCTTGACGTTTCTTCGCCATAATCGTCATTACCGTTGCCATGTTCCCACCAACGCTATCACCAGCAACCGAAATGTTAGTTGGATCAAATTGGTGTTTTTTAGAAACACTTTCTAGCTGTTTTAAAACCTCATAATTTTGTTCAATGGCAGTTGGATATTTTGCTTCTGGGGATAAAGAATATTCAGGTGCAATAACAACAGAATTCGTACGAACAGCAAGCTCACGAATTAGTTTATCATGCGTGTGTTCACTTCCAAATACCCAACCAGCGCCGTGAATATATAAAATAACGGGTAAAGTCGCGTTAATTTTTTCAGGTTTAATAATATGGACGTTAATTTTGCCCCATTCGCCAGTATCCCATGTTTCGATTTCTTTTTGTACAGGATATTTAAAAACCTCGCTTGATTGAAGTTCTTCGACAATTTGACGTCCTTTTTCAGGTGCCATCTCAAATAAAAATGGTGGTTTTGAATTGTCCTCGCTAAATTGTAATGCTTCTTTTTCTAATGAAATTCTTTTCATCGTCCATCCTCCTAATTTAGTACATCGATATCTTGCTTCATTGTAAGCGGATATACTGTTATTGTTGTTTTTTCTTTGTCAGCATGTTCTAAAGAAATTTTTTTAATCCGCCGATTGTTGTATTCTGTAAAATAGTAATTCATGCTGGTCATACACATCGAGGCCATATACATCGAGTAATCAAAATGTCCATTTTGATGTACAACGGCTCCCCGCGGAACTTCGACTGGCGCTAGCATATGGAAAATTTGTGTGACGCCGTCTAGTTCATCTTTTGGTTGTTCTGCATAAAATTTCATATAAGCTGTGCGTACAAAACGTGCAGGTGGTGTGTAATCGCCTGGAAGCCCGAATGTGCCACTTCCTTGCCCAAATGCACTAAAAGTTTTTTCAGCTGTTTGAATGGGTGTATTTTGTCTTGGATTTACACTAATATAATTTCGTAAATTTTGCTCATGCCAAGCGTAACTTGGACTATTCGTTAAAACGCCGACATTATCTTCATAAATTTTTATCCCATCCGAATCTGGTTCTACAATAATCTTTCTTCCCGTTTTATCGGAAAAAATATAATGTAACGGTGGGACAACATTTAAAATGGGATTAGCTTCGTTTAAAATATCCATACCGTTAATTAGCTCAATCACTTCATCTACTGAGTTTGCATTTGCTAATACATAACTGACCACATGAAGCGGATTTATAGCCTCTTTTGACGGATTATTTGTATAAGTGGCAAATCCTGGATAGTATAAAGTTGCTCCTGCGACACCACTTTCGTTTAAACCATCATAAAAAATGGGTGTTTTAAGTTCATATGCCGCCATACCTAAAAATGCTAATTTCGTTTTTTGGACTTTATCATTACGAATTTCCATATCATAATTTCTTGGAATAATGACTACCCCACTATCCGTATATAATGAAAAATCCATCGTTCTTGATAAAAAATGATTTTTATCCTCTGTTTCAAGTGTAAAACTACTACAACCTATCATCTATAACCTCCTTTCTTCCATAACTTATATATACCCAGAATCTCAAAATAAAATAGTCATTTTGATTATTTTAGAAAACAGAAATTTGGTTAAAAAAAATAAAAAAAAAGAGGGTATGGAAATTATTTCTGCATTAAACAGGAATGAATTTCCACACGCTCTTCTTATTTTGTAAAATTATATTTTTCTTCAATATAGATAGAATACCAAATCATAAAGATGACAACGGTCCAAATTTTCCGGCTGTAGTCATGTTTACCAGCTGAATGGTCATCCAGTAATTGTAAAACATATTGTTTATTAATTAAATGGTCCGTTTCAGATTCATGGATAATCTTTTTAACCCACTCGTTCATTTCGTCTTTTAACCAGTGGCGAATGGGAACAGGGAACCCTAATTTACGACGATTTAATACGTGCTCGGGAACAAAAGTTTCTGCCGCTTTACGTAAAACGTATTTGGTTGTTCCGTTTGTCGTTTTAAGCGATGCGGGAATTTGTTTCGCAACGTTAAACACTTCTTTATCCAAGAAAGGAACTCGCACTTCCAGTGAATTGGCCATTGTCATGCGGTCAGCTTTTAGTAAAATATCGCCGCGTAGCCATGTATGCATATCAATGTATTGCATTCTTTCGACTGGTCCATAATTTTTTGTTTCGTCGTAAAACGGTTTGGTGATATTGGTATAATCGTGCCCTTCTATATATCCAGGCAGTAAAATGCGTTTTTCTGCTTCTGTAAACATTTTGGCATTCCCGATATAACGTTCTTCCATCGGGGTAGTTCCGCGTTCTAAAAAGCTTTTACCGCGCATTCCTTCTGGCATCACTTTTGCTACATTACCGAGCAGTGATTTAAAAATCTGTGGCATTTTGTTAAACATAGAAAGCGAATTAGGCTCGTTATAAATATTATACCCGCCAAAAAGTTCGTCCGCGCCTTCTCCTGAAAGTGCAACCGTAACTTGTTTGCGCGCTTCACGTGATAAGAAATAAAGTGGAATCGCAGCAGGATCAGCAAGCGGATCATCCATATGCCACACTATTTTAGGTAATTCTTCCATATATTCTTGTGGTGTAATGACATAGCTAATATTTTCTACGCCAAGTTTATCCGCAGTTTCTTTGGCCACATCAATTTCACTAAATCCGTCGCGTTCAAAACCAACAGAAAATGTTTTAATCGCTGGGTGGTATTCTTTTGCGATAGCCGCAATAATGGAGGAATCGATACCGCCAGAAAGAAATGATCCGACTGGAACATCAGAACGCATGTGCATTTTAACGGAATCATACATGACATCACGGATTTCTTTTATAAACGTATCCTCAGATTTAGAAACCGCCGCAAATTCAGGTTTGAAATATTGCGTAAACACCATTTCGCCACCGATTTTTTTAGTAAAATAATGGCCCGGAAGTAGTCTTTTCACTTCAGCTGTGAGCGTATCGGGTTCTGGAACAAATTGATAAGTCATATAATTTTGTAGAGATACTTCGTCTAATTTTTTTGTTTTTTTAAGGCATGCAATATTGATTTTTTTTCAGAGCCCATGTAGAGCTTGCCATTTTCTTCTGCATAAAAGAAAGGTTTTATCCCAAATGGGTCGCGAGCGCCGTAAACCGTATTTTCGACTTTATCCCAAATAACAAAACCAAACATACCGCGTAATTTTTCGGCTGTTTTTTCCTTGTATTTCGCATATGTAGCAATAATAACTTCTGTATCACTCTCAGTTTCAAACGTAAGCCCATCTGCTTTAAGGGAGGCGCGAAGTTCTACATAATTATAAACTTCTCCGTTAAAAATAATCCAATAACGTTCATTTTCATAAGTTAATGGTTGGTGCCCGTTTTCTACATCAATAATACTTAAACGTCTAAATCCAAATTGGACATGATCATCTGTATAGTATCCTTCGTCATCAGGACCACGATGAGTAATCATATCATTCATTTCTTTAAACGTTTGTTTTTCTTCACCAGTAATTTCAGCAATGCGGTCATGAACGCATCCTACAAATCCACACATTCTGACATTCTCCTCTATTTTAAAATTTCATTTGATTTCTCATTTACACAACGTCTATCATATCATAAAGCGCGATAGTTTGCACAGTTTGATTCAGAAAAAAACGCTGCTCGCATAAAGCAGCGTTTTCAACTATTTAGGATTTACTTACAGTTTGTTTTAAAAAAGCCTTTAAGTCAGAAGCTTTATTCGTCTCTTCCCATGGTAATTGTAAATCAGAGCGTCCAAAGTGACCAAATGCTGCTGTTTGACGATAAATAGGGCGCTGTAAATCAAGCATCTTTATAATTCCTGCAGGACGCAAATCAAAATGAGCGCGTACAGCGGCAATAAGATCTTTTTCAGAATAATCGCTCGTTCCATATGTTTCAATGGAAATAGAAACAGGGTGCGCGACACCAATTGCATAGGCTAGCTGTACTTCTACTTTTTTAGCCAAACCAGCTGCTACAATATTTTTCGCCACATAGCGAGCAGCATATGCGCCAGAACGATCTACTTTGGTCGGATCTTTTCCAGAAAAAGCACCTCCGCCGTGTCTTGCATAACCGCCGTATGTGTCTACAATGATTTTTCGACCAGTCAGCCCCGCATCACCTTGCGGGCCACCAATTACAAAACGACCTGTTGGGTTAATGAAATATTTGGTTTGTTCGTCTAGTAATTTCTCATCAATAACAGCATGAATCACTTTTTCAAGCATATCCTCATGTATCGTTTCATTTGAGATTTCCGGATGATGTTGAGTGGAAATAACAATCGTATCAATTCGTACAGGTTGATTGTTCTCATCATATTCCACAGTCACTTGTGTTTTGGCATCAGGGCGCAAATAATCAAGCACTTTTGTTTTTCTTAATTCAGCAATTTTTCGCGATAGACCATGCGCTAAATGAATCGGTAAGGGCATTAAATCCTCTGTTTCATCTGTTGCAAATCCGAACATTAACCCTTGATCGCCAGCACCAGTTGCGAGTAGATCCGCTTCTTTTTCACCATTACGTGACTCGAGGGATTCATCCACACCTTGTGCGATATCAGGTGATTGTTCATCAATAGCAGTTAAAACGGCACAGGTTTCTGCATCAAAACCATATTTAGCTCGTGTATAGCCAATTTCTTTAATGGTTTGCCTGACAATTTTTGGAATGTCCACATAAACAGATGTTGTAATTTCACCTGCTACAAGAACAAGTCCAGTTGTCACAGTCGTTTCACAAGCGACACGTGCATCTGGATCTTTCGTAATAATAGCATCTAAAATCGCATCGGATATTTGGTCTGCTATTTTATCTGGATGTCCATCAGAAACAGATTCTGATGTGAATAAATGACGATTTTCAGTCATTCGATATTTCCTCCTTTTAATCTCTTCCATCCGCGTATGGCAAGAAAAAAAGCCCTATTCTCTACATAGACAGGCATAGAGAAAAGGCTTGAAAGTTCGTACCTTCGCTCTCATCGGTCAGGATTTCTCCTGCTCAGGTTAGCACCTTACAACAAAAAGTGTAGGTTGCTGGGCTTCAAAGGGCCAGTCCCTCTACCGCTCTGGATAAGAGTTGATTTCGTTCTTGTTTAGAATAACATACGTCACATGCTGTTGCAACCCTAATTTACGCTTCATCATCTATAAAAAATTCAGGCCATTTACTGACCGGCAGATCCTTATATTTTTCATATATAAAATCGCCTTTTTCTGTTCGTCCATAACGGATGCCGTGGTTGCTGTTGTAGCGAAAAACATAACCGGCTTCTTCAAGTTGATAAATGGTCCATAAAAAATCCGTTTTATTCGGTAAATTTTTCCTCCCAAATTTCGACCGGTCATTCACAAGTTCAAGGAGGTTGGATTCCGTTTTGTAAATATTTTCAATAATTCTGAATGCAAGATTAAAAGAAATTTTCAAATTTCCAACACTTCCCTTTTTTTAAAAACATGTTTTTTAGTATAGCACAAACGGCCAATATTTTTTCAAATAACGCATTATTTTACCTCGGTGTTTGGCAACCAAACGATAGATTTTTCGCCCAAGAAACGGTATACCAGGTAGATAGAAGAGCGGCGTTACCCATTTCCAAAAAGTGAGGTGCGAAAGTATTTGCCTAACCGCATAGAACCCTCGGTAAATACGACCGCTTTCGCTTACAACATGCAGCTCGCGTGACAAATCTTTTGTTGAAAAATAAGCTCCTTGATAACTTTGAAGAGGTTGAAAATTTAACTTTTCTTTCTTATCAAATTTCATCATCAGCTGCTTAACTTCTATACAAAATGCGCATTGTTCATCATAAAAAACGATTTCCTTCATTAGAAAAACCTCCTCTTCTTTTTCTTTCCTCTTATCATATTTTTAAACCTGTGGTATGATAGAATGGTTAAAATTAGGAAGAGATTTCCAGTTTATACGAGATGGAAATCATAAGGAGAAAAAAATATGACATTAATTCCGTTAACTTTGATTATTTTTGCGGGCTTTATTGCAGCTCTGCTTTTATTTGAATTTATTGTAAAATGGCGTTGGTTCAAGTATTTTCTTGCTACAGTAGGATTAGTTGCTAGTGGAATCATCTTTTTCATTAGCTTTTACGGTGGTGGGATTAAACAAACTGAAATTGCGATTGCCTTATTTATCGCTAGTTTCCTAGAATATGTTGTGGCACTCATTATTAGTTTAGCTTCCTTTACAAAAAGAAAATCTACAGCCACACAAAAAAAATAAGAAGAAAAAACAGGTCGCGACGAAATAAATGCGACCTGTTTTTTTAGTTGCTTGAATTTAAGGAAATTAGTTCATATGTAATGATGGTTGTATTTTCTTCCCAAATTAATTTCCTTGGAATGACTAGACCGTTTACTTCCCCGTCTTTTGTTTTGCGAAGCTCAATTGGTACATCAATTGGGTAAATGCGATATCCTTCTTTTTTTAGTTCAAAAAAATTTATCTGTAATTCTTTTTTCAAGTCCTTTTGTTACGACCATAGTATTTACTTCAACCGGCATCCCCATCAGAATCCCTCCATTTCTTCTTTATCATAGCAGAAAAGTATTTTCTTTGGCTAGTTTCTCTTTCAAATTTTTTTAAAATTTCTTGCATACCACTATCTCGCATAAAAAAGCTAAATTCCGGTTGCTGAACAAGTTCTGCCAATTCACCTTTCATTAGAACAGGTCCGTTTGTTTCTAAATAATCATTTTGTTGCTGAAATCCTTTTATCCGGGCAAAAAAAAACGCGTTTCGTAAATGTTCTATCCGCTGATTCTACCACATAATCCGCGATAAAATGAAAAGTGTCCGCATATGCCCCAGTTTCTTCCATTAATTCCCGTATGGCTGCTTGGATGGTTGTTTCATTTCCCTCCCCCTTGCCTCCTGGAAATTCAATGCCTCGAACTTTATGGTTTGTAAACAACCATTTTTCTTCGTAAAGCGGGATAATCAAACAGTCATCACACTCTTTTTCCTGCTTCGTAAAATAAATCGATACTTTTGATCCTACATCGTCACGATAAGAAAACATGAGCTACACCCTTTCTTTTTTGAAAAAATATGGTAAGCTAGAATTAGCATGAAATAGAAGGTGAAAACATGTTAAAAAGATTTTTACTTGGCGGAATTCGCTTTTACCGTAAAGTGATTTCTCCCTTAACGCCAGCCTCCTGCCGGTTTTATCCCACCTGTTCCCAGTACGGGATGGAAGCGATTGAAACGCACGGAGCTATAAAAGGAAGTTATCTAGCCATTAGGCGTATTTTAAAATGTCACCCATTCCATAAAGGCGGTGTGGATTTAGTTCCTCCAAAAAAGGAATCTGAATGCTCGCATCACCATCATCATTAATATAGCACAAAATGATTTTTTTATACAAAACGAAAAACTGCTGATCCGATTAGCAGTTTTTTTAATAAAAGACTTGCTTTTTTATATTGAATCGTGTAATATCAATAACGTCCCTCAAATCGTAATCAATACGATTTAATTTTCGGGATTTAAATCGGAATGATTTTGATTTAAAAAGGAGTGAAAATATGTTGAAAAAGTGGTTTATTATAACTCCCGTTTTAGCTCTATTACTTATACTTACCGCTTGCGGAAGCAGCAATGCCTCACAAGATAATGACAAACTAAAGGTGTATACAACAGTATATCCTCTTACTTATTTAGCAGAAGAAATTGGCGGAGACAAAGTCGATGTAACAAGTGTTTATCCGGCTGGTTCAGATGCCCACAGCTTTGAGCCGACACAAAAAGATATGATGAAAATTGCGGATAGTGACCTCCTCTTTTACGTTGGTTTAAATTTAGAGAGTTTTGTGGATAAAGCAAAAACCACTCTCAAAGGAGAAAATGTAACATTTGTTCCTCTTGCTGAAAATCTTGATTTACCAAAAGATCCAGATGCAGCATCTAATGAAGAAGAGGAAGAACATAGTGACTCAGGTGAAGAACACGAAGAGCACAGCGACTATAATCCTCACGTATGGCTCTACCCTGTTTATATGGAAGAGATGGCCAAAACGGTGAAAGATAGACTTATAAAAGAAAGTCCGGAGCAAAAAGCCACTTTTGAGAAAAATTATGAAACTACTGTGGCTAAACTAAAAACGCTTGATGAAGAGTATCAAAAAATGGCAGAGACCGCCAAACATAAAGACTTTGTTACAGCACATGCCGCTTACACTTATTGGGAAACCGCATACGGGTTACATCAAATTCCAATTGCAGGTGTATCAACGAGCGATGAGCCTTCACAAAAGAAATTACAAAGTATCGTGAATACGATAAAACAAGAAAATATTCCTTATATCATGCTTGAACAAAACACTAATTCTAAAATTGCTGATGTCATTCAACAAGAAACGGATACTAAAGCGCTACGACTACACAATTTAGAAACATTAATGCCAAAAGATGAAAAAGAAAATCGCGACTATATTTCGATTATGAATGACAATTTAGATGCCTTGAAACAAGCTTTAAATTATTAACTATTAAAATAAAGAGAATCCAATTGCTTGGATTCTCTTTATTTTAGAAAAACGCAAAGCTTACGCAAAACAAAACGACGCACGCCAAAATCAGACTGCTGACAAACGGCAACCTTCGTCGTTAAACCTTCCGTTCCGGTGCTCACGTACTCGAGTACGCTCCGCTCCGGTACTCGGCCCTGCCTAGAATCTCACCATTTGTCAGCAGTCTGAGAGAATCCAATTGCTTGGATTCTCTTTATTTATCCTGTTCTAGCAAGCCATAAACAATATAATCAATAAATTGCCCATTTAAATATTTGGCTTCTTTTAAAACTCCTTCTTGCCTAAACCCAAGCCTTTTAGCTAACAGATGGCTTTTCGTGTTTCCCTTTGCAATTTTCATTTCAAGTCGGTGAAACTTAAGAGTCATAAAACCATATGTTATCAAAAAATTCAGCGCTTTTGTCATGATTCCGTGACCTTGATAGGCTTTTAAAAGCCAATAACCAATTTCACCACTTTGATTGGTATCATCAACCGTATGGAAACTAATTTGGCCTACTAATTGATTTTCGAATTCAATCATAAATAAAGTGGGGACAGGGTCATTTACTTTCATTTGATAGGCAATATTTTCAGCAGTTTGCTCTTTTGTCGCTACTTTTTCACTCACCGTAAGCCATTCTTTTAGTTCATCTTTGGCTTCCATAATTAAATTATGATAGGCATCAATATCTGATTGTTCTAGCACTCGGATTCTAATTCCGTTCTCTAATTCTTGTTGAAACAAATTGATTCCTCCCATTTATTTTAAGGCGTGTCGTTTTACTTTACCAGACGCTGTTTTAGGAAGTTCATTTTTAATATGGAACGACTTAGGGATTTTAAATGGGGCGAGTTTACTTTTTAAAATCGTAACGAGTCTTTCTTCTTCAAAAGTGGGTCTAACAACGAGGTGTGCAATAGGCACTTCTCCCCACTTGGCGTCTTTTTTTCCCACAACAGCGGCTTCTAGGACATTTTCATCTAACAAAATAGCATGTTCGACTTCTGTCGGATAAATATTTTCACCGCCTGAGATAATTAAATCGCCTCTTCGCTCTGCTACATAGAGGAAACCGTCAGAATCGATATGGCCGAGATCGCCTGTACGGAAATAACCATTTGAAAAAGCATTTTTTGTTGCTTCTGCTTGATTTAAATAGCCTTTAAAGATTGTCGGGCCGCGTAGCCATATTTCGCCATCTAAATCCGTTTCAGTTGCTTTTTCGATATGTAGTTCAGACGGAAATAAAATGCGTCCAGAAGAACCTATTTTTTCTTTTGCAAGCGATGTGTCTAGCGCAACAATTTGAGAGGCTGTTTCCGTCATTCCGTATGACTGAACAATCGGTATATCCCGTTTAAAACAAGATTCAATGAGCTCTTTTCGAACGGCACTCCCGCCGAGAAGTACGACGCGTAAATTTTCATGAAAAGGTCCTTGATTCACTTCTAAAAGACGTTTAAGCATCGTTTCAACAACCGAAATATGCGTTATTTCCCCGCCTAAAAGTTTTTCGCTTGCTGAGGCGACATCAAATTTTTCCTCAAGAAAAACTGGAATGCCGTAAATCACAGAGCGCATTAAAATCGACAGCCCGCTAATATGAAAAATCGGCACCACACAAAGCCAAGCATCCTTTGCTGGATTTAGCCCAAAATTTAAGGCAGAGGCCGTCCCACTAAAAAAGTGGTTGCCAAACGTTTGCAAGACCCCTTTCGGATAGCCCGTCGTTCCAGACGTATACATCACAGAAGCAACATCACTAAAATCCATTTCTACGGGTAAAAAAGCTTTTGGCGTTTTGGCTTCTACATCAGAAAACGCGTAGCAATCACCGCTTAAATCCCTCGAAATAGTCTCAAAAGAATCATCAAAAAACGTGCAAACTACCTTGCTGTCTTTAATTTGAAAATTCATTTCAGAAGCCGTCAAACGATTATTTAAAAAAACTGGAATGGCGCCAATAAGATGAATCGCATGAATCATAAAATAAGTTTCCCGATTATTTTTTCCAAGTAAGCCTACATAATCTCCACTTTTAATAGAAAAACTCGCCAATTGACCAGCATAATGAGACGCCGTTTGATACACTTCTTTAAAAGAATAGGATTTATTGCGATAAACAAGCGCAGTTTTCTGACTAGAAACCTGCGCTCGCTTGATTAACCAATTTATCATGGGAATTTAGGGAACTGATCGAAGTCTGGATCGCGTTTTTCTTTAAATGCATCGCGTCCTTCTTTCGCTTCATCTGTTGTATAGTATAAAAGTGTTGCGTCTCCTGCGAGTTGTTGAATACCCGCTAAACCATCTGTATCCGCATTAAATGCCGCTTTGATGAAACGTAGCGCGGTTGGACTTTTCTTAAGCATTTCTTCTGCCCATGCAACCGTCTCATTTTCCAGTTCAGAAAGCGGAACAACTGTGTTAATCCAGCCCATTTCAAGTGCTTCCACAGCACTATACTGACGGCACATAAACCAAACTTCTTTCGCCTTTTTATGACCGATGACGCGCGCCAAGTAGCCTGATCCATATCCTGCATCAAAGCTCCCAACATTTGGCCCCGTTTGTCCAAACTTCGCATTGTCCGCTGCAATCGTAATATCACAAACAAGTTGAAGGACATTTCCCCCACCAATAGACCAGCCAGCAACCATTGCAATAACCGGTTTTGGAATCACACGAATCAAGCGCTGTAAATCAAGCACATTAAGACGCGGAATTTGGTCATCCCCAACATAGCCACCGTGACCGCGAACTTTTTGGTCCCCACCAGAACAGAACGCTTTTTCGCCTTCTCCAGTTAAAATAATGACGCCAATTTTTTCATCGTCGCGTGCCAAATTAAACGCATCAATCATTTCCATGACCGTTTTTGGTGTAAAGGCATTATGTACATGCGGACGATTAATTGTCACCTTCGCAATCCCGCCATGAGACTCATATTTAATTTCCTCAAATACTTTCTCCGTTTTCCATTCAATCATAGAAAAAACCTCCTAAAAATGGTTGTTTAACCACTTATTAATTATTTTCGATACTTCTTCCGGTGCTTCTAGATGCACCGCGTGACCTGCACCTTCTACACAAACATATGTCACATTCGGTAGTAAGTCTGCCATTTTTTGAGCTATGTCACAAAACTTTTTATCTAATTCACCAGTAATCAATAAAACAGGCATAGAAAGACTTGATAGTTTATCCCAATAAGAAGGTAAACTCCCCGTTCCAACACCAGCTAGACTATGCATAAGCCCAGACTCAGACTGACTTAAACGTTCACGCCGAATACGCTCCTGTACTTCTACGTTGAGCTTCTTTTGCGAGGCAAATAAAGGCAAGTTTTCCCAGTAAGAAACAAATTCAGTTAGCCCTTTTTCTTTAATAAACTGCGCCAATTCTGCATCACGCGCGCGCCGATTTAACCGCTCAGGCTCCGTTTGAAGTCCCGGCGAACCGCTTATCATAACGAGACCCGAAAAGCGATTTTGATTTTGCATAACTTGGGACATAGCAAGTCGAGCGCCCATCGAATAGCCAGCTAAAATGGTTTTTTGCTGAGGTCTTAAAAGCGCGTTTAACGCGGCTTCTGTAGCCGAAAGAGAATAATCCTCTGCGCAATTCGAATCCGACTTCCCGTGACCAGGTAAATCAGGCAAAATTAAATTTGCTTTTAATATGTCCAACTGACAAAAGGTCTGATGCGACCCCGTAAAACCGTGTAGCCACATCATATCTAACTTTTCATGATGGTCTACAAAATGAGAAAAGAGCTTCATTTCGTAAGGTCACGCTCCACTTGTTTCGCCATTTTTTCCCAAAGAGCCTGATGGTGTGCCACGTTTTCATGACGATTTGTGCGCACCTCGATGATGTTCAGCCCTTTACGGAAGGCCGCCTTATCAAGCGCATCCTCTAAATCATTTAGACGCGTAATCTTTTCATAGCCAGCATCATAGAGCGCCGCAGCATGACTAAAATCAAGATTTGTGGACGTTCCAAATAATGACTCAAAATATTTTGGCGTGCCTGCTTGTGGTAAAAAGGAGAAAATACCGCCGCCATCATTATTCACAACAATAATGGTGAGATTTAAACGATACTTTTTCGCCATTAAAAGGCCATTCATATCATGGTAAAAAGATAAATCCCCAATCAGTAAGTACATCGGTTGTAAAACTGTACTCGCACCAAGCGCCGCAGAAACAACACCATCAATCCCGTTAGCACCGCGGTTTGCGAGCATCTTAACACGCTTATCCGTCTGCATAAAGTACGTGTCTACATCACGAATCGGCATACTGTTACCAATAAATAAGCCCGATTGATCAGGAAGATGTTCCCGTAGCACACTCACAATTTGCCCCTCTTCAAGCAAATCTCCCTCTTTCATATGGGAAGAAAGCACGTTTTGCGCAGATTTATTTAATTTTTGCCACACAGAAAGCCAATTTTCCGGTACATCAAACGCCGCCTGAGTAAGCTCTTCTAGTAAGAAACGCTCATCGCAATGAATCATATCCGTTACACCCTTCACAGGGTCCCGCCAAGCCGCCCCGGGATCCACTACAAAAGTTCTTACATCGAGCGACTCTAACCAAATTTTTAAGGATTTCGAGACGGGCATTGCGCCGAATCTGACGACCATTTCAGGTTCAATCGCAGTTTGAAACGCCTCATTTTTAAGAAGCGCATCATATTGGTCGATTACAACCTGGTCTTTTTCACCGTAGGAACGAAGACCAGATAGCGGGTCCGCGAGTATAGGCCAGCCTAATTTTTGAGCCGCCAAAACGAGCTTCCCTTCCAAATTCTTCTTATCAAGTGGTCCGGCGATGATGACCCCTTTTTTCCCCGAACAATCTTGAAACATTTTATCTAAGGCACTTTGTTCTAAAACTTCATGTGTGTAGTAAATTCTGACGTGGTGCTTTTTCTGCCCTGTTTGTGTAAAAGGGGACGGGTCTAGAATTGGCGTAAGCGGCTCGCGTAATGGGAAATTTAAATGCACTGGCCCACGCGGCGTTTTAAGCGCAATATCAACGGAACGACTGCCATGCCATTTTGCATAGCGAAGCATTTCGTTTGTTCCTTCTGGTATTGCCATATCCACCATATCTTTCACATGATTCCCAAACAACTCAATTTGATCCATCGCTTGGGGTGCCCCTATATTTCGCAGTTCATGAGGTCGATCGGCGGTTAAGACTATAAGTGGAATTTGTGATAAATTGGCTTCCGCTACTGCCGGAAAATAGTTAGCTGCTGCTGTTCCGCTTGTACAAAGTAAAACAACAGGATTTTTAGATGCTTTAGCAATTCCTAGGGCAAAAAATCCAGCTGAACGTTCATCTACATCTACATGGATTTTAAGAGTTGGATGCTCCGCCATAAGAAGCGCAATTGGAGTGGATCTAGAACCAGGGCTAATAACGGCTTCCTTCACACCAGCTTGAATTAATTCTTCAATAAAAGCACTTAAATAAGCTGTCATAGTTGCTTGATGACTCATTCGACATTTCCTCCTAAAACACGTAACATGGGTTGAAATTTAACTTTCGTTTCTTGTAATTCTTCTTCTGGAACAGAATCAGATACTATGCCGCATCCAGCATAAAGCACGCCAAGTGCATCAATGACAAGTCCGGAACGAATCGCAACAGCAAATTCACCGTCAAAATCGGTGTCAATAAAACCAATTGGGCCGCCGTAAAAGCCACGATCACTTGTTTCTTTCATTCGAATAATCGCTCGCGCCAAATCTTTTGGCGAACCACCTAACGCTGGGGTTGGATGGAGGGCTCGCGCAATTTGTAAGATGTTCACATCATTCCGTTTTTTAGCATGAACATTCATGTATAAATGTTGAATGTCACGGTTTTTAAGTAGAACCGGCTCACTTGAAATCGTCAAGTCGTCTGCAAATTGTTGCAAGGTTTCTTCAATCATTTCTACGACATAATGGTGTTCTCGTAAGTTTTTGGCATCTTTTAATAAGGCATTCCCCAACTGTTCATCTTCTTCTTTTGTACTACCACGTCTAGCTGAACCTGCCACACACGAAGAATGTATTTTATCTTCTGAAACGGCTACTAACCTTTCTGGCGTTGCACCGAAAAATAAAGCAGCTCCTTTTTCCATCACAAAAAAATAACTGTTTTCTTGTGTATCCATCATTTTTTGAAGAACCGCTCCACTATCAATTTGCTTACTAAATCTTAAGCCCATTCTCCGCGATAATACTACTTTATGTAAGTCTTCTGAGTCTTTTAGTAACGCAATGATATCGCGCGCATTTTCTAAAAACTCATCCGTTTCTAATTCCTTTGCTGTGATAAGTGCATCCACTTCCATCTCTGGTCGTTTTGCATCTATTATTTTTTCCCACTGGCCTCTTACAGCTTCTAGTTTTTTCACTTCATCGTCTGGATAGACAACTAAATTTACTGTTAAAAAGACTTCTTTCCCTTTTTTCGTTACTAGAAAAAGTGGCAAGTAAAATAAGCCATCTTTAAAGGCTTGCCATTCTTTATCTGTCTCGCGTTCTGGATCGAATTTGAAACCACCAAAATAAAGTGGTCCAGTCCCTTTTTCTGTTGCGTTGGTTACGGTTCTTAGTTTTAAAGCGTTAATTTTATCTTCTAAACCAGAAAAGCATCTTTTGCTTTATCAGCCGCTAAATATTGTTCCGTAACACCAAAGCCAGCCAGTGTTAGCGTCATCTCAGGATTTTGCCAAAAGAAACGCTCTCCAGAAAAGGCATCTTTCGCTTTTTGATATAACAAATGCGGTGCCAAATCTTGCGGGCATTCGTGCACCCAACTTAGAAGAGCAGGTTTATCTTTTGTTGCATGACGTTTCGCTTGTTCAAACAAAGCAAGAGGTAATGTAATTCCCATATTATTCATCGCTCCTTTACTAACACTCTTTCTATTATATCAAAAATACAATCTTCCTGCTCATTTTGCGATTTTTACTTTATTCATTGACGAAACTCACTATTTTCCCTAAAATGAAGAAAGGATATTTTAAAAAAGGAGCGAATAAAATGGCAGCGCAGGAAAGACAAGTACTTGCCAGACAATCTGGTTTTAATAAATGGTGGACCTTACTTCGGCCACACACTTTAGTTGCCTCCTTTGTGCCTGTATTTCTAGGTACATCCGTCGCAATGCTCTATTCAAATTTTCAATTTACGCGATTTATCGTCATGCTTATCGCCTGTTTCTTTATACAAACATCGGCCAATTTATTTAATGAATACTATGATTATAAAAAAGGGCATGATGACGAACATTCAGTTGGGAATGGTGGCGCGATTGTAAGAAATGGTATGCGACCTGGTCTCATTCTCTTCCTTGCCACCTTACTTTACATTCTTTCTATTTTAGGCGGCGTATATCTTTCTATCGAGCTAAACTGGTATGTTGGCTTACTAGGTGCGATTTGTATGCTTGTCGGCTACTTATACACTGGAGGTCCTTACCCTATTGCCTACACCCCTTTTGGCGAAATTATGGCCGGATTTTTCATGGGTGGTGTGATTACATTTATTTCATTTTATATTCAAGCAGAATTCATTAGCTCACAAATCGTTTTAATTTCCATCCCGATTATGGTATTAGTTGGGAATTTATTACTCGCAAACAGCATCCGCGATTTAGACCCTGATAAAGAAAGCGGTCGTTTAACATTAGCCATTTTACTCGGCAGAAAAAAAGCCACCATTTTATTTGCCCTAGCTTATGTATTTGCTTATGCATTTGAAATCTCGCTGATTTTCTTTGCAAACGCCCCGTACTGGACCTTACTCATTTTAATTAGTGCACCGGAAGCCATTCGTTCCGTCAGACGTTTCATTGGCCGTACAGAACCCATTACCATGATTCCAGCGATGAAAGCAACGTCAAAAGCGATTACCATTTTTGGTATTATTTTAGCCATTAGTTATTTACTAAGCTTATTACAAACAAATTTATTTATGTAAAATGAAAACGCCCTTTTCGCTATTGAAAAGGGCGTTTTTTTATTTAATCTGTTTATAACAGATTTAAAATCTCATTTGTTGTTGTGAGTGTAGCATAGTTCGGAAAATGCTTTTCAACATACTCATCATGATCTTCTTTCGTTCTTGAACTCATCGCATCCGCTGCAATCACTAAGTTAAATCCTGCCTCATGCGCATCAATAGCCGTCTTCGCTACCCCGAGTGAAGTAATCACACCCGTTAAAAAGATAGTTTGAATTCCCTCCGCAGCAAGCCATTTTCTTAGAGCATCACTAGACATCGCACTTGGTTCGTACTTTGTAAACTGCTCTACCTTATCATCTCCAGTGAGTGCCTCAAGCTCAGGAACTAAAGCCGTAAAAGCCACTTCTTCTTCTTTACTAAATTGAGATCTTGAGACAGTAATAAGAACAACAGGCAAATTCTGCTTTAAAAACGCCTTGCCCAACGCCTCATTTCGTTTAACCACCTCTTCTATTGAATACGGAGAAAGTCCCTCCGGTCCTCCGTAATTAAAAATCCCCGCCTGTAAATCAATCACAACAAGTGCAGCATTATCGAATTGTTTCTTTGTTAAATCTGTCATTTTTTTATTACTTCCTTTCAACTTCTGAAGATTATGTCGATCATACCATGTGATACCAATAAAAATAAGCGCCAAGCACAGATTCAAAAACGCCATTTGATGAAAACCAAAAGTAGGGTTTTGATGATTCATAAAAGCCCCGCTTGAAGCCCCTGCTAGCATTGCACCAAAGTAAGAAAAAGTTCGAAGCAGCCCGCTTGAAGCTCCAATCGTTTTAGGATCTGCTTGAAAATAAAGTACATTTTGATTCGCTAAATTAAGTAATCCTGTCGTAATCCCAAAACCCGCCGCAACAATGATTAAGTAAATAATAGAGCTTGTATTTGTAGTTAGAAGCAGCAAACTAATGGAAAGAAACTGTACTATGCCACCCACAAATGTTTTTATAAAATACTTTGAACTTCTCCCCGCCAGAGCAGAAATGATAATTGAACTAATAAACGTTGGCATCATCAGCATTCCGGCACTTACTTCACTCAGACCGCGTCCAATTTCTAGCCACTGCGCGAAGCCATACATAAACGAATATTGTACCGTTGCCGCTAATAAAATTCGAATATAGGTGCGAATAAGCGGCCGATTGCCACGTAGCACATCGAGATTTATGAACGGGTCCTTCATCGCATTTTCACGTCTAACAAACAAAAAACCTGCGATGATAGTTAAAACAAGAAAACTAATGTACGTGATATGCGGATTCATAAGGAAAAATAAAAGGCTGAATGTCGCAATTGAAAAGTATAACACGCCAACCCAGTCCATTTTAGACACCTGCGTTTTGGTATGCTCTTTCGGTAAAACAAAATAGCCCGCAAGAAAAGCAATGACGGCAAGTGGGATATTGATTGAGAATACCAGTCGAAAGCCTCCTAAATGAATTAAAAACCCGCCTAGTGTCGGTCCAATAACCGCTACTGTTTGACTCGAAATAACAAGCAAGGTCAAAATCCAAGCCGGATTATCTTCACCCGTTCGCTTACCTTCTGACTTAATTAAAAACATCGCGGCCGGATACCCTGCTGTCGTCCCTAATCCCAAAATAATTCGCGCCACAACAAGTAGCCAAAAAACGGGTGTGAAAAGTGCAATAACTCCTGCTACCCCAACTAAAACCGTTCCAATTAAAAATAATTTTCGCGGCCCATATGAATCAATAAGTTTTCCCACAACAGGTTGCCCAATTGCTGTAGCAAAATATAATGCGGAAACAAGCCAAGCCGTTTCTGAACTTCCTACACCAAAAGCAACTGCAATTGGAACAAGTGCAACGGCAATCATTGACGAATTAATGGGGTTTAAAACAGAACCTAAAACCATTGGAAAAATAAGTTTTTTATTAAACGTAGTTGACAAATTATCCCTTCTCTCAAGATAAACTAATTATATTAGTTTACAGAGTCTCATTATACGCCTTCTCATTTTGTTTGTAAACTAATTAAATTAGTTTATAATAAAAGAGAATAGGAGGTCATGACATTGAAAAAGCGAAATATTACGCAAGAAAAAATATTTCAAGCTGCCATTCTTGTAATTGAAACAGAAGGACTTGAAAATCTTAGCTTTCCCCTCATTGCTCAAAAACTCGAAATAAAAACACCCTCTATGTATAACCATTTTAAAAATAAGCAGGACTTAAAAGGGGCTCTATCCCTTTATTTATATGACCATTTAAACACCATTATGCAAAAAAAATTAGTTGGGATTTCAGGCGAAGAAGCGATTACTATTTTTACGATGACCATCTTTGACTTTGCTTTTACCTATCCAAATACCTACCCGCTACTTCAAGAAGTAACCGAAGTGACGAAGGAGAGAAATAGTATGGCGCTTTATTCGAACACCCTTCGCTCGCTTTTAAAGGACTTCGCGTCTAGTGATGAAGATTTGTTATTTAAACACCGGGCTGTTCGAAGTATGCTTCACGGCTATATTTCTTTAAAATTAAAAGGCTTTTTTAAACGCGGCGAATCGGACAACCCCTACACTGACTTCGAGCGTTTTAACACACAAATGATTCATTTAATTTTAAACTAAATAGGAAAAAGAACAGTGGCATCAAATGACATGCACCTGTTCTTTTGATTTTGCATATTGAAGGAGTTCTAAGGATAAATCATAACGTAAAAACGGGGTAATAATATAAACTCCGTTAAAATGTTCACTGATGGAATCAATGATTTCTTTTGAAATGAGCATCCCTTCTTCATTACCACGCCCTGCTTTTTCTGCTTCTCTCATTCTTTCACGGACTTCATTGGTTAGCCGAATACCTGGCACTTCGTTATGCAAAAATTCCGCATTTCGACTAGAGAGAAGTGGCATGACGCCGACAAAAACCGGAACAGAAATTTGGGCTTCCTCGAGTGCTTCATTTAAAACACGCGCTTTTTGAGTGTCGTATATGGGCTGCGTTATGATGTAGTCCGCGCCGTATTCCACTTTTCGTTCTATCAAACGGACCGCTTTTTCCACATTTAAAACATTCGGATTAAAGGCCGCCGCAACATGAAAACGCGCTTTCTCTTTTAGTGACTTCCCTGTATAAGAAATTCCGTCATTAAATTTTTTAATGAGTTGGATGAGCTCCACAGAGCGTAAATCAAATACAGAGGAAGCGCCTGGAAAATCCCCTACTTTCGTCGGATCCCCTGTGACCGCCAAAACATCATGGAGTCCGAGCTTATGAAAGCCCATAATATGTGAATGCATGCCGACTAAATTATGATCGCGCGTAGTTAAATGAATGAGCGGCTTAATATCATATTCATGTTTTAAAATAGAGGCAATCGCCATATTACTAATGCGCGGCGTCGCAAGCGAATTATCTGAAATCGTAATTGCATCGGCTCCTGCCTCGTGAAGCGCCTTCGCACCTTCAAAAAATTGCTCTGTGTCAAAAGTACGCGGCGGATCAAGCTCGACAAGTACCGTACATCCTTCCCTCACCTTATCAAGCAGCCTCACACCTTCAAGTGGGCTCGGCTCCTCAGGAACAAGTTCAATTATGGGACGAACTTCCTTCGTTTTAATCGGCTTGGTTGACGTAAGTCCCGCTCGGAAGGCCCGAATATGTTCTGGTGTTGTCCCGCAACATCCGCCAATAATTCGTGCGCCTTGCTTGCGGAAAATCTCACCATATTCTTGAAAATAATCCGTTTCCGCTTGATAAATAATTTTTCCTTCTTGCATCTCAGGTAAGCTAGCATTTGGATAAGCGGCTAAATAGGCATTATCAAGTAGTGGAACCGTTTCAAGTGCGCGCGCCATATGATAAGGGCCAAGTCGACAATTGACCCCTACCACATCCGCCCCAAGATTCGCTATTTCTTGTAAAACATCAGGTAGCTTCTCCCCGTTTTGAAGCAAACCTGGTTCGTGCATGGAGACATTCGCAATCACTGGCAAATCCGTATTTTCGCGTACAATTTGTAGCACTGTTTTTAGCTCATTCGGGTCATAAAAAGTTTCAAGAAGAATCGCATCGACACCTTCTAATAAAAAACAGTATAACTGTTCACGGAAACTACGTTTTATTTCATCAAGAGGGGCTTGCTCAACCTTAGAATCACTCGCCCCGTTAATTCCACCCATTGTGCCAAAAATATAGGTCCCAGTGCCACTTGTTGCCCGTTTAGCGAGGCGAATAGCCGCCTGATTAATGCGTTTTATTTCATCTTCTAAACCGTAGCGCTTTAGCTTAATATAGTTTGCGCCATACGTGTTTGTTTGAATAATATCAGCACCAGCTTCGATGTATGCTTTATGAATATTTAAAACATCTTCTGGATGCGTCAAACTAAGTTCTTCAAAAGCCCGGTCCACACCATAAGAATAAAGCAACGTCCCCATTGCACCATCTGCAATTAAAACTTTCTCGCTTAAATCTTTTCGCAAATTCATGAACGCACCGCCTCCTTAGATGCAAGATCAAGTGCGCTTTTTAAATCATTCACCAAATCATCTGCATCCTCAATGCCCACTGAAATTCGTAAAAGTTCATCCGTTAAACCGTATGATTCACGGAGCTCCCGCGGAATATCCGCATGTGTTTGCGTAGCTGGATAGGTAATCAAACTTTCCACACCACCCAGACTTTCCGCAAAAGTAAATAACTCTACATTTCTTAAAAGCGGCGAAATGAGGGCGACATCTTCAATATAGAAGCTAATCATACCGCCTTGTCCAGGATATTTCACTTCTTTGATTAAAGGGTGTTCCCGCAGAAACTGAACAACGCGTTTAGCATTTTTTTCATGTTCTCGCATTCTAAGCGGTAGCGTTTTAAGCCCCCGAATCAAAAGCCATGAATCAAACGGTGAAAGCACTTCGCCCGATTCATTAAGTGCTGCTGCATAAAAAGCGCCTAGTTCCTCATTTCTTACAATGACTGCCCCCGCCAAAATATCATTATGACCACCCAAATACTTGGTTGCACTATGAATTACAATATCCGCTCCTAAATTAAGCGGCTGCTGTAAAATAGGCGTATAAAATGTATTATCCACAATCAGAAGCAAATGATTCGCACTTGCAAATTCAGCTACTTCACGAATATCAACTTCTTGCATAAGCGGATTCGTTGGCGTTTCAATAAAAATCGCTTTCGTATTGGCTTTAAGAAACCCAGCTAAATCGGATATATCTTTCCCATTCCAGTAAGAAAACTCAATTTTATACTGACGTTCTAGTGTTCCAAAATAACGAAATGTACCACCGTATAAATCTTGTAAACTGATAATATGATCACCCGTTTTAAAACGCTTGAACACCAGTCCAGTTGCACTCATACCCGAACTTGTAGCAAAACCAAATTGCCCGTCCTCAAGTTCTGCCAGTGCTTCCTCTAACACATCGCGTGTTGGATTCGCCGTTCTTGTATAGTCATATCCCGTCCCTACTCCAATATCTGTGTGGCGGTAAGCCGTTGAGAAATAGAGTGGCATGTTGACTGCACCTGTTTTCTCACATTTTTTATTGCCAATTTGTGCTGAAATCGTCTGCTTACTTAATTTTCCCATCGTGCTTCCTCCAATCTTTATTTTTCTAAAATGGTGTAGGTCTCGCGGATTTCCTTGGTAGCGGAAACCATATCACGAAGTGCTGCAACCGTTTCTTCTTCCTTACGCGTTTTAAGCCCACAGTCCGGATTGATCCAGAAATTTTGAACAGGAATCACGCGAAGTGCGCGTTCAATATTCGTTTTAATTTCAGAAATGCTTGGAACACGAGGACTATGAATATCATACACCCCAAGTCCAATTTCCTTATCATAGTGATAGTCCTCAAAAGTAGAAATAATTTCCCCGTGACTACGAGACGTTTCAATCGAGATAACATCCGCGTCAAGTGCACTAATTGCATCGATAATATCATCGAAATCCGAATAGCACATATGCGTATGAATTTGCGTTTCGTCCTCCACACCAGAAGTCGTTAATTTAAAAGCATACACTGCATCGTTCAAATATTTTTCCCATCTCGAACGCTTTAGTGGCAAGCCTTCGCGAAGCGCCGGCTCATCAACTTGAATGACGCGAATCCCATTTTCCTGAAGAGCAAGAACTTCCTTTCGAAGAGCCAGCCCCACTTGGTTGAAAACATCGCTTTTTGGAATATCGTCTCGCACAAAGCTCCAATTGATAATCGTGACGGGCGCCGTAAGCATCCCTTTCACAGGGCGATTTGTAAGCGATTGGGCAAATTTGCTTTCCTTCACCGTAATCGTCTCCGTAAAAGCCACATCTCCGTAAATGAGTGGCGGACGCACCGCACGCGAACCATATGACTGTACCCAACCAAACTTCGTCGCCTGGAAGCCGGCTAATTTTTGGCCAAAATACTCAACCATATCCGTCCGTTCAAACTCCCCGTGAACCAAGACATCTAAATCCAAATCTTCTTGGATACGAATCCAACGTTCGGTCTCCTCATCAATAAATGCCTCGTACTCTGCTTTTGTAATGTTTCCTTTTAGGAATGCTGCCCGTTTGCTACGAACTTCAGGCGACTGCGGGAAACTTCCAATTGTTGTTGTAGGTAAAACGGGTAATTTCAACCATTCATGTTGTTTTTTAATGCGCGTTTCAAATGGGCTTTTCCGGTCAGCCGAAATGCTATCAAGTGCGGCAATTTCTGCCTGAACTTCCTTATTATTTCTATGTTCGGAGCGATTTAATTCGGAAACGGCTAATTCTGTTTTTTGTAGCTCACTAAACACCTCTTTCGCATCACTTGAAACAGCTTTAGCGAGTAACACGACTTCGTCTAACTTTTCATCCGCAAAAGAAAGGCCGTCATAAAGGACTTGATCCAGATTCGGTTCGCTTTTTTTCGTTACTGGAACGTGAAGTAACGAACTCGCCGGCTGTACAATTAATTTTTCTTTTGGCACAAGTCGTGTCAAAATTTCTAGTTCGGCTTGCTTTAGCTGAATATCAGCGCGCCATACATTTCGTCCGTCAATGATACCGGCCGCCAAATATTTATTATTCGGAAAACCAAACTGCTGGATTTTTTCAAGCGATTCGCCGTGATCATGGATAAAATCAAGCCCAATCGCATCCACTGGTAACTCAATAATTGCCTCGTACTCATCCACACTTTCAAAATACGTTTGCAAAATCAACTTCGCATGCGGAGCCGCTGTACGTAATTCTTCGTAAACTTTTTCAAATAATACCAGTTCCTCTTTCGCTAAACTCGTGGCAAGAATTGGTTCATCAAGTTGAATCCATTTTGCGCCCGCCGCGTCTAGTTCTTCAATAATCGTCTTATAAAGCGGTACAAATTTTTCTACTAACGAAGCGAAATCCGCTTTGTCTGCACCCTTTCCAAGTTTTAAATACGTAATAGGGCCAACAATCACAGGCTTTCCGTCAATTCCAAGCTCTTCTTTTGCCTCTAAATAAGCATTTAACGCCTTATTTTCTAAAAGCTTCGGCTCTACTTGGTCAAGTTCCGGCACAATATAGTGGTAATTCGTATTAAACCATTTCGTCATTTCAGACGCTACAGCCGTATCATTGCCGCGCGCAATATCAAAATATGTACGTAGCGAAACAGCATTCGTAAACTCTCCAAATCGCTTAGGAATTACCCCAAAGCCAACACTTAAATCCAGCACATGGTCATATAAAGTAAAATCATTTACCGGAATTAAGTCAAGCCCTTTTTCTTTTTGTTTGTTTAAAGCAGCAAAACGAATTTCCTTTGTTTCAGAAAGAAGTGTATCTTCTGAAATTTTGTTATTCCAAAAATTTTCCAACGATTTTTTCCATTCGCGTTTCTCCCCAAGACGTGGATACCCTAAATTTGAACTAAGTACTTTTACCATTTACCTCATCCTCTCTTCTTTTGTGACACGAAAAAGCCTCCCTAGATAGAGAGGCTAAAATCATTCGAAAATATACGAAAAATTAGTTCTCTCTTATCTTTCAAAGCATATTGCTTTGCAGGATTTAGCACCTTTTCAAAAACTTGAAAGGTTGCCGGGTTTCATCGGGCCAGTCCCTCTACCACTCGTTATAAGAGTTTCTTATTTAATTTACATATTAAATGTATTGAAATCATAATACCAAAAATAAAACTATGCTGTCAATCTTTTTCCGCGAAATAATAAAATTCCTCCCAAAATAAGAAGTATCGAAATCGTAAAATAAAAACTTCGAGGACCTATAATACTAATTAATGCCCCAGTCATACTAGGTCCAAGAATGCTCCCCACGCTAAAACACATCCCAACTAAAATATTACCAGCTGGAAGCAAATCAATCGGCGTCAAATCTGTCATATAAGACAAACCAAGCGAATAAAGTGACCCCACAAGCATTCCCAAAACAAAGAAAATAACAATAAATAACATAGAATTAGACACAAATGCGGCTAGTAAAAAAACGAGACCACCTAAAAACGTTAAAATAGGCAACACGCGTCCGCGCCCCATCCGATCACTAAAAATCCCAATTGGAACCTGAAATAAAATCGTTCCAACCGAAAACGCAGAAATAATCAACGTAATCATATAAGTCTCCACGCCAAATCGAAGCCCAACAATTGGAAAAGTCGCATTTAAACCTGTCTCTAAAATCCCGTATAAAAATGGCGGAATCATGGCTACCCAAGCAATTTTCATTACATCCTTAAAACGCTTCATACTATCTAAAAAAGAAATTTTACGTATTTCTACATCATCCGATATAAATTCATTTTTAAGCGATAAAATTAGACACCATGCCAGTACGACTAGTACGCCAGAAATATAAAACGGTAAATTAGGACTCACATTCATTAAATTGACAAGCTGCGGTCCAACCGCAAAACCCAGTGAAAAAAACAAGCCATAGATAGCCATATTTCGACCTCGCTTGCTCGGCTCTGTCGTAGCACCAATCCAAGTTTGCGAAGAAAAATGAAGCATATGATCCCCCACGCCAATAAGGAGACGCAAGAAAAACCAAAAATACAAATTAAACCACATCGGAAATAAGAACAGCGCCACCGCAACTAATCCCCCACCAACTATAATTATCGGCTTAAATCCAAACCTGTGTAGCGGCGCCTCAATAAATGGTGACACAAGCAAAACACCTATATAAATCCCCGTCGCATGAAATCCATTCACACCCGAACTAATTCCCATACCCTCAAAAATAATCGCAATAAGCGGCAATAAAAGCCCTTGTGACAGCCCCGAAATAGCTACAATAACCGTCAAAATCCAAAACTTTTTATTATTCCGCATCCAATCCCCCCTCCAATTTCACAAATAAAATAAGAACAATGCCTAAGCATTGTTCTTACCCCTAATGATGACCCGTACGGGATTCGAACCCGTGTTACCGCCGTGAAAGGGCGGTGTCTTAACCGCTTGACCAACGGGCCTTACTGGCGGAGAAGGAGGGATTTGAACCCTCGCGCCGCGTAAACGACCTACACCCTTAGCAGGGGCGCCTCTTCAGCCACTTGAGTACTTCTCCAATATAATTTGTAAACTCCACAGGCAGGACTCGAACCTGCGACCGATCGGTTAACAGCCGATTGCTCTACCAACTGAGCTACTGTGGAATAAAATGGGCCTAAATGGACTCGAACCATCGACCTCACGCTTATCAGGCGTGCGCTCTAACCAGCTGAGCTATAGGCCCAAAAAAGAGCGGGTGAGGAGAATCGAACTCCCGACAACAGCTTGGAAGGCTGTGGTTTTACCACTAAACTACACCCGCAAAATAATAAATTCTAAAATAAAGTGGCTTGGGACAGAATCGAACTGCCGACACCTTGAGCTTCAATCAAGTGCTCTACCAACTGAGCTACCAAGCCAAATGGCGGTCCCGACGGGATTTGAACCCGCGATCTCCTGCGTGACAGGCAGGCATGTTAACCCCTACACCACGGAACCACGATTGCGGGGACAGGATTTGAACCTGCGACCTTCGGGTTATGAGCCCGACGAGCTACCAGACTGCTCCACCCCGCGACAATAATATTAAATTGGTCCACTACATCACAAAGAAAAAACGGAGGAAGAGGGATTCGAACCCCCGCGAGCTTTTACACCCCTGTCGGTTTTCAAGACCGATCCCTTCAGCCAGACTTGGGTATTCCTCCACGATATAATAATAAAAAAGTGATAAGTGGACCTTGCAGGACTCGAACCTGCGACCGGACGGTTATGAGCCGTCTGCTCTAACCAACTGAGCTAAAGGTCCAAATTTTTAAAGATAGCGGCGGAGGGAATCGAACCCACGACCTCTCGGGTATGAACCGAACGCTCTAGCCAGCTGAGCTACGCCGCCATATCAATAAATTTGTATTCAAGAATTAAATTTGGTGGAGCCTAGCGGGATCGAACCGCTGACCTCCTGCGTGCAAAGCAGGCGCTCTCCCAGCTGAGCTAAGGCCCCAAAAAGTATAATAATGGTCGGGAAGACAGGATTTGAACCTGCGACCCCTTGGTCCCAAACCAAGTGCTCTACCAAGCTGAGCTACTTCCCGTAAAAATAAGCGCGCCCGGAAGGAGTCGAACCTCCAACCGCCTGATTCGTAGTCAGGTACTCTATCCAGTTGAGCTACGGGCGCAATATAAAATGGTGCCGAGGACGACGAACCGACGGTATCACTACCACCGGGATTATTTTAATCCATGCCGCGTGTTACCGCCTGAGTTCCGCCACCCCGGCATAAAACTAA
>NZ_ALWW01000021.1 GCF_000344175.1 Listeria fleischmannii subsp. fleischmannii LU2006-1 | reverse complement strand
TATTTGGTCAGGCTAATTTTTACTTAACACTTCAAAACATCACCCGAATAGGCGACCAAGATTGTGAACAGAATTTGCTAAACAACATTCGCTTTTAGCTGCGGCTTCGAAAAATGTCCATTATATAGCGCCCGAAAGATATCCAAGCTACCACTGTTTTACGGGCTATTCGGGATAATCAAACGGTTGATTGGACCTCTCTGGAATTAGTCGGTCAGGCTTATTTTGCAAGTCCAGATGAGATGGCAAGAGAATATACAACGGAATTTGAACAAGAGACAATGCGAGTGGCTGTCGAAATAGCGGAGAGGTGTCACGCGGAAGTCGCGATGAATCAACATCTTTTACCTCGCTTTCCTCTAAAAAAAGAAGAAAATGCGGCAGAGGTTTTACGAGAAGTCGCAAGGCTAGGCCTTAGCCGCCGTGGGCTTGATGGCCGTGCGGAATATGAGGAACGTCTTTTTTATGAGCTAGATACTATTGTACGGATGGGTTTTGCAGATTATTTTCTAATTGTTTGGGATGTGATGAAATATGCGCGAGAACATGACATTTTAACGGGTCCTGGCAGGGGGTCTGCGGCAGGTTCTCTCGTTTCTTATGCCTTGCAGATTACGGATGTTGATCCTATTTTATATCAACTGCTTTTCGAGCGTTTTTTAAATCCCGAACGTGTGACGATGCCGGATATTGACTTGGATTTTCCAGATAATAAGCGAGACGATGTCATTTCCTATGTTGTCCAGAAATACGGAATGAAGCATGTGGCGCAAATAGGAACTTTTGGAACTTTAGCCGCAAAAGCCGCCATCAGAGATACTGCGCGGACATTCGGTTTAAACACTGTTCAATTATCCGAATGGGCGAAATTAATCCCTAACCAATTGGGAATAACGCTCAAAAAAGCGCGAGAATTAAATGACCGACTAGACCGACATATTAAAAGCTCTAAAGAAAATGAAATGATTTGGGAAATCGCTTGTCAGCTAGAGGGACTGCCACGTCATATTTCCACGCATGCGGCAGGAGTCGTTATTTCAGATGAGCCTCTCGTTAATCAAGTTCCACTACAAACGGGAAGTAATGATGCCTTGCTAACGCAATACCCCATGAATGATTTAGAAGCAATCGGTTTGCTTAAAATGGATTTTCTCGGTTTACGAAATTTAAGTTTACTAGACCGTGTTATTCGCGCTGTCAATTATAATCGAAAACTACAACTAACCATACAAGATATTCCGTTAAATGATAAAAGAACGCTTGATTTATTTAAACGCGGGGATACAACTGGCGTATTCCAATTTGAATCTGACGGTATCAGACGTGTGTTGCGGAAATTATGTCCGACTTCCTTTGAAGATATTGTAGCCGTCGATGCGCTTTATCGCCCCGGTCCAATGGAACAAATCGATACCTTTATTGCAAGAAAGCATGGTAAACAAAGTATCCATTATCCGCATCCCGATTTAAAGCCTATTTTAGAAGTTACTTACGGCGTTATTGTTTATCAGGAACAAATTATCCAAGTCGCCAATCAAATGGCTGGCTTTTCGCTAGGAGAAGCTGACTTGTTGCGCCGAGCAGTTAGTAAGAAAAAAGCAGATGTTTTAAATGAACAACGTACAAATTTTGTGAGTGGCTCAATGAAAAAAGGCTATTCCGAATCTAGTGCTAATGATGTATATGACATGATTGTCCGCTTTGCAAATTACGGGTTTAACCGAAGTCATGCGGCTGCTTACTCTAAAATCGCCTTTCAACTTGCGTATCTAAAGGCCCATTTTCCTGCTGAATTTATGTCAGCCCTTCTTAGTTCTGTTTTTGGCAATGATGTGAAAATTAGTCAATATGTTGCGGAAGCTAAAAAATATGGCATTGAAATGCTACCGCCTAGTATTAATAAAAGTCATTATTATTTTCAAGTTGAAGGGGATGCGATTCGTTACAGTTTTCGCGTGATTCGTAAAGTGCCCAATAAATTTATTTTGTCCTTTATTGAGGAACGAAAAACGGGACTTTTCCGCGATTTTTTTGATTTCTGCGAGCGAATGCCAAGTAAAATGCTGACACGAGGTATTTTAGAAGCCCTTATTTATGCTGGCTGTTTTGATGAGTTTGGAAAAGAACGTGCCACACTTATTGCATCGATTGATGGAGCGCTTCAATTTACGAATTTACTCGGAAATGATGAACGCGGAATCAATTTGTTTTCAGATGATGACTTTGTGAAAGCTTTTAAACCACGTTACCGCGAAGTTCCAGAGCTTTCTGAACAAGAGCGCCTAGAATTTGAAAAAGAATATACTGGACAATACGTCTCTGCACATCCAATTTCACGGTACCAAGACAAAATGAAACAACTTGGTATGTTACCACTAAGCGAACTTAAAAAAGGACAAAAAGCAACAATTGGCGCATATATTCTCGAACGAAAAGTGATCCGAACGAAAAAAGGGGAGAATATGTGTTTTTTAACCATCAGTGATGATACTGAGGAAATGAGTGCGGTTTTATTTCCAGAAGCGTATCGAAACTTTACTACCCTTACAGAAAAAGGGCATTTAGTCGCTATACAAGTAAAAATGGACGAACGAAATGGTGAGCTGCAAGCGGTTGTAGAGCAAATGGAAGATTTAGAGACTTTAGATTTACCTAAACGATTATTTATAAAAGTGAAAACAAAAGAAGACGTTCAAAAGATAAAACAGCTCACAAGAGCGCATTCAGGTTCTTCTGTTGTAATTGTTCACATTACAGAGACCCGCGAGACTATCGAACTGCCGAATAAATTCCATGTTTCTTTTTCAAACAAACTGGAGCAAATATTAAAAGAGGAATTTGGAGAGCCTAATGTTGTTTTTAAATAAAGTAATACAATTCATTTCATTTTTTTCATTTCCTAAAAGCTACTAAAATGTGGTATAGTTTAGAGTGGAAAACGATGCTTACAGTCTGCTAATGCATTAGCAGGCTGTTGTTTCTTTAAAAGAAATACTTTTCCAGTTCATAACCAAACTGCTATTTTATATATTTTTTACTTGTTATGAATGACTTAAAAAGCATAGATAGGGGAGGTTTCATCTTTGTTAGGAGATTTATTTACGAAGCCAAAGAAGAAAAAATATGCGGCCATTCCTACTGAGGGAGCAAAACATGATGTTCCAGAGGGAATCATGACCAAATGTCCAAAATGCAAAAAAATCATGTACACCAAAGAACTCGAGAAAAATTTGATGGTGTGCAGTCATTGCGGTTTTCACCATCCTATCGGGGCCAGAAAAAGAATTAATATGCTGGTGGATGAAAATTCTTTCAGCGAGCTAAATCAAGAGCTAACAACAGCGAATCCATTAGGGTTTGAAAATTACATGGAAAAAATTGAGAAAGATAAAGAAAAAACTGGTTTAAATGAAGCCATTTTAACTGGTCATGCACAAATTGATGGTCATCCTCTAGTTGTCGCGGCCATGGATTCACGCTTTCGCATGGCGAGCATGGGGTCTGTTGTCGGCGAAAAAATTCTTCTTGCTGTTGAAGAGGCAGATCGTGCTAAAGTTCCATTTGTTATTTTTACAGCATCTGGAGGAGCGAGGATGCAAGAAGGCATGCTATCTCTTATGCAAATGGCGAAAACTTCTGCGGCATTTAAACGCTTTAGCAATCATCAAGGTCTTGTCATCACAGTGATGACTCACCCTACTACAGGCGGAGTTTCAGCAAGTTTTGCTTCACTTGGAGATTTTAATTTTGCTGAACCAGGTGCATTAATTGGTTTTGCTGGTCGACGCGTTATTGAACAAACGGTTCGCGAGGAATTACCAGAAGACTTTCAAACAGCTGAGTTTTTGTTAAAACATGGACAACTAGATGCTGTTATTTCGCGCCTTGACTTAAAAGATAAATTGCGCTTCTTACTAGAAATTCACCAAAAACCAGATGAGGAGGCGGGCGAATCAAATGGCGAATGAAATGGATTTTGAAAAACCGGTTCTTGAATTACGGACAAAAATTGCTGATTTAAAAGAGTATAACGAAAAATCAGATGTGGACCTTTCAAAAGAAATTGAAAAACTTGAACATCGTTTGAGAAAACTTGAAGATGATATTTATAGCAACATGTCTGCATGGGATAAGTTTCAAGTGGCAAGGCATCCGGAAAGGCCTACGACATTTGACTATATTCAGCTTTTATTTGAGGACTTTTTTGAGTTACATGGTGACCGTTATTTTGGTGACGATCCTGCTATTATTGGAGGCATTGCGACATATCACGGTATGCCGGTTACAGTTATTGGCCACCAGCGAGGTAAAGATACAAAAGATAATTTGTATCGAAACTTCGGTATGCCTCATCCCGAAGGCTTTAGAAAATCACTTCGTTTGATGAAGCAGGCGAATAAATTCGGTCGTCCGATTATCTGTTTTATCGATACTAAAGGAGCCTATCCAGGACGAGCGGCTGAGGAGCGCGGTCAAAGTGAAGCTATCGCCAGAAATTTATATGAAATGAGCGATTTTGAAGTTCCAATTATTTCAATTGTTATTGGCGAAGGTGGAAGTGGCGGTGCCCTTGCACTTGGCTTAGGGAACCAAATTTTCATGCTTGAAAATGCGGTCTTTTCTGTTATCTCTCCAGAAGGTGCTGCTGCTATTTTGTGGAAAGATGCTGGTATGGCTAAAAAAGCAGCTGAATCCATGCGCATTACAGCAAATGACCTATTTGATTTAGAGATAACAGATGGTATTATTCCCGAAGTGCTTGGCGGAGCACATCAAAATGTACAAGAACAAGCACGATTAATCGATGAAACACTAGCGAAATCCATTCGTACGTTAACTTCTTTTACAAAAGAACAACTTATTGAACAGCGCTATACGAAAATTTAAAAAAATAGGTAGTTTTGAACAAATCTAAGACACGCACTTTTTGCGTGTCTTTTTATTGTGAGATAAATAACATGATTTAGTTATCTATACCAATTTTTGTTTTTTGTTGAAAATAAAAACTTTATAACTATGACCAATATGTTTTTATTGAATGAAGAAGGTATATGGCTTGTAAAAATTCTGTACTCATGCTTTTCATTTATACTTTTTTCATGTAAAATAGGAGCGTGTGATGGAAAAATATCATTTTCTGAGGTGGTAGTAAAAGATGAAACGTATAGCAATTTTAACAAGTGGCGGGGACGCGCCAGGTATGAATGCTGCAGCCCGTGCGGTTGTTCGTAAAGCCATTTATGAAGGGTTAGAAGTTTATGGAATCAATTATGGTTTTCTTGGTTTAGTTAACGGTAATATTCATAAACTTGAACTAGGTTCTGTTGGTGATAAAGTACAACGTGGTGGTACATTTTTATATTCAGCTCGTTATCCAGAATTTGCTACTGAAGAAGGGCAATTAAAAGGAATCGAACAATTGAAAAAACATGAAATTGATGGATTAGTGGTGATTGGTGGAGACGGTTCTTATCACGGAGCAGAAGCCCTAACAAAACGTGGTTTCCCAACAATTGGAATTCCAGGAACTATTGATAACGATATTTCAGGCACTGATTTTACAATTGGTTTTGATACAGCACTGAATACGGTATTAGATGCACTCGATAAAATTCGTGATACAGCAACGAGTCATGAACGTACATTTATTATTGAAGTAATGGGTCGTGATGCTGGAGATATCGCGCTTTGGTCTGGCCTTGCTGGCGGTGCGGAAGCGATTATTGTCCCTGAAGAAAAATTCAATATGGATGATATTGTAGGTCGTTTAAACAAAGGTCGCGAACGTGGCAAGAAACATAGCATTATTGTCGTTGCAGAAGGCGTTATGTCTGGGAATGAATTTGCGAGCCGTCTTGCAGAATACGGGGATTATCATGCGCGTGTAACCGTTCTTGGACACGTACAACGTGGCGGAAGCCCAACTGCTTTTGACCGTGTTTTAGCAAGTCGTTTAGGTGCACGCGCTGTGGACTTATTACTTGAAAACCGTGGCGGGTTAGCTGTCGGAATTCGAGAAAATAAAATTGTTGAAAATAATATCACAGAGATTTTAAAAGAAAAACATCATTTGGATGATGATATGTTTAAATTAGCATCTATCCTATCGATTTAATGGAAATTCGGTCACCGGAACGAACTTTGGTGGCCTTTTTCGTGAGTGTTTATGAAAACAATGAATGAAAACACATCTGTCAGGTTGCACAAAAACAAGTTAGGGAAATTAACAACTTGCACAAAAATTCACAAACAACTTGTGTCCTATGGCTGTTACTGGTAAAATGAGTGAGATGTGTTTATAATGAAAAGTATGAATGGCAGTTTCTAGGAGGAATAGGAAAATGAAAAAAACGAAAATTGTTTGTACGATTGGACCTGCTAGTGAATCAGTAGAAACACTAGTAAAATTAATCGAGTCTGGAATGAACGTCGCACGTTTGAATTTCTCACACGGTGACTACGAAGAGCACGGAGCACGTATTGAAAACATTCGTCAAGCAGCGAAACAAACTGGCAAACCAGTTGCTTTATTACTTGATACAAAAGGTCCTGAAATCCGTACAAATGACATGGTCGGAGGAAAAGTAGAATTTACAACTGGAGATGTTGTACGCATTTCTATGACACCTGTAGAAGGTACAAAAGAAAAATTCTCTGTCACTTATGGTGAACTTTTTGATGATGTGGAAATCGGTTCAAGCATCCTTTTAGATGACGGCTTAATTGGCTTAGAAGTAACAGAAAAAGACGCTAGTAACCGCGAATTAGTTACTAAAGTTTTAAACCCAGGAGTTTTAAAAAATAAAAAAGGGGTTAACGTTCCTAACGTTTCCATCAACCTGCCTGGTATTACAGAAAAAGATGCGAACGACATCCGTTTCGGTTTAGAGCAAGGTATTGATTTTATCGCCGCTTCTTTCGTTCGTCGTGCTTCTGACGTTTTAGAAATCACTAAAATTTTAGAAGAAAATAACGCAACACATGTTCAAATCATTCCTAAAATTGAAAACCAAGAAGGTGTCGACAATATCGACGAAATCCTTCAAGTTTCTCAAGGTTTAATGGTTGCACGTGGTGACCTTGGTGTTGAAATTCCGGCTGAGGAAGTGCCAATTGTACAAAAAGAATTAATCCGTAAATGTAATAAATTAGGTAAACCAGTTGTAACAGCTACACAAATGCTTGATTCTATGCAACGTAATCCGCGCCCAACACGTGCAGAAGCATCTGACGTAGCGAATGCAATCTTTGATGGCACAGATGCTATCATGCTTTCAGGTGAAACAGCAGCTGGGGATTATCCCGTTGAAGCTGTACAAATGATGGCGAAAATTGCGCTTCGTACAGAGGAAGCTCTTGTTGCACAAGATAAATTTGCGCTTAAAATGCATGCGAATACAGACATGACAGAAGCGATTGGACAAGCTGTTGGCCATACTGCACGTAATTTAGATGTACAAACTATCGTGGCTGCAACGCAAAGTGGTCATACAGCGCGTATGATTTCGAAATATCGTCCTAAATCTCACATTTTAGCCGTTACTTTTAATGAACATGTTTGTCGTGCACTTGCTCTTTCTTGGGGTGTTTATGCACGCTTAGCTGAACCCGTTAAAAATACAGATGATATGTTTGATTTAGCAGTTAAAGAATCCGTTGCTTCTGGTCTAGCGCAACAAGGTGATTTGATTATCATTACAGCTGGTGTACCTGTAACGGAAAGTGGTACAACAAACTTAATGAAGATCCAATTAATCGGTGAAAAAGTTGTAAAAGGCCACGGAATCGGAAGAAATTCTGTAAGTGGAAAAGCGATTGTAGCGAAAACCAATGAAGAAGCTTTAGCTAAAGCTGAAGAAGGTGGAATCTTGGTTGTAAAAACAACAGATAAAGACATGATGTCTGCATTTGAAAAGAGTGCTGCGGTTATCGTTGAAGAAGGCGGATTAACTAGCCATGCTGCTGTTGTTGGTATTAACTTAGGAATTCCAGTTGTCGTTGGTGCTAAAGACGCAACAAGCTTAATCAATGATGGCGAAACCATTACAGTGGATGCACGTCAAGGAAATGTGTATAACGGTAAAACAGCTACACATTAAAATTAAATTCGTAAAAGGGGTTAGGACAAATTTGTCCTAACCCCTTTTTTGCTTTACGTTTTTGAATCACAGTAAAATGCGTTATAATAGTAGCAAGGCAGTTTAAGTTGGAGTTGATGATTTGAAAAATTTATTTATTTACTGGATACTTTATGGTTTTGTGGAGTTGCTCATTTATATATGGCTGTTTAAGGTAGTGGGCTTTTGGCCACTCCTGCTAATTCAAATTGCCTCTACAGCGCTTGGTGTGTATATGTTTAAAAAGGTAGGGCGTAATATTTTTCGGAATATTAGAGATGGCCGCACAGTAGCCCCTTATTTATTAGATACAATCTGCTTTTTTATTTCAGCTTTGTTACTCACCATACCTGGCGTTTTGACGACACTTGTTGGCTTACTTCTTTTTGTGCCGTTCATACGCAACCTTTTAAAACCAAGACTTACGAAATGGTTGGCAAATAAAACACATAAAACAGATTACTATTTTGATATGTAAGGAGGCGGGCTAAATGAGCTCGCTTCTTTTGAAAAAAAGTTTAATAGCATTTTCTTATACTATTTTTGAAATAAGATAGGTTTATTTTATGCTATTTACACATTTTATGCTATAATATTTTCTATCTTGCATGATTTGCAGGGAGAGGCAAAGGGTGTCAAACATGTTTACAGAGAGTATGTTATTTTTACTTCTATTTTTATTACTTGGGATTATCGCAAAAAATAATTCACTCATTATTGGGGTTGCCGTTGTCATTTTACTAAAGCTTTTTGCTGGGAATACGAAATTAATGGAAATTGTTCAGGCGAAGGGGATCAATTGGGGGGTTACGATTATAACGATTGCCATCTTGATTCCGATTGCCACGGGACAAATTGGCTTTAAAGACTTGATTGAATCGTTTAAGTCCCCAGCTGGTTGGATTGGTCTTTCGGCGGGTATCTTAGTTTCCATTTTATCCAGAAAAGGGGTTAGTTATATGGCGGCTGACCCGCAAATTACGGTTTCACTCGTTTTTGGGACGATTTTAGCTGTAGTTTTGTTTCGAGGTATTGCGGCCGGTCCGGTTATCGCAGCAGGTATAGCGTATATGGCTATGCAGCTCGTGACTTTTTTTACAAAATAACTTTGTAACGTGCTTATACGAGCATGAAGGAGGAGTATTATGACGGTTTCAAAGGGGTTAGAAAATGTTTATGTAGCGGAAACATCCATCAGTTCTATCATTGACGATACATTAAAATATGTGGGTTATTCCATTGATGATTTAGTGACGAATAATGTTAGTTTTGAAGAGGTTGTGTATTTGCTTTGGCATCTAAGGTTACCGAATAAACAAGAGCTTATTAAATTTAAAGATGAAATCAGCGAACATATGGCTGTTTCTGAAACGATTATTACGAGCTTGCGTATGCAAAACCATCAAAAGTTGCATCCGATGAGTGTACTTAGAACAACCGTCTCCATGTTAGGCGTGTTTGATACAGAGTCAGAACTAGATGACGGGGAATCAATTTATAAAAAAAGGCCTTCGTCTTCAAGCGAAAATGCCGACGATTGTGGCGGCCTTTTCTAGAATCAGACGTGGACTAGATCCAATTCCCCCAAAACAAGGTCTCAGTGTTGCGGCCAATTTTCTTTATATGATAACAGGAGAAGAAGCCGATCCACTTTCGGTTGAAGCTATGAATAAAGCGCTTGTTTTACATGCTGACCACGAGTTTAATGCCTCTACCTTTACAGCACGAGTCTGTGTCGCCACTCTTTCAGATGTATATTCTGGTGTTACAGCGGCAATTGGAGCTTTAAAAGGGCCACTTCACGGCGGAGCAAATGAACGCGTTTTTGATATGCTTGTTGAAATTGATGATGCTTCGAGTAATGTACGGGACTATATCCAATATAAAATTGATCAAAAACAAAAAATTATGGCTTTGGCCACCGAGTTTACCGTGGCGGCGATCCACGGGCGAAGCATTTAAAAGAAATGTCTGAACGTTTAACAAAAGAAAAAGATGAAGAAAAATGGTATACCTTATCTTGCCAAGTAGAAGAAGCTGTTTGGGATTTAAAACATTTACGTCCGAATGTTGATTTTTATTCAGCATCTGTCTACCATGCTTTAGGCATTGACGTTGATTTATTTACACTTGTCTTTTCCGTTAGTCGTGTTTCAGGATGGCTTGCGCACATTTTTGAACAATACCGTGATAATCGTCTCATTCGTCCACGCGCTATCTACGTAGGACCGGAATCACGTGAATATCAACCTATTGAAAAAAGAATTTAAGGAGGAAACATCTATGGCTGAAAAAATTACAGTAGAAAACGGTGTGCTACATACACCAAATGAACCTATTATCCCGTTTATCGAAGGAGACGGTACAGGACCAGATATTTGGCGTGCATCAAAACGCGTTTTAGATGCTGCTGTTGAAAAAGCTTACGGAGGCAGTCGTAAAATCGAATGGCTGGAAGTCCTCGCCGGTGAAAAAGCCTACAATCAAACTGGTGAGTGGCTACCAAAAGAAACACTTGAAACAATTCGTGAATATACTATCGCCATTAAAGGGCCTCTTACAACGCCGATTGGTGGCGGGATTCGCTCACTAAACGTGGCACTTCGTCAAGAACTTGATTTATATGTTTGCCTCCGTCCAGTTCGCTACTTTAATGGTGTGCCTTCGCCAGTAAAACGCCCGGAAGATACGGATATGGTTATTTTTCGTGAAAATACAGAAGATATTTATGCTGGTATTGAATTTAAAGAAGGTAGTCAAGAAGCGGAAAAACTTATTTCTTTTTTTAAAAACGGAATTTGGCGTGAATAAAATTCGTTTTCCTGAGACATCTGGTATTGGTGTAAAACCCATTTCTAAAGAGGGAACAGAACGCTTAGTACGGGCGGCGATTCAATATGCGATTAGCGAAAAACGGAAGTCTGTAACGCTTGTTCATAAAGGAAATATTATGAAATTTACTGAGGGTGCCTTTAAAACTTGGGGATATGAGCTAGCTGAGCGTGAGTTTAAAGATCAAGTATTCACATGGAATCAATATGATCGTATTAAAGAAGAACACGGTGCTTCTGAAGCTGATAAAGTACAAAAAGAAGCACTTGAAGCCGGAAAAATTCTTATCAAAGATTCGATTGCGGATATTTTCTTACAACAAATTTTAACGCGTCCTGCGGAGTTTGATGTTGTGGCTACCATGAATTTGAATGGAGACTACATTTCCGATGCGCTTGCTGCACAAGTTGGCGGAATTGGGATTGCTCCTGGAGCCAATATTAATTATGATACAGGGCATGCCATCTTTGAAGCTACACACGGAACAGCTCCTAAATATGCGAATTTAGATAAAGTAAATCCTTCTTCTGTCATTTTATCGGGTTACACTTCTTTTAGATCATATAGGCTTTGGAGAGGCTGCTAAAAAAGTGACAGAAGCTATGGAGAAAACCATTGCAAGCAAAACGGTGACATATGACTTCGCTCGTTTAATGGACGGGGCTACTGAAGTTAAATGTTCGGAATTTGCGGATGAATTGATTAAGAATATGTAAAAAAGTTAAGTTTTACTGGGTTGTAATTTAAATTCGATAGAAAAACATTCGGAAAAGCTGGGGAAGTTCTCCAGCTTTTTCTTTTAGCCCCCATTTATGGTAAAATAGGCATAAGTGAGAACTTGAAAACGAGGAGGTTTTCCTGTGAGTAAATTAGTATTAATCGACGGGAATAGTATTGCATATCGCGCTTTTTATGCGCTCCCTTTACTGACAAATGAGAAGGGTATTTTTACAAACGCTATTTATGGTTTTGCCATGATGATAAACAATGTGATTGAAAATGAAAAACCTGATCATTTATTGGTTGCATTTGATGCAGGAAAAACAACTTTTCGCCATAAAACATTTACGGAATATAAAGGCGGGCGACAAAAAACGCCTAGTGAACTTTCGGAGCAGTTTCCATTTATTCGCGAGCTTTTAAATGTGTATGACATTCCGCAATATGAACTTTCAAATTATGAAGCAGATGATATTATTGGGACGCTTGCGAAAAAAGCGGAACGTGAAGATATGGAAACCATTATTATTACTGGTGACCGAGATTTAACGCAACTAGCAAGCGATAAAATTACGGTTTATATTACGAAAAAAGGCATTACGGAGATGGAAAAAAATACACCGGATACGTTACAAGAAAAATATGGCCTTACGCCAGCACAAATTGTTGATATGAAGGGCTTAATGGGGGATTCTTCGGATAATATTCCAGGAATTCCAGGTGTGGGTGAAAAAACGGCTTTAAAATTACTTCATGAATATGGTGGTACAGTCGAAAGCGTTTTAGACCATGCGGATGAAATTTCGGGTAAAAAATTAAAAGAAAAAGTCATAGATAACAAGGAAATGGCGATTTTAAGTAAGGAACTAGCTACCATTAATACTGATTCCCCAATTGAAACTTCGCTCGCGGATACAAAATATGCGGGCTTTCAAACGGAAAAAGTAGTTCCATTTTTGAAAGAAATGGATTTTAAATCGATATTAAAAAACTTGGATACAGAAGAAAATGTCCAAGTGGAACTTGAAGAAGTTGAAATTGAGACGATTACATCCTTTACAGAGGACCATTATGCTGATAAAACGGCGATTTATATCGAATTAGAAAATGAAAACTATCATACAGCTGGATTTGTTGGTTTTGCAGTTCATTCTTCGAAAGGAACATTTTTCTTTAACGAAGAGACCGCAAAATCAAGTGAAACCTTTAAAAACTGGCTTTCTGATGAAAAATATAAAAAAAATTGTTTATGATGCCAAAAAAACAAAAGTTGCCGCAAGTCGCCTAGGCATCCTATCAGAAGGGCTTACTTTTGATATTATGTTAGCCTCTTATTTACTTAATCCATCTGAAACTATTGATGATTTTGCGAGTGTTGTAACGCGTCATGACTACACTCGTGTTCAAACGGATGAGGCGGTTTATGGGAAGGGCGCTAAACGCTCTATTCCAGATGAAGACGTGGTGGCAAAACACTTGGCATATAAAGCCGTTGCGACTTTTGAACTTGAAAACCCGTTAACGCGAGAGCTCGAAAGTAATGAACAATTGGAACTTATGAATGAGCTTGAATTGCCACTTTCGATTGTACTGGCGGATATGGAGATGCAAGGTGTTCGTGTGGATACGAATCGCTTGCTTGAAATGAAAAGTGAGCTTGCTGAACGAATTGCGACGCTTGAAAAATCGATTCACGCGCTTGCTGGTTATGAATTTAATATTAATTCACCGAAGCAGCTTGGAGTGGTTTTATTTGAAAAGCTAAATTTACCTGTCATTAAGAAAACAAAAACGGGTTATTCGACTGCTGCCGATGTGTTAGAAGCTTTATCAGGGCAACATGACATTATTAATGAAATTTTAGTGTACCGCCAACTTGGGAAAATTCAGTCCACCTATATTGAGGGGCTTCTAAAAGTGACCGATAAAGAAACCCATAAAGTGCACACACGTTTTAACCAGACTTTAGCCCAAACAGGTCGTTTAAGTTCAGTGGATCCGAATCTGCAAAATATTCCGATTAGGCTAGAGGAAGGGCGGAAAATTCGCCAGGCGTTTGTGCCAAGTGAGGAAGGGTGGAAAATATTTTCAGCCGATTATTCGCAGGTGGAATTACGTGTTTTAGCACATATTTCGCATGATGAGAATCTTATTTATGCGTTTCAACATGATTATGATATTCATACGAAAACCGCGATGGATGTTTTTCATGTAAGTGAGGGTGAAGTGGATTCGCTTATGCGTAGACAGGCGAAAGCGGTAAACTTTGGTATTGTGTATGGCATTAGTGATTATGGTTTATCTCAAAACTTAGGAATAACGCGGAAAGAAGCAAAAGATTTTATTGATCGTTACTTCGAGAGTTATCCAGAAGTGCAAGAATATATGCATTCGATTGTTCGTTTTGCGAAAGAAAAGGGCTATGTGGAAACGATTCTACACCGAAGACGTTATATCCCGGAAATTACAAGTCGTAACTTCAATGTCCGTAGCTTTGCTGAGCGGACTGCGATGAATACGCCAATTCAAGGAAGTGCGGCGGATATTATAAAAAAAGCAATGATTTTAATGCAAGAACGTTTAGAAAAAGAAAAATTAGAAGCGCGCTTACTGCTCCAAGTGCATGATGAACTCATTTTTGAAGCTCCGGAACATGAAATTGAGCGTTTGGAGAAAATCGTTCCGGATGTGATGGAAAATGCAGCAGAACTAGATGTTCCGCTTAAAGTGGATACTGCGTTTGGAAATACATGGTATGATGCGAAATAAGGAGATTTAGATGCCTGAATTGCCAGAAGTTGAAAACGTCCGACGTACACTTTCGGACCTTGTGATACAAAAAGAAATTGATCAAGTGGTTGTTTCTGTGCCGAAAATGATTGTTGGGACAGAAGTAGATGAATTTGTTCATTTGCTTATTGGGGAGAAATTTGAAGCCGTCAGACGTCGAGGGAAATTCCTGATTTTTGATTTAACAAATTGCTCTATCTTGGCCCATTTACGAATGGAAGGGAAATTTCGTTTGCATAATGATGCCGACGAAGTTTCTAAACATACGCATATCATTTTTCATTTTACTGATCAAACAGAACTGCGCTTTTTAGATGTTCGTAAGTTTGGTACACTTGAACTGATTGAAAAACACGGGGAAGATAAGACGCGTTCCATTCAAAAATTAGGTCCTGAGCCACTTTCTGAACTTTTCTTAAAAGCCCCGTTTGCAACTCTTTTAAAGAAAACCACCCGCGCGATTAAAACGGTGTTATTAGATCAAAAACTGGTTGCTGGTGTTGGAAATATTTATGCGGATGAAATTTGTTTTAGGGCAAAAGTAATGCCGAATCGGTCGGCTAACACCTTGACGAATGCTGAAATCACTCGAATTTATGAGGCGACTAAATCGATTATGACTGAAGCTGTTAAATTAGGCGGTTCAACCATTCGAACTTACGTCAATTCAGAAGGTAAACTGGGACAATACCAAGAAAAGCTTGTGGTATATGGTCATAACGGTGAGCCTTGTCCTATTTGCGGGACCGAAATTGAAAAAATGAAACTAAACGGACGCGGAACGCATTATTGTCCGAAATGCCAAAAGTAGGTGAACAAAATGGGGATGACGATTGGTCTAACGGGAAGTATTGCAACGGGAAAATCAACGGTAAGTAAAATGTTTATGGAAGCTGGTCTTCCGGTTGTAGATGCTGACATTTCTGCACGTGAAGTAGTTCTACCTGGGTCAATGGGGTTAAGCCAAATTATAACAACTTTTGGTGAATCAGTCCTTCAAGCTGATGGTACACTTGACCGTGCGAAACTAGGCGATCTCATTTTTAATAGCAAAGAAAAACGAACGCAATTAAATGCGATTGTCCACCCACTTGTGCGCGAAGATATGCTTTCTAAAAGGCGTCTTTTGTTTGAAAAAGGAGAACCATTTGTTGTGTTTGATATTCCGCTCCTTTTTGAGAGTCAGTTAACCGATTTAGTGGACGTCATTGTGGTAGTGGCGACAGAAGAAAAGACGCAGCTTGCGCGCTTAATGGCGCGAAACCACTTATCAGAAGAGGCTGCCGGTAAGCGAATTGCGAGCCAAATGCCCATTTCGGAAAAAATAAATTACGCGGATTTTGTGATTCATAATGACGGTACGCTTATGGCTACTCGGGAGCAAGTGAATGAGTTTTTACAGCAACTAAAGTCTCATGGTATAATAAATAAAAAATGAACGACACTAATAGGAGTTGAACGAATGAATGAAATGTCCTACGTGCAAATATAATGGTACGCGTGTTGTAGACTCTAGACCAGCAGATGATGGAAACTCCATTCGTAGGCGACGTGAATGTGAGAAATGCGGTTTTCGTTTTACAACCTTTGAAAAAGTGGAGGAAAGTCCTCTTGTAGTAGTAAAAAAAGACGGGGCACGGGAAGAATTTGCGCGTGAAAAAGTCATGCGTGGTTTAATACGTGCATGTGAAAAACGTCCTGTTAGTATGGAACAACTAGAAGAGATAGTAACTGAAGTGGAACGGGAGCTTCGAAATATTGGGGATAGTGAAGTGCCGAGTGATTTAATTGGCGAAAAAGTCATGAATAAATTGGCCAAATTAGATGAAGTGGCGTATGTACGATTCGCTTCCGTTTACCGCCAGTTTAAGGATATCAATGTATTTGTTGATGAATTAAAAGAATTGATGGACAAAAATAAAAAAGGATGAAATCTGTTGAGTGAATTTTGGATGGAACTACGACCTGTTGATGCCTATCGTGTTAAAATGAACGGTATCGTCACACAATTTGATCAAAAAGTAGCGACAATGCTTTATCAGCCACTTATGGGGGCGGATTGTCTTGCGGTTTACCAAACGCTTTTAACGGAGATTGAAGAAAATCGCTTGTGGAGTGCGGAACATGCTCATACACAGCTTTTAAACTTGCTTTCTTTAAGCTTAAAAGATTTTTTTCAGGCGCGAATAAAATTAGAAGGTCTTGGACTTTTAAAAACCTATTTACAGACAGAAAATGAAGAACGACGCTATATTTATGAAGTCTTGCCACCACTAAGTCCTGCGCAATTTTTTAATGATGGTTTATTAAATATTTATTTGTATAGCAAAATTGGTACAAGACAATACCACCGGCTGCGTCAGTTTTTTGCTGATGATTCATTTAGTGATACTTCCTTTTCTGAAATTACGCGTTCCTTCCAAGATGTATTTGAAGCCTTTCGATTAAGTGATGTGGAACATATATCCTCTCAAGACGAAGAGTTATTTGAAAGGAAAAAAGCCACTAAAATCGAATTAGACGCCAAAAACTTTGATTTTCAGTTATTCTACCAAACCTTATCACCTAATTTAATCCGCCGATCAGCGATTAATCACGAAGTGGAACAAACGATTTTAAACATGAATAGCATTTACGGCGTGAAGGAAAATGAGATGGTAAATTATTTATATCGTGCATTAAATTCGGATGGCTCCATTAACACTGAAATGCTTCGGAAAATTATTCGTGATAGTTATCAAATTGAGCACCGGACACTTCCAACGCTTGAAATGAAACGCGATAAGGATTTAGAAAACGCTGAACCAAAGGAAGAAATAAACGATGAAACCGCCTTACAACTTTATTTAGAACGCGTCACGCCGTTTCAGCTTCTAGTGGATATTTCTGACGGGGCAACACCGGCTGAGACCGACCTTCGCGTGGTGGAGGAAGTGATGGCGAATCAAAATTTGCCGGAGCCTGTTATGAATGTGCTCATTGAATACGTATTATTACGTCTTGACAGAAAGCTTTCTAAAAATTACATGATGACGATTGCAGCTCATTGGAAGCGAAAGAACATTAAAACGGCGAAAGAAGCTATGGATTTAGCCTTTTCGGAGCACGAAAAATATAAACGTCTTAGGGAAGAGCCGGAACCTAAAGCAAAACGAAATAACTCTTTTTCTAAAAATAACAGAAAAGAAGTACTGCCTGATTGGTTCGATAAAGAAGAAACGAAACCAGCGAGTAGCGAGCTTTCTAATAAAGAAAAAGATGCGCTTAATGAACAGGTTCGACAAATTAAAGAGCAATTGAAAAGGTAGGTGAAACAAGTGGATAAAATCGAGCGCACGCTAGGCCAGTTGTTTGAAGGGCGCGACTTTGAAAAAGAATATCAGGAAGTTAAAGAAAAAGTTTTATCATACGAACCGATTCGTCAATTTTTGACGGAAAATAAAGCGGATATTTCTGAACAAATGATAAATCAAAATATCTCCAATTTATATGAATTTATGACGCAAGACCAAAATTTTAAAGAAAAAAAGGAAACGCTCATGCCTGGTTATGCACCAAAACTTGTCTTAAACGGTGAATTTATGACGGTTACTTACTATCCGACGCCTGAAAAAATCGAGCAAGATAAGCGTCGTGCGGTAGAAAGACGCATTCGTTCGCTTTATATGCCAAAACAAGTGGTGGAAGCTTCTCTTGACCAATTTTATACAGATGAAGATGCTCGCCAATATGCCCTTATTGAAGCGTTTAACTTCTTAAAAGTATATGAAGAATCTTCTGCAACTATGGTAAAAGGCTTGTTCATTCACGGTAGTTTTGGAACTGGAAAATCTTATTTACTTGGTGCGATTGCGAGAGAACTTGCTTTGCGTGGCGTGTCGACAACTCTTGTTTATTTACCGGAATTTATGCGAGAAATTAAACAATCGATTTCAGATAACACTGTAGGCGAAAAAATTCAATTTGCGAAGGAAACAGAAATCTTAATGTTAGATGATATTGGCGCAGAAGCCATGACGGCTTGGACGCGTGATGAGGTTCTCGGAGCAATCTTACAGTTCCGTATGCAGGAACAATTACCAACATTCTTTTCATCAAATTATAATATGGCACAGCTTGAAAATCATCTCACTTTTTCACAAAATGGGACGGAGGAGCAGCTAAAAGCACGACGTATTATGGAGCGCATCCGTTTCTTGTCTAAAGAAATCGAATTGAACGGCACCAATCGTCGAAATTTAATTTTTTTAGAAAAAGGCTTGCAAAAAAAAATCTTTGTGCGTATAATGAGTAATAATAAATCACAAGTAATGATAAGGACAACCGCTTAATGGCATGTTTTAGAGAAGGAGGGGTAGCTGAGAACCTCCTAACAGTAAATTAAGTTGGACCACCTTTGAACTTCTATCTGGAACGCGTAGCTAGTAAAGATAGACGAATCGTTCTCGTTAAAGGCGACAAGAGGAAATAAGTTTTATCTTATTTCAAATCTTGGGTGGAACCACGAGTATACAACTCGTCCCTTGTTTATAGGGACGAGTTTTTTTATTGCCTTAAATTAGTCGTTGTCCAAGTTTTATCATTATTTGTAATCTAAATAAAGGAGTAGATCACATGAAAATTTCATTTCCAGATGGTGCAGTAAAAGAATTTGATAAGGGCGTCTCCACTGCTGACATCGCCGAATCCATTAGCCCAAGTTTAAAAAAGAAAGCTTTAGCAGGAAAAATCAATGGCACATTGGTTGACTTAGTGACTCCGATTGAAGAAGATGGTGCCATTGAAATCGTAACACCTGACCATGCAGATGCGCTTGGGATTTTACGCCATAGCTCGGCCCACCTTTTAGCGCAAGCTGTTAAACGTTTATACCCAGACGCCAAATTTGGAGTAGGACCAGCTATTGAAACTGGTTTCTACTATGATATTGATACAGATAACGTAATTAGTGAAGAATCATTCCCGGCTATTGAAAAAGAAATGCAATCGATTATACGCGAAAATTTACCTATTTCTCGTGAAGTTGTTTCTCGTGAAGAAGCTATTAAACGCTTCAAAGCCATCGGAGATCCTTATAAAATTGAATTAATTGATGCCATTCCAGAAGATGAGAATGTCACAATTTATACACAAGGCGAATTTTTCGATTTATGTCGTGGAATTCACGTACCATCTACTGGTAAAATTCAAGTCTTTAAGCTTTTAAGTGTTGCTGGGGCATACTGGCGCGGCGATAGTGATAATAAAATGCTTCAACGTATTTACGGAACTGCCTTTTTCGATAAAAAAGACTTGGCGGAATTTTTAAAAATGCAGGAAGAAGCTCGTGAACGCGATCATCGTAAACTTGGTAAAGAGCTTGACTTATTTGCAAATTCTGCGGAGGTTGGTCAAGGTTTACCGCTCTGGTTACCAAAAGGGGCAACAATTCGCCGCGTTATTGAACGTTATATCGTGGATAAAGAAGAGCGCCTAGGTTATAACCACGTGTATACACCTGTTATGGCCAATGTGGAGCTTTATAAAACAAGTGGTCACTGGGATCATTACCACGAGGATATGTTCCCAACTATGAAAATGGACAATGAAGAGCTTGTGCTTCGTCCAATGAACTGTCCACACCATATGATGATTTATAAAAATGACATCCACAGTTACCGTGAATTACCAATTCGTATTGCGGAACTTGGCCTAATGCATCGCTATGAAATGAGTGGCGCACTCTCGGGCTTACAACGTGTCCGCGGCATGACTTTAAATGATGCTCACGTATTTGTTCGTCCTGATCAAATTAAAGATGAGTTTAAACGCGTGTTAGAGCTTATTTTAGAAGTGTATAAAGACTTTAATATTAATGATTTTAATTTCCGTTTAAGTTATCGTGATCCTGAAAATACAGAGAAATATTTTGATGATGATGCAATGTGGGAAAAAGCACAAAGCATGTTAAAAGAAGCTATGGATGAAATGGGTATGGATTACTTTGAAGCAGAGGGCGAAGCTGCATTTTATGGGCCTAAACTTGATGTCCAAGTGAAAACAGCGATTGGGAAAGAAGAAACACTTTCCACTGTACAACTTGACTTCTTATTACCTGAACGCTTTGATTTAACTTATATTGGCGAAGATGGTGAAAAACATCGCCCAGTTGTTATTCACCGCGGTGTTGTTTCCACAATGGAACGTTTTGTTGCTTATTTGATTGAAGAATATAAAGGCGCTTTTCCAACTTGGCTTGCTCCTGTTCAAATGGAGATTATTCCAGTTAATGCGGATGCTCATCTCGCTTATGCAAAAGATGTGCAAGATAAGTTGCAACGTGCTGGTTTCCGAGTTGAAGTAGACGACCGTAATGAAAAACTAGGCTATAAGATTCGTGAAGCACAAACTCAAAAAATTCCATATGCGCTTGTTCTCGGTGATCAAGAAGCAGAAAGCGGAGAAGTGAACGTCCGTAAGTATGGTTCAAAAGACTCTAAAACAATCAAGTTAGATGAATTTATTCAAACTGTTGCACAAGAAGTAAATAAATATTAAGTGAAGACGCTTTTCCTGCTATTCTTGTTGTAGGAAAGGCGTTTTTCCGTTATACTAGAACGAGATTAGAAAAGAGAGGGCCTTTAATTATGGATGTAAATAACGTAGAACTTGTCATTAGCGCAGTTTGGCAAGAACAATATCCGGCAGACTCCTTACCCGAGTTTGCGCTAGCAGGACGTTCGAATGTTGGAAAATCATCGTTCATCAATAAAATGATTCGTAGAAAAAGCATGGCACGAATTTCGCAAAAACCAGGGAAAACGCAAACACTCAACTTTTATAAAATAGAAGAAACATTGTACTTTGTTGATGTGCCAGGTTACGGTTTCGCTAAAGTATCGAAAAGAGAGCGTGAAAAATGGGGCGAAATGATCGAAACATATATTACTTCACGGGAACAGTTGCGGGCGGTTATTCAAATTATTGATTTAAGACATAAACCAACAAATGATGATGTGATGATGTATGAATTTCTAAAGTATTATCAAATCCCTGTTATCATTGTGGCGACAAAAGCTGATAAAATTCCACGTAGTAAATGGCAAAAACATGCTAAAATTGTTCGTGAAACACTCGATTTTGACAAGGAAGATGATTTTGTTATGTTTTCTTCAGAAACTGGAATGGGTAAAGAAGAAGCATGGGAATTTATTAAGCAAAAAATGAGCTGAAGCTGATGTATTTCGGCTCTTTTTTATTTGCAATCACTATCAAATGATAATTATTTTAATTTTCACAAACGAGCTAATTGAACTTCTATGTAAGAAAGTGATAAAATATACATATCTCATTTTGTAGGGGGACTAGTAGATGTATATATTGTCCGTCGGGCTTAACCATAAAACGGCTCCGATTGAAATCCGTGAAAAACTAGCTTTTAAAGAAGCCGATGAAAAACAAGCGCTAAAAGCATTAAATAAGGAAAAAAGCATCCTTGAAAATGTGATTATTTCAACATGCAATCGTACTGAAATTATCGCGGTTGTAGATCAGTTACATACAGCGCGTTATTATATGAAACGTTTTCTCGCAAATTGGTTCCAAGTAGAGATGGACACACTCAATCATTATCTCTTTTTTTATGAAGAAAAACAGGCAGTAAAACATCTTTTTGAGGTAGCTGCAGGTTTAGATTCACTCGTTTTAGGTGAAACCCAAATTTTAGGACAGGTGAAGCATGCCTTCCTAACTGCTCAGACTGTTGATACAACTGGAACATTACTTAACCATCTATTTAAAGAAGTTATTCACTTTGCTAAAAAAATGCATCACGAGACACGTATTAATGAAAATGCCGTTTCTGTCAGTTATGCTGCTGTTGAAATTGCGAAATCAATTTATACGGATTTGGCTACTCAATCTGTTTTACTCCTTGGTGCAGGAAAAATGAGTGAACTAGCGCTCAAAAATTTAACAGGTAGCGGCGTACAAAATGTAACGATTATAAATCGCACGGAAGCGAATGCAAAGGCTTTAGCAGAACAGTTTCAAGCGACTTTTTCAAGTATCCATGATATTCCCGAAGAAATTAAAAAAGCTGATATTGTTATTGTTTCAACCGGGGCAGATTCCTTCATTGTGTCGGAGAGCATGATGGAAACTGTTATGGCCAAACGGGTAAAACCTCTTTTAATGATTGATATTGCCTTGCCAAGAAATGTTGATCCAAAATGCGCTCAACTGCCTAACCTATACTTGTACGATTTAGATGATTTAGATGGGATTGTTGTGGCCAATACCGAAGAGCGCCAGCAAATTGTTAAGATTTTAGAAGTTGAAATTGAAAAAGAAACGCTGGCCTTTTTTGAGTGGGAAAAACAATTAGGAGTTGTCCCCGTTATTCGTGAACTGAGAGAAAACGCTCTTCAAATTCAGAGTGATACAATGAAAAGCTTAGAAAATAAGCTTCCTGGGCTAACAGAGAGAGAATATGTTTTAATCGGAAAACATATGAAAAGTGTCATCAATCAACTTTTAAAACAACCTATTTCCGAAATAAAAGAAATGTCTACGGATGTGGATGCGCTTTTAAAAATTCAACTTTTTAAAGAAATTTTCGGATTAAATTTAGAAGAAGCGATTCAGCCCAGAGACACAGAAGAAATGAGGGAAATCTTATGAAACGCGAAATAATTGTCGGTTCAAGAAGAAGCAAGCTTGCTCTAACTCAAACCAATCAAGTCATTGACGCTCTAAAAGTAAAATTCCCCGATGTCACATTTAAAGTATATGAAATTGTGACAAAAGGGGACCGAATTTTAGATGTAACTTTAAGTAAAGTTGGTGGTAAAGGATTATTTGTCTCTGAAGTAGAGCAGGCATTAGTTGATAAAAAAATTGATTTTGCCGTACATAGCATGAAAGATGTTCCTTCGCTTCTTGAGGAAAAATTAGTTATTGGAGCCATTCCAAAAAGGGAGTCTCCTTTTGATTGTGTTGTCTTCGCGGAAAGAAACCATTTAGACGATTTACCACAAGGAGCCATCATTGGAACGAGTAGTCTTCGAAGGGCAGCCATGTTAAAACGCTACCGTGAAGATTTTCAAATTAAATCCATTCGTGGAAATATCGATACACGCCTAAAAAAACTTGTTGAAGATGATTTTGATGCCATTGTGCTAGCTGAGGCTGGCCTAGCTCGTATGGGATGGTTAGAAAATCCAGATTTAAAACGCCAACGCCTAAACGAACAAACATGTTTACCTGCTGTAGGTCAAGGTGCTCTTGCCATTGAGTGCCGTGAGGAGGATATAGAAGTTCGGAATATGCTACAAGAAATTCATGATGATGAAACGGCGTTTTGTGTACGAGCTGAACGTACTTTTTTAAAAGATTTAAACGGCGGATGCGAAATCCCGATTGCTGGTTATGCCACTCAATCAAGTAACGGCCTTTCTTTTACAGGTTTTGTAGGAAGTGAAGATGGCAAAATACGCTTGGAAGCCCAAACAAATGGATCTAATCCTGAAAAGGTAGGTGCAGAAGCGGCCAAAATTCTTTTGCAAAAAGGTGCCAAAAAATGGATTGATGCACTTCGACCATTATGAGAAAGGTAGTAGTACTTACACGCGAGGCCGAAAAAAATGAAATGGCACAGAAAAAACTTGAAGCTGAGTCTATTCCAACCATTTCCATTCCACTGATTGAAACAACGCCTCTTAAGGTGGATGAAAAAATTAAACTCAGTGACTATGATTGGCTATTTTTTACTAGTCAAAATGCAGTTCATTATTTCTTTTGGCAGTATAAAACTTGTCCCGCAACAGTCAAAATCGCCGTAATTGGAACAAAAACAGAAGAAGCTTTGATAGAAAAAGGATTTCATGCCGATTTTTTGCCAAGTAAATTTGAAACTGATATTTTTATTTATGAATGGCTGGAACATGTGGAGGGAAAGACGTCCATTCTTTTCCCGCAAAGCCTGAAAGGGCGGAGCGTTATTTCTGATTTACTTAGTCAAAAAGGTTTTTTTATAAAGCGGTTGTTTCTTTATGACACTGTAATGCCCCAAAATGCCCATTTAGCATTAAAAAAAATATTTGCTGAAGAAAGCTACTTTTATATCACATTCGCAAGCCCTTCTGCTTGGAAAAATTTTAAAAAAATTTGTGAAGAAACTGCGTTTAATGGTCATTATCAAATTGTTTCGATTGGTCCAGTTACTAGCGACATCATTCGCCGTGACGGATATCATGTTGCGTTTCAGCCTGAAATCTATACCATGAACGCATTACTTGATTTATTAATAAAGGAGTTTTTGAAAAATGAATTTTGAAAGACATCGCAGACTAAGATCATCGCAAGCTATGCGTGACTTAGTTCGTGAAAATACGATTACGATGAATGATTTTATTTATCCTATTTTTATTAAAGAAGAAGGCGACACAGTAACAGAAGTCTCTTCTATGCCAGGCGTTTATCAATTTCCGTTAAGCGCACTTAAAAAGGAATTAGATTCGATTGTAGCATGTGGTATACAAGCTGTGATTTTATTCGGAATTCCTTCCGAAAAAGACGCAATAGGAACAGGAGCATTTCATACACACGGGATTATTCAAGAAGCTACAAGACTTATAAAAAAAGAATATCCTGATTTACTCGTTGTTGCTGATACCTGTTTATGCGAATTTACTGATCACGGGCACTGTGGAATCGTAGAAGAAGAGAGAATTTTAAATGACGAATCACTTGAAATTCTAGTTAAAACAGCAATCAGCCAAGCAGAGGCTGGTGCAGATATTATTGCTCCATCTAATATGATGGATGGTTTCGTACAAGCAATAAGAGACGGATTAGATCAAGCTAACTTTAAAGAAATTCCGATAATGTCTTATGCGGTTAAATATGCCTCCGCCTTTTACGGACCTTTTCGAGAGGCTGCAGACGGGGCACCTCAATTTGGTGATCGTAAAACATATCAAATGGATCCTGCAAACCGCAAAGAAGCTTTTTTAGAAGCAAAAAGTGATGAGGGTGAGGGCGCAGATTTTATCATTGTAAAACCAGCTATGTCTTACCTAGATATAGTGAGAGATATTCGAAATACGACAAACTTACCTGTTGTTGCTTACAATGTTAGCGGAGAGTATGCCATGGTGAAAGCGGCCAGTCAAAATAATTGGATTGATGAAGAAAAAATTGTCATGGAAATGCTACTGAGTATGAAACGAGCAGGTGCCGATATAATTATTAGCTACTTTGCGAAAGATGTTGCGAATTATTTAAACAAAAATTAGAGGGGGGATACTTTTGGATTTTTCAAAATCAAAAAAAGCTTTTTCAGAAGCACAAAAACTAATGCCAGGGGGCGTTAACAGTCCGGTTCGAGCATTTAAATCAGTTGATGCCTCTCCGGTTTTCATGGATCATGGGAAAGGAGCGTATTTAACTGATGTTGATGGAAATCAATATATTGATTATGTGTTGTCTTGGGGGCCGCTTATTTTAGGTCATGCAAATCCGAAAGTGGTTCAAGCACTCTCTACTGCTGTCCAAAATGGAACGAGTTTCGGAACACCAACAGAAATTGAAAATGAGCTAGCTAAACTTGTTATCTCCAGGGTTCCATCCATTGATATGTTACGTATGGTCTCTTCTGGAACAGAGGCAACTATGAGTGCGATTCGACTTGCCAGAGGCTATACAAATAGAGATAAAATCTTGAAATTTGAAGGAAGTTATCACGGACATGGGGATTCGTTACTGATTAAAGCAGGATCTGGTGTGGCGACACTTGGCTTACCAGATTCTCCAGGTGTAACGAACGGTCTTGCAAAAGATACAATAACAGTTCCTTACAATGACTTAGAAAGTGCTCGCCTAGCTTTCAAACAATACGGAGAAGAGATTGCCGCTGTTATTGTTGAGCCTGTTGCTGGTAATATGGGTGTTGTTCCACCTATTGAAGGCTTTTTAGAAGGATTGCGTTCGCTCACAACACAATATGGTAGCTTACTTATTTTTGATGAAGTGATGACAGGCTTCCGAGTGGATTATTACTCCGCGCAAGGCTATTATGTTGTCACACCTGATTTAACTTGTTTAGGCAAGGTTATTGGCGGTGGTTTACCAGTTGGCGCCTATGGTGGTAAGAAAGAAATTATGGAACATGTTGCTCCTGCTGGCCCTATTTACCAAGCAGGAACCTTATCTGGCAACCCTTTGGCTATGACAGCAGGCTATGAAACCATTAATCAGTTGACCCCTCATCACTATGATGAATTCCGCAGATTAATTAAACGAATGGAAGAAGGACTAAATGGCCTTGCTACACTTTATAATGTTCCTTTATCAATAAATAAAGCGGGATCTATGTTTGGGTTCTTTTTCACGGATAAAAAAGTGACAAATTTTGAAGAAGCTAAGTCAAGTGATTTAGACTTTTTCCGCGTTTATTATCGCGAAATGTTAGCACAAGGTGTCTTTTTACCGCCTTCTCAATTTGAAGGCATCTTTATCTCTACTTCACATACAGAAAAAGAAATTGATTTGACATTAGAAGCGATGGAGAAAGCTTTTAAAGCGGTAAAAGCTAATTGACGAATTTGTTGCATTTTGATAAACTAACCTTACATATTGATAAAAGCTTTGAAAAGGAAGAGTAAATTATTTTTCGTTTTTATAGAGAGAAAGTGGTTGGTGAAAACTTTCAAACGAGATAATTGAAGGTAGCCTTGGAGTTGCTTTTCTGAAATTTGAGTAGGAAAAGCCGGTGAAGTGTCATCGTTATTTGAATGAAGTGCTCAAATTCTATGTTCATTTTGAGTAAAAAGGTGGTACCGCGAATCCAAACTCTTTTCGTCCTTTTAAATAAGGATGAGAAGAGTTTTTTTATTGGTAAAAAAATATAGGAGGTCTAAAGATGGAAAACTTGAATGAAATTGAAATGCCAACAAAATATGAACCTACTAAAGTGGAAGAAGGAAAATACAAATGGTGGCTTGAAAATGACTTTTTTAAAGCAGAAGGTGATTCAAATAAAACTCCTTATAGCGTTGTAATTCCGCCACCCAATGTAACCGGGAAACTACATTTAGGGCATGCTTGGGATACTACTTTGCAAGATATCATCACAAGAATTAAACGTATGCAAGGCTATGATACTTTATATCTTCCTGGAATGGATCATGCCGGAATCGCTACCCAAGCTAAAGTAGAGGCTAAATTAAAAGAGACAAATGTATCCCGCCATGACCTCGGCCGCGAGAAATTTCTTGAAAAATCTTGGGAATGGAAAGAAGAATATGCGACATTTATTCGGGCGCAGTGGGAGAAGCTAGGCTTAGGTTTAGATTACTCAAGAGAACGCTTCACTTTAGATGAAGGTCTATCTGATGCTGTAAAGAAAGTTTTCGTTTCTTTATATGAAAAAGGGTTAATTTATCGAGGCGAATATATTATCAACTGGGATCCTGTTGCCAAAACTGCGCTTTCTGATATTGAAGTAATTCATAAAGAAGTGGAAGGGAATTTCTACCATTTAAAATATCCTTTAGCAGATGGAACTGGTTTTTTAGAAGTGGCGACAACACGACCTGAAACCATCCCTGGAGACACAGCTGTTGCTGTTCATCCGAAAGATGAAAGATATGCGCATCTAGTTGGCAAAACTATTTTATTACCCATCTTAAATCGCGAAATTCCAATTGTTGCTGATGACTATGTTGACCGAGAATTTGGATCTGGAGCTGTTAAAATCACGCCTGCCCATGATCCTAATGATTTCGAAGTAGGTAATCGCCATGATTTACCGCGTATAATCGTCATGCATGAAGATGGCACAATGAACGAAGAGTCAGGTAAGTATGACGGGATGGATCGTTTCGAAGCGAGAAAAGCCATCATTCAAGATTTCAAAGAACTAGGCTTATTCATTAAACAAGAGCCGCACTTACATTCAGTTGGTCATTCTGAACGAACTGATGCAGTTGTAGAACCTTATTTATCCATGCAATGGTTTGTAAAAATGCAACCTCTTGCAAAAGCTGCTCTTGACATTCAAAAAGAGGAAGCTACTAAAGTAAATTTTGTTCCAAACCGATTTGAAAAAACATATTCCACTTGGATGGAAAACATCCATGACTGGTGTGTATCAAGACAATTGTGGTGGGGGCATAGAATTCCTGCTTGGTATCACAAAGAAACAGGGGAAATCTACGTTGGCGAAAAAGCACCTGCAAACCCAAGCGAATGGGAACAAGATGAGGATGTTTTAGATACATGGTTTAGCTCAGCGTTATGGCCTTTTTCAACAATGGGCTGGCCTAATATAGATAGTCCCGATTATAAACATTTCTTCCCTAACCATACACTTGTCACAGGTTACGATATCATTTATTTCTGGGTATCACGCATGATTTTCCAATCTGTTGAATTCACAGGAGAACGACCTTTCAAAGATACGCTCATTCACGGGTTAGTTCGTGATGCTGAGGGACGTAAAATGTCAAAATCTCTAGGGAATGGGGTTGACCCTATTGATGTTATTGATAAATACGGGGCAGATTCCTTACGTTATACCTTATCCACTGGAACAGCTCCTGGCCAAGATTTAAAATTTAGTTATGAAAAAGTAGAAGCATCTTGGAATTTTATTAATAAGATATGGAATGCCTCAAGATTTGCACTCATTAATATGAATGGCTTAAAAGTTCAAGACATTGATTTGTCCAATGTTACTGAAGTGAGTGATAAATGGATTTTAACCCGACTTAACGAGACCATTGAAACCGTAACTTCTCTTTCTGAAAAATATGAGTTTGGCGAAGTAGGACGGACACTTTATAATTTCATTTGGGATGAATTTTGTGATTGGTACATCGAAATCGCTAAAATTTCGCTATATGGTGAAGATGAGGGTGCTAAACACACAACTCGTTCTGTTCTTGCGTTTGTTTTAGATCAAACAATGCGCTTACTTCATCCTTTCATGCCATTTGTTACAGAAGAAATTTGGCAGAATCTGCCTCATGATGGGAAGTCTATTTCAATTGCCAAATGGCCTGTAGTAAATGATAAACAAATGGATAAGGAAGCTTCAGAAGCGATGAAAACACTAGTTGATATTATTCGTGTAGTAAGAAATATTCGCTCCGAAGTAAATACACCACTTAGTAAAAAAGTTGATATCGAGCTAAAACCAGCGGATGAAAAATATAAAGCTATTCTGGAACAAAACATGTCTTATATAGAACGTTTTTGTAATCCTGAGAAACTGACTATTTCATTTGATTTAAAACCATCCGATTCTGCAATGACAGCTGTAATTTCTGGCGTGGAAATTTATTTGCCATTAGAAGGCTTAATTAACATTGAAGAAGAAATCGTTCGTCTTGAAAAAGAACTAGACAAATGGAATAAAGAAGTTTCACGTGTTCAAGGAAAATTAGCTAATGAACGATTTATGGCCAAAGCTCCTGAAAAAGTAATTGAAGAGGAGCGCGCAAAAGAATCCGATTACTTAGCTAAAAAATCCTCTGTTGAAGAACGAATTGCAAATTTGAAAAAGAAATAAAGATTGTAGCAGCCTTGTTTTGATTAAATGAGGCTGCTTCTTCTAAAGGAGGGGATATCGTTGTTTTTTGCCACATACGAAGAAACATTAGAATGGATTCACGGGACCTTACGTTTAGGTATTAAACCTGGCCTATCTCGCATGGAAAAAATGTTAGAATTACTTGGAAATCCTGAAACAAAGACAAAATGGATACATATTGCAGGAACAAATGGAAAGGGCTCTACACTTACCCTTATGCGCTCAATTTTAGAGATAGAAGGCTACCGCATTGGCACTTTTACTTCGCCGTATATCGAGCGGTTCAATGAACGTATTGCCGTCAATAATATTCCCGTTTCCGATGAACGAATTATTGAATTAGCAAATCGAATTTTTCCAATCGTAGAAGAAGTTGCAAAAACTGATCTTGGTCCACCTTCAGAATTTGAAATCATCACAACGATGATGTTTCTAAACTTTGCAGAGTACGATGAAATAGATTTTGGCATAATTGAAGTCGGACTCGGCGGGCGCTTAGATTCCACTAATGTTTTAACACCTTTAATCTCTGTCATTACAACTATTGGCCTTGACCATATGGAATTTTTAGGAAACTCCATTGAAGAAATTGCTTTTGAAAAAGGTGGCATTATAAAAAAAGGAGTTCCTGTCGTCTCTGGCACAACCCAGCCTTCTGTTTGCAAAGTATTAAAAGAAATTGCGGATAAAAACCTCACCACCATTGATTTTTATGGTCAAACTTTTGAATCACAAAAAATTCGCTAAAAATAAATTCACTTTCCGTAACCATGATCAGAATTTCATTGACCTTCAAATTAGTTTGAACGGCGATCATCAAATTCAAAATGCTTCTGTAGCCATACAGGCCTTACTAGTTTTAAGTCAAACTAACATTCTTTCTCTTTCTAGTACATCTATATACAAAGGATTAAGTAAAGCTTTTTGGCCTGGAAGATTCGAAACTATCCAAGGTACCCCTAATTTTATCCTTGATGGCGCCCATAATCCAGAAGGTATCCAAGCGCTAGTTAATAATATTCAGAACGAAAAAAATGTGACTCTTTTAATTAGTATTTTAGGAGATAAAGATTATGAAACAATGCTTCGGTCTCTAAAAGAAATCAAAAACATCCAATTATACTTAACAACATTTGACTATCCAAGAGCCTTAACATTTGAAGAAGTTGAAGAGATAGCCAAACATTTTTCTATCCACGCTGTTCCTAATTGGAAAGAGTTTATTGAACAAAAAAAATCAGAGAAATTGCATCATACACTATATGTCACGGGTTCACTTTATTTCATTTCAGAAGTAAGACAATTTTTACTTGCATATAATTCCTCCTCAGACTGAAGATAAAGCCAAATGGGGGGAAATTCCATTTTTTTATTAGTTTGACTCCTCATAACGGGGAGTCTTTTTACTATATGCGAAATCAAAATACAGGGCAAATGATCAAAATGTTTTTTTGAAACTCCAAACTAAACTAAAAAAGGAAAGCCATATATAAAAAAAGATTTTTTCTTAAACTATTTTCTCCCCAAAAAGCTTTTTTCTAGATGTGCCATTTTTTCTTGAATCTGTTAAAGTCAAGCTGAAATGGAGGTATTTTTACTATGATTTATGTATATATTTTCGTTTATAGTTCCATAATTGGATCCTTTTTACATGTGTTTGCACAAAATTTCCCACAACAAAAACCATTCTTATTTCGTCGGTCACACTGTGATTATTGCGAAAAGTCATTATCTTATCACCAAATGATTCCTATCTTTTTCTTTTTTTTATTCAAAAGGGGAGAACAAAATGTTGCAAAAAAAAGTTAAGTCCGCTTTATATCATTCAAGAAATCAGCTTACCTTTTCTAATACTTTTGTTCTACGGATTATTTAAATTTGAATTTATGACCAGCATTCACTTTATCATTTTTCTCTTTTTTATATTTTTTTCTTCTTACAGATTTATATTTTTTGCATGTACCTAATCTTATGATTCTCTTATTTTTAATCATAGTTTGTTTTTATCGCTTTTTATATTATTCAATGATATTAATCATCATTCAATTTATCGCGAGCCTATTTGTGTATAGCCTTTTTTTATTTTTTTGTAAGGAAGGGGTTTGGCTTAGGAGATATAAAGATTTTGATTATTTTAGGAACAGCGCTCGGTTTTGTAAACAGTTATAAAATTTTCTTTATTTCACTAATACTTGCCCTGCTTGCAATTGGTTTAGCTGTCTTACTACAAAAGTTTCCTAGAACTAAAATGATTCCTTTTGTGCCATTTCTCTTTTTAGGATATGTTTGCTATTTGTTTTTGGAAGCTGGTATTGTCTAATGAGTTTAAAACTTGAAGAGAAACCACGTGAAAAATTGGTACAGCACGGAGCAGAATCTCTGACGCTATCAGAGTTGATGGCTTTAATTATAGAAACAGGAACTAAAAATGAATCCGTTATTTCTGTAGCAAATCGAATCGTTATGCGGTTTAGAGAACTAGATAGCGTGGAACAAGCCACAATCAAAGAACTGAACAAAAAATAAACGGCATTGGTCTTGCGAAATCAGCTAAAATTGTAGCTGCACTTGAGTTTGGAAAACGACTTAATCAACAGACGGAAAGTGAAAAATACATGGTGAAGTCTCCGTCTGATGCCGTATCTATTGTGAAGCCTGAACTTAGGTTTTTATATCAAGAACATTTCCATTGTGTGTTTTTAAATATTAAAAACCAAATTATCCACAGAGAAACTGTATTTATTGGAAGTTTAAATATGAGTGTTGTCCATCCGCGCGAAGTTTTCCGAATCGCTTTAAGAGTGTCAGCAGCATCGTTAATTTGTTTTCATAACCATCCTTCCGGTGATCCTACACCATCAAAAGAAGATATTAAGGTAACCAAACGTCTGGCAGCATCCGGTGAACTTTTAGGTGTTCGCTTACTCGATCATATTATTATTGCCCAAAATAAGCATTTGAGCATGCGTGAAAAAAGTTATTTCTAAAGAAATTTATAATTTTATTTCTCTATATTAAAAATTAATGCCTCTTAGTAACAGTTATGTTATAATGTAATGGTTGTATATGTGTTAGATAGAAACAGTGACACGCGAGGGATAAGGTAGACTTAACTTATGAACTGTACAAATGTGTCAGATTCATTATGACTTATACAAAGTTAACTATTGAAAGAAAAGGAGAATACAGATGTTTGGATTTGGAAACAAAGATATCGGCATTGATTTAGGAACTGCAAACACACTTGTGTACATGAAAGGAAAGAGTATTGTTCTTAGAGAACCTTCAGTTGTTGCTATGAAGAAAGACACACAGGAAATTGTGGCGGTTGGTAGTGAAGCTAAAAATATGATTGGGAGAACACCTGGGAATATTGTGGCTATTCGTCCAATGAAAGATGGCGTTATCGCCGACTATGATACGACAGCAGCAATGATGAAGTATTATATTCAAAAAGCTAGCAAAGGAATGAGCGCAAGTAAACCTTTTGTGATGATTTGTGTACCATCTGGTATTACAGGTGTTGAAAAACGTGCTGTAATTGATGCTACAAGACAAGCAGGGGCAAAAGATGCTTATACAATCGAAGAGCCTTTTGCAGCTGCAATCGGCGCTGGTCTACCTGTTTGGGATCCAACAGGAAGTATGGTAGTTGATATTGGTGGGGGGACTACTGAAGTTGCTGTCATTTCTCTTGGCGGGATTGTAACAAGCCGTTCTGTGCGTACAGCAGGGGATGATCTTGATGAATCTATTATTAACTATATTCGAAAAAAATATAATTTACTTATCGGTGATCGTACAGCTGAGTCGATTAAAATGGAAATTGGGTCTGCTGATGCAACAAATCTAAATTTAGAACCATTTAGCATTCGTGGACGTGATTTAGTAACAGGATTACCAAAGACAATTGAGGTAACACCTGAAGAGGTTAGTGAAGCTTTAGCGGATACGATTTCTGCAATTATTGATGCTGTTAAGAGCACTTTAGAAAATACACCGCCCGAATTGTCAGCTGATATTATGGATAAAGGTATTGTACTTACAGGAGGCGGAGCTTTATTACGTAATTTAGACTCTGTTATTTCGGAAGAAACCAAAATGCCTGTTATTATTGCGGATGAGCCACTTGACTGTGTAGCTATCGGAACAGGAAAAGCACTTGAAAACATGGATTTATACAAAAAGAAAAAAATGAATTAAATGGAACACTCATTTATTTCAACTAGAAAGTGTTAGCTTCAAATTGAAAAAAGAGGATTAACGAGATGAGGTGTTCGTTATGCCACAATTTTTTCTTAATAAACGTTTAATTGTTATGTTGATCGCAATCATTGTGCTTGTGGCCCTTGTCGGTTTTTCTCTCAGAGACAGAGAAAATGCATCTTGGCCGGAACAATTTGTAAAAGATGTTGTTGGTTTTGGTGAAAATTTAGTGGCAAAACCTGCAAGCTTTGTTTCTGATGTTATAAGTGGCAGCAAAAATTTAAAAAACACTTATACGGAGAACGAGCATTTAAAAAAACGTTTAGAAGAATTGGCGCAATTAGAAAGTAATGTAGCAGATTTAAAGAAAGAAAATAAAGAATTAAAAGAATCACTAGGTATCCAGTCTAGTTTGAGTGATTATGATCCGATTAATGGCTCTGTTATTTCACGAAATCCAACAAATTGGAATGAACAAGTTGAAATCGATAAAGGGTCGCGTGATGGTGTGAAACCTGATATGGCTGTAGTGACTCCTTCTGGTTTAGTAGGGCGAATTACAACAACAGGGGCAAAATCCTCCACTGTGGAGCTTTTAACATCTTCAGATACGCGTAATCGTGTCTCAGCAATGGTTCAAGGTAGTGACTCGGCATATGGAATTATTAACGGCTATAGTACAGATGAAAAACTTTTAGAATTAAAACAATTACCTTATGATATGAAATTTAAAAAAGGGCAAAAAATTGTTACTTCTGGTTTAGGTGGGAAATTTCCTTCTGGTATCTTTATTGGAACGATTGAGAAGGTAGAAACTGATAAAATGGGATTATCGCAAACAGCATATGTTAAACCAGGTGCTGACCTTTACGATTTAAACCATATTATTATTTTAAAACGTACTGCTGAAACTCCTTCTGACTCGACTGATTCGGAAACTAGTGATTCATCGTCGACTGGAGGCAATTAATCATGAATGTGAAGAAAACCATTTGGCTTCCCGTTATCATGATAGGCACCTTCATACTTGAAGGTGTCGTAAGTCTTCAGTTTGGACAATCATTGTTTGGTGAAAGTAGGCTATTTATTCCTCATTTTCTCCTCATTATGCTTGTCATTATGACCGCTTTTTATAAACGAAATGTAGCGCTCATTTATGCTTTTATTTTAGGAATATTATTTGATATTTATTACACTGGTGTGATGGGGATTTATTTTGCTATTTTCCCATTCGTTGTATATATAACCGAAAAATTCCTAAAAGTATTGCATAATAATATTGTATTAGTAGGATTAATTGCTATTTTCAATGTTATTTTAAGTGAGACTCTTGTTTATGCTTTTTATTATTTAATCGGGACAACAACAATAAGCTTTGCTGATTTTATTGATTATCGTTTATGGACAACCATCTTATTTAACTTGGCTTTTTATTTAGTTGTCTTCTTCCCGTTCCGTTTGTTTTTACTCAAACTAAAAAAATCTGAATCGTAATGAAAACAGCTTAAATCGTGTGTGAAAAATCAACTAACGCCGTAATAGTTACTTGATAATCATGATTAAGCTGTTTTTTATGTTCATGAAGTTAAAGTTCTGCTATAATAAAACAAGCAATGCGTTTTGAGAAATGAGTTTAGTGGGGTGATTAGAGGCATGAAGAAAAATGTTCAAATGAAAGGCACAAAAGACGGTATTCAAATTTTTTTAAGTGATACTGCAAGCATCCAAGAATTAAAGACAGAATTGATTAGTCTTTTAGAAGAACAAAAACCAGCACCTTATTCTGGAGAGAAGCTTGCTGTACAAGTTCAAATTGGGAATCGCCTTTTTAGTGAAGAAGAAGAGGCTGAAATTGCTAATATCATTATACAAAATAGCCAGATGAAAATCGGGGCCTTTTATAGTAATGTAATGACAAAAGCAGATGCAAAAAAGTGGAAAGAAGCCGATCAAATTTATTCGCTTGCTACGATAATTCGTTCAGGACAGATTGTTCAGGTAAAAGGTGATGTCCTTTTAATTGGCGATATAAACCCAGGCGGACAAATTCGTTCCTCGGGCAATATTTTTGTGTTGGGGCATATTAAAGGGATTGTCCATGCAGGTTTTGAAGGGAATAAAGAAGCCGTTGTAGCTGGCAAATTTTTATATCCGTCACAAGTTCGAATTGCTGATAAATTTTTTTGGTTTTGATAGCGAAGACTATAAAGAAGTGGCTGATACGGAGCTTTTTTTCCGCTTTTATCAACCAAGACGAAATCGTAATTGACGATATACATAAAATCAGAAAGATTAGACCAGAAATTTCAAATTATGAGGGAGGACGATAAACATGGGTGAGGCTATAGTCATTACTTCTGGGAAAGGCGGCGTTGGGAAAACTACTTCAACTGCCAATCTAGGAACAGCGCTTGCACTTCAAGGCAAAAAAGTTTGCTTGGTTGATATGGATATTGGCCTTCGAAACTTAGATGTTGTCCTTGGACTTGAAAATAGAATTATTTATGATTTAGTAGATGTTATTGAAGGAAGATGTAAAATTCATCAAGCACTTATTAAAGATAAACGCTTTGATGATTTATTGTTCCTTTTACCAGCAGCTCAAACTACTGATAAAACTGCGGTTAGCGCCGAGCAAATGAAAACATTAATTGAAGAGTTAAAACCGGATTATGATTATATTTTAATTGATTCGCCTGCTGGTATTGAAACAGGTTATAAAAACGCTGTCGCAGGTGCTGATAAAGCTATCGTGGTCACAACACCAGAAATTTCTGCTGTACGTGATGCAGACCGAATTATAGGATTGCTAGAAAAAGAAGAGATTGAACCACCAAAATTGATTATTAACCGAATTCGAACACAAATGATGCAAAATGGGGATGTGATGGATATTGATGAAATCACAACTCATTTATCCATTGAATTAATAGGTATTATTATTGATGACGATGAGGTCATTCGTTCATCGAATAGCGGTGATCCGGTGGCTATGTTACCTAATAATCGTGCGTCACAAGGGTATAGAAATATCGTACGCCGCCTTTTAGGAGAATCTATTCCACTTATGTCTATCGAAACTCGGAAAGAAGGCTTTTTTGCACGATTAAAAAAATTATTTACTGGTAAATAAAAAAAACCCTCTACTATAGAGGGTTTCAACTTGTAGAAAAACTCAAAGTTTACGCAAAACAAAACGATTCTCACCAAAATCAGACTGCTGACAAATGGTGAGATTCTAGCAAAGCCGAGCACCGGAACGGAGGGTTTAACAACGAAGATTGCTGTTTGTCAGCAGTCTGGAACCCTCTTCTTATAGAGGGTTTCTGACTGAAGTCAAATAGTAACGTTTGCTAATTAGAAATGGTTTTAGAGAAGGTGGGGATTAGATTGCCGCAGCTTATTGTAAATGCTAAAAATACAGAAAAACGAATTGCCGTTATAGAAAATAAACAGTTAATTGATTTTGAACTCTTTCGTCCAAGTGAAAAGGCACAAGTTGGACATATTTACCTAGCACAAATCGAAAAAATAGATAAAAAAATTGATGCTGCTTTTGTTAATCTTGGGCAAGAAAAAGGGTTTTTGCATTTAAAGGACCTACCCGCTTCGTTTGTCAATACGCAAGGCGCTCGTTTGCTTGTGCAGGTTAATCGAATGGGTACAAAAACGAAATTACCACTTGTTACAGGTATTATTGAATTATCGAATGCGTATTTTGTTTATATGAAGGGCAAATCCTATATTTCTGTTTCAAAACGCATAGAAGAGCAAGAAAAAATAAAATTAACTGAAATAATGTCTGGATTTCTAGAACCCGAAGAATCAATCATTATTCGTTCTGAAGCAATTAATCTTGATAAAGAGGCACTTTTGCATCACTTTAAAGAACTACAACAACAGTTTTCAAATTTAGTTCAATTATCTCTAAATAAAAAACAACCAGGACTTATTTATGCTTCTGAAGATTTGTTTTTTGAAAAAGTAAATCGCTTCATACATGACTATCAAACGGATGATGTTGTTTCAGATGTTTCTTTTCCTTTTGCTACAAAAATTTTAAGAGATGATGATATATTTGAGACATTTCAAATAAATACTAACATAACTAAATTATTTCAGCCTGTTGTTCATTTGAAAAATGGTTCTTCCTTGTATATCGAAAAGACCGAAGCGATGTGGGTAATAGATGTCAATTCTGGGCGTTTTCGGGAGATTTCGAAAAAGAAAGGACGGTTGCAAAAATTAATTTAGAAGCCGTTCCGGAAATTTTACGTCAAATTCGCTTGCGTCAAATTAGTGGTTTTATTGTTATTGATTTTATTGGCGGTATGTCAGATAAAAATCATGATAAACTTCTTTTAGAAATGGAAAATGGTGTACGGGCTGAACGAATTACGACGCAAGTGGCAGGATTTTCAAAAACTGGATTGATGCAGTTAACAAGGCGTAAAAAAGAAGCTTCATTACTTGAAGTTACCTCAGAAACTTGTCCAAGTTGTAACGGTAGAGGGCATGTCAATTCTTCTTTAACACTTGCCTATGAACTGGAAAGGGAACTAAGGACGCATGATTTGTCGTCGCTGAACTTCATTTTAATCATTACAACAGAAAGTGTTTTATCTGCCTTTCTTGATTTAGGTGTTTTAGATGAGGCTCCGATTGATTGGGAGATTGCGGAAGAGGCCATTCCGTTTTATCAAATTGCACGTGTGGAATAATGATTGACACTAAGGGGTTCATATGATATCATTTTACTGTTATGTTTGTAGCGCACCACGCTACAACCGCACAGAATTGGGTTAAGTGCTTTTTGCCCCCAACGATGGCGAGTCTGAGTATGAGGAGGTGCAAGTATGTACGCAATTATTGAAACTGGTGGTAAACAAGTCAAAGTTGAAGCTGGCCAAGAAATCTACGTTGAAAAATTAGACGGAGAAGTTGGTGATGTTGTCACTTTTGATAAAGTTCTTTTCGTAGGCGGCGATGCTTCCAAGGTGGGAGCTCCTTTTGTTGAAGGTGCTACTGTTACGGCTAAGCTTACTAAGCAAGGTCGCGCTAAGAAACTTACGGTTTATAAATATAAACCTAAGAAGAACTACCACAAAAAACAAGGTCATCGTCAACCTTACACAAAATTAACAATTGATGCTATCAATGCTTAATTTGAAAGGACGAAACCATGATTCAAGTCAATATTAAATGGAAAAATGAACAAATTGCCGCTTTTACAATGAGTGGACATGCTGATTTTGCAGAAAATGGGAGAGATCTTGTTTGTGCAGGGGCATCGTCTATTGTATTTGGAATGATAGGTGCTTTAGAAGATATGGAAGGTGTTCCTCCAATCTTTGAAGAGGAACCTGGTTATCTTTTTTACACTGTTCCAGAAGAATTTGTTACGAATGGCAATGTTCAAATCCTTTTAAATGGAATGGTGAATCAACTTAGGTCGTTAGCGTACAGCTATCCTGATCATATTAAAATAAACTCCAAATAGGAGGTGTATTTCATGTTAAAATTTGATATTCAACATTTTGCCCACAAAAAAGGCGGTGGTTCCACTTCCAATGGTCGTGATTCCGAGTCTAAACGTCTAGGAGCGAAACGTGCAGACGGTCAATTCGTTACTGGCGGTTCAATCCTTTATCGTCAACGTGGAACAAAAATTTATCCAGGAACTAACGTAGGTCGTGGAGGCGATGATACTCTTTTCGCTAAAACAGATGGCGTTGTTCGTTTCGAACGTATGGGTCGTGACAAGAAGAAAGTAAGTGTCTACCCTGCAGCACAAGAAGCATAAAATAGAAGTCGAGGTCATATGCGCCTCGACTTTTTTATGTGAAAAAATAAAAAGAAAATACTCTATACCTTATAATTCAATAGGTTAAACTTATCTGTTTTGTGAAATAAATAGCAAGTTCATTGATTGACAGCGTTTTCTTAGTGTGATTTAATAGAACCAAGTTAATCAATTTGTCAGGAGAAGAGATGACAATCAAAACGGCAATCATTGCGATTTGCCTATGTTTTGATTGTCATTCTTTTTTTGAAATAAAAGTAAGTTTGGCAAGTTTGTGAAGGGGAATAAAGGAAAGACAGACCAAACTAAAATCAAAAGGAGATGTTCTAGATGATTGACACAAGTTTAGGGACGCAGTTTTTGGGAGAATTACTTGGGACTGCTGTTCTTGTACTATTTGGGGGAGGCGTTGTTGCTGGCGTATCACTTAAATGGTCTAAGGCTGAAAATGCTGGATGGGTGGTAGTTGCAATAGCATGGGGGCTCGCTGTTACGATGGGCGTTTATGTTTCCGGTTACATGAGTATGGCACATTTAAATCCAGCCGTCACAATTGGTATGGCGCTTGCAGGAGCGTTCCCGTGGGATTATGTATTCCCGTATATTGCGGCTCAATTTATTGGAGCGTTTATCGGCGCAACCTTAGTGTGGCTGCATTATTATCCGCACTGGAAACAAACGGAAGATAAAGCTACAAAATTAGGCGTATTTTCAACGGCACCGGCTATTCGCCATTATACCTCGAACGTTTTTGGTGAAGCACTTGGTACATTCATTTTAGTATTTGGATTATTATCTTTAGGTGCAGGAAAATTTGCTGATGGATTAAACCCACTTGTTGTTGGTGGTTTGATTGTGGTAATCGGGATGAGTCTTGGTGGTACAACAGGATATGCAATTAATCCAGCTCGTGACTTAGGTCCACGTATTGCACATTTTATCTGGCCAATTTCTGGAAAAGGTGGCTCTGATTGGGCATATTCTTGGGTTCCAGTTATCGGTCCGGTTCTAGGCGGAGGACTTGGTGCACTTTCTTATAACGCCATTATTAATAAAGATATGGGAATATGGTTCTGGGTGTTCGCTGTATTGTTTGTACTTGTACTCATTCTTTCTATGACATTAGACAAGAAAAAAGAGTTAGTTTAATACACATAAGAAGAACAGGGGGGATTTTCCCCTAAATACTTAAAAGGAGGAAATTTTTGTGGAAAAAAAATACATTTTAGCACTCGATCAAGGAACAACAAGTTCGCGTGCGATGATAATCGATAGCGACGGGGAAGTTATAGGGGTAGAACAAGAAGAATTTGAACAAATTTTTCCAAAACCAGGTTGGGTGGAACATAATGCGAATGAAATTTGGGCGTCCATTCTAGCCGTAATTGCAGGCGTATTACTTAAAACGAATATTTCTTCTAAACAAATTGCAGGAATCGGAATTACAAACCAACGTGAAACAGCAGTTGTATGGGACAAAGAAACCGGAAACCCGATTTATAATGCCATTGTATGGCAATCTCGTCAAACTGCTGATATTTGTAAAGAACTAAAAGAAGCTGGTAAAGAAGAAATGGTTCGTGAAAAAACAGGACTTTTAATTGATGCCTACTTCTCAGGAACTAAAGTACGTTGGATTTTAGATAATGTTGACGGCGCACAAGAGCGTGCTGAGGCTGGAGAGTTATTATTCGGCACAATTGATAGCTGGCTTGTTTGGAAACTTACGGGTGGTAAAGCGCATGTCACCGACTATTCTAACGCTTCTCGTACACTTCTTTATAATATTTATGATTTAAAATGGGATGATGATTTACTAGAAATGTTAAACATTCCAAAATCCATGCTTCCAGAAGTTCGTCAGTCCTCTGAGGTTTATGAAACAACCGTACCTTACCATTTCTTTGGCGAGGAAGTTCCAGTGGCAGGCATTGCCGGTGACCAACAATCTGCTTTATTCGGACAAGGTTGTTTTGAAAGTGGGATGGCCAAAAATACGTATGGAACAGGTTGCTTCCTACTTATGAACACAGGTGAAAAGGCAGTTCGCTCAGAAAATGGACTTTTAACAACGCTTGCTTGGGGCATTGATGGAAAAGTAGAATATGCCTTAGAAGGTAGTATTTTCGTGGCAGGATCTGCTATTCAGTGGTTACGTGATGGCTTAAGAATGTTACGTCAATCAAGTGACTCAGAAGGTTATGCGGAAAAAATTGAGTCATCAGACGGTGTTTATGTAGTGCCAGCATTTGTAGGTTTAGGTGCACCATACTGGGATTCTGATGTACGTGGAGCTGTTTTTGGTTTAACACGCGGAACGGAGAAAGAACAATTTGTACGGGCGACACTGGAGTCTCTGGCCTATCAAACGCGTGATGTGTTACATGCTATGGAAGAAGACTCTAAAATCAAATTAAAAGCACTTCGGGTTGATGGGGGCGCATCTGCGAATGATTTCCTTATGCAGTTCCAGGCGGATATTTTAAATGTACCCGTGGAACGACCAGATAATTTAGAAACCACCGTTTTAGGCGCTGCTTATTTAGCAGGACTTGCGGTTGGAGTCTGGGAAGATAAAACGAAATTGTTAAGCGCTGGAAACTTGATAAGAAATTTGATGTGAAAATGAAAGAGGATGAACGCGAAACGCTTTACGACGGCTGGCATAAAGCTGTCAAAGCCGCACAATCCTTTAAATAAGAAAAAGGTGTCAGAAACAAAGAGTTGTTTTTGGCACCTTTTTTATGCGACAATAGTTTTTTAGGAGGTGCGTTCTAAATGGCTGTTTTAGGTGTATGGTTTCGAAAAGATTTACGACTTATGGACAATACGGCGCTTTTTCATGCGCTTTTAGATAAACGGGAAGAGGATAAAATCATATTATTCTTTCATCTTAATCGCAGGCAGTTTAAGATGGGCACGAAAAATCATGATTACTTTTTTTGTACCGTATGGAGCTTTTTGCAAGAGGCGCGTCAAAAGGGGATTTCCATTTTAATTTTAGATGGTCCACTTGATGAAGCTTTCCGTAGATTGAAACGAGATTTTCCAGATTTATCCACGGTTTATTTCAATCATGATGAGACTGGTTTTGGCTTTTCACGTGATCAAAACGCACAGGAGATTTTGAAAGATTTAGGGGTTGCGGCCCGTTTTTATCAAGATGGTTATTTACACGGGGAAGAAGAGAATAAAAAGGCAGACGGGACTTCATATAAAGTTTTTACGCCATATTATCATACTTGGAAAAATTTACATAAGAAAGAACCACTAGGCTATTCATTTAATCAAAAGGATTTTATAGAGGTAGGAAACCACGAAAATGTCATTTTAGACCTTATCCAAGATCAAACTTTTATGGAGCTATCGGGAGAGAAACAAGCTTTAAAACGGCTTGACATATTTATCAAGAATCATTTAAATTCGTATGAAAAAAACAGGGATTTCCCAGCGCTTGACGCGACAAGTCGCCTCTCGCCTTATATCCGAACGGGTGCCATCTCCATTCGTACTGTTTATGATGCGGCGATGCAAGCTCCTTATTCCGAGGGACGAGAAACATTTATGAAGGAGCTTGCTTGGCGCGATTTTTACCATATGATTTATAAAGAAAATCCAAATCAAAAAAATTTAGAGATTAAAGAGCATTATCAGGGCTTAAATTGGAATACGAATCAGGCGCATTTTGATAAGTGGAAGAAAGGGCAAACAGGATTTCCGATTGTAGACGCCGCAATGAGACAGCTTAATGAAACAGGATGGATGCATAATCGTTTACGCATGATTGTCGCTTCTTTTTTAACAAAAGATTTACTAACGGATTGGCGTTTAGGCGAGAGGTATTTTGAGGAGATGCTCATCGATTATGATTCAGCGTCCAATATTGGAGGCTGGCAGTGGGCCGCTTCAACAGGAACCGATGCAGTTCCTTATTTTCGGATTTTTAATCCTACGACACAGGGGAAGCGGTTTGATCCGCACGGTCATTTCATTCGGCAATTTGTGCCGGAGTTAGAATTTGTTCCTGATTATTTTATCCATGACCCACAAAAAATGTCCGTCTCAGAACAACAAAAAGCAAAATGTATCATTGGCGACGTTTATCCAGAAAAAAATAGTAGATCATCAAAAAATGAGAGAGCAAGCTATTCTACTTTATAAAGAAAAATAATCTTGTGTGATGGGCTATTTTATTGATATAATGATAGATAAGACTTTTAAAGAACGGGAGATTAAAACGATATGTTTGTAGATCAGGTCAAGATAAATGTGAAAGCTGGTAACGGCGGAGACGGAATGGTTGCTTTTCGCCGGGAAAAATTTGTTCCAAATGGTGGTCCTGCTGGTGGTGATGGCGGAAAAGGAGCAAATGTTGTTTTTGAAGTAGATGAGGGTCTACGTACTTTAGTCGATTTTCGTTTCAAACGTAAATTTAAAGCAGAGCACGGCGAAAATGGGATGAGTAAAAGTATGCACGGACGAGGTGCAAGTGATTTAGTGATTCCTGTTCCGCCTGGTACGCTTGTTAAAGATCTTGAAACCGGCGAAACAATTGCAGATTTAGTTGCACACGGACAACGAGCGATTATTGCAAAAGGTGGTCGTGGTGGTCGTGGCAATAAACGTTTTGCAACACCTGCTAATCCTGCTCCTGAGCTATCTGAAAACGGTGAGCCAGGACAAGAGCGTTCGATTCAGCTTGAACTTAAAGTACTGGCAGACGTGGGTCTTGTTGGCTTTCCAAGTGTTGGAAAATCGACATTATTATCCATCGTATCTGCTGCACGCCCTAAAATAGCGGCTTATCATTTTACAACCCTTGTTCCTAACTTAGGAATGGTCGATACAGGTGATGGTCGAAGTTTTGTAATGGCAGATTTACCAGGACTTATTGAAGGGGCTAGCCAAGGTGTTGGTTTAGGTCACCAATTTTTACGCCATATCGAGCGAACACGAGTGATTGTTCATGTGATTGATATGTCCGGAGCAGAGGGGCGAGACCCTTATGAGGACTTCATGACAATCAATAAGGAACTGGAAGATTACAACTTACGCCTTTTAGAACGGCCACAAATTGTCGTAGCCAATAAAATGGATATGCCAGAAGCAGAAGAGAATTTACAGCAATTTAAAGAAAAACTAGACGAAGCGATTCCTGTTTTTCCAATCTCTGCTTTGACTAAAACAGGATTAAACGCACTTCTTCTTGCTATCGCAGATGAACTGGAAGTAGCGCCTGAATTCCCACTTGATGAACTACTTGAAAAAGAAGAAGAAAATACAGTACTTTATAAATTACGAGAGAACCTGATTTGTTGTTACACGTGTATTCCAGACGGCGCAATTTGTCCATAAGCGGC
>NZ_ALWW01000020.1 GCF_000344175.1 Listeria fleischmannii subsp. fleischmannii LU2006-1 | reverse complement strand
CAAATAATGGTAATGTGAGTCCAAAAGAAACAGTGACGGTTTCTGATACGACTTTAGGCGCGCCAATAATTTCAAATATAAAAGTTGGCGATACACAAGTAACTGTAACAGGTACAGCAGGAGCACGCATTACATTGACATTACCTGGTGGAAGTAAACCATCAATGACAGCTGATGGAACAGGGAAAGCAATATTTAGTGTACCGGCAGCTCAAGTCGGAAATGTATTTGAAGCAACACAAACAGGTGAAAATGGAAAAGCAAGTGCAAAAGACACGTTTACTGTTTCGGATACAACAATACCTCTAGCACCACGCGTAAATCCAGTGTCAGACGTTCAAACACAAGTAACTGGAACAGCTGACCCTAACTACAGCATTACTGTGACGATTAATGGCGCAACATACACTGGCACAGCAAGTGGAAGCGGGGCTTATACAATCCTGATTCCAAAACAAACCAGTGGAACAAGAATTGAAGTGACACAAACGAACCCAAATAATGGTAATGTGAGTCCGAAACAATCTGTAACCGTTTCTGATACGACTTTAGGTGCGCCAATAATTTCAAATATAAAAGTTGGCGATACACAAGTAACTGTAACAGGTACAGCAGGAGCACGCATTACATTGACATTACCTGGTGGAAGTAAACCATCAATGACAGCTGATGGAACAGGGAAAGCAATATTTAGTGTACCGGCAGCTCAAATCGGAAATGTATTTGAAGCAACACAAACAGGTGAAAATGGAAAAGCAAGTGCAAAAGATACGTTTACTGTCATAGACACAACAACGCCTTTAGCGCCAAGTGTAAATCCAGTATCAGATGTTCAAACACAAGTAACTGGAACAGGCGCTGCTAATCACAATATTACAGTGGCGATTAACGGTGTCACGTATACAGGTACAGCAAGTGGAAGTGGAGCTTATTCGGTGACAATTCCAAAACAAACCAGTGGAACGAAAATTGAAGTGACACAAACGAACCCAAACAATGGTAATGTAAGTCCAAAACAATCTGTAACCGTTTCTGATACGACTTTAGGAGCTCCTTCAATCAGTGAAATTACTGAAGATAACACGCAAGTGACTGTTACAGGACAACCTAATACAAGTATCACTTTAGTATTACCAACTGGAAGTAAAATGTCGTTAGTTTCAGATGCTACTGGTAAAGCAATTTTCACAATTCCAGCTGCACAAGAAAACACAACATACCAAGCTTACCAAACGGGTGCAAATGGAAAAGCAAGTCCAAGTGCATCTGCGTCAGTGAAATCACTTCCTAAAAGCGGTACTATTACAGCGAATGAGTTTACAATTGGAGTAGATATCTCTGTAACAGGAACCTATACAGGTGATGTAAAATCTGTACGTTTAATTTATGATGGAGTAGAATACCGAGGAGGAAGTGTTGGCTCTGGTTCCTATTCATTCTATGCATTAAGCACAATTAAAGATAAAACAAAAACAGCTAAAATGTACGGTTATGATAAAAACGGCGTTAAAATTGCTGAGACAGTTCTTTCACTACGAGATACTAAAGATTCAGGTGGTATAGGGACAGGTTCTATTACAGCAACTGAATTCATGATAAACCGTGATATCAATATAACTGGAACAGTTACAGGTGATGTAGTTGCGGTTGGTTTAGTTTATGATGGAACGGAGTACCGTGGTGGAACAGTTTCAAATGGGAACTATTCATTCTATGCTTTAAGTACAGTTACTGATAAAACAAAAACAGCTACAATGTATGGTTATGATCGTAATGGAAACCGAATTGCGACAGCAGTTGTTACACTACGTGATGCAAAAGATCCAGGTGGTGCAGGTACTGGATCAATTACAGCAAATGACTTTACAATTCATCGTGATTTAAATGTAACAGGAACCTATACAGGTGATGTGGTTTCTCTTGGTTTAGTTTATGATGGAAAAGAATATCGAGGAGGAACAGTTTCAAATGGGACTTTTTCGTTCTATGCGCTAAATACCATTAAAGATAAAACAAAGACAGCTACAATGTATGGTTATGATCGTAACGGAAACCGCATTGCGACAACGCCTATTGTCCTACGAGATGCAAAAGATCCAGGTAGAATAGGGACAGGTGAGATTAAAACTAATGAATTTACAATCCATCGTGATAGCAACGTTACAGGAACATATACAGGCGATGTAGTGTCTCTTGGTTTAGTTTATGATGGGACAGAATACCGAGGTGGTTCACTTTCAAATGGAACTTTTTCATTCTATGCACTAAACACTATTAAAGATAAAACAAAAACAGCTACAATGTATGGTTCTGATCAAAATGGAAACCGAATAGCAACGGATGTAATAAGTTTACGTGATGCTAAAGATGAAACAATTAGTGGCACTGGAACAGTTACCGCTGATAATTTTGTCATTGGTACTAGCACAAGGATAACAGGAACATTTACTGGAGATGTCCATTCTTTAATTGTAAAAGTTGGAACTACTGAATATGCAGGTGGAACATTAGATAAAGCAACTGGAACCTATAGTTTTATGCATGGGGTAAGATTAATTCAGTAAGTGACGATGTAACGGTTTATGGTATCAATAAACAAGGAGCAAGAATTGCTACAACGCCGGTTGTTGTTACAAAACCAAATACAAGTGGAACCATAACTCCAAATGAATTTGTTATTGGTCAAGATAGTAATTTGACAGCGACTTATACTGGAGATGTTAAACGTGTTGTGGTAACGATTAATGGTGTAGAACACACAGGTGGAACAGTTTCAAATGGTAACGTTACGTTCTTCATTGGAAATAAAATTGTTTCAAAAAATGACACTGTGAATATTACTGCTTATGATGCTTATAATCAAAAGCTGCAAGAAAAAATAGTTACGTTAAAAGATATATCTGATAATACATCAGGTACTATTACACCAAACCTATTTCTTGCAGGACAAGATAGTGATATTACAGCAACGTATACTGGTGACGTAAAATCTATTAAAGTAACAATTAACAACCAAGTCTATATAGGTGGAACATTATCAAATGGTAATGCATCATTCTGGATTGGCGATAAGATTACCTCTTCAGGAGATGAAGTCTTTATTTCTGCTTATGATTTAAATGGTAAGAAATTAGATGAGAAACCTGTAGAAATTAAAAATATTAATGGTGATATTCACCCAGATGAATATACTGTTCGTAAAGACACCGTTTTAACGGCAAATGTAACAAATGCTGTTAGATCTGTTAAAGTAGTCATCAATGGAGTTGACTATGTTGGTGGTACTATTTCAGGAGGACGTTTAAGCTTCTGGATTGGTGACAAGATTAAAGACTCTAAAGATACTGTTCGAATTTACGCTTATGATAAGAATGGCCGTGAATTAGATAACAAAGCGGTAGTATTGAAAGATTTAACACCAGAAGTAGGAACATTAACACCATCTGTTTTCTCTCTTAAAACAAGCTCAGTAAGAGGAGCTTACACAGGAGAAGGACGTTCTCTTCGTTTAACTGTTAACGGAACGGCCTTGCAACAAGGTGGAACGGTTTCTGGTGGAACATTTAGCTATTATGTTGGTTTACGAGATAAAATCCGTTCAAAAACGGATGTCGTGCAAATTGAATTACTAGATCGTTATGGCCTCGTAATGGACACTAAGAACCTAACTATTATTGACTAAAAGAAAAGGGGAGACTGTAAAAGGTTTCTCCTTTCTCTTTTTAATTTTTTCTAGTATAAAATTGATTTTTTTAAGGGTTGACACTTGTCTTACTTCGAGTTATGATAGGTCTATTGTATTTGGCAAAACCTTATTTTTAAGGGAATAGCGTAATGAAAATTTAGGAGGATTGCTTAAAAATGAGTGCGGATCGTAGCTTTATGTTAAAAGCGGGAAATCGTGCTGTTTTGCTCTTGCATGGATTTGCAGGGACTACAGAAGATGTCAAAAGTTTAGGGGAATATTTAGCTGGAAATGGGTATACTGTTTATGCTCCCAATTTTCGTGGACACGGAGATGAGCCAGCATTATTCTTAAGGACGACGCCTGAAATGTGGTACGCGGATGCTGTTTCTGGATATGAATTTTTAGAAAAAGAAGGTTATCATGAAATTGCAATTATTGGTGTTGCAATGGGTGGTGTTTTTGCGCTTAAAATGGCGGAATCTTTCTCACCAAAAGCGATTGTGCCTCTTTGTGCCAATGTTAACCGTAAAATGCGTTACATTCCAGTAGAAAAGTATTTATTAAAACAACTATCAAAAGAAGGTTTCAAAGCTGAAGTTTCAGAAGCAATGCTTAAAAGCTATGAGCCGGAAATTAAAAAGATGACAGACGCACGTTCTGCTTTTTATAAATTCGTGGCAGATAATATTGAAAAAATCCACGTGCCAACAATGATTGGTCAAGGTTGCCAAGATGAAGAAATTGATGCAGATAATGCGAATTATATTTTTAAAAATATCCATACAACTGAAAAACAACTTTGTTTTTACCAAGGAAGTGGTCATGACATTGTGAATGACTGTGAACGTGATATTTTAGAAGAAGATTTACTTGACTTCTTAGATGATTTAAATTGGTTGGAAGAAAAAGTTGTATAATGTAAGATGAACACTGATGAGTAGTACCTACTTGTTAGTGTTTTTTTATAAAATTAGGAGGCTTTTTATGGAGACAATACTTTTTCAAGGAGACAGCATTACAGATGCGGGGAGGAATCGCGCGGATACGGGGAGTTTAGGAAATGGTTATGTTGAAATGATTGCGCGGAGACTACCTGAATTTCGGGTGTTAAATCGGGGTGTTTCAGGGGACTTAACTGCTGATATGCGAGCTCGCTTTGAAAAAGATGCGATTTCGTTAGCCCCGGATTATGTATCCATTTTAATTGGGATTAATGACACTTGGAGAAGCTTTTCTGAATGGCGGGATACTTCGACGAGCGCTTATCGGGCCATTTACACGGATGTTTTGGAAGAGACTATTCAAAAGACGGATGCGAAGCTCATTTTGATGGAGCCTTTTGTTTTGCCGATTCCCCAAGATAGGAAGGAATGGCGGGCCGATTTGGATCCTAAAATTCAAGTGGTGAGGGAACTTGCGAGTAAATATCAGGCGTTATATGTGCCTCTTGATGGGATGCTAAACGCAGCAGGGATAGCGCAAGGATATTCTGAAATTGCACCTGATGGGGTTCACCCGACAAAAAGAGGACATGAGTTGATTGCGGAAGCATGGTATTCTTCTTTTACTAGCTTTACAAAAAAATAAATAAATGCTATATTAAGGCTATGCGATGAGCCGGATGCAGCATACTTTTTGCTGCTGATTGTTTTCTGCATAATGGATTTGTGGAAATCCGCAGAAAACCGCATAATGTCTCGTAAAGACAGGGCGCCCATTAAAAAATGGGTGCTTTTTTGTATTTTTTATACAAATTTTGTGAAAAAAGTCATATTTTATCCATAGTATTTTTCCTTTTTTTTCGATATATTAGTTAAGTTGATTAAATATTTCGGGAGGTAAGGAAAATGAAAAAAATTCTATTTGTGTTTGCGGCAATACTTGTAGGTGCCTTTGCGCTTTCGGGTTGTTCAAATGATAGTACATCTAAGGTTAATGGCAAAGAAACTAAAGTGGAGTCAAAAAAAGAGGATCACTTGGATTATGATGATCAGAAAGGGTGGGAGTTTGAATCTGGGGATGCCCAATCTCCCATTAACATTGATACCAATAAGGTTGAACCGATGAAAGATAATGGAGGCATTACGCTCGATTACTCTGATATTGCTGTTGATGAGGTTGATAATGGGCATAGTATTCAGGTCGATGATACAGGAACTGCTGTCATTAACGGGCGGAATTTTGAGTTAAACCAGTTTCATTTTCATGCTAAAAGTGAGCATACTGTAAATGGACAACATTATCCTATCGAAGCTCATTTTGTAAACCAATCTCAAGATGGCCGATTGGCTGTTATTGCAGTATTTTTCAAAGAAGGAAAAGAAAACGCGGGCTTTAATACAGTACTTTCAAACATTAAGAAGGGTGAAAAAGTAAATGTAGATGATGAAATTAATGTGATGAGCATGATTCCAGCAAACACAAGTTATTATCACTATTTAGGTTCGCTAACAACACCACCGCTTTCGGAAAATGTGGAGTGGTATGTGATGGAAAATCCAGTTGAGGTTTCTAGTGAACAAATTAAAGAATTTGATAAATATTATGATGCGAACAATAGAAAAATACAAAAGTTAAATGGTCGTAAAGTGTTAGAGCATAAAGAATAATTGCAAGCCTCTCTTTTTAATAAGGATTAGAAAGAGAGGCTTTTTGTTTTTCATGGCGAACAAATTCTCGTTGTGCTTCAATTATTTCTTTTGCTTTTTTTGAGCCGTAAACGTCTAATTTTTGATCTACACCTTTTAAGTTTGTTTTTAGGGTTTCGATATCTTGTAACACTTTGTTCCGGTGATTCGAAAGTAACTCCTTTCGCTTGGCAATTGTACTAGTTCCGACCATGCAATATTCAATATAAGAGCGAATGTCTTTTATAGCCATTCCGGTCCCCTTTAAGCAGCAGATTGTGTGAATAAATTCTAAATCTGAATCGGTGAACTCACGATAGCCAGAACTATTTTTGGAAACAAAAGGTAATAAGCCTTTTTTATCGTAATAACGTAATGTATAAATACTAAGATGGAACATTTCAGAAACTTCTTTTATTGAATAAGTCATTTTTTTCTCCTTTTTTTAAAACGCTTGCCCTAGACTATGGTCGAGGGTGTAGGATAAGTATAATCTATTTTGTTAGATAATGGAATTTTTTGGAGGAATGCAGATTGGAAGAACAAATTTTAGTTACGGGGGGTACAGGGTTTATGGCCATGCACCTAATCATTCAATTGTTAGAAAAAGGATATTCAGTTAAAACGACAGTCCGTTCATTGGCGAGTAAAGAAAAAGTATTAAAAAACTTTAAAAGACAACGGCGCAACTCAAATAGAAAAATTAATGTTTGTGGAAGCCGATTTAACTGAAGATGCCGGCTGGGATAAAGCAATGGAGAATTGTAAATATGTGTTTAGTGTTGCTTCGCCTGTCTTTTTTGACCAACCTAAAAAAGAAGAAGAGGCCATTCGGCCAGCTGTAGAGGGCATTTTGCGTATTTTAAAAAACGCAGTAAAATCAAATGTTAAACGAGTCGTTATGACATCCAATTTTGGCGCGATAGGGTTTAGCAATAAAAATTCACAAAAAATGACAACAGAGGACAACTGGACAGATGAGCAGGAACCAGGTCTATCCATTTACGAAAAATCTAAGCTTTTAGCAGAAAAGGCCGCTTGGGATTTTGTGAGGAAGCAAAATAAGTTGGAGTTAGTGACCATTAATCCTGTAGCCGTTTTTGGTCCCTCTTTAGACAGGCATGTGTCTGGTAGCTTTGATGTTTTGCAAATGATTTTAAGCCCAAAAACGAAGCGAATTCCTAATATACCTTTAAATGTAGTGGATGTAAGGGATGTGGCGGACTTGCATATTTGTGCGATGACATCTAAGAAAGCCGCGATGCAACGTTTTATCGCATCAGCAGAAGGGGAAATTAGCTTTTTAGAGATGGCCCAACTAATCAAAAAGGAACGTCCAAAGTTAGCTAATCAGGTTACAGAGAAAGTCATTTCGAGTGGAATTATTCATTTTGGTGCTCTTTTTAATAAACAAGCAAGAGAAGGAGCTTTATTGTTAAAAATTAATAGGAAAATCAGCCATGCAAAAACAAAAGAAATTCTAGATTGGTCGCCTAGTCGGTCAAAAGAAGAAGCGATATTGTCTGCAGTAGACAGCTTGACGAAATATCATTTAATTAAATAGAAAAGAGAGCGGAATAAGTTTCCGCTCTCTTTTTAACGCCCATCCCCGTATTCCCAGTCGGTTACGGAATCAACTTCATCAAAAGTAATTAATACATCGGATACATGCGGAAGAGTCATAACAGAGTCTTCAATACGTTCCCGGATTTGATCAATTTCAGCAAGTGTTAAGGAGGAGTCTAACTCCACTTCAGCATCTACGTGAAAAGAATCGCCCTCTTTTAAAACGGTAAGCACTTGAATATCTTTTACATCAGGATCAGACATAATAAGTTGACCTACTTGTAAGTGCATGCCCTCATCCGATTCACCAATCGCGCCCGCAGCGTTATCTAAAAAGACCTCGCCAACAACGATAAACATCATTAGCCCGATTAGAATAGAAGCAATTCCTTCTGCTTGATGAAAAGGCGTAAAATGGGAAATGACAACAGCTATAGCGGCTAAAAGTCCACCTCCTGTTGCAACAGAGTCTTCCATAAAAACGAGCTTTGTAGCAGCTTTAGCTGATTTTAAATTTTTTAAAGCAGCAGGGAATAGTTTGAAGCCAGTTGCTTGAATGCCCGCCTCATGCGTGATTTCCTTCATAGCTTTTACAAGAACCGTGGACTCTAAAAAAGTACAACCAAGTAAAACAAGTAGGTTAATTAAAAAACCAGTCGATTCGCTAGGGTGGATAATATGACTGATGCCTTCTTTAATGGTTTCATAAGCCATAATGCCAACAACAATCACGGCGCCTAATAAAACAAGATTTACAACACGACCAAAGCCTTTTGGAAAGCGTTTCGTTGGGCGTTTTTTACTTAAAGCAGACCCAGTAAAAACAAAAAGCTGATTCAGTGCATCGCCTAGACTATGAAGCGTTTCAGCAAACATCGCCACATTTCCTGTAAAAATGTAAGTTACCCCTTTTACCAGTGAAACGAGGGCATTGACTACGGCGGCTGTAAGTGCAGATTTATTGCCTTGTTTTAATAGCTGGAAAAATTCTTTCAATTTGTCTCCTTCTTTCGCATCATAGAATGCTCTTATTTTAGCATGAAAGTAAAGAGGATAATAGCGAAAAAGATAAAGTTTGACTTTTTTTGACCATTGTGTTATTATTTTGTTAGTTACTTACAAAGAGTAACTTTTAAGAGGAGGGATCACATGAAAGAATTATTAAGTAAAATCAATCATTACGGGGCAAAACAAAGAAACGAAGGACTAACAATGGAAGAAAAAGCGCATCAGGCTGAACTTCGTCAAGAATATTGCCAAATGATTCGTGGGACTCTTCAAGATAATTTACATCATGTGACAATCATGGATCCGCTAGGCGATGATGTAACACCCAATAAACTAAAAGAAATTAAAGCAGAATTAAAAAAAATAAAAATGAATAGGGCTCGCTAGTTCGATTTTAATATGGAATTAGCGAGTCTTTTTTAGTAAGATAAGAAAGTTGCGACAATAGGTCATGTTTTATATAATATGAAGTGTTAAATAGTTAGTTGAAAGGGGATTCAAATGTCGAATGAGATGAGGCTTTTTTCTGTAACCAATGAACGGCCGCTTGCGATTAAAATTTCGAAAGCACTTGGCATACCGCTTTGTGAGATTGAATTGCAAAAGTTCAGTGATGGCGAGGTGAAAATTAACATTGAAGAAAGCATTCGCGGAAAGAATTGTTATGTGATTCAGTCCATGAACAGTAATGTCAACGAGCGCCTTATCGAGATGTTAATAATGATTGATGCCTTAAAGCGTGCGTCTGCCCATTCTATTACTGTTATCATGCCATATTATGGTTATTCGAGGCAGGACCGAAAAGCGCATAGCAGAGAGCCGGTTACAGCAAAATTAATTGCCAATTTATTACAACAAGCAGGTGCGACGAGGCTCATTTCAGTAGATTTACACGCTGCACAAATTCAAGGCTTTTTCAATATTCCCATTGATCATATTTCAGCAATCCCGCTACTAACGGACCATTTGATTTCAAAGTATGGAAATGAAGATGTCGTTATTGTGGCCCCTGATCACAGTGGCGTTGTGCGTGCACGCCGGGTGGCAGATAAAATGAATGCGCCAATCGCCATTTTAAACCGAAAACCAAGGCCAAATGAACGGGAGATTTCAAGTGTCATTGGCGATGTTCATGGTAAGTTAGCGATTGTTGTAGATGATATTATTGATACGGGTTACCGCGCAACTACTTCTGCTGACAAACTGTTAGCGAGTGGAGCAACGTCCGTTGTAACATGCGCTACACATGCGGTGCTGGCTGGTCATGCTGCAGAACGTCTTGCGGATTCAAATATTCAAGAAATCGTGTTAACAGATGCTGTTGATATTCCAAACGAAAAGTTAAATGAGAAAATGACAATCATAACGATAGGTGAGATATTAGCGAAGGCCATTTCTGGTGTGCAGGAAAACCGTTCGCTTCATCCACTTTTTTAATAAAAAGGAGTTGGTGCAAGATGATAGATATTCATTGCCATATATTAAATGGGATTGATGACGGACCTAAAACGTTAGAGGATAGCTTACAAATGGCCAAGCAGGCTGTAGAACAAGGGTTCACAGATATAATTGCAACCCCGCACCATCTTAAAGGACAGTTTTCAAATCCGGGTGATGCCGTGAAGAGACAGGTGGAGCATTTTAATGAGCGTTTAGCGAAAGAGAATATCGCTCTTACTGTACATCCAGGTCAAGAAGTACGTATTCACGGCGAAATGCTTGAAGGGCTAGCAAATGGTTCAGTTTTAACACTCGCAGGAACGAAGTATATTTTAATTGAGTTTCCGACAGAATCGATTCCACTTTTTACACAAGAGTTGTTTTTTAATTTGCAAATGAAAGGCTATACGCCAATTATTGCTCATCCTGAAAGGAACCTAGAGGTCATGAGGCATTTAGATCCGCTTTATGAATTAGTTGAAGCAGGCGCTTTAGCACAATTAACGTTCGGTTCTTTTGAAGGGCGCGTAAGTAAAAAAGTGAAGAAATTGAGTGAACAATTAATTGATACCAATTTAGTTCATTTCATTGCAACGGATGCCCATCTTTATAAAGGGCGGTCGATGGACGTTCAGCAGGCTGTTCGGAAACTTCAAAAGGAAAAAGGAGAAAATAGAGCCGATTATATGTTTCAAAATGCCAAACTCGTTTTAAATGACCAAGTGATTGAGACACTTGAACCTGTAGAGCTTAAGAAAAAGTTTTTCCTTTTTTAAACAGAGTATACTATACTCTGTTTTTTTGAGCTCCTCTTTTAGTTGCGGTATAATAAAAGAAAATCATTAGAAGGGCTGGGGTATAAATGATAACAATCGGCTTAACTGGTTTTAGTGATCATGATTCTTTAAATTTATCAAACAAACATAAATTAATCGATTATGCGGCGCACTTTCCGCTGGTTGAAATTGATACGAGTTTTTATGCCATTCCTTCTCCAAGAACTACATCGAAATGGGTGGAAGATACGCCTGAAACTTTCTCTTTTGTGGTCAAGGCTTTTAGTGCGATGACGATGCATAAAAAATGGCAGGACTATTTTGATTCTGAGATTGAAATGTACCGCCGTTTTATGGATGCTATTGCGCCTATTAGTGAGAGTGGGAAATTAAAAGCTATTTTATGCCAGTTTCCACCCTATTTTAATTGTACAAAAGAAAATGTGGCTTACTTGCGGCATATTGCGAAACAAATGGGTGATTTACCAATAGCGGTAGAATTTAGAAATTCCAGTTGGTATAGTGAGGCCAATAAAGAAAAAACGTTGGCTTTCCTAGAAGAATTAAAAATGATTCATGTTGTGGTAGATGAACCTCAAATTGGGACTGGAAGTGTGCCCATTGTTTTAAGAGGAACGAATAAAGCCCAAACGATTGTGCGACTACATGGGCGAAATCAGTACGGATGGATGAAAGCGAATAGTCCGGAATGGCGGGAAGTACGAACGCTTTATCGTTATAATCAAGAGGAGATAGCCGAGTGGGCAAAATATATTTCACATTTACAAAAGGAATCTGATGAAATTATCGTGATATTTAATAATAATAGTGGCGGGGATGCCGCTGATAACGCAAAGCATTTACAAGAAATGTTAAAAATTGAATATAAAGATCTTGCTCCGTTGCAAATGGATTTATTTGGAGATTAAAAAAGAAGTAGCCGCCGCTACTTCTCAGACTGCTGACAAACGGCAATCTTCGTCGTTAGTACCTCCGTTCCGGTGTTCACGTACTCAAGTACGCTCCACTCCGGTACTCGGCACTGCCTAGAATCTCACCATTTGTCAGCAGTCTGATTTTGGCGAGGAGCGTTTTGTTTTGCGAAAGCTTTGAGTTTTTCTACAAGCTGAGAAGTAGCTACCGCTACTTCTTTTTTTATGCATCCCCTTCGAGTACCTTTACTACACCATCTGTAGTTTGAATTTTAACGGCAGATTTAATGGCGTGATTTTGCCATAAAAAGTCAGAGGTTACTTGGCCGTGAGGGGCAATAATTTGGAATTGCTTATTATGATAGCCTTTTGAGAGAGTCATTTTTATAAGTCCTGTTTCACTTCGCACATTCATTTTTCCATTAACAGCGGTTTCTACTACAATGATATCGCCGCTTTTACTTTCAATATTTTGTTCGCCGCGGTTGTCACGTAAAACACTTTTTCCGCTTAAAGAAGAAAGGAATAATTTGCCTTCCATCTGCTCGATGATGTCTGTTCCGTTTTTAGAATTAATGGTCAAATGGTCTGCTTTTACGCGTGTAGTAATGACTTTCCCTGAAGCATTTGTAATTTCACCAGAAGTGGCTTTTTGACGATGGACTTGAGACATTCCAGAACGATTATTTAACGTGAAGTCACCAGTTGAATCTTTTACAATTTGATTTCCAGAATCTGATTGTAACGTGATTTTACCATTCCAGTTCGTTAAATCTGCTTCAGCAGAATCTGTTTTCACATTTGTATTTGAAAAATTACTTTTTTCGCCAACAAAGTCGCCATCTTTTAATGTAACCAAAAGTTTCTGTCCGGTTAAATGATTGATATGAAAGTTACCATCTTTTAAAATTGCGGAAAGTTGGTTGAATGAATAGTCTTTAGGGACTTTAATATTCATTTTTTGCATTCCGTACGAAGGCAAGTGCCATTCTTCTAACCATGTTCTAAAAGTGCCAATCTTGATTTTGGTGGTATCTTTTGTTGTAGATGGTTTTAAATCCATGATTTCTCTATGAGATAGGTGCCCTGAAACTTGAACAGTTGGTGTATTGACATTGGCCTTTTCGATTGTAATGGCCATCATTTTTTCACTCGTTAAATTCAAATTTTTAAATTCTTCATTTGAAAATGCCCATTTTTTTGAATATCTTTTTCCTTCGTCCTGATAATTTTGTGTGAGCAGGCAAAATAAAATGCCAACGCCTCCGATAATTAAAAAAATACTACTGACCCAAATATGTTTTTTCATAAGAACCGCCCTTTTCTTGTTGTGTAAATATGTCTTAATTGTTTAATGCCAATGATGGACATGTAGATCACACCAATTGAAAACAATAAGACGAAGATTTGAAAGACCAAAACTTGCCGGAAGAAGACCATGTCTAAGACCAGTAAGAAAAGGCTTGCTATGCTAACTAAGCAAATGATTCCAAGAAGTACAAAGCCGATTATAAAAAAAGCTGAAATAACGAATCGCTTCCAAAAACCTTTCAAAGCAAGTTGTTCATATGCTTTTTGTTCCAGTGGAATGTCACTGTTTGCTTCTAAATAGGCTTCTGCAATTTGATTTGGTTTTCCAAGTTCATTTAAGACTTCTTTTTCTGTCTTTCCTTCTAAACGAGCATTGTCCAAGTATTCTTTATAGTATTGGATGAGCTCTTCTTTTTCTTCTTTAGGTAAGCCGGAAAACGCTTTGTCTAATTCTTTAAGGAATTGATATTTAGTCATCTAAATCAGCTTCCTTCCTTAGTTGATTGAAACTTGCAACGAACTCATCCCATTCCGTGAGCATGTCCGCAAGATAAACTCGTCCTGTATTTGTAATATGATAGTATTTTCGTGATGGGCCGTTTGGTGATTCTTGCAGATAAGTAGAACAATAACCATCTTTTACAAGACGTCTTAAAGATGGGTAAAGGGCTCCTTCTGTAATCGGTATGTAACTATTTACTTGCTGTGTCAGATCATATCCATAACGATCTTTTTTTTGTAATAGATAGAGGACACAGATATCAAGAACACCTTTTTTAAATTGTGCGGATGAGCGCATTTTCTTTCCTCCTACATTCACTATTCACTTTTTTATATTAGTTGTGAATATCTCTAAGTATAGCATTTACAAGGGTTTAACACAATCTAATATTCACTACTATAAAAAAAATAGTAGAAAAAGCTTGACGAATAAACGAGCTGTGTTTATACTAAGGTTAGCTAGTATAAATAAAACAATACTACAAAATTTATAGGACAAAGGAGAAATGAAAAGATGAACAAATTTGTAAAAGCAACAGCAATCACAGGATTAGCCTTAACGATAGGTGTAGCAACTCTTGCTCCAACCGTATCTGAGGCAGCAACTACGACGGGGGACATTGTCTATCAAGACGCGTATAAGAAAATTGTTGAATTTAGTAAAGCTGATGTAGAAAAAGTAACTGGGGTTAAGCTTACAACTGCAAACGTAACAAAGGCTTACAATCAACTGAAACTAGCGACTACTTGGGAAAAAGCAGGTTATACAAAAGCACAAGCTAAGGTAATTGCAACAAATGCAGGATATGTAAGTTATGCGAATCAATTAAAAGGTATCTTAACTTCAATCGCCAAAAATCAAACAGTAGGGCTTAAAGTTATCTATATTTCTAACGCATGGACTACTCAAGTTAACTTTGGTACTTATTCAAATGGTTCAGTGACACCAACGCCAACACCAACACCAACGCCAACACCAGGTGATGATACAGCTGTTTCTTCTGCAGCACTTAAAATTAAAGATTTAGAAGTTGAAATTGAATATAAAAAGCAAGATGTAGAAATTGATTATGAAGTGAAAAGTAATGGTAGAGTAGAGGCAGAATTTAAAAATGAATTTACTGGTCAAAAATTAAAAGGAAAAGATGCACAAGTTGCAATCGAAAAAATCTTTAATGGTTTTGATTTCCAAAATAAAAATAAAACACAAATCATTAACCATGTAACCTCTAAATTAAACTTAGGTAAAGATTTTAAAAAGTTTGAGTATGAAGTAAAACATACAAATGGTGCGAAAATCGAATTTAAAGTTAAATAATTAATTGGAGTCCCGTTTTATCGGGCTCCTTTTGTATGATATAAAAAGGAGAGTAGGAGCATGCTTCGAAAAAAATATGTCAAGACAGTTTGCACGATTTGCCTCTTGGTGATACTAACCATCTTATTCCAACCATCTGCACAAGCTAGTGCGCCATCTGCTTTTAATAAAATTCAAGCGAATGCTATTCAGAAAAAAATTGCTCATATACGGGCAAAAGTAAAAGTAAAAGTGGATACAACGCATGATAAAAAAGTGGAAGAGAAAAAAATAGAAGATAAGAAAGTAGCGGCTCAAAAAGCAGCGGCCCTGAAAAAGCAACAAGAAGAAAAAATACGACAACAAAAAGCGGCTGAACAAGCTGAGCAATCTCAAAGAGCAGCTTCTAACAGTGAGCCGAACCAATCTAGCCAATCCAGTGATTCCGGAACGCAAAAAAATAATACGCAAAAGGCAACACCGAATTCAGAAACAAGTGAACAAAAAGAGCAACAAAGTAGCCAGCCGGATGTCACAACCGGGGCGAGCCAAAGCGGAAGGGAAATTGGAGAGAAAAACCGAGAATATGGGAATAAACTAAGTGATCCTAATCTTTCCGATGCGGAACGTCAACGTATTATTGAAGAAAAGAAAAACTATAATCAAAGCCATCGTTAGGAGAATAAAATGAAGAAATCTTTCTTTTTAGTAATTTTTGGCGTTATTTTCCTTATGCTTGCCGGCTGCAAACAACCGGAAGATGCGAAACAAGCTGGGGAGGCGCTCATACAAAGCTACATTTATGAGGAATCTACACCTGAATTAAAAGCCATTTTCGGGATTGATGATACAAGTATGATAAAGGAAAACCAAAATACATTTGTAACCTCAATTCAAAACCAATTTCCAGAAAAATCAAAGTCTGACTTAGAAAGTTTTCAGCAAAAGGTTCAAAAACATTTGAAAAAAGTTAGTTCTTACACAATTAAAGTAGAAAATGAAAGTAAAGAAGCCGCAACACTAGAAATTGGAGTAAAGGGCTTAGATACGGACGATGAGTCTGTAGATAACCAGATAAATAAATTGATTGCAGAAACAGAAAGTAAAGTGAAAGCAGATAGTTCGGAAGCGGAATTAGATGCAATGATTAACGAAGTGAGTTATAAAGGACTCGAAACCATGTATCTAGAAAGCCCTGCTGAAGAAAAAGCTGTCACTGTTAAACTTGAATTAAAACAAAATCCAGACGATAAAGAAAAGTGGCAAATTGTAAATGAGGATGTATTTTTCAAAAATATTTATGAAGCTTTTGGTCTATAATTAAAAACGAGATTTCCAGTTAATAGGAAATCTCTGTTTTTTTTATCCTTTACCAATTAAAAAGCTTATCAATAAAATAAATAGGACAATACCTGTAATACCTACATATAAATAATCCTTCTCTTTTAAAAAAGTAAACAGGGAGACGACAACACGAAAAACGGGCGTAAAAATGAGACATAGTAAGCCAAACATAATAATGGCAAATGGTTTTAAGTCAACTAGCCCAGAAAAGATTGTTGAAAAAGAAGTCGGATAAGTCGCGCCGCTGTAGCCGCTCTCACCAGTAAATAAATAAAGCGCAAGGCCTAAAACAATAATACCAGCGCTGAGTAAAACGCCAATACGAAGAAGCCCACCAACAATAAGCTCCACCTGATACATTTCTTCCTCTTTTTGTTTATCCTGAGTCATCTAAATCCACCCCAATCCTTCAAGAATCATTTGAATAGACACATAAAGAAGTACAGGGATAAAAACGAGTCGAATCACTTTGCTTTTTAAACGCTGCATGACTCGTGTTCCAATTGTTGCGCCAATTAAAACGCCAATGGCCACTGGGGCTGCAATAGTTGGATCAATGTCACCCTTAAATAAGTAAACTGTTGCACTCGCCGCTGCGGTTACGCCCATCATGAGGTTACTCGTTGCACTTGAAACTTTTAGCGGCATTTTCATAAATACATCTAAAGCCATCACTTTGAAGGCGCCACTGCCGATTCCAAGTAAGCCACTTGCGACACCTGCGCCATACATAACTCCGAATCCTGCTTTGACATTTGTGACATTATAATGGACTTCTTTTCGTAAAGCTTTGTCATAATAACTGTCGTGGAGTTTCAATTTGGTAGCGATAGGATCTTTTTCTACGTTTACGGGAAACTCGGAACCTACTTTTTTAAGCATATTATAGCTGGAATATAGGAGGAGTAGACCGAAAATAATATAAAGCGCGGTGGCTGAAAGGAGTCCGCCAACAAAAGCCCCTGTTATGGCGCCGAGTGTTGTTGCGATTTCTAAAAACATACCTACGCGTAAGTTCGTGATATGATCTTTTATGTAAGCGATAGCTGAGCCGCTACTTGTTGCGATAACGGAAATAATGCTTGCGCCAATGGCATATTGAATGTCGATGCCAAAAATAAGTGTTAAGGCGGGTGTGATGATAATTCCGCCCCCAAGCCCTAATATGGAGCCTAGTATACCAGCAAAAATGGCGATAAGGAGTATCATCATCGTTTGCGTATCCATAGATTCACTTCTTTCTTCGTTTAATCATCTTTTTATCATACGCCAAAAAGAATAAAATGAAAAGGTTTGAAGCGGTGTTGCGTGTCAAAAAATTAATTTTAGGCTACAATAGAAGGAGAAAACTATAGGGGATGTAGCAATGAAAGAACTTCAAATTTGGCATACGAATGATGTCCATAGCCATTTAGAGAACTGGCCAAGAATTCAACTTTTTTTACAAGATAAAAAAGAAAATAATCCGGAAAACAGTCTGTTTTTTGATATTGGCGATTTTTTAGATCGTGTTCATCCATTAACAGAGGGAAGTGCCGGAAAAGCGAATGTGGCGCTTTTAAATGAGCTACCTTATGATGCTGTTACAATAGGAAACAATGAAGGTACTACGCTTTCTTATGAGGGACTAGAGACACTTTATGAGGAAGCAAACTTTGAAGTTGTATGTGCCAATATTTACGGCGATAAAGCTAGAAAAACGCAAACACGTTTTGCCAAGCCATTTATTTATAAATTTGTCGAAGGGGTTAAAATCGCGGTCATTGGGTTAACTGCGGCCTTCAGTGAATATTATGAATCGCTTGATTTTGGGGTGGAGGAGCCACTTTCTTGTTTGAAAAAACAATTGGCGCTCTTGGATGAAGATACGGATTGCATCATTTTACTTTCTCATCTGGGATTACCGTTTGATGAACAAATTGCTGAAACCTTCCCGGAAATCGATTTAATTTTAGGAAGTCACACCCACCACCTTTTAGAAGAGGGGAAAAAAGTGGGTTCAACGTTACTCGCTGCATGTGGTAGATGGGGAGAATACGTGGGGCAAGTTACACTCACGTTTGATGAGCAAAATAAAGTGCTTGAAAAAACGGCTACGGTATATAAAACGCAGGATTTGGAAGCGCCGAAAGATGAAGTGGCACAAATTACGGGCTTTTTTGAAAAAGGTAAGGATATGCTATCCAAGAAAGTAGTTGCACTCCCTACGAAGTTAGCGCATAATTGGTTTGGAGACTCGGAAATTGCAGATTTTTTTTATGAAGCAGCTTGTAGCTTTACAAAAGCCGATACGTTTTTAACAAACGCAGGTATTTATATGACGGACCTTGAGGCGGGCGATATAACGGCATTTGATATTCATCAGCTTTTACCGCATCCGCTAAATCTAATTGTGGTTACACTTACAGGTCGTGAACTTGAAGTTTTAATCCAAGAAATTATCCGCAAACAAGAGGAACTAAAAGATATTCCGCTAAGAGGGTTCGGCTTTCGTGGCGAAATATTTGGGGCTGTTTTAATGAAACGAATGGGGTTTGATAAAACGTTTGGTGTGCCGCTTTGGGACGGGGAACCTGTTATTTTAAGAAGGAAATACCGCATTGTGACACATGATACGTTTGTATATGCGCCATTTTTCCCTATAATTAAACAAGCAAAGCAAAAAGAAGTATATACTCCGGAACTACTCCGTGATATTTTTACTTGGCAACTTAAAAAGCGATACGGGGAGGAAAAAGAATGATTACCATTGAAAAACAAGATTATGAACTGATTACCAACTACCGAGAATGTTTCGATGAAGAAAAGCTAAACGAGCGTTTTAGTGACATTTTATTACGCTATGATTATATTGTTGGCGATTATGGCTATGATCAGCTGCGTTTAAAAGGTTTCTTTGATGATCAAAATCGTAAAGCTACGTATGATAATAAAATTAGTACGCTAAAAGAATATTTATACGAGTATTGCAATTTTGGTTGTGCCTATTTTGTATTAAAAAAAGTTAAAAAATAGAAGGGCGTTTTTTGTTTGAAAAAGTATCAAGCCTATTTAATTGATTTAGATGGCACCATGTACCGAGGTGGGGAAGTAATTCCTGAGGCCATTCCATTTATAAAAACATTGAATGAAAAAAAGATTCCACATTTATTTGTGACGAACAATTCAACTAAAACGCCGGAACAAGTAAGTGAGCGTTTACGGAAAATGGGAATTCCTGCTGAACCAGAGGATGTTTTTACTTCGGCGCAGGCGACAGCCGCATTTATGAAAGAGCAATCAACCGAGCGGAGCGTTTTTTTCATCGGGGAAGAAGGGCTTAGGACAGCACTTCATGAAGCTGAATTTTTTGTGGAAGAAGAAAATCCTCAGTTTGTGGTTGTGGGCATGGACACGAGCTTAACGTATGAGAAGGCGGCAAAAGCGGTGCTTGCGATTCGCTCCGGGGCCCGTTTTATATCGACTAATATCGATGCGGCCATTCCGACTGAGCAAGGTTTACTGCCGGGAAATGGTTCGATTACGGCCATGATTGCTGTTGCGAGTGAATCTTCACCATTGATTATTGGAAAACCTGAGCGTGTTATTATGGAGCAAGCTCTTGCACGACTAAATGTCTCGAACGAGGAAGCGATTATGGTCGGTGATAATTATGAAACAGATATTTTAGCAGGAATTAAAGCCGGCATGGATACGCTAATCGTTCATACAGGATTTACGACAAAAGAAGCTTTGAAAGAAAAGGAAATTCAACCCACATATGCATTATCTAGTTTAACAGATTGGCAATTTTAAGAGCGTTTAGTGCGCTCTTTTTACGTTTAAAGGAGAGTTGTTATGGCCGTTTTAAGTGATTTATTTGTTGTATTTTTAATCTTGGCAACCGCATTTTTCGTTGCTTCCGAATTTGCCATTGTCGCGATTCGCAGGCCAACAGTCATGAGTCTTGTCACAAGCGGCGATAAGCGAGCGAAATATGTGGCGCGTGTAACGGAAAATATGAATGATTATCTGGCCGCTTGTCAGCTGGGAAATACACTGGCAGCACTTGCAATGGGCTGGGTTGGCGAGGAGACGATGCAAAAATTTCTGGCACCAGTGTTTGAATGGATGCCCCTTCCTGAATCCGTTCTAGGCCCCATTTCTATTTTCATTTCCTTTTTACTTATTACATTTTTTAATGTAGTACTAGGTGAGCTTGCACCAAAGACATTGACCATTCAAAGTACCGAAAAAGTAGCGCTTTTAATTGCCAGACCACTTGTATATTGGTATAAAATCACATTTCCGCTTAACTGGCTGTTAAATCATTCGGCAGCGATGATTACAAAACCATTTTCAAATAAAAATGATACTGATAATGACCGTATGACACCAACTGAACTTAAAATTGTTTTTGAGGATAGTTATAACCAAGGGCTTTTAAATCAACAGGAATTTAAATATATGAAAAATATTTTTAAGTTGCGGATGTTCCTGCCAATGAGATTATGATTCCAAGAACAAGTGTTGTGACGATTGATGAAACGGCGACTGTACTAGATTTATTAAAATTAACGGCGGAGCACACGTATCACATTTTCCCTGTCACAAGACAAAATGATAAGGATAAAATTATCGGCACTTTACAAGTGAGTCGTGTTATGGCGGGACTAGGTGAAAACCAGGATATTTTAGACCAATCGATTGAGCCTTTTATAACAGATGTGCTTGAAATGTTTGAAGGGATGGTGCTTGAGGAACTGCTTGTGAAAATGCAGGAAGCGGCGGAAGTTTTTGTCGTTTTAACGGATGAGTACGGGGGAACATCAGGGATTGTCACGCTAGAGGATGTAATGGAGATTATTGTGGGGGATATGGAAGAGGCGAAAGGGCCAAAAGGGATTCGCAAGTTAGCGAAAAACCACTTTATTATGGATGGTTCGGAGCCGCTTGTTAGTGTAGAAGAGGTGCTTGGGATTGAACTTATCGGGCAAGGTGTACATACGCTTTCCGGCTGGTTGCTTTTGCAAAACTATCAATTAGAGAGTGGCGATGTGATTCAGGAATCTGATTATCGATTTACGATTTTAGCGATGAATAAAAACTCTGTTCGCCAGGTTGAGGTGAAAAAACAGACAAACCTTTAGTGGCTTGTCTGTTTTGATGTTTACTGCACAATATCATCATGATAACTGTGTGCAAGGCGACTTGCCGCAGCGGCAGCGATAGCCCCTACAATGTCGTCTAAAAAGGTGTGTACATCACGCCCATTATGCTCATTTAATTTACCTAAAATGCCTGGTTTTACCTTATCAATATAGCCATAATTTGTAAAACCAATCGATCCATAAACGTTCACAATAGATAGCGCCAAAATTTCATCTACACCATACAAACCTTCATCATTACTAATTATATTTTGAAGTGGCTGCATTAGTTCTTCATTTTCAGCTAAAATATCTAATTGAATCCCTGTTAAAATCGCGTTTTGAACTTCACGTTTTCGCAAAACTTGCTCCACATTTTCAATACAAATGGAACGCTCTAATTTAGGGTGATATTTTTTTTGCAGAAAAAGAACTAAATCGGCAATGTCTTCGATAGTGACACCGCGTTCTATAAGTGAGCTACGCGCTTTTTGTTCTAAAATACTTTGTTTTTCAACCATAAGATTAACCCTCCTAACCTGTACTTAGACGAAATGAATCGAGTTGAAACATAAAAATGCGACAATGAAAATTGTCGCATTTTTTTTAAAAAACTTGAACGACTTCTTTAAAGCCAAAAATTTTTTCTGAAAGTGTGAGTTCAATCCCCATTTTTAAAGTCATATCTGAACTAGGACAAGTGACACAAGCCCCTAGAAGGCGTATTTTTACGATGCCATCTTGGGTTACATCAATAAGTTCATAGTCGCCACCATCTCGGAGTAAATACGGACGGAACTTTTGTAAAGCTTTGTCAACTGAATCAAAACTAATTTCTTCCATACGTGAACAAAACTCCTTTTCAAGTGATATTCATTATTATAACAGGAGTAGGAGAGGGATGGAAGTATTAAAATTTATGAAATAAGCCCGCTCCTAAGGCTCAAAAAGGAACGGGCAAAACGCGGGAGGTAAATCCGCGTTAGACTGGTAGTAGCACCAGCCAAAAAGGGAGTGTTGTTATATAAATCGTAATAGATACGATAACAACTGTAAACAATTTGTCGCTTTATCACAAACAAGTGCTAAAGTGACAGAATTATTTTAATTATTATAATATAAGGGCTTTAGGCTGTCAATGAATAATATGGTCGTATCAATGCTTTTTATAGCGAAAACAGGAAAGTCGATTTTAAAGTTTTTTTTTAGTACAATGAGCATGAGGTGAGTTATTATGAAAAGCGAAACAAAACTTTATGTGTACGGCTCTTCTGTGATTTGCGCGAGCTGTGTAGGAGCTCCTTCTTCAAAAGAAACGGAAGAATGGCTACGAGCAGCCGTTGGACGGAAATTCGCCAATCAACCATTTGAAGTTGAATATGTTGATATTTTTGACCCCGAGCAAGTGAGCCCGAATGTTCAGGCCCTAGCACGAAAAATTGTGGACGAAGATTATATGTATCCGGTTATTGTTGTGGATGATGAAATTATTGCGGAAGGAAATCCTCGCCTAAAAGATATTTATAAAGTAATGACTGATCGTGGCTATGAGCCAACAATGTAGAAAGACGAAGTGTGAAAGGCTTCCGTTTTAAAGAAAGGAAGAAAAGCGTGAATCCAATTGTGGAGTTTTGCGTCAATAATTTAGCAAACGGAGCAAGAGAAGTTTATGAACAATTAAATGAAGATCCAAATCTAGACGTAGTGGAATATGACTGCCTAACTTATTGTGATTTGTGTGCAACGAGCTTATTTGCGTTAGTGGATGGTGAAGTTGTTCGCGGAGATAATGCGGCTGATTTATTGCAAAAAATTTATCAGTTTCTGGAAGAAAATCCGATTTAATATAAAATGAGAGCGAGAAATTCGATAATGAATTTCTCGCTCTTTTTACTGAATATAAGTTTCAATTGGTATTTGCCCATTTTGAAAAGTATAGATTTTTTTGTAGCTGCTTTTTTCTGGAAGGACTTCACAAGCAAACTTAGCAACATCAGCTCTTGTGATAGTAGCCTTGCCTAGTTCGCCTGCATCATCAACAAGTCCGGTGGCAGATTCATTCGTTAAGGTCGCGGGGCGCAGAATAGTATAGTCTAGCTGGCTAGCGATGACAACTTCATCTGCCTTTCCTTTTGCTTCTAAGTAATTGGCAAGAGACTGAGGCCCTTTTTCCGGTTCTCCTGAAAGAATCGTACTGATCAAAATAAAGCGTTTGACGCCTTTTTCTTCTGCAATTTGCGCTGCTTTAATGGCACCTTCTTGATCAACGCTTATCGTTTTTTCAGGTCCTGTATGTCCGCCAGAACCTGCGGCAAAAATCACGGCTTCAATGCCATCATAAGCATAGCTAAAATCTTTTTCTAAATCAGCGATAATAGGCTTAGCACCCAATTTCTCTAATTGCTCAATTTGTTCTGCTTTTCGAATCATGGCACGAACAAAATAACCTTTTTCTATTGCGAGATAATGAACGATTTGTTGACCGATTTGTCCATTTGCCCCGATTACTAAAACATTCATTGTTTAGCCTCCTTCATCTTTTGTAGTTGTCTTTTCCCGTAGCTACTTAAAACAAAACGGAATTAAAAAATAGAAAAATCTGGCAATAATACTAAAAATATGAAAATTACGCTTACATTTGTTGTTTACGACTAAAAATGGGGTTTCTAGGGTATTTTGCGTTTTAGGGTCTCTTTTTATGTTACCATTTAGCTATAGAGAAAAAAGAAAATACGAGGTGATAAATTTGTTAAGGAGGATTAAAGCTAAACTCAGAGAAAAAAAAGAACAGAATGATTCCGTTGAGCGAGAGTTGGAAGAGCTTAAAGCGAGAATGCGAAACATTCAAGAACAAATTTATAATGATAAAGATAGACGCTTAATAAAGCACCAATAAAAAGATGATTGAACTTAAACCAAACCATGATAGAGTTTAACGGTTAAAAGGAACTTAGCAAAATTGCTAAGTTCCTTTTTATTTATGAAAACATCGATGTGGAATGCATGGGCTGGACACGCGCTGTCGGATCGATAAAATTAATCGCGTTATTAACTGCTGTAGGCGCCTCGCCGAATCCTGTCGCAATCAATTTGACTTTTCCGTCATAGGTGCAAATATCACCGGCGCTATAAATTCCTGGAATAGAAGATTCCATTTTAGAATTTACGACAATGGAATTTCGTTCGATATTAAGTCCCCATTCTTTAATTGGACCAAGTTGGCTTACAAAACCATAATTTATTATAAAGTCATCAATTTCAAGGACTTTAGTTTGTGTTCCTTTTACTTCTTGTAAAACAATTTTTTCTATGCCTGCTTCAGTGCCGTGAAGTTCAGTTGGAATAAAAGGTGTCATAATGGATACGGATGATTTCTCTAGGCTTTCGACACTATGTTCATGTGCGCGGAATGATCCACGTCTATGAATAATGGAAACCGATTTCGCGATTGGTTCTAGCATTAATGCCCAATCCACGGCTGAATCACCGCCACCGCAAACAGCTACACGGCGGCCTTTAAATTGATTTAAATCATTAATGAAGTAATGAAGATTTGTACCTTCAAAACGTTCCGCTTCTTTTAATTGTAACTTTCTTGGTTCGAATGCGCCGTTTCCAGCTGTAATAATGATAGTTTTACTATAATGAACATCTTTTGTTGTTGTGATTTCAAATGTACCATCCGCCTGTTTTTCAACTTTTAGAACGGATTCTTCTAGGCAAACGGTGGGATCGAATGGTTGCATTTGCTGAACTAGGTTATTAATGAGTTCTTGGGCACGCACAGCTTTAAACCCGGGAATGTCGTAAATGTATTTTTCAGGATATAAAGCAGTCAGTTGTCCGCCGAGTTGAGGTAAACTTTCGATGATTTTTACGCTTGCTTTGCGCATGCCAGCATAAAATGAGGCAAAAATTCCGACTGGGCCTCCGCCGATAATGGTTATATCATAAATTTTGGTTTTTTCATCCAAAATAAACTCCCCCTTAAATAAAAAACATTATCTACATTCTAGCATAAAAAATTTAAAAGCAAAGTACGTTTTGCTTCGAACGAAATAATAAAATATGTTTCGTTTTTCACAATATCGGGAAAAAGGGGGTAAGGAATTTTTTTGTTGACAAAAAATTAGGAGCTGTACCAATTATTGTTAAAAAGTAAACAAAACGGTCAAGGCAATTCTTTACCGCATTAAATAAGGGGATTGGAACTGTACCACTTGAAAAGCATGGTGAATGCCCATTAATTTAAGTATCAACCCTTGAAATACTTGCCTAAAACGTCTATCATAGAAACTATAAGTGGGAAAGTCCACTTCTGGTAGATTTTTAGCGCAATCTACATAATTGGTAAGAAGAAATTCTTGTTTTACATTAGTTTGTGAAAAAAATATAAAGGGAAAGTAGATGTGATTACAGATGAATAAACCAAAAATTGTCATTCTAGGAGCGGGTTACGGAGGTTTAAAAACCTTAAAGAAATTGCAACATGCAAATACAGGTGCTGAACTTGTACTTGTGAATAAGAATGACTATCATCATGAAACAACTTGGTTGCACGAAGCAGCGGCAGGGACAATTGAACCTGAGCAGTTAATTTATCCGCTAGACAAAGTCATTCAACCAAGCAAAACCACGTTTATTCAAGATACGGTTGTAAAAATTAATAAAGATGAAAAAACAGTATCTTTAGCGAATAATGGTGATGTTTCATATGATTATCTATTGATTGCTTTAGGATCAGAAGCCGAAACATTCGGTATTTCTGGATTAAAAGAATATGCTCTTACGATTACAAGTGTCGAGTCTGTGAAGAAAATTCGTGCTCATATTGAAGCGCAATTTGCGAAATGGAAGACAGAGCAAAAAGATGAGCTCTTAACAATTATTGTTGGTGGGGCTGGATTTACGGGTATCGAGTTCTTAGGTGAACTAACTAATCGCATTCCTGAGCTAGTTAAAATGTATGATGTCCCTAAAGAAAAAGTTCGCATTGTGTGTCTTGAAGCCGCACCGAAAGTTTTACCGCAATTTGATGCTAAACTTGTGGATTACGGTGTTGGTGTACTGGAAGACCGCGGGGTAGAGTTTTTAGTTGGGAAACCAGTTAAAGAAGCTACGGCCGAAGGAGTGAAATATGCGGCAAGCGAAACAGAAGTGAAAGAAATAAAAGCAGCTACAATTATCTGGGCTGCCGGTGTTCGCGGCAATAGTGTCATTGAAGCTTCTGGTTTTGAACAAGGAAGAGGTCGTGTGAAAGTAAATAATAACTTGACTGTTCCTGGCAATGAGGAAATTTTAATTGTAGGGGATTGTTCACTTATTATTAATCCAGCAAATGATCGTCCTTATCCACCAACAGCACAAATCGCAATGCAACAAGCGGATATTGCGGCTATTAACTTGGCGAAGCTTGCAGTTGGCGATACGGATCTAGTTGACTTTGAATATCACGAAAAAGGAACAGTTTGTTCGATTGGTGATAATGATGCAATTGGTGTCGTATTTGGTAAAAACTTGAAGGGCTATCCGGCCTCTGTTATGAAAAAAGTAATTGATGATCGTGCTTTACTTCAAATTGGTGGCCCTGGTATTATGATGAATAAAGGTAAATTTAAGTTTTATAAATAAAAACGAAAAAACAGATTGAAAACGTTGGTTTTCAATCTGTTTTTTATATGTTGATTTCTTCAGTTTGCGAATAATATCCGGTGATGAGGGATAAGCCTGAAGCGGCCTCCATTTTCCGAATTTCTAAAAGCGCCTTAAAAAGTTTTGCTTGCGAGCAATTCAATGTTCGATTTTCATGATGAATCATTAAAAATTCCATTAAAGCTGTGAAAAAGGTTGATAGATTTGTATATGCATCATCAAATGGCGTTTGCATATCATGTCGGTCTTGACCAATTTCTTCAAGATGAGGGACCCCCTCATTTTTTCCAAAATATTGAAGTGCTTTTCGAAAAAGGAATGTGGTTTCGCGGTGTTGAGCATCTAGGAAACCTTCGACATGTCGCCTTAAAGCATATTCCTCTGAGTAAACATAGTACGTACTTATCCAGTAATTGACAAAGTCTTCAGTTCTTCGATCTAAAAAATCCACCACGGTATTCAAAATATCACTTCCTTCGTGTAAATCTACCTTTATTTTAGCACGATAGAAATAAAAATACTGTGACAGATTAGTGAAACTTTACAAACTTCCCATTAAAAAAGCCATCAAAAAACCAATGATAATTCCTGTTACCGCCCCGAAAAAAACTTCCATCGGTTTATGTCCAAGAAGCTCTTTTAAATGTTTTTGTTTTTCTGCCTGCTCAGAAGCCGTTAACCCTTTGGCATGTTCAACAAACTCTTGAAAATCTGTCACGAGCTTGTTTAAAACAGCTGCCTGCTCCCCAGCTTGACGTCTAACGCCTGTTGCATCAAACATCACAATGATTCCAAAAACAACAGCAATGGCAAAATAAGGTGATTCTATGCCATGTTCAATAGCGAGTGTCGTCATGAGTGCTGTAACAGCGGCTGAATGGGAGCTTGGCATACCACCAGTAGAAAACATTAAGCCCCATTCTATTTTTCTAGACACCATTAATCGAATCGGGACTTTCACAAATTGAGCAAATAAAATGGCAACAATCGATGCCACAAGAGGTACGTTTTCAAAAATGGTCATCACAATCTCCCCAGTCTTTCATCTTTCTTTTATTTTACCACAATTAGCGCAAGAGAAACCCATTTTTTGCCAATTCCGAGAAAAGCTTTATAATAAAAGAAGAGGGAAGGTGACAGGATGAATTTTGGGGAAAATATCGGAATTGAACAGGTTTTCGCTGAAAAAGGTAGCGTAAAATTAAAATTGCCGATTACGGATAAAGTAAGACAGCCGTTTGGCTTCCTGCACGGAGGCGTTTCAGTCGCCCTTGCAGAACAGGCAGCAAGCATTGGCGCTATCCAACTTGTAGCCGAAGATGAAATTGCTTTTGGTTTGGAGATAAATGCCAATCATATAAAAAGCATTCGTGAAGGCACGATTTATGCCATCGCAGAAATTTTACATGCCGGACAGACGACGCAAGTTTGGCAAGTTAAGATTGAATCTGAAAATAGCGATTTAATAGCGATTTGCCGTGTAACGATGGCAGTTAAAAAGAAGCGTGCCAAATAAAAACAGCTCCGCCACATCAGGCTAAGAGCTGTTTTTTTATTTTTCATCCTCATTAGAGGAATCATCATCTTGTTCGATAATTTGATTTTCCGAATCATCGGCTTCTTCTTCAATCATTTGTTCATCGCGTTCGCGTTCGATATTTTCATCGCGCTCGTAAGCTTCAATCTGCTCTTCTCGAAGTTCATAATCCAGACGATCTTCTAACTCTTCTTTTTCTTGTCTCGCGCGTTCAATTTGCTCTTGGCGGATAATCAGACTCTTACGTTGTTTAATATCTTGCTTTTTCACAGAGCGTAGTTGGTCGCGAATCCGTATCGCTAGAGGGACACCTGTATCATAAGCGGCACGGTTAATAAGATGCGAGGCCACTGGAGTTGTAAGATAGATGAAAAATACAGCTAGAATAACTCGAGCGTTAAAGCCTTCACCCGAATGGAAGAAGTACCCTACTGTGGCAAAAAGGAGAATACTAACGCCGAATGTATTACTAATACCCGCTGCATGTGTTCGCGTATAAACATCTGGAAGGCGAATGACACCAATGGCGGCTAAAATACTAAGAAGGCCTCCGATAAGAACCATAATAGAAATAATAATTTCAATTATCACGTTCACGATCAATCACCTTACCTTTCTCAATAAATTTAGAGAAGGAAACTGTACCGATGAAGGCAAGTAGTGCAATAAGCAATATAACATCTAAATATGCGTTTGTATCGTAAAACATAGATAATAATGCAACGGTCGCTACTAAATTCATCCCAATAGAATCAAGTGCAACTACTTTATCTGATGTTGTCGGTCCCTTTAAAATACGATAAAGGTATAAAAATGTGGATACAGAATAAAGAAGGAGTGCAATGGATAAAGCGATTTTTAATATCATCCGTGAAACACCTCCATAATGGCACCTTCATATGATTTTCGAATGGTTGCAATTTCTTCTTCGATATTTGGAACGTGCAAGGAATGGACGTAAATTGATTTATAATCATCAGAAATATCAATCGAGAGGGTACCAGGCGTTAAGGTAATCATAAGCGCAAGCATGGTCACTTCCCAATCAGTTTCTAACAAAGTATCGTATCTAAAATCCCTGGGCGAATGTTCATATCTTTTTTTAACACAATTCGGCTAACATGAACGGTGGAAACAACTAAGTCATGTAAAAAGTTGTAAAGTAGCTTTATTAGTGCAAAAAGTCTAAACAAGTAGAACGTAGAGCCTAAGAAGCGTCGCATGAAAAAGAGCAACACAATGCCAATCACAAAGCCAATAATAAAGGTACCGAATGTAAAGGATGACTCAAGGAACATCCAGAGACAAGCAAGAATTACATTAATAATTAACTGAAATGCCATGGGTCATCACTCCTTTATCACAGCATTAATATAAAGATTTGGATCGATAATTGGGTCAACAGCGTCAGAGATAAACGGATAAATCGCATTTGAAAAAATACCATATAAAACGGAGCATGTGAGTAAAATAATGACAGGTAACATCATTTTTTTATAAGGAATGGCTAAATTAAATTTCCCAGTCTTCTCACCCCAAAAGCCCCTCGTAAAGACTTTGATTAAAGACATTAAGACGAATAAGCTAGATAGAAGAATAACAATACCACCAAACATTTCACCAGTACTAAAGGCACCTTCTACCATCAGTAATTTACCAAAAAATCCACTTAAAGGCGGAATTCCCGCAATGGCCAGAATTGCAATAAAGAATGACCAGCCTAGCGTAGGTTTCACCGTCATCAAACCACTAAACTTCTTCACCGTGGATGTACCGGTAATGGCCATGATAACCCCAATAATGAGGAATAAAGCGGATTTAATAATCATATCATGAATAAGATAGTAAACCGCACCCGTCATAGCCTCGCGTGTCATAATAGAAACGCTAAACAAAATAACACCGATTGCGATTAAAATATTGTAAATAACAATCGTTTTTAAATCATAATAACTAATAACTCCAATAACGCCTAGAATAATCGTAATGAGCGCTAAAACGCCAAGAAGTGGCATGGCAAAAGTGGTTTCTTTTGCGAAAAATAGGCTGTACGTTCGAATGATGGCATAAACCCCTACTTTGGTTAAAAGAGCGCCAAATAATGCGAGGACAGGCATTGGTGGCGCGAAATAGGAGCCTGGTAGCCAAAAATAAAGCGGAAAGAGTCCAGCTTTTAGCCCGAAAACGAAAAGGAACATGACAGCGGCAACGCTTATCATCCCAGTATCAACGCCGTGCAGGGCATTTATTTTGCGTGAAATATCGGCCATATTAAGTGTGCCAATCATGGAATATAAAATTCCTATCGCGACAACGAAAAAGGCTGAGCCTACTACATTGATAAGCAAGTATTTGATGGTGGCTTTTAGTTGTATTTTCGTGCCTCCAATAACAAGTAAAACGTAGGACGCCATTAACATAACTTCGAAAAAGACGAATAGATTAAAGATATCACCAGTTAAAAAGGAACCATTTACCCCCACAATGAGGAATAAAACGGAAGGGTAGTAAAGGAACTTTTCACGGGCCTTGCCGATTGTATAAAAGGAATAAATGATGACACATGTTAGGACAAAACTAGTTGTCACAACAAGTAAAGCGGCCAACATATCGGCTACAATTGTAATACCAAACGGTGCACGCCAGTTTCCAATGTTAAGCGTCGTGATACCGTGGTTTTTTACATAAAAGAGTAAAAATAAATCAGATGCAACGAGTATGAAACTCATGATGAGGGCAATCGTTCGTTGTAGAGTGACCTTCTTTGGAGCGAGCATGAGGATGATGGCTCCGATTAAGGGGATAAATATGGGTAGTAAAATAATATTATTCATCATCGGCTTCATGTCCTCTCGTTTTGGATACGCTCTCGCTGTCTAATTCTTGATAGGCTCTGTAAGCTAAAACTAGGAAAAAAGCAGTAACACCAAAGCTAATAACGATAGCGGTTAAAATGAGCGCTTGGGGAATGGGATCATTATAGGAGGCGGTAACCTTTAAACCTAAAATGGGAACGTTCCCCCGTTTAATTCCCCCCATAGTCAAGACGAGTAAATTAACGCCGTGGCTCAAAATGGCCGTTCCGATAATAATCCGAAGTAAACTTTTGGATAAAATTAAATACACAGCGGCGGCAAACATTAATCCGATGAGGATGGATATTAGTAATTCCATTTAATCACTCTCCCCGATTGTTTGAATAATCGTAAGCGTGACGCCAACTACAACTAAATACACACCTAAATCAAATAGGGTTGCCGTGTGCAGAGAAGTATCTCCTAAAACAGGTAAATCAACATGTCCGTATAAATGTGTAAGAAATGGTTTGCCACTGAATACACCTAGTAAACCTGTTCCTACAACAAAGATAAGCCCGACTGCGGTTATAATAATGGTATTCATATTTAACATGCTTTTAACAGTTTTAATATCATAAGCGAGGAGCGTTAACGTAATGGCCCCGGCGCTTGTAAGTCCAGCTACGAAACCACCACCGGGATTATAATGTCCCGCAAAAAAGAGGTGCAGAGAGAATAAAAAGATAATAAAAGCTACTACTTTTGTTACGTTTCGTAGCAAAACGTCATTGGTTTTCATTCTTGTCCCTCCGTTTCGTAAGTCGTAATTTAATCATTGTAAAAATACCAATAGAAGCAATCGCTAAAACTGTTGTTTCAAATAATGTATCAAAGCCACGGAAATCAACAAGAATCACATTGACGATATTTTTTCCAGCTGCTTCTTTATACGTATTATCTATATAATACTGCGAAATAGAATCATAAAAAGTAGTATCATAGGCGGATAAAGCGACTAGTGTAATCGTAATACCGATACCGATACTTAAAAATGTTTTAACAGAAAAGAAACGTGGTTTTTCTTCTATATTACTAAACTGTGGTAAGTGATAGAAAACAAGCAAGTAAAGGACTACGGAAATGGTTTCAATAATAAGCTGAGTTAGTGCAAGGTCTGGCGCTCGTGCTATCACGAAGAAAATACTAATGGTATATCCCATTGCGCCAAGTAAAATGATAGATGTGATACGAGATTTTGAAAAAACAATCCCAATCAGCGTGACAAGAATAACAGCTGCTAACACAAAATCTACTAGCGTTACAGACGTTAGATTTTCAAATTTTAAATTTAAGGAATCTGTTAGAATAAGGGAACCTAACACAAGAACAATAAAGGCAAAGAGCATATAATTTAAATAGGTTCTTAGCCAACCAGTCATCACTGTCATAGTAAAACGATAAGATCCTTGTTCAAGATAAGACATCCCTTTGTCATAACTTTTACCAATTCGAAGTTTCTTAGGCACGCGCGTTGTAATAAACGGTTTCCAGAAACGATGTGTTTTATAAAGGATTGTACCAAGAATAACAATACCAACAGTCATGAGAAGCGCAGGCGTAATGCCATGCCATAGACCAATGTGAATATGGAAGTCCGCGTTTGTCGCAAGTGAAGGAACAATCGATTTAACAGCAGGCTCTAAAATCGGAGCCGCTATCACATTCGGGAAAATACCAATGAAAAGCACGAGAAAAGCTAAAATGGCTGGAGAAAGTAGCAAGCCAAACGGTGCCTCGTGAGGCTTTTTAGGTAATAAATACGCTTTTTGTTTCCCAGTAAAAGTTTTAAAGAAAATAATCATACTGTACGTGAACGTAAAAACACTAGCAATAAAGCCAACGATAAGTAAGAGTATCCCCCAAGTATCTGCATTCCAAAGGTTAAGCTTCGTTAAATTTAGAAGACTCTCTAAAAACATCTCTTTACTCAAAAAACCGTTAAAAGGAGGCAATCCGGCCATCGCAAATGTACCAATAAAGGCAATGGTTGCGGTAATGGGCATGATGCGCATAAGCCTCCGAGGCGTCTAATATCACGTGTTCCCGTTTCGTGGTCGATAATCCCAACCATCATAAAGAGACTTCCTTTAAAAGTAGCGTGATTAAACAAATGGAAAACAGCGGCTACAATCGCTAACACATAAATATCATCACTCAAATTGTCAAAATGTAAACTTGCTGCACCGATGCCGAGCAAAGTCATAATTAAACCGAGCTGGCTAATCGTGGAATAAGCTAATATAGCTTTTAAGTCATTCTTCTTAGTTGCATTAATGGATCCCCAAAGAAGTGTAGTGGTCCCGACGATAGCAATTGTCCAGAACCAAATAGGTGATAGAGCAAAAAGAGGCGTAAAGCGCGCTACAACATAAATGCCGGCTTTAACCATCGTTGCTGAGTGTAAATAAGCACTAACAGGGGTGGGTGCTTCCATAGCGTCTGGTAGCCAAATATGAAAAGGCACTTGAGCGGATTTTGTAAAAGCACCGAGTAAAATTAAAATCATAGCGGGGATAAAAAGTGCATTTTGTGAGATAGCTTCACTTGCGGCAAGGATTTCGCGAATGGAAAAACTATCTGTCATAATGTGAAGCATAATGAAACCACCGAGCATCATAAGTCCACCAAAAACGGTTATCATCATTGATTTTCTGGCACCATACCGCGAACGTTCGCGGTGATACCAATAACCGATTAGTAGAAATGAACTTATAGAAGTGAGTTCCCAGAATAGATAGAGAACAATTAAGTTATCGCTAAGCACAACTCCAAGCATAGCGGTCATGAAAATCATTAAAAAGGCATAAAAATTGTTTAAGCGCTCCTTATTTTTACCTAAATAATAAATGGAATAAAATACAACTAGCGAACCAATCCCGGTTATTAAAAGCGCAAATAGCAAGCTAAGGCCATCAACGACAACTGTAAAATTAATCCCATACCTTGGAATCCACTGGAAAGTTTCTACGGTAGAACCATTCATTGTTTTTGGGATAAAACTTAAAAAATAAATGAAAAGAATAATTGGAACCGGTAGAACTAACCAGCCAGTATGAATTTTCTTAGTCCATTTGTAAATGATAGGAATAATAATCGCCACAACAAATGGCAGAATAATTGCAAGATGCAATAAAGACAAAACGGCTCCTCCTTTTTTCTATGATAAAATGACAAGAATGTCAAAAATTTTTTAAGCAAGTACTTACATTTATTTTGCTAAAAAAATAAATACAGTTTATTATAACATACTTTTTTACAGGAAAAAAAGTAGAGAACTTGTCTAAAAACAAGTTCCCTACCATGACAATTAGTCTACATTCAGGTGACGCTTTCGGTCTGCGTGTAAGGCGTATAATAAAATAAAGAAGGCAACTAAAAACATACCACTCATAAATAAAAAGACATTACTAATCCCGACATAACCAGCTAGTGTCCCTCCTAAAATAGGTCCAATCACATTTCCTAAAAAACGAGCGCTTTGGTTGTAACCAAGCATTTCACCTTGCATAGGGCCAGGCGCTGCAAGACGTATATACGCTGTAATGCACGGAACCATCCCACCAATTGCGATACCAAATAGAAAACGGAAAATAATAAACGTCCATAGATGGCTAATAAACGCTTGTGGGATTACGGTAAGTGCCGCTAAAATGAGTAAAATATTTAAGATTTTTTCATAGCCATATTTATCGCCAAGTCGCCCCCAACTGCGCGTCATTACAAGATTTCCAAAACCGGTTGCCGAGAATGCGAGGCCTGACATAAAGGCGATATTTGAAGAATGCGTCATTTCCCCCACATAGAGGGCTAGAAGGGGTTGTACGCTAAAGTTCGCAATTTGAATTAAGGCTGTAATAATCATAACCGTAAAAAGAACTCTTAGGGTAAAAATTTTCTTCAATACGGCTCTCCGTGAATAGATAGGACGACCCTCTTTTTGGCCATCACTTCGCACTTCTTTAAGACCGAATGCAACAAGGAAAGAGGCGATTAAAATAGCGATACCCGTTACCGTAAAAGTGTTTTTAAAGCCGAATAAATCAGCCATCGCTCCGCCAAGTAAAGGTCCAAATAGCATCCCTGTTACCCCGCCTAGTTGCAGTGTACCAAGAATTTTACCTGCTTCATTCTTATCCGTTTGCCGTGCAATAAAAGCGTTTGAAATCCCAATAAAGCCAGTTACAATCCCCATAAAAATCCGTAAAATAAGTAAATTTGTAACAGAATGAGCAAATCCCATTAGAAAAATACTAATGGACATACCAAACGAGGTGAAGATGAGAATTTTTTTATAGCCAAAGCGGTCGCCAATTCGTCCCCAAATTGGTGAAAAAATAAAGGCGACAAGAAAGGTAACGCCGAAAATATAGCCGGCCCATTTTTGTACATAGGCTGGATCATGGTCACCAAAAGTTTCGATATAAAGTGATAAAAAAGGCATAATCATAGTTGTACTAGCGGACATAAGTAAATTCGCCAGCATACAGATGTATAAATTGCGTTTTTTTACTGACATATTTTGTCATCTCCGTTCGTTTTAGTTTCAAAACGCGCTGTTTTTTATTAGAATAAAGAAGAACTGAATAAATCAGAGCGGCAAGAGTCGCTCTTCTAACAAAAGGAGCGCCTCATGGTTAAAAAAATTATTATATGGATACTTGCAACAATTTTAGTGTTATACATGGTTGCGGTTTTCGTAAATCTTTTAGTAATCTGGTTTGGAAGTTAAATAATTATAAAGGAGCTTACACGTATATGACATACCCTCAATTATCAAAAGAAATCGCTGAAAATGAAATTTTGGCTGAAATGGTGACAAATCGCGGCACAATTAAAATCAAACTTTTCCCAGAAGTGGCGCCAAAAACAGTTGAAAATTTCGTTACACATGCAAAAAATGGTTATTATGATGGCCTAATTTTCCACCGCGTTATCCCTGAATTTATGATTCAAGGCGGAGACCCTGAAGGAATGGGAACAGGCGGCGAAAGTATTTGGGGAGAACCGTTTGAAGATGAATTTTCACAACATGCTTTTAATTTGCGCGGTGCGTTATCTATGGCTAATGCAGGTCCTCATACAAATGGAAGTCAATTTTTCATCGTGCAAAAACCAGATATGCCAGTCGAGATGGTAGGACAAATGGAAGAAGCTGGTTTTCCGACTGAAATCATCGAAGCATATAAAGAAGGCGGCACACCTTGGTTAGACGGACGCCATACAGTTTTTGGACATGTCATCGAAGGAATGGATGTCGTGGATAATATTGCCGGCGTACAAACAGGAGCACAAGATAAACCTGTTCATGATGTTGTCATTGAAAAAATTAATATTGTAGAATAGCCTTATTTTGGCGTAAACTTTGCGTTTTTCTACAAACAGAAAGCGAGTGACATTTTTATGTCCTCGCTTTTTATTATACCTCTATTTCTTGGAAAAATTCATGGTAGAGGGCTTGCACTGCTTTATGTTCATCATCTTTTTTTACACCAAACATAATACTCACTTCAGAAGATCCTTGATTAATCATCTCAATATTGACATTTGCACTAGACAAGGCACGACTAGCGCGGAAGGTTGTTCCAATATTTTGTCGCATCGCTTCGCCTACAATCATAATAAGAGAAAGGCTACGTTCAATGGAGACGAAATCAGCATTTAATTTATGGGTGAGTTCGTGGATTAATTTCGCTTCGAGTGTAGCATCAAGTTGGTTTTCTCGTAAAATAATTGTTAAATCATCAATTCCAGATGGCATATGCTCGTAGTTTAAGCCAGCTCGCTCTAAAATTTCAAGCACTTGTCGACCAAAACCAATTTCGCGGTTCATTAAATACTTACTAATATAAATACTACAAAAACCATCATCACTTGCGATACCAACGACGGGTCCGTTTGACGTATCACGCTCTCGAATGACACGTGTTCCAGTGCTTTCAGGATTGTTTGTATTTTTAATATGAACGGGGATACCCGCACGGAAGGCTGGAATGAGCGCCTCATCATGAAAAACAGAGAAGCCAGCATAAGAAAGTTCACGCATTTCTCGGTACGTCAGTTCAGCTACTTGTTGGGGTTTTTTTACAATAGCAGGGTTTACAACAAAAACCGCATCCACGTCTGTGAAGTTTTCGTAAAGTTCAGCTTGCACGCCGTTTGCGACAATTGCCCCTGTTATATCCGAGCCACTACGGGAAAAGGTAGAAATTTCGCCTGACTTTGTATAGCCGAAAAACCCTGGAAAAATGACAAGCCCTGAGTAGTCGCGCAAAGCGAAAAGATTATCATAGGACTCCGGTAAAACACGTGCCCCTGCGTGATCCTCAGTTACAAAAAGTCCCGCATCTTTAGGGTTAACATAGGTTGCAGTTATGCCCTGGTGGTTAAAAAACGCGGCAACTAGTTTCGCATTATTGTCCTCGCCGCTAGCTTTCATTTTATCCATAAATTGATCAGGATTTGATTTATCTGATTTTAAAATGGCCGTTAAATTCCCGCTGATTTCCGAAATAACAGAGTCATCCATACCCGTATCCAGTACAATATCACGATAACGCGAGATGATTTTATTAAAAATTTCGGTCGTATCTTCTAAAAGCAAAGCCTTTGCCGCACAGTCAATCAAAAGGTCAGTTACCTTCGTATCATCTGAAAATCGCTTTCCAGGCGCAGAAACCACAATGATTTTGCGCATATCATCATTTTTTACAACATCTAATACTTTCATCAGTTGAATTCCGGAAGCAAGAGAACTTCCTCCAAATTTAACGACTTTCATGTATACAACTCCTGTCTTATGTTATCTTGGTTAAGATTTAGGTATTTTCTGTCTATTATCACTCTTTTACTTCAAAAGTGCAATCTATTTTTAGTTTATTTTAAAAATTTCAGCATTTTTGTTAAAAAGCTGTCACATTAATAACGTTTACTTGTTTAAAATCCTTTTCTTATTGTATAATGAGGGTGTTACAACTATAGCCGTTTAATATAGAAAGGAAGAATTCGAATGAAAAATATCGTTTTAATCTGTGCGGCAGGAATGTCCACTAGTTTACTGGTTACAAAAATGGAAAAAGCAGCAGAAGCAAAAGGTGACGATGCTAAAATCGCTGCTTATTCAATCGCTGAAGTTAACGATGTTGTAAAGGATGCTGATGTTGTTCTGCTTGGTCCACAAGTTCGTTACCAAGAAAAAACTGTGAAAGATGCAGTAGCAGGTCGAATTCCAGTTGATGTTATTGATATGCTAGCATACGGGAAAATGGACGGCGAAACAGTATACGCGCAAGCACTAAAATTATTGGAAGAAAATAAATAAAATAACTACTTTAAAATAATAAAAGAGTATAAATCTAGTCCATACATTTTTAGGATGGTTAGGTTTATACTTTTTTTGTCGTTTTTCTAAAAAACACACGAATGATACTTATTCTCGAAAAATAAAAAGCAGAAAGCCGGTGTGAGTACCATCTTAAAAATGGACTTTACTGGATTTCTGCCTTTTTTATTATCTATCCTTCGTCAAACGCCCGTCTTCCATTCGGTAAACATGATCACATAAATCAAGCATTCGCTCATCATGTGTCACCATAATCGCCGCGCGTTCCGTACCTTCGACTTCTTTTCTAAGTAGCTCCACAACCTCGCGGCTTCGCTCGGTATCTAAGCTTGCCGTTGGTTCATCCGCTAAGATGATAGACGGTGAATTAATTAAGGAGCGGGCAATCGCAACTCGTTGCTTTTCCCCCCCAGATAAATCTTTTGGATAAAAGGTTGTCCTTGATTCGAGTCCAAGATGGTTAAGTAAGTCGACACTCTTTTTTGTGACCTCATCTTTATTTTGTTTAGCTTGGTTACCAATAAAGCGAACTTGGTCAACCACACGAAGATAAGGGACTAGATGTGCGGCTTGGAAAATAAAACCAATTTCAGTCAGGCGAATTTGTGTCTGCTCTTTTTTCGTTAATTGGCCAATTTCTTGACCGTTTAAAATAATTTTGCCGTCCGTTGGCGATAAAAGGGCACCTGCAAGTGATAAAAATGTACTTTTACCAGATCCACTAGGGCCAACGATTGCAATTAGTTCGCCGCTTTTAGCTTCAAAATCCGTTTCGCGTAGAGCGTGAATCGTTGTAGGGCCAGATTTATAGTTTTTTGTAACCCCTTCAAATTTTAAAATAGGTTGCATTATTCGTCACCTCCGCGAATGGCATCAAGTGCGTCAACTTTATTGATTTTCCACATCGAAAGCAATGAACCAACGAGTGCTACAACAAAGAAAATCACGCTATATAAGCCGATAGTAAAGTTCGAAATCCGGAATGGCATCGCCTCAGGTAAAACATTAGGTAGTAAAAGTGTCACGCCAACACTAATGAGTATACTAATAATAGAAATGGTAATAACCTGAGTAATAACGCTCGCCGCAATATAACTGGATTTTGTGCCGAGTGCTTTTAAAATACCAAATTGGGTTGTTTTTTGTAGCGTCATCACGTAGAAGAAAGCTGTTAAAATGAAGCCGCCAATGACAATTAAGAAATAAATCATCATATTAAGCGTCATTTGCTCCGCAGAATATCCGGGAATCTGGTCTAGAAATTCGGCTTGGGTTAAAACGGAGAGGTTCTTGTTCGATAAACTTACCGTTTCATTTTTAGGTTGAATCGCAATAGCACTTACTTGTGGGATTTTTTGGTGATATAAAACCGGATTAATGGACTGCCAAGTTGGCATGTTTATATAAACGACCGGCGCATGACTGTACTTTTTGTTTTCTGTAAATCCAACGATTGTCAGCTCCTTATTGAGCATGTCGTCCATTAAAACGTCCCCAAGCTTAATCCCCTCTTTTTTCAAAGAAGAATCTACTACGATTTCATCGGGTTTTGTGACTTCGAGCCCTTTCCCAGAAGAAATTTTTGGGTCAAGGAATGTACCGGGTTGAATCGCGAAGAAGGCGATGCTAAACTTTTTCTCATCACTTTCGCGCTTTAGTGTTTGCATTGACTGTCCAAGAACAGCTGCATCTTTCACTGTTTTATCTTCTTTCACGCTATCCAGCTCATTTTCATCAAAAAGTGAGCGTGACACTTTTCCCTGCGCGTCTTTTGCGATGGCGTAATACGGCACCCCATTATCCGAAACAGCAGAAGCATTGTCATAAGCGAGGCCATTTGCTAGACCTGATAAAATGAGTGAGAGCAACATAATTAAAACCATGATGCCTGTCACGAGTATGTATCGTAATTTTGAATAGAGCATTTCACGTAGCCCTAAAAACATAAAATCTTCAACTCCTTTTATAAAAATATAGAAAAAACGGTTATTTTCGTTCCTCCTAATAAATCTACTACAATTTTAGTATAACAATGATAACGGATATTTGCCAAAACAAAAACCAGACCTCGACAAAGCCTGGTTTTTCATTATTATTTTTGAATCCCAGCAATAAGAGCTTGAACTCCTTTTTGAAGAGTTTCGCGTGGACAAGCAATGTTGAGCCGAATGAATTTATCCGCCACAGCGCCAAAGCCGGAACCCATTTGAACCCCACAACCGGCATCAATAATATCTTGATACAATGTCGCTTCATTCTTCTTAAGTTTCCTAGCATCTAACCACATTAAGTAGGTAGCCTCTAGTTCGGTTACGCCAATTTCAGGGCAATTCTTTCTTAGCTCTTCCTTCACGTATTCAAAATTCCCATAAATATAATCCCGAAGTTCATCTAACCACGCACTACCTTCATTGTAGGCCACCTCTAGCGCAATTTGGCCAAATTCATTAATACCTGGTGAATGAACATATTGTTGTAACTCATTAAATTTAGCACGATATTCAGGATTATCAATAATTAAGTAGGATACTTTTAGAGCCGCCAAATTGAACGTTTTAGTCGGTGCCATAAGCGTAATAATTTGATTTTTATAATGCGGTGCCGCTTTCACGAGCGGTGTGTGAACAAGATGTTTGGCCACCAAATCAGCATGAATTTCATCCGAAACAATAGGCACATTATAACGTTCGCAAAGATCGACCAACTTCGTAAGTTCTTCTTTTTTCCAAGAAATTCCGCCTGGATTTTGAGGATTACAAAGTAAAAATAACTTAATATCATTTGTTGCGAGTTTTTGTTCCATATCCGCAAAATCCATCTCTAACCGCGTACCCGTAAATTTTAATGGCGATAAAACGACTTCGCGTTTCGTCTCATTCCCTGTTACTTTAAAAAACGGCGGGTAAATAGGCGAGTGCATTAAAACTTTGTCCGATGGTTTTGTGAGCGCCCGAACAGCAAGCGAGATAGAAGGGACAACAGCTGAGTTAAAAAGGATAGCAGCTGGATCTATAAGAAAGTCATGTCGCGTTTTATTCCATTCGATAACGGCTTTTGTCATACTTGCTTCACTTTTTGTGTAACCAAAAATCCCGTGTTGAATACGCTTTTCAAAAGCGTTTAAAACGGCCTCAGGTGCCCTAAAGTCCATATCCGCAACCCACATAGGGATAATGTCTTTCTTCCCAAATAAAGTTTCTGCTCCGTCCCACTTCTCGGAATTTGTTCCAAGACGTGGAATGACTTCATCAAATTGACTCATTGTAGTTCCTCCTTTTATGTATAGCGTGTATTCATTTTACAATGTCATTGTATCACAATTTGCTAACGGTGCATCAGCTTTCGCTTTAAAAGATTGAGTAATGAATAATTGTAGTTACGTATAGCAAGTGGTATAATTGTGCATTATCGGTAATTTTGAAAGCAGGTGTTTTAGGATGAGTACATTTCAAGTAGGAGATGTGATAACTGGAAAAGTAACGGGCATTCAAGGATACGGTGCATTTGTTGCGCTGGATGATAGTACCCAAGGGCTTGTGCACATTTCAGAAGTCACACATGGTTTTGTAAAAGATATTCATGATTTTTTAGAAATCGGTCAAGAAGTAAAAGTGAAAATTCTCGATTTAGATGAAGAGAATAATAAAATTAGCCTTTCAATTCGTGCGACAGAAGAAGTGAAGCCAGAAAGAAAATCGCCAGTGAAAAAAGATACTAAAGGCGCTGATGAAGGCTTCAACACACTGCGAGATAAATTACAAGAGTGGGTTGAAAAAGCAGATAAATAATAAGGTTTGGAAACTTCTTTTTTAAGAGGCTTCCGAAATTTTGGATTAAAAAGTCAGATAATTCGCGTTTTATGCAGTATTGCATCAATTGACTAATGGTCAGTGTGAATTTGTGGAATACAGTAAATTAATTTTTTGACTATTTGATTCAATGAAATAATTTGTAATAAAAGGGAGGATACCATGAAAAGGACGATTCAAGTTGAAGGGTTTATCTATAATGAGAAAAAAGATGAAATTTTAGCAGTTCGCAGACGTGATCTTTCTTGGGGATTTCCTGGGGGCACAGTTGAAAAAGATCAAACAATGGAAGAAGCTTTAATTCAAAAAGTCAAACAACAGACAAACGTTGAAATTTCAATTGATAGTTTACTTTTTTGCCGGGAGCGTCGCACAGAATGGGAGCATGTTTGCACAATTGTGTTCAAAGCAACCGCAATTGGTGATTTTAATCGTCCTATTAATGACGAAAGTGTTTTTCGTGTAAAGTGGCTATCTATTCCTACGGCTGACGGGCTTCTTGCTCTTGAAAAAACGCCGTTAAATAAACTGATTTTTGATAAAGGTGTGCTTTATGACCACCTCAATGAGTTTCCTGTTAGTTAGCGACATTCCTTGCTAAAGTTCACTTTTTGCAGTAAAGTTAGAACAGAAATATTTATAATTTTGGAGGGGAAATAATGACACACATTAATTTTGATTATTCCAAAGCACTGCGTTTTTTTGAAGAACGTGAATTAGAGTACATGGAACCTGCAGTTAAAGCAGCGCATGACTTGTTGCATAATGGTACAGGCGCAGGAAGTGACTATCTTGGTTGGGTAGATTTGCCGAGCAATTATGATAAAGAAGAATTCGCACGCATTTTGAAATCAGCAGAAAAAATTAAGAATGATTCAGAGGTTTTAATCGTTATCGGAATTGGTGGCTCGTATTTAGGCGCACGTGCTGCTATCGAAACATTAAACCATTCTTTCTATAATGTATTAGATAAAGCGGACCGCAAAACGCCGCAAGTATTTTTTGCAGGAAACAGCATTAGTTCTACCTATTTACACGATTTAATTGAAGTAGTAGGCGATCGTGATTTCTCTGTGAATGTTATTTCTAAATCAGGTACAACAACAGAACCTGCCATTGCATTCCGAGTTTTCAAAGAACTTTTAGAGAAAAAATACGGAAAAGAAGAAGCTAAATCTCGTATTTACGCAACAACAGATAAAGCAAAGGGTGCGCTTAAAACGCTATCTGATAATGAAGGATACGAAACTTTCGTGGTTCCGGATGATGTGGGTGGACGTTTCTCCGTACTAACAGCAGTGGGACTTCTTCCAATTGCAGTAAGTGGCGTTGATATTCAAAAAATGATGGAAGGTGCTGAAGCGGCAAGTAAAGATTTTGCAAAACCTTCTTTAAAAGAAAATCTAGCTTATCAATATGCAGCAGCACGTAATGTTCTCTATAGAAAAGGGAAGGTAACAGAACTTTTAATTAGTTATGAACCAGGCTTGCAATATTTTAATGAGTGGTGGAAACAATTGTTTGGCGAAAGTGAAGGAAAAGATCAAAAAGGAATTTATCCGTCGAGCGCAAGCTTCTCCACTGACTTGCATTCACTTGGTCAATATATCCAAGACGGTCGTCGCAACCTTTTTGAAACGGTAGTGAAGGTGAAAACGCCACGTCATAATTTAACCATTAATAAAGAAGAAGTAGATTTAGATGGCTTGAACTATTTAGCAGGTGAAACAGTTGACTTTGTTAATACGAAGGCCTTTGAAGGTACACTTCTTGCGCATACAGACGGCGAAGTACCTAACTTTGTTGTAGAAGTACCGGAACTTGATCCATATACATTCGGATATCTTGTTTACTTCTTTGAAAAAGCGGTAGGTATTAGCGGTTACCTAAACGGTGTAAACCCATTTGACCAACCAGGTGTTGAAGCTTATAAAGCGAATATGTTTGCTTTACTAGGGAAACCTGGATACGAAGAGAAAAAAGCAGAATTAGAAAAACGCTTAAACGACTAAAATGTTTAAGGAGTCCTTGCGTTTTGCAAGGGCTCTTTTTTTTGAAAGGAGAAACAATGCTATCAATTGAACGGAAACGCGCAATTGTTCAATATGTAAGATCACGCAAAATTGCTACCGTTAGTGAACTAGCCAGGCATTTTGAAGTGCATGAGGCGACCATCCGTCGCGATTTAACCGCACTTGAAAAAGACAAAAAGCTAAAGCGAACTCACGGTGGCGTTATGATAGAAGAAAAAGTAGTTTCAGAGCCCGATTGGAAAAAAAGAAGCGAAGTCCGCTATGAAGAAAAGAAAAAAATTGCGACTTATGCAGCGGAAATGGTCGAAGAAGGTGACACCATCCTTCTAGATGCCGGCACAACAACCGGACATATCGCTGAAGCCTTAAAGGCACGTTCAGATTTAACAATTATCACAAATGACATTAACGCCGCATCTATTCTCCGTTTTCAAAATCAAAAATCATTGTAACAGGTGGCGTTGTCTACCCTGAAACCTACATTTTAAATGGAATGATAACAAGCGGTACCCTTCGCAATTTACATGTCCACAAAGCATTCGTAACAACTCCGGCTTTAGATAGCGACAAAGGGTTAATGCATTATGACGAATATCTTGTCCCCGCGAAACAACAAATGATTCATTCGGCAGACGAAGTCATCCTCGTAACCGACCATACAAAATTCGGCCGACTCTCGCTATACAAATATGCAGAACTCGATGATCTCTCCTATATTATTACAGGAAGCGAAATTGATCCCGTTTTAAAGCTACAATTTGAAGAAAAAGGAGTTCAAATATACATCACATAAATGGGCGTAACAGAACGTCCAGACATCAAAATCTCAATTGTTTTTCAAGTAATTTAAAAAAAATAAGAAAAACTATTGACGAATGCATAAAAAGTTGGTATATTTATAAACGTTGCTGATGCGTTAAACGCGCATGAGACGAAAGAAAGAATGACCTTTGAAAACTGAACAGAACGAAGATGAAAAAGCGATGAAACAGATGTTTCACCAATCAATTCATAGGACAGGAAACAAAAAGATGTTTCCAAAAAAACTAGTAAGAAGCTAGCAAAGTCAATTTGTGACGCTAAGGAAACTTATTCACGGTGTTGAATAAGTATTCAAATTCGATTTACATTTTAAAGAGAGTTTGATCCTGGCTCAGGACGAACGCTGGCGGCGTGCCTAATACATGCAAGTCGAACGAACCAAAGAGAAGCTTGCTTCTCTGTCGGTGAGTGGCGGACGGGTGAGTAACACGTGGGCAACCTGCCTATCAGCGGGGGATAACACTTGGAAACAGGTGCTAATACCGCATAATAGAGAAGTTCGCATGAACTTCTTTTGAAAGACGGTTTCGGCTGTCACTGATAGATGGGCCCGCGGTGCATTAGCTAGTTGGTGGGGTAAAGGCCTACCAAGGCGACGATGCATAGCCGACCTGAGAGGGTGATCGGCCACACTGGGACTGAGACACGGCCCAGACTCCTACGGGAGGCAGCAGTAGGGAATCTTCCGCAATGGACGAAAGTCTGACGGAGCAACGCCGCGTGTGTGAAGAAGGTTTTCGGATCGTAAAGCACTGTTGTTAGAGAAGAACAAGGATAAGAGTCACTGCTTGTC
>NZ_ALWW01000019.1 GCF_000344175.1 Listeria fleischmannii subsp. fleischmannii LU2006-1 | reverse complement strand
TCACCCGTCCGCCACTCACCGACAGAGAAGCAAGCTTCTCTTTGGTTCGTTCGACTTGCATGTATTAGGCACGCCGCCAGCGTTCGTCCTGAGCCAGGATCAAACTCTCTTTAAAATGTAAATCGAATTTGAATACTTATTCAACACTGTGAATAAGTTTCCTTAGCATCACAAATTGACTTTGCTAGCTTCTTACTAGTTTTTTTGGAAACATCTTTTTGTTTCCTGTCCTATGAATTGATTGGTGAAACATCTGTTTCATCGCTTTTTCATCTTCGTTCTGTTCAGTTTTCAAAGGTCACCGTTGCTTATTTCAGCAACTCTTATATCTTACACCAATCATTAAGTGAAGTCAATAGTTTTTTATTTTATTAAATCTATTTTAACGCCTCACTCGCACAACTGGAACGTTTATAAATATACCATGTTTCTATGGGCTTTGCAAGCATATTTATAAAAGTTTTTTCTCTTGGGAAAAATTGTTTTTTTACAGAAAATTATCTCCTTTCAAATTTTAATAATACATATAAAAAAAGCTTGTGACACTATAGTGTCACAAGCTTTTAATTAGTCTCTGTGTTTCATAGTTGGGAATAGTAGAACGTCTCTAATAGAAGGAGCATTTGTCAGTAGCATAATCAAACGATCCATGCCGATTCCTAATCCGCCAGTTGGTGGCAAGCCTTGTTCAAGCGCAACAAGAAAATCATCGTCCATTTCATGCGCTTCATCATTTCCTTGTTCGCGTTCGATCAGTTGGGATTCGAAACGTTTGCGTTGATCAATTGGGTCGTTTAACTCCGAAAAGGCATTTGCGTGTTCGCGACCTACAATAAAGAGTTCAAACCGGTCGGTGAAACGACTGTCAGTTTTACTCATTTTAGCCAGAGGAGAGATTTCTACGGGATGACCGTAAACAAAAGTTGGTTGAATGAGTTTCTCCTCAACGAATGTCTCGAAAAACTCATTGAGAATGTGACCGTATGTCATGTTGTTCTAGTTATTTCGATCATTTATGTTTTTTCGCCAGTTTCTCTTGCTTCTTCTGTCGTAGCGTTCCACAAATCTACCCCTGCATATTCTTTAACAGCATCCGCCATATGAATCCTTGTCCATTTCGGTGCTAAATCTACTTCATATTCACCGTAAGTAACGGTTGTGCCACCTGTTACTTTTTCTGCAACATACGATACGAGACCTTCAACCAAATTCATCACATCTTCAAAATCCTCATAAGCCGCGTAAGATTCTAGCATTGTAAATTCCGGATTGTGACGCGTGGAGATTCCTTCGTTACGGAAAACTCGGCCAATTTCGTATACCTTGTCCATACCTCCTACGATAAGGCGTTTTAAGTGGAGTTCTAGTGCGATACGCAGGTATAGGTCCATATCAAGTGCGTTGTGGTGCGTTATGAATGGTTTTGCGGCTGCCCCGCCGGCAACTGTATGCAATACTGGTGTTTCAACTTCCAAATAACCTTGGTCATCTAGATAGTCACGTGTATATTTTAAGATTTTACTACGCATCACAAAACGCTTTTGGCTTTCTTCATTCGTGATTAAGTCCAAATAGCGTTGACGGTATCTTTGTTCTACGTCTTTCAGTCCATGGTATTTGTCAGGAAGTGGACGAAGCGCTTTAGTAAGTAAAACAAAATCCGTTGCTTTAACCGAAAGCTCTCCCGTATTAGTTCGAAAAATAGTTCCTTTAATGCCAATAATATCTCCTAAATCAGCAAGTTTAAAGACATCATATTTTTCTTCGCCAATGTTATCTTTACGAATATATATTTGAATTTGATGGAAACGATCTTGAATGTGTGTAAATCCAACTTTTCCTTTTACACGTTTTGTCATGATTCGTCCCGCTACGGAAACTTCGATATTTGCTTCTTCCAAGTCTTCCTTTGATTTATCCTTATACTTTTCTTCTATTTCTTCCGGACTAGTAGATCGGACAAATTTTTCACCAAAGGGATCAACACCGATATTCCGCAAAGTATCAACTTTTTCACGGCGAACGATTAACTGATCATTTAATTCTTCGTGGTTTTCGTGAGTCATATCATGACACTCCTATTCTTTTCATTATAAACAGATGCTTCCATTATACGCTTTTTTCATACTATTTTTCCACCCTAATTATAGAAAAAGTTGACACAAATTTATGTGTCAACTTTTAAAATGTAGATTTACGATGGCTTAATCAGATTTTTTTCTTCATATTGATTAACAAAATCAAGGAGAATCTTTTCCATCTCTTGTTTTTCAGTAGCTTGGTTTACTGCCACTTTTGCTCGAGTACTTCCACGCGCTCCTTTTAAATAATAAGCAGCATGTTGGCGGAACTCTCGAACCGCAATATTTTCACCCTTTAACTCAATAAGGCGGTTTAAATGAAGCAAGGCGGTTTCAATTTTTTCACGTGGTTCTGGTTCTGGCATAAGTTCACCCGTTTCAAGATACTTCACAGTACGGTAAATCATCCACGGGTTTCCAAGTGCAGCACGACCAATCATAACGCCATCTGCCCCTGTCTCTTCTAACATACGCTTAGCATCTTCTGGCGTTTTAACATCACCATTTCCCATAAAAGGAATTTTAATCGCTTTTTTTACATCGCGCAAGATATCCCAATTTGCGACACCTTCGTACATTTGTACACGCGTCCGCCCGTGCATGGCTATAGCTGCTGCCCCCGGCACTCTCAGCAGCCAAGGCATTTTCTACCGCAAAAACATGCTCGTCATCCCAGCCAATTCGCATTTTTACTGTAACAGGTTTATCGATGGCTGCAACTACAGCTTTTACCATATCATGCACTTTATTAGGGTCAAGAAGCCATTTAGCTCCAGCTTCACACTTAATAATTTTATTGACCGGGCATCCCATGTTGATATCAATAATATCTGCCGTCGTATTTTCCGCAACAAATTTCGCTGCTTCGACAAGCGTTTCTTTTTCGCCGCCAAAAATTTGTAAACTTAGCGGTTTTTCTTTTTCATCTATATAAAGCATATCAATCGTTTTCTGATTGCGGTACTCGATACCTTTGCCGCTGATCATTTCGCAGCAAACAAGACCTGCACCAAATTCTTTTACTGTAAGTCTAAAAGCGGAGTTTGAGATTCCGGCCATCGGAGCAACAACTACACGGTTTTTAATCTCCACATCACCAATTTGAAACATGCTTTTAAAGCCCCTTCCTCTTCTAAAAATTCCTTTTTTCATACGCTAGTGTTATGTTAACACAGTTTTAAAGTTTCGCAAGTGCTTTTTTTACCACTTTATTTGAAAATTTGTCCGTTTGATTCCTTGGTTTTCAATTTGTTTTTCAATAAAGTAAGGTTTGGCGACTTCCTCCGCAATTTCTAAAAGAGGCAACATTACAAAAGCTCTTTCTTGCATAAAAGGGTGTGGGATTTTTAGCTTTTCTGTATCGATTTGAATATCATCATAGAGCAAAACATCTACATCAATTAGCCTAGGTCCCCATTTAAACAAACGAACACGCCCTAATTCCTTTTCCACCTGCAAACACGTATCTAAAAGCGCTTCTGGTTTTAAATTCGTTTCAATTTGAATCACGATATTTAAAAATATATCTTGTTCCTCATAGCCAACCGGATCCGTTTGGTACACACTCGAAATTTTTTGAAGGGTAACGCCAGGATTTTCTGCCAACAAATGAACGGCCTTCGTTAAATTTTCCAGCTTCTCCCCAATATTTGAGCCTAAAGACAAAAAAGCTGTGGCCATTCAGTTCACGCTCCGCTCACGATAAATTTCAACAGCTACAGAATGATAATGCCCTGGAATTGGCGGATTTGGCTTAATTACTTTCACCGTAACCGCAGTTAGCTGTGTATAATCTTGCAGTACTTCCGTCGCAATCGTTTCAGCAAGCGCCTCGATTAATTTAAATTCACGCGCTTCTGTAATTTCTTTTACCGTTTCATACACATCCGCATAGCTCACCGTGTCCTCCACACGGTCTGACACGCCCGCTTCTTTCGTTGATAAATGCAAGATAAGTGACACCTGAAACGTTTGACCCAACTGATTTTCTTGCGGCAAGACACCGTGATAACCATAAAAACTTAATTCATTCAAATAAATTTTATCCATTTTTCCACCCTTTTCCTATTTTTCATCCATATTCCCCATAATCGCATCTGTCATTTTTACCATTCTTGAAATTGGCTTCACATCATGCACACGAACAATATGACATCCTTTTGACAAGCCATATACCACAGTAGCTCCCGTACCTTCCATCCGCTCATCTACTTTTAGGTCTAAAACTTGACCGATTGTTGACTTACGGCTCGTTCCCAGTAATACTTCATAGCCTAGTGCCACAATTTCATCTATTCGGCGTAATACTTCTAAATTTTGATTAACGGTTTTCACAAAACCAAAACCAGGATCAAGAATGATATGTTCCTTTCTTACGCCCGCTTCTAAACAAATAGCAACACTTTCGAGCAAATCATTTTTCACATCTTCCATAAAATCTTGATAGTCACGGTTCGTACGATTATGCATTAAGCAAATAGGCACGTCATATTTCGCCGCCACTACCGCCATATTCGGATCTTTTTTAGCGCCCCATTGATCATTTAAAAAGTCAGCGCCCGCGAGAATCGCTTCAGATGCTACTTCACTTCGCCACGTATCAACTGACAAATATGTATTTGGCAAAACTTTACGCAATGCTTTAATAATCGGAATAACTCGGTTCATCTCCTCTACGATCGAAACTTCCGAGTATCCCGGACGCGTGGAGACACCACCAACATCAATAATATCTGCCCCATCATCTACCATTTTCTTCGCATAGGAAACAGCTGTTTTCGTGTCCATATAAGCCCCGCCGTCCGAAAAGGAATCTGGAGTAATATTTAATATCCCCATCACTAGGCTATTCTGCGTTTTTTCCCATTTCATAACCAACAACCTCACCTCTCAAAAATCATTATAGCATCAAACGAGCGTGCATCACTTCCTTTTGCTTAAAAACATAAAAAAACCAACGTGGAAAAAGGGAAGGAAACCACGTTGGTCAAAAAAGGGAGTTTTGGGATTTTCATTTAATAGGGGGAAAATGAAAATGTTTTGTTGTTAGCTTATGAGTATATATTAACCCGCTACCACTAAAATCCACTGTGAATAAAATGAAAGTTTAGTAAGAAAATCATTTTCATTTTCTCATCCCGCGTCTCAAAACAAACATAAAAAAACCAGTGTGGAAAAGGGAGGAACCACACTGGTCAAAAAGGGAGTTTTGGGATTTTCATTTAATAGGGGGAAAATGAAAATGTTTTGTTGTTAGCTTATAACTATATAATAAACAGCTTCCCCTAAAATTCCCTGAGAATAAAATGAAAGTTTGGTAAGAGTTCCATTTTGTTTCTTTCATTTTAGACAAACAAAAAACCAATGCGGAGAAAAGGGAGTAAACCGCATTGGTCCAAAAAGGGAGTTTTGGATTTTCATTCTAAAAAGGGAAAGAAATGAAAATATTTTTGCTTGTTGTTAGCTTATATACATATAATACTAATAAAAAAAGTGTTTATACTGTGTAAAAGATTAGAAAAAGATTAGAATTTTATTTATTTTTTCACATAAAAAGGTATAAATATTAAAATTTATACCTTTATCTAGCAATTAATCTTCAAAATTATATAAAGCTGTGCTTAAATAACGTTCTCCATTACTCGCTACAACCGCAAGTACCTTTTTACCTTCACCAAGCTCTTTCGCAAGGTCTAATGCCGCTTTAATTGTAGCTCCAGATGAAATTCCGACTAAGATTCCTTCTTTTTTCGCAACTTCGCGAGCCGTAGTGAGAGCATCTTCACTCGTTACTTTCAAAATTCCGTCATACACTTTTGTATCTAATGTGTCTGGCACAAAACCCGCACCGATGCCTTGAATTTTATGCGGAGACGGAGATCCACCACTTAATACAGGCGACTCTTCTGGTTCTAAAGCGTAGATTTTAATGTTCGGATAATTTTTTCTTAACACGTGCCCTGCACCTGTAACCGTACCACCAGTACCTACTCCTGAAATAAACGCGTCAAGTCCCTCTTGGCCGAAAGCTTCGACAATTTCCGGACCAGTTGTTTTTTCATGAATATCAGGGTTTGCAGGATTATGAAATTGTTGCGGGATAAAATAACCGTGTTCTTTTGCAAGCTCATCTGCTTTTTGGATAGCGCCTTTCATGCCATCTGCTCCTTTTGTAAGGACAAGCTCTGCCCCGTACGCTTGGAGAAGTTTACGTCTTTCAAGGCTCATTGTATCAGGCATAACAAAAATAGCACGATAACCTTTTGCTGCTGCAACCATTGCCAGACCAATACCCGTGTTTCCGCTTGTCGGCTCGATAATGGTATCACCTGGTTTTAAAACACCATCTTTTTCAGCCGCTTCAATCATCGCATTCGCAATGCGGTCCTTTACACTTCCACCCGGATTTTGAAACTCGAGTTTAACATATACTTCTGCGCTACCTTTTTCCGGTAATCGATTTAATTTAACAATTGGTGTTTGCCCGATTAAGTCAGTAATGGAATTTGCAATTTTCATAGTTCAACACTCCTCCAAATAGCTTTTCTTTTACTTTACCTAATTCCGAGTTATTTTGTCAAATTTAAAAACTAGCCGCAACATAAATGGCGGCTAGTTCATTATTTTGCTTCTTCATATAAGCTTTCAAGTTCTTCTTCTGAAAAATGATATTGATTTCTACAAAAATGACATTCGGTTTTTGCACCGTGCTCTTCATCAATCATCGCGCGAATTTCTTCTTTTCCAAGTGAAATGATAGCCGTTTTAAAACGCTCTTTCGAACAATTACATTCGAACCGGACGGGTATCGTTTCTAAAACTTCACGTTATCTTCGCCGCCTGCTAAAAGCGTGATAATACTTTCTGGCGTTTCACCACTGTCAATCATACGCGAAACCGTCGGACATTTGGCTAAGTTCTTTTCAATTTCGGTGATTAATGAGTCATCCGCTCCCGGTAACAGCTGAAGCATAAATCCGCCCGCCGCCTTTATCGTAGTATCAGGGTTAACAAGAACACCTACACCTACAGATGAGTTAATTTGTTCTGAATTCGCTAAATAATAGGTGAAGTCTTCTGCAATTTCACCCGATACAATTGGAATTTGCCCTGTAAAATTTTCACCAAAGCCTAAATCTTTTACAACCGAAAGCGTTCCTTCTGTCCCAACGCCCCGGCGCACATCTAGTTTTCCAACTTCGTTTAATTCAACAAAATTCACATGTGGATTAGTGACGTAACCGCGGATAGCTCCTTGTGTATCACTATCTGCTATAATCGTGCCAATCGGGCCATTGCCTTCTATTTTCGCCGTAATTTTTTGATTTTCTTTTTGCATCGCACCTAAAAATAGTGTTGCTGTCATCGTACGGCCCAGCGCAGCAGAGGCAACAGGCCAAGTGTCATGACGTTTTTGCCCTTCACTAACCGTGTCCGTTGTAACAGCTGCATAAATTCGCACACGACCATCATAGGCTAATGCTTTCACTAAATAATCTTTCATTTCATTTCTCCTTTATTTCGCTTATATAATACATAAAGTCCTTTTAGGGTTAAAAAGGGATCGACCACATCGACAAGTGTCGATTTTTCAGTAATAAGTCTAGCTAAACCACCAGTAGCGACAACAATTGGATTCACCCCAGCTTCTTTTTTCATAACAGAAATAATTCCTTCACACTGGCCGATGAAACCATAATAAATACCGGCCTGCATCGAGGAAACTGTCGATTTTCCAATAACGTTTTGCGAAGCTTTTATATCCACACGAGGCAATTTGGCAGCATGATTGTAAAGCGCTTCTGTTGCCGTCATGATACCGGGCGCAATCGCACCTCCTTGGTAAACACCTTTTTCATCAATATAACAAAAGGTAGTCGCTGTCCCGAAATCGACAATAATAATAGGACTTTTATACTCCGAAAGAGCCGCCACAGCGTTCACAATACGGTCTGCGCCAAGCTCGCGTGGATTCTCAACTTTTAAATTTAACCCCGTTTTAATGCCCGGGCCAACAATAAGCGGATCCACTTGAAAATAACGTTTACTCATCGTTTGAACTGCATGCATAGCTGGCGGAACTACCGAACAAATGACAACATCCGTCACTTCTTCAGGTGAAACATGGGCATAGTTGAAAAAGCTAAGTACGAGCATTCCAAGCTCATCAGCCGTCCTCGCCTTATTCGTCGCAATTCGAAAATGATGCTTTAACTCCTCGTTAGCATAGATTCCAAATGTGCAATTCGTATTTCCTACATCGATGACTAAAATCATTGTCTCTCCACCTTTTTAAATTCTTTACGTATCATAACACTCTTTTTATTTTTTTTTGTCGATATTTTTGTTTGAATAAAGGACTAAGCATCTGCTTAGTCCTTTTCGTTTATTCATTATCTTTTTTATCTTGTGGCGTTTCTTCAGCATTTGGGGATTCTTCAGACGTTACTTCTTTAGGTGCGTCTCCAAATTCCTCGCTGGCCTCTTCGCGCTCAATCTTATCTTCATGCTTCATCTCTTCTTTTCTTCATCAAAAGATTTTGGTTCTTCGTTATCTTTTTCAGAAGGATACTCTTCCACTGTTAACGTATCAGCATCCGGAGGCATTACTCCATCATCAAATAGCGAACGAATTTGACGAGCATCAAGTGTTTCCACTTCAAGAAGTGTTTCTGCGATAAGAACATGTTGCTCTTTGTGTTCTAACAGAATATTTTTGGCACGGTCATAACAGTAGCGAATGATACTTTGAACTTCTGTATCAATTTCGTACGCAATCTTATCCGAAAATCCTTTATCATTTCCGAAATCGCGTCCCATAAATACTTGCCCATTACCTGATGAGAATTGAAGAGGGCCAATTTTGTCACTCATACCCCATTCTGTAACCATACGACGGGCAATTTCAGTTGCACGTTCAAAATCGTTACTTGCGCCAGTTGTCACTTCACCAAAGGTAATTTCCTCGGCAACACGACCACCTAGGAGACCTGTAATGCGGTCAAGAAGTTCCGCTTTTGTCATCAAGAAACGATCTTCTTTTGGTAACATAACCGCATAACCACCTGCTTGTCCACGTGGGACGATGGTTACTTTATGCACGGTTTCGGCCTCATCAAGGACCATTCCAACTACAGTATGCCCACTTTCGTGATAAGCAACTGTTTTGCGTTCTTTTTTAGAAATGACACGATTTTTCTTAGCTGGACCAGCAATAACGCGGTCACTTGCTTCATCTAAATCGCTCATATCAATTTGTTTTTTATCTGCACGAGCAGCAACTAATGCCGCTTCATTCAGTAAGTTTTCTAAATCCGCTCCAGAGAAACCTGGTGTACGTTGTGCAATGGCTTTTAAATCCACGCTTTTCGCTAAAGGTTTATTTCTAGCGTGGACACGTAATACTGCTTCACGTCCTTTAACATCTGGACGATCAACCATAATTTGACGGTCAAAACGACCTGGACGAAGAAGGGCTGGATCAAGTACATCAGCACGGTTAGTTGCTGCGATAATGATAATTCCTTCGTTTCCTCCGAAACCATCCATTTCAACAAGCAATTGGTTTAGCGTTTGTTCACGTTCATCGTGACCGCCGCCCATTCCTGCTCCACGTTGACGACCTACAGCATCAATTTCATCGATAAAGATAATACAAGGCGCATTTTTCTTCGCATTTTCGAATAAATCACGAACACGACTCGCCCCAACACCAACAAACATTTCCACAAAGTCTGAACCACTAATGGAGAAGAATGGTACTCCCGCTTCGCCTGCAACAGCACGAGCAAGTAATGTTTTACCTGTTCCCGGAGGTCCGACTAAAAGAACACCTTTTGGAATACGAGCCCCTAAGTCAGCAAATTTGCGCGGATCTTTCAAGAACTCAACAACTTCAACAAGCTCTTGTTTCTCCTCATCTGCCCCCGCAACATCTGTAAATCGAACTTTCTTCTTGTCATCATTGTAAAGTTTAGCTTTACTTTTACCAAAGCTCATAACTTTACCGCCGCCACCACCTTGGGATTGGCTCATTAAGAAGAAGAACAAGATGATAATGATTAAGAACGGGATGATAGAAGAAAAGAATGTTACCCAGCCACTATTTTGTTTCGCAGGCACGACTTCAATTTTCGTATCATTGCTATCCGCTGCTTTTTCCATATCCGTTAACAGTGTGTCACTGCTAATCGCGTATGTTGTAAAGGCAGTGTCACTTTTATTTTGTCCTAAACCTTTTTTATCATCACTTGATGATTTATCCGATGATTTAAATTCACCTTCAATTGTATAAACACTGCGGTCAGGTTGAATCGTAAATGATTTTACATCCCCGTCTTGCAGTTTCGTCATAAACTCTGAATAACTAATATCTTTGGCTGCCTCTTTATTTGTGTTAAAGGAAGCTACAATCCCAATGATAACTAGGAATATTATGACATAAAATATCGCATTTCTAAAAAATCTGTTCATTCCTTACCTCCTCCCACGTAAGAGCCTGGATTATACTTTCAAGATTTGATTCAAGGAATACCAATCTTTTCCCTGTTTTTCCGAAAAAACACATCCGAGATTCATTTTCTCTCACGAAGATTCATTTATTAGTAAATTCATTCCTCAAATAGGTAATATGAGCTAAAAAACTAAAATTAATAATAGCATAACCGTAGCGAGTTGCCTACTAATTTGCATGTTTAGATGCATTTTTATGTCTATTATCAAGCTTTCTACTTATCTTTATATTTTAGCAAAGAAAAGCACTAAAAGTGAAATGTTATCACTCCGCATAAATTTCAGGTTTTAAAACCCCGATATACGGTAAATTGCGATATTTTTCAGCAAAATCCAAACCATAACCTACAACAAATTCATTTGGTACAACAAAACCAACATAGTCTGCGTCAATATCCACATTTCTACCTTCTGGTTTATCAAGTAGTGTCACGAGTTTAACTGATTTTGCTTTGCGATATTTAATTAAGTCCACTAGATAACTTAGCGTTCTTCCACTATCAATAATATCTTCTACAATAAGTACGTCTCTTCCTTCGACAGAAGTGTTTAAATCTTTAATGATTTTCACTTCCCCAGAAGAAACCATCCCATTTCCATAACTAGAAACATCCATGAAATCCATCTCCAAATACGTATCCATACGTTTCATCAAATCCGTCATAAACGGCGTCGCACCTTTTAAAACGCCAACTACTAGCGGATTACGCCCTTCGTATTCGGTTGTTAATTCCGTACCAAGTTCACGAATTTTATTTTGTATTTCCTCTTCACTAAATAGCACTTTTTGAATATCATTATGCATGCTCTTTTTTCCTCCTAAATTCTTGCTATACCTCATAATATATTGTTTTTTCTCGCGACTTGGTTTTACAACATAACAGGATTCTTTAACACTTGGTACCCACAAAATTTTCCCATCATTATCTGTAATCACAGGAAGTGTATCTCTTAAAAATTGCGGTATTTTCGCGTCAATAAAAATATCTTTTAATTTTTTTGTTCCTCCTGTTCCTTTCAAGGTCATCTTGTCACCAGGCATGCGATTTCGAATCACAAGTGGAAGAGAAACTGCGTCTGCATCTAAAATAATGCCATCTAATCCAGCCGTTTGCACAACTGAACTTTTTTGCCTCATTTTAAAAACAGAACCATCTAACATTTCAATCCTGTCATTCGGAGCTATCTGATAATAAAATTCCTTTTTTGCTTCTTTTTTATAAAAAAGTGCTTCTAGTTGATCATATGTACGTCTGATAAGCACACTTTTAGGTAAATTAAGTGTCGCTGATGGATTGTCACCGTGAATCACTCCAAAAATCGCTTCGACATGGCGTTTAGTGACAAGCTGAATATCATTATTATACAGATATTTTAATAGTAAATGAATTAGGCGGCGTTGTAAAGGAATCGCCATATTTTCCAGTTGTTTTATATTTAATTTAATTCCATTTTCCGTTTTCGTTATTAATTCATCATATTTATTACGCGCAAGTTCATCTAAAAAATGGAGATCTTCCCACATTTCATCAGAAAATTTTTTAAAATGACGCTGCAACCCCTTATTTTCTTTTCCCAAAAAAGGGGTAACGTGGTGGCGCAAACGATTTCGAGTATAGGCATCTGAATCATTTGAGGTATCAAGCATGTAGGAAATGGCATTTTCTTTAAGATAATCCTCAATCTCCTTTTTAGTAACCGCTAGAAACGGACGAATGATGGCCCCTTCTTTTAACGGACGAAGCGGGCGGATTCCAGCATAACCAACACTCGAACTCCCTCTCATAAGACGCATTAAAATCGTTTCAACCTGATCATCGGCGTGATGGGCAAGCGCTACTTTTGAAATGCCTGTTTCTAACACTATTTTTTCAAAAAAACGATATCTAGCAACCCTTGAAGCGTCTTCAATTCCCCGTTTTTCTTCCTCTGCAAGTTTCTTTACATCCACTTTTTCTTGGATAAAAGGAAGCTTATGTTCCTCTGCAAAAGCGCGTACAAATTCAGCTTCCTCGTCCGACTCACTGCGCAGGGAATGATTCACATGTAAAACAACAAGATTATTCGGGCTTTGCCGTTTCATTAAAAAATGAAGCAACGCGAAAGAATCCGGACCACCAGACACTGCTACAAGCACCTTTTCATTTGGCCGGATTAAATCATTTTTTTGAATTTCAGCTTCTACACGCCTTAGAAAATCATCCATGAAAAAAACCTTTCTTTCACTTAATGAGAAAAACAAGGATGGGGAAGTCCCATCCTAAATTTATTCCTATAATCGCTTTAGCCACGACGAGCGCCGCGTCCACCGCGTTTTGATTCTGTTTGACGTTTAATTGTTGATAAGCGATCTTCACTATCTTTTAAAAATTGCGCCATGATATCTTCAAAGTTTTCAGCAGGTTTCGCAGTTCTTGCTGGTTTTTTGTTAAACTTAGGTTTTTTATCATAATTACGTTCTGGACGTTCCGGACGATCTACAGCTTTACGAATTGAAAGACCAATTTTCCCGTCATCAGAAACATTCATCACTTTAACGGTCACTTCATCCCCAACAGTTAAAATATCATTAATATCTTTCACATAGTTGTCCGCAACTTCACTAATATGGACAAGTCCTGTTTTGCCACCTTCAAGCTCCACAAATGCCCCAAAATTAGTAATCCCTGTAACTTTCCCTTGTAACTTGTTGCCTACTTCGATCGACATAAAAAAAAGCTTCCTCCTTAAAAATCACTCTTTACAACCTTTATTATAACTTTATTAAAGACCATATCAAAATAGTTTGCATATTAATTCGCTGAAGTTTTTTTCTTCTCATTTTCTGTTGGTGTGTTGAAAATGATTTCGCCTTCTTTCGAAAGGTAATATTCGCTTCTAGCTAATTTTGCAATATAATCATCATCATGTAATTTATTGATTTGCCCTTTTAAAGCTTTTTCTTCCTTTTTATGAATCTTCTACCGCTTAGTCTTTTTTGCTCTTGTTTTGTACTTTTTCAGTCTTTTTTCTTCTTTGGAGTAATAGAGCTTGTTTCGTATAGGTGAAAAATAGCGCACCGAAAACGATAGCTAAAATTATAGCAAGCCCTGAAAGCCTTCTAGCCAAGGCAACACGACGACGATTTTTGATTTTTTTCTTAGTTTGTGTATCTTTGATGTAACGATTTTGCATACGCGTTACCGTTTTATCATTTTTCATTCATCGCACCTCCTAGCTTTGTAAAAAAGGATTCTTAGTTAGAATAATACCAATAAATCCATCATTTGTCCATCGCTATCCGAGAATTCAAGTGATTTTTTTCTTGACTTTTTATGCATATTCGATTTCATAAAAAAAGTGCCCGCTTAAACACGCTGACACTCCAATTCTTTAATTTTCTTCACTATTCCGTACTTCACTTATAATCGTGTACATTTCAGCAGCAGCTTCTTTTCTCGCATTTTCTTCTAAACGATCAATTTTTGCAGTAACAGTTTTAGGACCAAAACGGATGACTAGTTCATCCCCGACTTTTACATTTGTACCTGGCTTTGCAACCACTCCGTTTATCGCAATGCGACCTTTTTCAGCCACCTCTTTTGCAACCGTGCGTCGTTTTATTAACCTTGATACTTTTAAAAATTTATCTAATCGCATAAATCAATACCTCTTTCTTTATTTTTTTATAACCCGTTGACTTAACCATAAAAGTTTAGCCCCAAACGGTAAATAGGTGAAATCTCTTGGGACTAGCAATTTGTAGCGGAGCGCGAAGATTAAAAATACGGCGCCCCCTAAAACGGCACTGAAAATTGCTTGCACGGCGCTTCCAAGCCTCGTTGTAAACGGGAGACCCCATTCCCAAAGCACAGGAATCACACACATCACAAAAAGCGCCCCAACCAAATTCAAAATCGTCCGCCGCTCAAAAAACGGCACATTCACATTTTGTTTTAAAGCCAAATAACAGAGAATTAAAACCATAAGCAAGCCCATACAGGTGGCTAAAGAGGCGCCTAAAGTTGCGTAACGGGGGACAAGTATTGCATTTCCTATGCATTTGATGACCCCACCGATTAAAACCGCAACAGCAGGAACCGCTATTTTTCCAAAACCTTGTAAAATACTGCTCATCATAATAATAAGTGAACTTAAAAATACAGCTGGCATAAAAACTTGTAAGACAAGCGTACCATCACTTGTTTCAAAAAGCATTTGATTAAGCGGGCGCATAATAACAATCAGACCTACCGTTTCGGCACCTGAAAAAATAAGTGTTAACTTCATCGCAAGAAAGACAGAACGTTTTAGTTTAATTTGTTCCCTGCTAATACGCGCTGCCGTAATCATCGGCACAAGCGCAAGCGCTAGGCCAGTTGAAATGACAAGTCCGAGTTGCAAAATAGGCTGCCCTCTATCATATACCCCTTTTAAAGCTTTAGCAATAAGGTCTGGAATCCCTCCATCTATCATTAAACGGTACACTTGAAACGAATCGATAAGCTGAAATAAAATGAGCATTGCGCTAACCGTACAAAAGGCCAAACTTTGTACCAAAAAAGCTTTGGCAATTCCTTTTTTTTCAGCCTTTTTCGTAAAGGTGCCCCAAACTTTGAGAAAGCCGCTAGCCACTCGCTTTTTATGATAATGCCTTAAAATGAGAACTGCCGCTAAGCCCCCGAAAAATGCGCCGCTCATCGCCATGCTTCCTGCTGTGTAAAGATCCTGCCCACTTCTTATGGCTAACCATGCGCCGATAATAATGACGCCTACACGAATCAGTTGTTCGATAGTTTGTGAGACAGCAGTTGGGACCATGTCATCTTGCCCTTGAAAATACCCTCGTAAAAAAGCTAGTTGCGGAGTAAGCAAAAATACAAAACTGACTGTACGTACTAATGAAACAAGTTTAACATCACCCATTAAGCTTGCAATCCAATAAGCAAATATGAATAGAAAAAGAAATAAAATGATACTTAAAGTTCGTAAGGTCCGGTAAACAGATTGCAAAATAATTTGTTGTTTGCGGTAATCTCCTTCCGCCTCTGCCATCATTTTGGAAATCACAACCGGAAAGCCTCCGAGTGCAAGTGTCATCGCAATTCCGTAAAGTGGATAGACTTGTTGAAAAATATAAAATCCAACATCCCCTACCATATTTTGAAACGGAACACGATAAACGGCACTTAAAATTTTAGAAATAAGCGAGGCAATTGTAAGCCACATAGCGCCACGCATTAAATTTTTAATCGAGCGTTCAGACATACTCCGCCACCTTTCTCTAAAATCCCCTTTTTTCTAGCTTTCAACCTCACTCGGCTCTTTTAAAGCCATTTTTAAATTTTCGATGATAGATTTCACTGCATATAACCATTCTTGCAAGTTTTTATTTTGTACATTCATAACAAGTTTTAGGCATGTCCCCTCCATACCAACACCTACACTACGGCCGTATTCCGCAATCACTTCCATCACTTTATCGCCGCGAATGTTCGCCGTTCCTTTTTCCGAGAATAAAATCGTAATTTTCTTCCCTTCTTCCTTAATCGACTCAACACCCACAAGCAGTGCATGTACACGCAGTTCTGTTACTGTAAATAAATATTCCACTTCTTCGGGATATTCCCCAAAACGATCTATCATATCGCTTTTCAGCGATTCCAGTTCCTCTACATCTAGGACATTTCGGAAGCGTTTATACATTTCAATTTTTTGTCTACTATCGGTAATATAATATTCCGGAATATAAGCATCCACCTGAATATCAATTTCGACTGGCGCAACCGGTTCACGTTCATCCTTAGGACGACGCGCTTCAATGGCTTCTTGCAACATTTGCGAATAAAGATCAAACCCTACCGAATCAATAAAACCATGCTGCTGAGCGCCTAAAATATTACCCGCTCCGCGAATCGATAAATCGCGCATCGCAATTTTAAATCCAGAACCAAGCTCCGTAAACTCCTTGATAGCCTGAAGCCTCTTCTCCGCTTCCTCACGTAATATTTTATCTTTTTGATACATAAAATAAGCATAGGCGATTCTATTCCAACGTCCCACACGACCACGCAGTTGATAGAGCTGTGAAAGCCCCATATGATCAGCATTTTGAACAAATAAAGTATTAACGTTTGGAATATCAACACCTGTTTCAATAATCGTCGTCGTAACAAGCACGTCATATTCCCCTTCAAGGAAACTTAAAATGACTGATTCAAGTTCCGATTCCGTCATTTGACCATGCGCCACCGCCACACGTGCATCTGGCACGAGCATGGAAATTTCATCCGCTTTTTGTAAAATAGATTCGACTCGGTTATACAAGTAATATACTTGTCCGTCTCGCGCAAGCTCCCGTTCAATGGCCTCGCGAATTAAAACATTATTTTGTTCTGTCACATACGTTTGAACTGGGAAACGATTGGCCGGCGGCGTTTCAATGACAGATAAATCCCGCACACCTAACATGGACATATGAAGTGTTCGTGGAATTGGTGTTGCCGTCAATGTTAATACATCTATTTTAGAACGAATTTGTTTGATTTTCTCTTTATGCGTTACACCAAAGCGCTGTTCTTCATCTACAATGAGGAAACCTAAATCCCGATATTTGACGTCTTTTGAAAGCAGGCGATGCGTTCCAACAACAATATCAACTGTTCCAGAAGCAAGCCCAGAAATTGTTTCATTTTGTTGTTTCCGTGTTCTAAAACGGCTCAAAAGACCAATATTGATAGGGAAACCTTGAAACCGTTCTTTCATTGTTTCGAAATGTTGCTGGGCTAAAATAGTAGTTGGGACTAAAAATGCAACTTGTTTCCCATCCATTACCGCTTTAAACGCAGCACGCAGAGCCACCTCTGTTTTCCCGTAACCCACATCCCCAACAAGCAAGCGATCCATTGGTCTAATTCGTTCCATATCATGCTTAATTTCTCGTATGGATCTCACTTGATCTTCGGTTGGTTGATAAGGGAAGGAATCTTCAAATTCGCGTTGCATGTCACTATCGGGACTAAATGCAAAACCTTTTTCTGCTTCGCGTTCAGCGTAAAGTTTAATTAAATCATCTGCAATGTCTTGAACAGAAGCCTTCACTTTTGTTTTGACGCGTTTCCACTCTGAACCGCCAAGCTTATTTAATTTGGGTGCTTTCCCCTCAGCCCCAACGTACTTTTGTACTAAATCAAGCTGTTCAACTGGGATAAATAATTTATCTTCGCCTTGATATACGAGTAATAAATAGTCTTTATGAACGCCGCTAATTTCAAGTGTTTCCATCCCGACATAGCGCGCGATACCATGGTTAACATGGACGACATAATCGCCCACCTTAAGTTCGGAGTAGCTTTGGATACGCTCTGCATTTGATAGTTTCTGACGTTTTTTCACTTTTTTCGTTTTTTTATTAAAAAGTTCGGTTTCGCTTATAATCGCAACTTTGGCAAGCGGCAATTCAAAACCATTTTGGAAGGAACCGATGACAAATTGGACAACTCCGTATTTCGGTACATCATCCTCGCGTGCTAAAATAACACTTTCCATATCATAATCCGCCAATGTTTGTTGCATTTTAGTAGCACGTTCAACAGACGGCGCTAAAAGCACCACTGCATAATTATTTTTATTCCAACTTTCAATTTCCGTTTTTAAAACTGACATTTGCCCGTGAAATTGCTGCATTTGCTTATAAACTAAATTGGTAGTTTGTGCGACACGCATTACTCCTTGGGCCTTTTGAAAGAGCGTTAAATACACTTTAGGCACTTGAACAGCTTCCATAAGTTCTCTAAAATGATGACCGAGTTTAACTTCACGAATGGTTTCTAAACGACTTAACGTTTCAGTTTGCCACTCAGCTTCTTCTTTTTCTAAACGTTCATCGGTTTCTTGAATTCGGCTATATTCATCTAAAATGATAAGCATATTTTGAGCGGCATAATCAAGTAGCGATGCAGGGTCTGGATAGGCAAGACCAATATATTTAAAAAACATGTCCGGCTTAATACCTGAACGGAGCAATTCTAAATCCGTTTCAATATTTTCCATTAAACCTTGTTTATCTTCTTCATTTTTCATATTTTTAAGTGTGTCAGCTAATCCTTTTTCAAGACGTGTTACAATATCAGGAAAATAGGCTTGTTCAAGTAATATTTCTGTTGCAGGTAAAATTCGAAACTCTTCAATTTGTTGATGCGAACGCTGAGTTTCCACGTCAAAATAGCGAAGTGAATCGATTTCTGTATCAAAAAGTTCAATTCTGATAGGAAATTCTTCTGTGATTGGGTAAACGTCAATAATACCTCCGCGAATGCTAAATTCTCCCGGCGTATTGACCATATCACTCATGGTGTAGCCCATTGTCACTAAACTTAATTTTAATTGTTCAGGCTCAATTTCTTCTCCTTGTGCAATTTGTAAATTGTATTTTTTCCATAACGAAACGGGCGGAAGTATTTTCCGAAGCCCTGCTACAGGGACAACTAAAATCCCCGGTTTTTCAGAAAGCAAAAAATCAAGTGCTTCTACCCGCTGGCCGCGAAGTTCTGGGCTAGAAACGCTTAGCTCTGAGGAGATTAGTTCGTCTGCTGGGTACAAAAACAAGCGATCCCCGTCTAACAAAGTAAGTAAATCATCGTATAATTTTTGTGCATGGTATAAATTATGTGTGATGAGAAGTGTTTGTTTTTGTGTTGCTCCTTCCAAAACGCTCGCAAAAAGCGCACGCGACGAACCAGACAGTCCCGTAACCAGTTGTGATTCCTTTCTATCATTAATCGCACGAATAATTTGGCGAATTTCTTTTTGTTCATAAATTAATTCTTTTAAACCTTTCAAAGCCAATCTCTCCTCTTCCCATCTTCGCTCGCTTATTTGTCAGAAAATTCCTTCTTTCAAACACGAGTAACTAAGCACGCTTAGTAAAACTTCCATTTCGCTAAACATGCTTAGTTATATTGATTCATCACTTCTATAAATGGCAGTTTAACTGCATCCTGAATCGCATCCGCACTTTTCTTTATCGCTTCTATAATTTCTGCCTGTTCTGCTTTCGGAAAATCACCTAGTACATAATGGATAATTTCTCCTTTAGGCGGACGATCTATCCCAACTCGAATCCGATTAAATTCTTGGGTTTTCAAATGCTGAATTAGCGATCTCATACCATTATGACCGCCAGCACTTCCTTTTTGGCGCAATCTAATTTTACCCACTGGCAAATCTAAATCATCATAGACAACAATTAAATCCTCTATATCAATTTGGTAATAATCCATTAACGGACGCACACATTCCCCGGAGACATTCATAAACGTAAGCGGTTTAACAAGCAAAACTTTTTCGCCGTTTATACGAAGCTCACTAACCATACCATTAAATTTCGAACTTTTCCAAGGGGTTTGAAAACGGTAACTAAGTTCATCAACTACCATAAAACCTACATTATGTCTTGTCCGCTCATATTTTTTACCGGGATTTCCCAGTCCAACAATCATTTTCATTCATTTATTCTCCTATGCGAACGAAAACCACTTCACAAATGAACTGGTTTACTTAAAAGTATTTTCTAAATTATAACATGCGGTTTCTACTTTTAAAAGTTTTTCATACAGAAAACGACACGACGCCTAAATGCATCGTGTCGTTTGAAATCAATTATTCTACTGGTTCTTCAGCAGATCCATGAGTAGCTTCTGGTTCTTTTACTTCTGTATCCGCTTCTGGTTCTTCCTCTGTACGAGGAGCAGAAACCGTAACCACTACTTCTTCAGCCTCTGTTTTAATTTCATAATTTTTATCTTTAGGAATATCGCCAATTGTTAAGGCATCCCCAATTGCTAATTTCGCTATATCAACTTCAATCGCTTCAGGAAGTTTATCTGGCGTCGCGGCCACAGTTACTTCATATAGGACTTGTTGTAAAACGCCGCCCTCTTTAACACCTGATGAGTCGCCTACTAAGTCAATTCTTACATCTGCTTCGACTTCTTCGCTCATATTAACAGCAAGGAAATCCACATGAATTAATTCATCTTTTAAAGGATCTACTTGATATTCATGTAATAAAACATTCAATTTATTTCCGCCAACAGTTACTGAGAATACTGCGTTACGTCCATGTTCCCTAATCGCTTTAATCAACTCTAAGGAATCAACTGAAACTGTTATATTCTCAGATTGATAACCATAAATAATTCCCGGGATACGGCCTGCATTACGAATTTCCGTTACTTGCGAATGTTGTTTCGTATCTCTTTTCTGAACTTCTAAATTAGTTGCCATAAAAAATTCACTCCACTCATTCATTTTGTATTCTACAATAACTATTTTACCCTACCCTTTAAAGTTAAAACCCTTCAAAAGTTTTAAAAGCCTTATTTTTTGAACAAGGTTTATTTTCCCTCATAAAAGGTAAACAGAAACTAGTGTTGGAATTAGTTATTATACTTCAATATTAACGCAAACTTGTCTAATTCTCAAAAATAATTGCGTTAATTGTAGAAATATTTGGAATGCAAGAGCTTACAAACTGTATTATAGCGTTTTCATAAATTTATTAGTACAAATTTCCAAATTCAGGACGTTCATAGTTTCACAAACTAATATAAAGTGATATACTGTATTAGTAAAAAGTTTTCTAAGGAGGAAATTGAATTATGAAAGACCATCAAAAAATTATTTTAGTCGGCGACGGCGCTGTCGGATCAAGCTATGCATTCGCTTGTGTGAACTTAAATATTGGCCAAGAATTTGGCATAATTGACATCGATAAAGATAGAACCATTGGGGATGCCATCGATTTAAGCCATGCTGTCCCATTCTCCGCACCGAAGAAAATCTATTCCGCTAACTATAGCGATTGCCACGATGCAGATTTAGTTGTTGTGACAGCTGGTACAGCACAAAAACCAGGCGAAACACGTCTCGATCTTGTAAATCGTAATATAAAAATTATGAAAGGTATTGTTGATGAAGTCATGGCAAGTGGTTTTGATGGCATCTTCTTAATCGCTTCAAATCCAGTCGACATCCTTACTTATGCAACTTGGAAATTCTCCGGCCTACCAAAAGAACGCGTTATCGGTTCAGGTACAAGTCTTGATACAGCACGTTTCCGTATGTCCATCGCTGATTATTTAAAAGTGGATGCCCGTAATGTACATGGGTACATTTTAGGTGAACATGGTGACACAGAGTTCCCAGCATGGAGCCACACAACTGTCGGCGGCCTTCCTATCACAGAATGGATTACAGAAAACGAGCAAGGTGCTATGGATACAATTTTCGTTAGCGTGCGTGACGCAGCTTATGAAATTATTAATAAAAAAGGCGCAACATTTTACGGAATCGCTGCCGCACTTGCTAGAATTTCAAAAGCGATTTTAAATAACGAAAATGCGATTTTACCATTATCTGTATATTTAGATGGTCATTACGGTCTAAACGATATTTACATTGGAGCACCAGCTGTCGTTAACCGCCAGGGCGTGCGACACATCGTTGAAATGAAACTAAACGAAGAAGAAACGAAACAAATGAAAAACTCCGCAGAAACACTTAAAAAAGTTCTAAGCGATGCAATGAAAGAAATTTAAAGAAACAACCATCACACACAAAAGAGGACAGGCACACGCCTGTCCTCTTCTTATTTTCTTTTGACGAAGCTTCATAAAACGCGGTACACTAAAGAAAAATAAAGGAGGTTTATATATGATTACAACAACTTCTCCAAATATCGAAGGAAAACAAATCGTTGAGTATAAAAAAATTGTATTCGGCGAAGTCATTACTGGCGTCAATTTTGTAAAAGATATTGGTGCTGGTTTACGGAACTTTTTTGGTGGCAGGTCTCAAGGCTACGAGGACGAGCTTATCAACGCTCGGGAAGAAGCGATTCGCGAAATGGAAAGCCGTGCTGCTGATTTAGGCGCCAATGCTATTATTGGCGTTGATATTGATTATGAAGTACTCGGCGCGGATAATGGCATGCTTATGGTTACAGCATCTGGTACGGCGGTTATTGTTGAAACACAGGATTATTAACACTAACAAAAAATTTACGAACTAACCATTTTGTTATAGCTACAAACAAATATATTTAATCATACGTATCAAGAATGGTTGCCTAAAAGCTGAGTTTGACAAGAGATACTTCTACGTATTAGTTCTTATTTTAGAAACATATTTTCATAATTGAAGCCCTGAAATTAAATTTTTTCAGGGCTTCATTTTTATGTTGAGGTTACTTCGGGGCGCAACTCCTTTTTTGCCTATTATAATTATCTTCTTTGTTTCCATTTTCAGCTTATGTTACGATTATAATGAAATTTGGAAATGGATAATAGATTTTTGAATAAGTTAAAAATATATGGCTTATTTAAAGAAAGAAGGGATAATAATGAAAAGTAGAGCAGCCGTAGCATTCGAACCCGGCAAACCGTTAGAAATTGTTGAACTGGATGTTGCTGACCCAAAGGAAACGGAAGTAATGGTCAAGATTTTATATACTTCTGTTTGCCACACTGATGCGTTTACTCTATCAGGCGACGATCCAGAAGGAGTTTTTCCTGCTGTACTAGGCCACGAAGGAGCAGGAATCGTTGTTAAAGTAGGAGAGAAAGTCACTTCTGTCAAAAAAGGAGATCACGTCATCCCGCTTTATACACCCGAATGTGGAAAATGCGAGTTTTGTTTATCTGGAAAAACAAATTTATGTTCAGCAGTACGTACAACACAAGGAAAAGGATTAATGCCAGATGGGACAACTCGTTTTTCATATAACGGAAAACCTGTCTATCACTATATGGGAACCAGCACCTTTAGTGAATATACGGTTGTAAATGAAATTAATCTAGTTAAAATTGATGAAAAAGCACCTTTGGATAAAGTATCCTTACTAGGTTGTGGTGTGACTACCGGCTTAGGCGCAGTGGAAAACACAGCGAAAGTTGAAGCCTCAGCTACAGCCGCCGTGTTTGGCTTAGGCGCTATTGGACTTGCCGTTATTCAAGGTTTAAAAAAAGCACGCGCAGAGCGTATTATTGCCATCGATACAAATCCGGATAAATTTGCATTAGCTAAAAAGATGGGCGCCACCGAATTTGTGAATCCAAAAGACTACGACCGTCCTATTCAAGAAGTATTAATTGAAATGACTAACGGCGGAGTTGATTATAGTTTTGAATGTATCGGAAATGTAGAAGTTATGCGCTCTGCACTAGAAGCTTGCCATAAAGGATGGGGCGAGAGCATTATAATTGGAGTTGCGGGTGCAGGCAAAGAAATCCACACTCGTCCATTTCAATTAGTTACAGGCCGCGTTTGGAAAGGTTCGGCTTTTGGCGGCGTAAAAGGACGAACACAACTGCCGGGAATGGTAAAAGAATTTATGAACGGTGCTATTGATTTAGATTCATTTATTACTCATCGGTTAGATTTCACTCAAATTAATGAATCCTTTGATTTATTGCACCGCGGGGAATCCATTCGCACAATACTAACTTACGGGGAGTGAAACTATGCATTTAAAAATGATAAGTAGCCACCGAATATTTAACGGTCGCCAAATAAAATATCGTCACCACTCCTCTGTTTTAAACTGCGATATGACTTTTAGCTTGTATCTGCCAGAGAGCTCATCGAACCATTCAAAAACAGCTCTTATTTGGTGGTTATCTGGTTTAACCTGTACGGATGATAATTTTAGCCAAAAAGGCGCATTTCAGAAGTATGCCTCCGAGAAAAATTTAGCATTCGTCATACCTGATACCTCCCCAAGAGGTGCCACAGCAGACAGCGAAGATTGGGATTTAGGACAAGGCGCAGGCTTTTATTTAAACGCTACACAAGATCCTTGGAAAGAAAACTTTCAGATGTATGACTATTTAACGAAAGAATTACCCGAACTCATTTATCCTCTTATTCCTAATTTTTCTGGAAAAGAAAGTATAATGGGACATTCTATGGGAGGGCACGGTTCGCTAATAGTAGGGCTTAAGAACCCCGAACGTTTTTCTGCAATCTCTGCATTTGCGCCCATCTTAAATCCTACTCAAGTTCCCTGGGGGAAAAAAGCCTTTACCGCATATCTCGGCCAAGACCCTTCTAAATGGAATGAGTGGGATGCAACGAGCCTTATTCAAGCTCCCTCCGCCTATCGTCCGCCTATTATGATTACGCAAGGAACAGCAGACGAATTTTATAAAACTCAATTAAAAGAAAATACTTTTTTAACAGCAGCTCAAAAAACGAACGCTGAAGTAATTTACCAAAAAGAAAAAGGATATGATCATAGTTACTTTACCATTGCCACATTCATAGAAAAACACATTGCCTTTCACTACCAACAATTAAGCCAATAGATAGTTGTAACCTCAAAGAAGAACGCCCTATTTCACTCTAGGGCGTTCTTCTGATTTTAACTCTTCCCAAATCGCAATCATTTCATACGTAACATCTCGCAAAGAATATGTAGTCATAAACTGATCCTCCGCATGCATAAATAAAATGGTAACCGTTATTTGGTCCCCGCTAGACTCTTTTTGAATTAATTCCACATGTTTTTTATGCCCATCACTTAAATAGGCATTGGCCTCATCAATTTTTTCATAGGCTCGTTTAAATTGTCCTTGTCTCGCAAATTGCATCGCTTCCATAATGCTACTTCTAGCCGCCCCGACAGAGCTTATAATTTCAAAAGAAGCCAGTTCTATCCCGTCCAAAACTTATTCCTCCTCGATTTCAATCCATGTCTCTAAATAGGTATCTCGCCCGTTTCCAATAATCAAATCCACTTTACCAGGCTCCAGTTCATACTTATTTTTGGCCGACCAGACTTCAAGTTCTTTTTTTCCAATTTTAAAACATACCTTTTTAATTTCCTTGGGTAAAAATTCCATTTTCCGAAAAGCTTTTAACTCCCTTTTTCGCCTAGTAATACTCCCGCCCCTTCCGCGAATATAAAGTTGCACGACCTCTTTTCCCGCTAAATCAGAAACATTTTCCAGTTCAACTTCTACATTAAATTTTGCACCGCGATTTAATTCGTCGACCGAAAGACCCCTTTTTTCAAACCGAATCTTGTGGTAAATAAATTCACTGTAACTTCTCCCGTATCCAAAAGGGTAAAGTGGCGCGCCTTTAGCATCAAAATAATTTTCTTGGTATACGACATTTTTTTGATTGTAATAAACTGGCAGCTGCCCCGTTTCATAAGGCAAACTAGCAGGTAGCTTTCCAGATGGATTATTCTTGCCAAATAATGTCTCAGCAATGGCAAGCCCGCCTAGCGCACCAGGATAAAACGCCATCACGAGCGCATCCGCTGTGTGAGCAATTTCAGTTAGCGCGTTTGGACGCCCGGAAATCACCACAACTGTAAGCGGGATATTTAATTCGCGTAGCGTATGGTACAATTCCAACTGGCAGTCCGGAAGCTCAAGATTTGCCACATCAACATTTTCTCCCGTGTCCATGTTAGGCCCCTTCGAACTTACCGCACCGTTTTTCAAAAATGCCATATCAAAATTTCGCGCACTCGAGCTTCCAAGCACAAGCACAATTTGTTCGGACCCTAGTGCTATTTCTCGCGCCCTTTCTAAACTTTGCGGCTGTCTTTCGCGGACTCTAGACCCTTTTTCAAAAACAATTTCAGTATTTGGAGGCGCCACTTGCCGCATGCCTTCCAGAACCGTTATGCCACTCCCCTTTTTTTGCGGAGCCGTATAATCGCCGAGCTGATTATATAATGCATCTGCATTTGGGCCAATGACAGCTATTTTTTTTACTTTTTTTGAAAAAGGCAGCGTTTGATTTCGGTTTTCAAGCAAACAAATACTTTCTCTCGCCGATTCTAAATTGAGTGACTTAAAGTCAGTCGCCGGAACTTCTTCCGGGATATACGGATTATCAAATAAACCCAGTTCAAATTTTAACGTAAGCACACGACGTACTGCCTGGTCAATTTGTTTTTCAAGAAGCAGACCATTTGTGACTGCCGCTTCAAGATGCGGATAGATGTCATCCCACAAACTTAAATCGACTCCAGCTGAAATCGCGATTTTAGCCGCCTCTTCTGGATTTTGATTTAACATTAAAAGGCGATCAAGCGCGCAACCGTCCGCCATAACAATGCCAGAAAAACTAATTTCCCCGCGTAAAATTTCGGTCAATAATTTTCGGTTAGCATGGCAAGGAATCCCGTCGATTTCATTGTAAGCCGCCATAACACCTTTTGCATGTTTGCCCGCAAACATCGGCGGTAAAAAGATTTCGCGCAGTTCCCGTTCGCCAATCGAAACCGGGCCCGAATTATGACCGCCAACCGGTTCCCCTTGTGCCGCAAAATGCTTTAACACAACCGCCACCTTACCACTTTCTTGCATACCCGAAACAAGCGCCTCCGTCATTTCGCTAGCTAGAAACGGGTCCTCGCCGAAACATTCCTCTGAACGTCCCCACCTTGGATCTCTTAAAATATCAAGCGCTGAAGCTAAAGCCAGATGGACGCCTTTCGTGCTGATTTCCTCCGAAACAGCCTTCGCTGTTCGTTTTTGAAGCGGCGCATTAAATGAAGCCCCTTTCGCAAGATTAGCCGGATATGATTCACTTTCAAGCGCTTGATGACCGTGCGGAACCTCTTCCGCTAAAAGCATCGGAATACCAAGCCGCGTATTTTGAATCACATATTTTTGCAATTGATTGGCCGCTTTCGCCGACTCCTGACGTAAAATACCGTTTGATTCATCCATTTTAGACCATGGATCCGCACGAAATAAGCCATATAAAGCGCCAATACCTCCAAATTTTTCAACTTCTTGTTTAAATGTATCGGTGAGAACAAGTTGCGAGTCCTCGCCCCACTCATACGTTTCCCAGCCGTATAAACGCTGATTCAATTGCCCGCATTTTTCAGTAAGCGTCATTTGATCTAAAAGTTTTTCGACCCGTTCTGAAATGGATAGATTCATTGTGCCACAACCTTCTTCCACTTTTATTTGTTCTCTAATAACTGAAGCCCCTGCGCTAAAACTTTTTCGCCGTTCATACGACCATAGTCCACAATCGCAATCACATCCACAGGAATCGCACCAACCGTTTGATCCACTTTATCCTTCATATAACTCACTTGAGGACCTAGCAAAATAGCATCCGCATTTCTCCAGTTTTTCTCAAAATCAGTTTCTGAAATAGCCCAAATATCGATTTCAATCCCTTGTAAAGCGGCACTTTTTTGCATTTTCTTTACTAAAACACTTGTTGACATTCCCGCATTACACATTAACATAAGTTTTTTCATTTATATCTTCTCCTAAACTTTTAAATGATCGTTTGCTTTTAAAAACGGCAAGTAGAGCAATATACATACACCAATTAAGAAAATCTGGAAAATAGCTGCTCTAAAGTCTCCTCCTGTTGCCAAAAACCCTGATATAACTGGTGGTGTCGTCCATGGGACAAGAACAACAACTTTTGAAATTATCCCCATACTGGTAGCAATATAAGCAAGTAACAAACAAAGTGGTGTAGATAAAATAAATGGAATCATTAAACTCAAGTTATACACAATGGGCAGACCAAACACGACAGGTTCATTAATATTAAAAAGTCCCGGTGCCGCCGATAGACCTGCAATTTCTCGGTAATCTTTTCTCTTACTCCAAACAAAGATAGCGATAAGGAGAGCAATTGTATTTCCCCCGCCACCCATGACACCAAAAATATCACGGAATGTCGTATTGATAATATGCGGAATAGCCGATCCATTTGCAAAAGCAGCCATATTATCTTGCATGTTTGCAAGAAGTACCGGATCCATAATCGGGCCCAAAATCCCACTTCCCGCAATACCAATAGAATAGAGCATTTGGGAAATAAGCATTAATGTCAGGAACCCTGGCACACTGGTTACTAAAAAGGTCAATGGTTTTTGAATAACTGCACTAATTACAGAATATAAGTCTAAACTAAATAACATGTTAACTAAAAATGAGACAAAAGCGAAAATCAATACGGTTAGCATAGTTGGAATCAGCACATTAAATGATTTAATAACCGCTGGTGGTACACTTTCGCCTGAAATTCGTATCTTCATTTTTTCACTTTTCGACAAGCGGATAAATACTTCTGTCGAAAGAAGTGCCGTGACAATTCCAACAAACATCCCTGCCGACCCTGTTAACGAGGTGGGAATCACACCAGAAATTTGAACAGCTTCTTCCCCCCCATTTGGAATAACCGAAGTCATAAGCGGAATAAAAATAACAATTAAAGCAATCGTTTGAAGTGCCGGTGCAAATGGATTATCAAATTTTCTATTTTGAGCTAAAAAGTAAGAAACAGAAGCCCCTATAAGCAGCGTTATAATTCCAAGCGTTCCGTTCACAATACTTGTTCCAAGTTCCTGCCATTTCGTTAGTGTTGCTGAACTAATCACATTCGACATAAATCCATCTGGTTTAATAATGACATTATTAATCAAAACCATAAATCCTGCTAGCATAATAAACGGTAAAATGGTTGCAAACGCATCTCGCATGGATTTAAGATGGATTTGATTCCCTAATTTTTGAGATAGCCACGTTAATTTTTCAATAAATTTTTTCATATGCGTCCCTCCTTGTTGCCTTAAGTGTAGCGCTTTCTTTTCAAGAAATAAATGCAATCTTTTTCCGCTTGTAAGGTCTACTAGAGGAAATAAAAAAACACAAGCTTCACTCGCTCATGTTTTTACATACTCTAAAATTCGTATAAAGGCTTCAAAATCCTCCACTTCCCGTATTTCTTTTGCTAATTTAGGTATTTCCACAATTTGGCTAATGATTTCATAAACAGTAGAAAGCTGCTCCTGCTCTTTGTTCTTTACCGCAAGCATTAAAATGATTTGAACCTCGTCGCCTTCCTCGTTCCAAATAATCGGTTCTTTGGTGATACAAACCGCTATTTTTGTTTCTTTTACGTCTGCCGAAATGGGATGTGGGGCGGCAAGACCATTCCCGAGATAAGTCGCGACAATGTTCTCCCGTTCTTTTACTGATTTCAAAAACGAGGCCTGAACATTTCCCTCCACTTCGAATTTATTCGCAAGTGTTGTTAAAATTTGTTCTTTCGTTCTTTTCCCCTCCAAAATAGTAAAGTATTTCTTAGAAAAAAAGAGGCTTATTGGGTTAAAAGTAGCACGATTTTCATCTTTTTCTAAAAGGCGCTCTATGCCGCGAATATCGGCTTTTGAGAGAAATGGCGTTACCTGCACATACGCATGTTTGCTCGCCTCAATGGGTACAGTAGAAATAACAAAGTCCGCCTCCTGCTTATTCTTTTGGTATTTATAAAGCGAACAACTTCCGATGATTTCAATTTCTGTATCAAACAGTTTTTTGATTTTAATCTCTAATAATTTCGCCGTGCCAATTCCTGAGGCGCAGACGAGTAAAACGCGTTTTTTTCGATTATTCGGTTCCTCACTAAGCGCGTATAGGAAATGCATCGCCATGTAGCCAGCCTCATCCTCGTTAATTGCTTGATTTAATTCTTCTGTTAAAACTTCACGTGCCAAAAGTCCAAACTCGAATGCAAGGGGATAGTTCCTTTTGATATTACTTAAGTATGGATTATGGATATTCATATTAAATTTAATCCGATTAATCGCAGGCTTTAAATGTAAGGCTAAATGGGCTATAAATTGCTGGTGTGATGAAAAATCATATCCATACTGGCGTTTAATTTCCGCTAACATTTTATGCACCAATATAACTTCTCGGTAACCGTTATAACTTTGCAAGACATGCTTGGAACATACGTGCAGCAAAATATAAGTTAACTCGCTTTCAGGGAACTGAATGGATTCTAACCTTTCAATTTCCTGAATCATTTTTTGAACCGCCCGTAACTCTTGAATATTAAATTCCAAACCTTGAAGCTCATTTTGTTCGACATATTGCTGATTTTTAATGCGTCGTATGGCAATAGCGACATGGATAATTAAATTTTTAACGGCCATATCGGTCATCTGTACTTTATACTCCGCAAGGCTTGTTAAAATAATGTTTTGTATATTCCGCAAATCAATTTCCCCAAAGAAAGTCTGCTCCTCATCGCTAACAAGTAGGCTCACCGAATCACTCAGCAAGTACTTTGAAAAACAAAAACGCATGTTCATCTCCGAACCCTCAATTTTAACCCCGTACCCCGCTCTTTTAGAAAGAATTAAAGAACATTCGGCAAGCTTCCGCTTCACATCCACCATGTCGGAATTGATAGTTGATTTACTGACGTAGAGTTCCTCGGCAAGCGTGTCGAGTTTAACAAAATCATTTTGAAGTAGTAAATAACGAATAATATAGGGGATGCGGTCTTGGGCTAAAGATGGGATGACCTGTAAATTAAAACGCTCTTCTTTACTGGGCGCTAACAATTTCAGGAAAACGCTTTCATATCGCAGTTGAAGTTGATAGCCTTTTCCACGCACAGATACAATTTGATTCCCTTCTTTGGAAAAAATTTCATTTATCGATTTAATGTCACTCCGAATGGTTCTTGCATTAACTTGGAGCAATTCAGCTAATTCTTCACCACTCATAAAATCCATTTTTAAATAGAGATGGTGAAGTAGGTTTTGCCACCGTGGAATAAGGTTTTCTATTTGTGCCATAAAATTGCCTCCTGTAGAGGTGTAGTAGATAAAAAAGGAGAGCAGAACCTTAAAATAGATTCTGCTCACAAGCTGTTTCTTTATTCAAAAAGCGAGCTAACTGATTCATTTTCATGAACACGTACAATCGCTTCACCTAGAAGAGCAGCAACCGAAAGTTGTTCCATTTTATCAATCCATTTATCTTTTGGAAGGTCGATTGAATTCGTCACAACTAATTTCTCTATTGGTGAATCTTGAATTCGTTCCATTGCTGGTCCAGATAAAACTGGGTGCGTACAACACGCGAATACACGCGTTGCTCCATTTTCGCGAAGTGCATTAGCCGCAAGTGTAATGGTTCCAGCTGTATCAATAATATCATCTATCAAGATACATACTTTACCATCTACATTACCTACGATATTCATCACTTCTGCAACGTTTGGACGAGGACGACGCTTATCAATAATGGCAATCGGAGCTTTTAAGCGGTCCGCCATTTTGCGCGCTCGTGTGACACCTCCGTGGTCAGGAGAAACAACAACAATATCTTCACCTGTTAAACCTTGCTCATTAAAATAATTACTTAATAAACGTACAGCGTTTAAATGGTCAATTGGGATATCGAAGAAACCTTGAATTTGAGGCGCGTGCATATCTAGCGTAATCATACGTGTTGCCCCTGCAGTTTCAATTAGGTTAGCTACTAATTTGGCCGTAATTGGTTCACGACTTCTTGCTTTCCGGTCTTGACGTGCATAGCCATAGTACGGCATTACAATATTAATCGTAGCTGCTGAAGCTCGTTTTAATGCATCAATCATGATCAAAAGTTCCATTAGATTCTGGTTTACTGGGTAGCTTGTTGATTGTACAACATACACATGACAACCACGAATACTTTCTTCAATGTTAATTTGAATTTCGCCATCACTAAAATGAGTTACACTCGATTTTCCTAGCTCAATCCCTACTTCCTTCGCAATTTCTTCCGCTAGTTCACGGTTTGAATTTAGCGAGAAAATTTTCAACTTCGGATCAAAATAATCGTTTGACATAATCAGCCTCCACAAATTTTTATATAAATGATATTTCTTCAAAAAAAGTTGAAAAAATTATTTATTAAACTTCTCTACGATTTTTTTTGTCGTACCCTTCTTTATTCACTTGACGAGCTCGCCCTACTGCAAGAGCTCCTTCTGGAACATCATCAGTAAGCGTAGAGCCTGCAGCAATATAAGCATTGTCCGCGACATTTATTGGTGCAATTAAATTGGAATTACATCCGACAAAAACATTGTCGCCAATGACTGTTTTAGATTTATTGAAGCCATCGTAATTAACGGAAATCGAACCACAACCTACATTCACGTTTTTGCCGATTTCGGCATCTCCCATATAAATAAAGTGCGGTAACTTCGTATTTTCTCCCACAATAGCTTTTTTGGTTTCAACGTAGTTGCCGATTTTTACATGGTTATGAATTTCTGATTCTGGGCGCAGATGTGCAAATGGTCCAATTTGAACATCATCTCCTACTTTACTATCTTCAATGGCTGATGAACGAATGATTGTGCGGTTACCAATAACGGCATTATCAAAGTCACAACCACTTGAAATTAGGCAATCTTCACCAATTTTAGTGTTTCCGCGTAATGTAACATTCGCTTCGATCACTGTATCTTGGCCAATTTCAACATCTACATCAATATAAGTACTGTTTGGGTCAACTAATGTAACACCTTCACGCATAAGTCGCTCGTTAATGCGGTTTCTCATTAAACGGCTTGCTTCCGCTAAAGCAACTCGGTCGTTAACTCCTAGAGATTCTTCAAAGTTTTCCATGCGATAAGCCGCAACGACTTCATCTGAATCTTTTAAAATTTTGATGACATCTGGTAAGTAATATTCTCCTTGGGCATTGTCATTTGAAACTTTAGAAAGTGCCTCAAAAAGCGCACGATTATTAAAGCAATAAGTTCCCGTATTAATTTCTTGGACGCGTTGCTCTTTTTCTGTCGCATCCTTATGTTCCACAATTCGCTCCACAATGCCTAAATCATCACGCAAAATCCGGCCATAACCTGTTGGATCATCTAATTGTGTTGTTAAAATGGTTGCCTTTGCACGTTTTTCTGAATGGTATTTAATAAGCGCCCCCATTGTTGCACTCTCAATTAGCGGTGTATCCCCGCATACAACAATCGTTACACCATCAAGATCTGCAAGCAACTCTTTCGCCTGCAAAACAGCATGTGCGGTTCCAAGTTGTTCTTCTTGTTTTACAAATTCACTTTTATCTTGAAGATGTTCCTGCACATCTTCTGCTCCGTGACCGACAATTGTCACAATTTTTTTCATATCTAGTTGCGCAATTTGATCCACAACATGTTCAACCATTGGCTTGCCACATACCGGATGTAATACTTTGTACAATTTAGATTTCATCCGTGTGCCTTGTCCAGCCGCAAGCACGATGGCATACTGATTTGTCATATATAAAGACCTCCAATTAACACTATTCTTCCATAATGAATGATACCGTAAAACCTACTTTTTTTCAAGGTTACCTAGAACGCAAAAAAGCTTTACCAATATCTAGGTAAAGTAACTAGGCGTAAACTTCTAACCGAAGAAGAGGAAGACCTCTTAAACGAGCTTTTTAATAAAGTTTGATAATCTGCTACGCTATTTTTTCTCCCCACTTTAAAGCCCCTTTTCAAAAAGTTGTCTAAAAAAAGTATAGCATATTTTTGAAGATTGAAAAAGAGCTACCCTATTTAAAGAGTAGCTCTGGTTATTTTTATTCAAATTATTCAGCAGAAACTGATTCCGTTTCCTCTTCTGATACGGCATTCGCTTCTTCTTCACCAACGCGTTCATATTCAGCCAAAACAACGTCTTGAATTTTCCCACGTGTATCAGAGTTTATTGGGTGCGCAATATCACGGAATTCTCCATCAACGCCACGTTTACTTGGCATTGCGACAAAAAGTCCATTATTTCCGTCGATAACACGAATATCGTGTACAACAAACTCCTCATCCAAAGTGATTGAGGCAATTGCTCTCATTCTTCCATCAGTTTCAACTCGACGTAATCTCACATCTGTTACTTGCATTTCCGTCACTCCTTATCCCATTGGCCCCTTTACAATAAGGTTCGCGCGATCGCGGTAGCAGATTCAGGAATCCCTCTCTGTCCGTTTCACTCACTTGTTCCTAATTTTAAGGGATTTTTTGTTTTATTCTGCATCAGCAGAAGTTGTTTCAGATGCAACTGGTTCATCAGCTACTTCATAAGCCGCTAACACAGCTTCTTGAATTTTCGCGCGTGTATCTGAGTTGATTGGATGTGCAACATCTCTAAACTCTCCATCTGGAGTACGTTTACTTGGCATTGCGACAAATAGTCCATCGTTGCCATCGATGACACGAATATCGTGAACAACAAATTCACCATCAATCGTGATTGAAGAAATTGCTCTCATTCTTCCATCTGTCTCAACACGACGTAATCTCACATCTGTAATTTCCATTTTCTTCACCACCTTAAACTCTAGTTGCAAAACTTTGTTCTGAAGCTTTAAACAAGCTTACAGAAAGCTACCAAGAAAATCGAGATTTCATTTCATCACCAGGCACCTCTTTTTTCCCTACACTTATAATAATAAAAAAATTGAAAATTTGACAACTTTGTGAATTCGTTTCAAAAATAACCTTTATGAGGCATAAGAGTATTGACAAAATAAATTGTTTTAAAATTGAATTTATAAAGTACACTAAAATCATTGATAACGCTTCGAAAACAACGTAAAAAGTAGTTTTTTCTTTGATTTTAAATAAAAATAAAATAAATTTGTGTACATTTCAAAAACAATATTTATTTTTAAATTTTTTTTAGGATATGGCCCCTTTTACAACGATTACTTTCTTGTCACATCCCCTTTAAACGTTGATAATAAATACTTATTTGAAATATTCAAATTTAAAAACCATCGTATAACTTTTTTGTTTTGCTCTTATGTAACAAACAGATTAAAAATAGATGACAAGACACAAAAACGTAGCATTTTTTACTTTTCCAGCTGTTACTTTTACAATTTCTTCAAAAAAAGCACATAGATTTTTAGTGCGTCAGGATAGCTTCCTGATTATCACCAAATATCTATGCGCCTATCCCTTATTCTGAACGAAGAGCATCGATTGGCCGCAACTTAGCAGCTTTATTTGCTGGTGCGATACCAAATATAACACCAATACAAAGAGAGAAAGCAAAGGAGAAAATAATGGTTCCGGCTGTTATTCCTGAAGGTATGTTCGCCACACTTCCAAAAACCGCTGCTCCGCTAGCTCCAATAATAATACCAATAATTCCACCAACCACACTGATTACGACAGATTCAATTAAGAACTGCATTAAAATCGCACGTTTTTTTGCACCTAGTGCTTTTCTAATTCCAATTTCACGCGTTCGTTCACTGACAGAAACCAGCATGATGTTCATAATTCCAATCCCACCTACAACAAGTGAAATAGCAGCAATAGCGCCTAAAGCGGTCGTTAGGGTACTACTAATCGTATTAAATGCATTTAAAATTTCTTGCTGATTAATGACTTGGTATTTGGGACCTGTTTGGGATGAAGTATCATCTTCTTTTTCATTCATCTGAATTGAAAGTCTTGATTCAAGCGTACTCACAACAGGATCTACCACATCTGCAGATTTCGTTTCTACATAAATCGTTCTGACATTGGTATCTTTTAACATACGCTGTGCGGCCATAATAGGGATGAAGATTTGGTCATCACTGGACCCCATCATGGAAGCGCCTTTTTCTTTTAAAACACCTACAACTTTATAGGGCAGGCCATTTAAACGCACGGTCTCTCCAACTGGATTGGCGAAGCCAAATAAGTCGCTTGCAACGCTTGGGCCTAAAACCGCTACTTTTTGCCCATATTCGATATCTATTGGAAGTAAGAAGCGACCATTTTCTAAGTCTAAACTTCGCGCTCCTCGGTATTGATCGTTCGTTCCGATAACTTTGACGTTTTTAGTTTGATAGTCATACGCTGCGTTCACTTGACCAGAAAGTTCAGGTGATACACTTTTCACGCCATCAATATTTTGATATTTCATTGCATCGTCATAAGATATTTTATCATTCGGATTAACCGAAGTATTCATTACGGTAATCAGATTCGAGCCAAGGTCACCCATTTGGCTATTGACCTCTTGCGTGACGCCTTTTCCAAGTGAAACAAGTAAAATCACAGAGGCAACCCCAATAATAATACCTAGCATGGTTAAAAAGGAGCGTAGCTTACTCGTTTTAAGTTGCTTAAAGGCCATTTTCATACTTTGGAGAATTGTCATTTAGCAACCTCCTCTTTATATAAGCGTCCGTCTTGGATGCGAATACTTTTAGTACCGTATTTAGCAAGTTCTAAATCGTGCGTAATCATCACGATTGTATTTCCTGCTGCATTTAAGGATTGCAAGATGCCCATAACTTCTTTACCCGTTTTGGAATCAAGCGCGCCGGTTGGTTCATCGGCAAGTAAAATAGATGGTTCAGTCGCTAAAGCGCGCGCTATCGCTACTCGTTGTTGTTGCCCGCCCGACAATTGGGTTGGCAGGTTTCTTTTTTTATCAGCTAGACCAACACGGTCAAGACAGCTCATTGCCATTTTTTCCCGCTTCGAAACGCCGTAACCGCCATAAACAAGGGGAAGTTCCACGTTCTCAAGCGCTGAGAGCTTTGTAAGTAAATTAAATTGCTGAAAAATAAAACCAATTTTTTTATTACGTATTTCTGAAAGCTTGTTATCATTTAAACGGTAAACATCTACCCCATCCAACTGGTAACTGCCACTATCTGGCACGTCTAAACAACCTATCATATTCATTAATGTCGATTTCCCTGAACCAGACGGACCGACAATGGTGACAAAATCTCCTTCGTCAACGGATAACGTGACATCATCAAGCGCTTTAAAGGTTTCACCACCTAATGTATACGTTTTGGTGATATTTTTCATCTCAATAAGTGGATTCATTGTTCGTTTCCCTCCTTTTCTGCTTGATTAAAAGCCACCTTGCGTTGTGGATGATTTTTTGGAAGGTAAGATAATGGTATCGCCTTTTTCCAAACCTTTCGTAATTTCAATATTATCTTCATTGTGAAGTCCTGTTTCTACAAACTGTTTGACTTTTTTTGTACGTCCTTCTTTTTCTTTCTTAGGAATCATCACATAGTAGCGATCATCGTCACTTTTTTGGACCGCCTCAATCGGTACGTAGAGAGCATTTTTCTTCTCATTCACTAAAATAGAAGCGTCTGCGGTCATTCCCGATTTTAACCCTTCCGTACTATCTAATGAAATTGTAACAGGGAAAGTGGATACTCCGTTTTGCGCCTGCCCTTGGTCTGCGATTGTTTTGACTTTTCCTGTAAATGTTTTATCCGGAAGCGCTGTTACCGTCACTTTTACGGCTTGATCAACCTTAATATTAGGAATATCCAGTTCATCCATTTGCGCTTGGAACTCAAGTTCATCAAAATTTGGCATTTGTTTATTTTGCGGAACGATAGCACCTGTTCCAGTTGCATTGATTTTCATATCGCCTTGTTTGACTTTAGTTGTCACAAAATCACTCGTATCTGCCTTTTGTTTCGCCTCGCCTTTATTTAAAAACCAAATGACGCCACCGCCAATTAGTATGATAACGAGAATTGTTATGACCCATTTCATCCATTTTTTCAACTTATTTCCTCCTCTATGAGTTATGTATTTGTAGAATATTTATACATTCTACCATAAAAACGCGCAAGCAACGTACAGCGCTGGACTGATTTCTTTTCGGGAAAACGTGCGTTTATACGAACTTAAGGCTATGGTCCGTTTTTCAGGGCACAAGAAAAAGAAGCCAGCTACTGACTTCCTTAGTTTAACTCACCGTGAAGTAATTTCCTTCCACCACTTCAATTTGTTTTTCTTTTACATTTACATTTTTAATTTTCACAAGCGAAACATAGTCATCTACAAGACGCTCTTCCGCGTATTCCGACTCCACCAAAACCGCAATACCAACTAAATTCGCGTTGAATTCTTCCAGTAAATTTTTCATACCATTTACCGTCCCGCCAGCTTTCATAAAATCATCGACAACAAGCACGTTTGAACCTTCAGCAAGGCTCCTTTTCGACAATTCCATTTTTTCAATACGTTTAGTTGAACCTGATACATAATTTATACTAACTGTTGAGCCTTCTGTTACTTTACTATCACGACGTACAATTACAAAAGGAACACTTAAATGCTCTGCCACAGCTTGAGCAATTGGAATACCTTTTGTTGCCACCGTCATAATAGCATCAATAGGCTGGTTGTTAAATTTAGTAGCAAGAATCTTCCCAATTGCCTTTAAAGTTACTGGCTCCCCTAAAAGATCCGATAAATATAAATACCCACCTGGCAAAAGACGATTCGGCTCAGCAATTCGGTTACAGAGTGTTTGCACAAAATCAAGCACATCTGCATTCCCAGCGATAGAAATATAACGCACACCACCCGCAGCCCCAGGGACCGTTTCAAGCGTACCGATGCCACGATCTTCAAACGTTTTCTTTATAATCACCAAATCCTCACTAATAGATGATTTAGCCGAGCTATAACGTTCAGCAAACATCGTAAGAGGGACTAATTTGCGCGGATGACTAAGCAAAAACTCTGTCATATCAATTAAACGTTCACTACGCCGAATTTTCATACTCTCTCTTCCCTTTTTTAATTCCGTATATTAAAACAAAAAATAAAATGTTTGTAACGTATTTTTCTTTATTATAAAAGACTTCATATATCTTGACAACTTAAAAGAGTTTTATCATTTGAAATTCGTTTTTACAAATCACGGAAACTTGCAAGCGTCACATTCTCCTGCGCTAAATAATTTTGCAACTCTTTCGATGTAAGAAGCGTTACCTCTTTCATTCGGATATCCGCATAGCTTGATATAGCAAGTAATTTTTCATCTAAAAGGCAGGGTGCGTCATAATTTCAATAACTTTATCCGTCCCCTTATATTGTTCGACAATTTTGCGGATAGTTGCCATGGTAACACCTTCTGCATAAAAATCATTCATAAACACGTCTGTTGTTGTGACACGCTCGTAGCCCACTTCTGGAAGAGCACGCCTAACACTGACCCCGTATTTTTCCGCCAAACGATGTTCCACTTCATAAATATGCGGTTCAAGCATGTGGTGGACATCAAAGTGCGTGAACGCGATACCCGCCGCTTTTATTTTTTCAATTTGCGCCGTAAATTCACGTTCCACCTCTTCTAGACTAAAATCAGGTGCGTTTTGGAGCAATTCATTAATATTTCGATAAAACTTACCCTCATAATCAACAAGCGTCTTCAAATCTTTTAAAACCGGCTTACCAAACGTAAGCGCCAAATGTACACCTATATCAAGACCCGGGTTTTCCTTTGCAATTTGCACGCCTAAATCAAACGCATATCCATTAGCAAGCATGGTCGTTGATCGCACGACACCATTTTTATACGCATCAAGCGTCCCGTAAACCGCACCTTTCGTCATCCCAAAATCGTCCGCATTAAAAATAAGTTTCATATTCTTCCTCCCTTAATTTAGTCATCATATGATAACGGTCTTACCATGTAAACCTCATTACAAAAACCCCGCAGTCCATTATAAACGCGCTTAGCCCGCGAATGTTGTTTAACAATCGCAAAAACAGTTGGCCCACTTCCGCTCATCATCGCCGCATCAGCACCAAATTCAAGCATTTTATCTTTCAACTGTTTAACCTGACTATTTTTTTCAAGTGTAACGCTTTCAAGCACATTCCCCATCGAATCAAAAATACCGTCTAAATCGCCCCTAGATATCGCCTCAAGCATTTTTTTAGTATTCGGGTGTCCCACTTCCTGAACACGTAATTCTTTGTAAACAGAAGGCGTTTGGACCCCTATATTCGGCTTTGCTAAAATAATCCAGCAACCCGGCATACGATTTAAACGCTCAATCAATTCTCCGCGTCCAGTCGCAAGCGCCGTTCCACCATATAAACAAAAGGCAATATCAGAGCCAATTTCAGCACTTAAATCAGCCAACTTTTCTAAAGAAAGCCCTAAGTTCCAAAGTTTGTTTAGCCCTTTAAATGTAGCTGCCGCATCTGTGCTGCCCCCAGCAAGACCCGCCGAAACAGGGATTTGCTTATCCAGTGTAATCTTCACACCTTTTTTAACATCATAGCGATTTTTTAAAAGCTCCGCCGCCTGGTAAATTAAGTTACGTTTATCATCAGGAATAAAGTGCGCGTTGACATCTAATTCAATTCGGTCTTCCTCAAGTAATTCAAGCTGCAAACTATCCGATAAATCAATTGTTGTCATGACCATCTCCACTTCATGATAACCATCTTCTCGCTTATACAAGGCATCAAGTGACAAATTGATTTTAGCTGGCGCCTTTATTGTTATTTTCATTTTTTCGGCCTCCGTACATCCTTCTAAATCTCTTCGTTTATTTTATCATATGCCGAACAAAATATGTAGCTTGAATTATACGCTTAAATTAGAATTATGGCGGCTATTTTTGAATGAAAGAGGGTTTAGAATGTAAGTTAGGAGGTTTTTGCTGTTTGTTTTCAGCGAGTATGCTGTGCGATTTCGAGGGCTAAGTCCTGAGTTCACGCTTGGCCCCTCTATGGATGCAAACTACGCTTCCTTTGAGATTTTGGGGCCCGAACTCGGGGCTTTGCCCAAGTTCACGCTTGGCCTCTAGGGAAGCAAACTACGCTTCCTTTGAGATTTTGAGGCTCGAACTCGGGCTTTGCCCAAGTTCATGCTTGGCCTCTATGGAAGCAGACTACGCTTCCTTAGAGATTTCGGGGCTCGAACTCGGGCTTCGCCCAAGTTCATGCTTGGCCTCTATGGAAGCAAACTACGCTTCCTTAGAGGCCAAGCAAAAAGCCGAACCTCTTATGAGATTCGGCTTGCTTTTCATTATAATGCGACTTCTGTTTTATCGTCTGTAAACTCTAGTTCTACTGCATCTGTTAGAATGTCTGTGTAACTGTAAGACACTCTTTCAAAGTTGTTTTCATCTTGATTTAGTTCAACAATGAAAACGGATGGATAGGTCTCTGCTAAAACACCGCAACGTTCAATCGTTTTTTTACGGCCTCCGTTTGCTTTCAATGTTAAAGCTCTTCCTAGTCTCTCGTCTAGGCTTTTCTTAATGCTTGCAATGGTTTTTGGCATTATTTTCCACCTCACTATATAAAAGTATACCATAAAGAGGAGAATAAATCAATAACAGAATATTTTATCAGTGTAAACGGCTATTGTCAACAACTATATACGCTTTCTTAGTAAAAATTAATGATTTTTTAAAAATCTTGCTAATTCATTGCTTATTTTAGCAAATTCTTGGATGCTGAAAGTTTCACCACGTCTCGATAAATCAATGTCTAAGCTGGAAAAACGGACTTCTAATTCATTTTTTTGTTCTTTTAGTTCCGGAAATTTAGAAACCAAATTGTTCCATAGTGTTTTACGGCGCTGCGCAAAAGCTGCACGGGTCACCTCAAAGAAGAAAGTCTCATCATGCACCATAGCAGCCGGCGTTTCACGTTTCACAAGGTGAATGACAGCTGAATCAACATTCGGTTGCGGCATAAAGACCGTTTTCGGGACAATAAACGCTAATTCCGCCACCATATAAAACTGGATAGCAATTGACAAGCTACCATAACTTTTCGTACCCGGCTTCGCACTAATTCGTTCCGCCACTTCCTTTTGAAGCATAAATGTCATAGAGCTCGCAGGGACTTTTTCGTGTAAAAGCTGCAATATAATCGGCGTTGTCACATAATACGGGAGGTTCGCAACAATTTTTAACGGAGCTTCTGGACTTGAAAATTTTTCACCCATCACTTCATGAACATTCGCTTTTAAAATATCCGCGTGAACAATCTCCACATTTTCATACGGACTAAGCGTCTCTGCAAGAATCGGAAGGAGCCGATCATCAATTTCAAAAGCCAAAACTTCATTTGCCGAACGCGCCAGATGCTCCGTAAGCGCACCAATCCCAGGGCCAATCTCAATCACATTCGTTTCTTCCGTAACACCGGCCGTTGTAACAATTCGGCGCAATATATTAGGATCAATCAAGAAATTTTGACCCAGACTTTTCTTAAATAAAAAACCATATTTCTTTAAAATTTCAGTCGTCCGAATAGGCGTTGCAATATCTTTATTCATTCTTTTCCTCCTGTAAAACGGCTTGTAGTGCTTCATCAAATTCTGTTTCGGTGATGCCGAACATTTTTAGACGCGCTTCAAGTTGTTTGCCGTTCGTATAACCAATCCGAAGAAAATCGCCTAATTTTTCCCGTCGCAATTTAGCACCAGCGCCAAATAAAAGCCCAGAGGCGATAATTTTTTCGCGCGGCACTAACGTTTCATTTGCCGTTTCCCCACTTGTCTGATAACTTAAAAGCGCGTTTTGAATCACTTCTACACTCGCATGCTCAACGCCAAGTCCCCGCCCACTTTTCGGTAGCGCATCTTTACGCTCAATAAACGCGTGTTTACAGCCCGGAACATATGCCTCAATGGTCTTTCTAATTTTTTCCCCGGGGAAATCAGGGTCCGTAAAAATAATGACACCGCGTTTTTCTTTTGCATGTTTAATTTCTTCTAAAATTTTTTGGTTAATCGCTGACCCGCCTGTTTCAATCGTGTCGGCTATAACAGCCCGATTTAGCGCTGTCGTATCATCTCGACCTTCTACAACGATAATTTCTTGAATAATCGGTTTCTCCATCACTAACGTCCTTTTTAAAATCAATATGCTTATCATACCATAGCATCTAAAAAAAGCGAAGCCTCTTTCACGAGGCTCCGCTTAGAAATTTAAAAATTATAAAACACGTACTGTAACTGTTCTGCGTCCCCAGTTTACACAAGAACCGTGGTCTGGGAAATAAACATCCACAATATTTCCTTTAATCGCGCCGCCTGTATCACCAGCAACCGCAACTCCGTAACCTTCAACCCAAACTTTTGAGCCTAGTGGAATTACACTTGGATCTACTGCTACAACTTTCATACCAGGATTCGCACTTAAATTAATACCCGTCGCGGTTGTTCCGCCACCTGTATAAGCAGTTGATTCCATTGTAAATGTTTTCCCGCCGCTCGTGCTAGGTGCCGCAGAAGATGCGGAAGACACTTTCGAACTTGCTTGACTGGATTCTGCACGCGAAGTTGATGCTTTTTGCTTACTTGGATTATTAACCGCAATAACTTGAGCTTCTTTTGTTCCGCGAGCAACCACTTTATCTTCACTCTTCGCAACTACTGCTTCACTAATTCGTTTGCGGGATTTTTCTTTACCATTTTCTAAAACAATTTCGTATTTCACTTTTTTAGAACCTTGTTTTCCAGCAGAAAGAACTTTCGTTTCTCCTTTTTCAAGGCTAGAATCGTTTTTGTATACGGTATCGAAATGAATTTTTTCTGTTTTTTCTTCTGCTTTTTTATCTACGTATGTAACTAAAATTGCCATGTCTTCTTTTAAAGCTGTATGTTTAGCTGGTGATACGCGATCATCTTTTTGAAGTTTAATATTCTTCTCAGATAAAAGGTCCCCAACATTTGCTTTTGTAGACCAAACTTGTTCTTTTTTAGCCCCGTTTTGTAGGACTAGTTTAATGGCGCGGTCAATTTTCACATTTAAACCGTCTTTGATTTTTGTATCAAGTGCTACATTAACAACATCATGAGGACGCGTTGTGATATTTTCGTCCTTCAGCAAATCTTTCACTGTTGCCTTTGTACTCCATACTTTTGTTTCATTACCATTATCTGTAATGCTTACTTGACTAGCTTTAGAAAAATTAATTTCCATGCCGTCTTTAATTTTTGTATTTTTTGACGGAGACACTGAATCATGCGCCCCTAATTTAATCCCTGTTTCATCTAAAGCCTCACCGACTGTAGCTGCATGTGTTTTAGCTTCAATTTTTTCACCTGCATTTAAAATGGTGATATCGTTTTTTGTTCCTTCGAAAACGAAATAAAAAACCAGTGCTACTACAATAACAAATCCTGCTATCAAAATAGGTAATTTCCACTTTGATGGCTGGTCTACGTTACTGCTGTTTTCCATGGTCATATATTTCTCCCCTTTCTACTCGCTAGTGATTATATACAGGGGAAGAAAGAACTGTCAATTTTAGCCCATCTTTGTTCACATTTTCTCAAAACAATATTAAAAACGTTGATTTAAAGCCATTTCAAAACTCTAAAATTAAATTATGTGGACTTTATGACAATTCGATGTCAAAAAACTACGACTCAAGACTTAGGCATAAAATAAGGAGGTTTCATCTAATCCATTTCTATCCTATGACCTAAACTTAAGAATAGATTACAGAGATAGCCTTTTGTTACACCAATATTACAAATATTAATTGATGCGAAATAACTTTTCAGCGTTATCCATTGTAGCTCTAGCGATTTCCTCATATTTCATTTCTTTCAATTCTGCAATTTTTTCGGCAACCAACTTGACGTATGCCGGTTCATTTCTTTTGCCTCGATTCGGGTGTGGTGCGAGATACGGCGCATCTGTTTCAATTAAAATCCGATGAATTGGTATAGCTTCGGCAGCAATTTTTGGTAGTGTTGCATTTTTAAAAGTCACCGTTCCTCCAAATGAAATGTAAAAATTCATCGCCAAACATGCTTCCATCACTTCTACCGTTTCACCAAAGCAATGCATAATTCCGCCAACTTCTTCCGCTTTTTCCTCTTTTAAAATTTGGATGATGTCTTCTGTTGCTTCGCGGTTATGAATGACGATAGGTAATTTGACTTCCCTCGCTAACCGAATTTGCTTGCGAAAAACTTCAAATTGAACTTCCTTTGGGGATGTATCCCAATGATAATCCAGCCCCATTTCGCCTAGCGCAACCATTTTAGGATGCTTTGTAAGTTCGCGTAAATAATCTAAATCGGCATCTGTAAAATCAATCGCATCTGTAGGATGCCAGCCTAAAATTAAGTAAATAAAATCGTATTGTTCCGCTAGCTCAAGCGCTCGTTCGATTGTTGGACGATTAAATCCTACGACCGCCATCTTCGAAACATCATTTTCCTTAGCGCGTTTTATTACTTCTTCTAAATCTTCATTGAAAGCAGCGTCATTTAAGTGTACATGTGTATCAAAAAGCATTTTTATTCCCCCAAAATTCATCTTTCTTCTATTATATTATAAAATGCGGTTGAAAGTAAAAAGACGGCGAGTAAAACTCACCGTCTCAGATTGTATAAAAACTCAAAGATTACGTAAAACAAAACGCTTCTCACCACAATCAGACTGCTGATAAATGGTGAGATTCTAGGCAAATCCGAGTACCGGAGCGGAGCGTACTCGAGTACGTGAGCACCGGAACGGAGGGTTTAACAACGAAGATTGCCGTTTGTCAGCAGTCTGAGCCGGCGAGTAAAACTCACCGGCTTCATTTTAAGCACCTTCAATTAAATCGCGGTTTTTATAACCTAAATAACCGAGAATGATAAAGGCGATACTGATAATTGTAATGGTGATAAATGTTGGGGCATCAAAATGGTCAACTGGCATTTGCGGAATATAGCTTTGAATCGCAGTTTTTAAGAACCAGTCCGGCAAATCTAAAATGCCACTAAAATAGTTAAGCGCAAATGAATAGCCCAAGTATGCATAAACGAGCTTGGTGAATTTCGGTACAAATCCGAAAACGAGCGCTGCTAGACCTGCGAAAAACAATACGGAGGGTAGGAAATTGAACCCACTCGCTAAAAAGTCGCCCATGTCCATAACAGACTTCCCTTTCATGACATACATTGCCGTTGCACCTAAGCTGCCGACTCCTAACAAAATACCCAATACGGCTGACATAAGGGCCAGCGAAATCGTTGTCCAGTACAATTTACTTCTTGTTACTTTTGATGCATAAATTTGACTTAAGCGAAGCCGACTTTCTTCCACAAAAAGTTTGTTAATAATAGCGATTGGAAGAATCGAAACGAGGCTGACTAAAACCATCATAATCGTCGCCGTAAAAGATTCCTCAATCGAAACACCCGATTGTGTAAACATTTGCTTCACTAGATCATTACTTTCTAAAAACGACTGCATATCGCCGTAAATCGAGCCGTAAGCCGCGCCCATTACAACAAAGGCAACGAGCCAGCCATTAATGACACCTTTGTTAATTTTGAAAAATAATCCCCATACAGAAAGCAGTGATTTTTTTGCCACAGCACGTCCTTCGCGTTCAGGTAAATAGCCCGCTCCCATATCCCGCTTTCCTTCGAGCATAAAAGCAGCCACAATAAGCACTAAACTAAAAAGAGCAGCATATAAAAGCGGCAGAACATTATTTTCGGTAAAAGGATAGGTCAAGTATACCCACCCCATTGGATTTAACATCGACAAATCTACATTTGTGACATCCGTTCCAGCACGCAAAATATACAAAAGACCTACAATTCCTAGCGAAGCGCCTGTTGCGCTTGATGAGTTTGGCATAATTTGCGCCAAAACAAGCGCAATAACAGCACCAATTAATCCCGCAGCAGCAATTGATGCCCCAAAGAGAACAGACCCGCCTGGCGTTATACTTGTCGCCCCAAAGCTCATCATAATGATAGCCGTAACAGCGCCAAGCAGTATATTAATTACAACCGTTTCAATAATGACCGCAAGCGAATTCGATTGGCGGCCAACTTGAAAGGAGCGAACAAGTTCAGTAAGCCCTAAATCTTCTTCTTTTCTCGTATGACCGACTACATGAAGAGCAGAAATAATCATTGCGAACAACCCGCAAAAAAGAAGCATTTCATTTGAATACATCGCACCTAACGTGTAATCAGCCGCATTTTGGACAGGCGTTGGTCCTACCATCGAAATCATGGCCGGGTTTTGCATCGTTTCATACATACCGATTAAACCAGTTCCTTTAGCAATTTCTTCAAATGCAGGTACGTAAGCTCCTGAAAAAGCACCTAGTCCCAAAACCCAAAAAATAATTTTTTTWACATAATCACGTTTCG
>NZ_ALWW01000018.1 GCF_000344175.1 Listeria fleischmannii subsp. fleischmannii LU2006-1 | reverse complement strand
CGATGTTTAGTCATTAAGAACCTCCTGTTTACTTTTTCGTTACTTCATTTTATTCAAACTTTATCCTTTTTTGTAAAGATAATAGGTATACAATTCGCTATGTAATTATAGATTGAAAGACGGAAGACCTATTCATCTGCTGCGCTTTTCCCCGTAAAATGAAAGTAAAACTTCTTGTTCGGACTTCGTGACAAAAGAAGTTATATGCGTAATTGAAAGCGTTTTAATTTACGTATAAGCTTAATTTAAAGAGTTGGTGAGGGATTAAAGTTGAAACTAGACAGACGATGTATTGATGTGCTTGATTTACTTTTGACTCGTGATGATTATTTGAAAGTGAAAGAACTCGCGCTTATTTTTAAAACTTCTGAAAGAACAATTCGCTACAGCCTTGAAAAAATTGATGCTTTTTTAATTGAGCTAGGTGGTGAAAAACTAACACGTCATCCTAAAAAAGGTGTTTTGATTGGAAATCGTAACAAAATCAGTGAAAGTTTTAAAAAGTTTAAGCAGCAAATGACGCCGGAGAAATATAAATATGATGCTGAGGAGATGGAACAGTTTTTATTACTCAAACTCCTTTTAGAAGAGGAACCTGTTTCCGTCCCGTATTTTCAAGACATCTTGTTTATATCGAGGTCGACCGTGCTCAATCATTTGCGCGCGATTGATGGTGATGTATTTTTAAATGATATGACCATCGTGCATAAAACGCGTATTGGCTATCAAATTGAGGGTGATCTTGTTTCAAAATGCACGCTTTTTGCTAGAAAGCTACTTAAATTCATGAATATGCGCGAATTTTATCAGTTTCTCGAATCTGAACAAAGTTTATCCAAAAAAGGAGAGCTCTTTTTTTATAACCTTTTTGATCTTTCGCTTTTAAAAGAAGCGGTTTCGGAAGTGGATGCGATGACGCAAAATTTAAGAAGGAATGTGGACGACCAGCTCTACCTTACCATTTTGGTCATGCTTCTTAAAATGCGTAGTGCGAATCCTGAGTTCCGTTATGAAACGTGGCAAAATGCCGGTAGCAAATATGATCTTGGGCTTGAAATGATAATTAATACAGTGAAGCAATTTAAAGATGCCAGTCAAATTGAGCATGTCATTGGTTTTTCAAAACGGCTTTGTATCAAAATGGGTGAGTTGTATCACACTGATTTTTTAACAAACAATCAAGTGTTTTTTAATCAAATCACTTCGCACATTAGTTTAATGATTAAGCGAATTCGTAGCGGTATTAGTGTAGAAAATCCTAATTTTTTTCGATTTTATGCGCGACAATAAAGAGCTATTTTTGGCAACAAAACGAATTTGTGAGGAACTGGAAGAAGAGTTTGAATTTTCAGCAAGCGCCCAAGAAGTCTCGTTTCTGGCTATTTATTTCGCTTCTGAACTTGAGCGGAACGTTGCTGTTGAACGAAATCGTCCTACACTACTCATTGTTTGTGCAGAAGGAATGGCCGTTTCAAATATGCTCCAAGTTCAGTTAAATCAACTTTTTGAGTTTTCATCTATTTCAACCACTTCCCTTAGAAAATTTAATCAAAAAATGTTGAATCAGTTTGATTATGTGCTCACAACGATAAAAATTCCTGATATGACATCCAAAAAGATAATTCGCATCCACAGTTATTTACAAAAAGAAGATATGCAAGTCTTACAAGAACATTTTCAAATGAAACTAGTAACAAATCGAAAACAAGCGATTGATAAGTTTAGCGAAATCATGAATATCATCAGTGAAAATACGCAAATCACGAATCTTAGCAAGTTAGAACTGGATTTATTAGACGTATTAACTAAACAGCCTAAAAAAGAACATATCGAACTACCTGAAATCGAGTTCAAAGAGCAGCTAATCGTCACTAAAAAGCATGTGAACACTTGGCAGCAAGCTATAAGGCTCGGAACAGAAGTTTTATTCCAAACAGGTTGTATTGAAAAACGTTATACGGAGAAAATCATCCAGAATTTAAAGGCGTTCGGTCCGTATATGGTTATTGCTCCCGGAATTGTGTTAGCTCACGCGAGCCCAAAAGATGGTGTTTTAAAAGATAGTATGGCAGTGACCGTTTTAGAAGAAGGCATTTCCTTCTTTGACCGCTACGGCGAACCCGTTCGTTTGATTTTTACGCTAGCCTTTGAATCGAAGGAAGCGAGACGTTTAGTCGAGCAGCTTATGAAAGTCGTGCTAAATGAGGAACAAGTTAGCCGTATTCTTTCAGCAAAAAGCCACAAAGATATTTACAATTATACGAAATCTGCAATTTATGAATGAGAGAAGGTAGTTTTATGAAAACAGAAGAAATCGCATTTTCATTAATTTCACTTGCTGGAGATTCATTTTCACAGCTTATCATGGCTTTACAATGTGCAAAAGCCAATAAGAAAAGTGAGATGGAAGAAAAATTAGCGGAATCTGACAGATTGATGAATGAGGCACATAAGGTTCAAACAGAATTAATGGTGGAAGAGATTCGCGGGGATAAAACGGACATTTCAGTTCTACTTATCCATGCACAAGATACATTAATGAATACGATTTTAGCATCGACACTAATCCGTGAAATGATTGATATGTACATCGAATTAAAAGAAAACCAAGGGGGAGACAAAAAATGAATTTCGACAGATTGCACGTTCTATTAGTTTGTAACTTAGGAGCTTCCACAGGCGTCATGGTAACCAAAATGAAAGAAGTCGCAGCAGGAAGCGAAAAGTTGAAAAATACAGACATCCGAATTGAAGCCCATCCAGCAGGCGAGTTACGCGAATATATTGAGGATTTTGATGTTGTAATGGTAGGACCTCAAATTAAACACCAATTTAAAATGCTAAAAGAAATTGCAGACGCATCCGGAAAGCCAATTCAAGTTATTGACACAAAAGATTATGGCACAGTTAATGGCGCTAATATTTTAAAAGACGCCATCATTCTCAAAACTAGCCATTAAAATTTAGGAGGAAAAGTCATGAATAAGAATAAGACATCAGTCATGGAGCGTTTCATTGCTTTCATGGAAAAGTATTTTGAACCGATAGCAGCTAAAATTGAGAAACAACGACATATTCAGTCCATCAAAAATGGGATGATTGCCCTTATTTCAGTCCTTATCATTGGCTCCTTTTCACTGATTATTTCAGCAATCGGGAATATGTTCCCAGAAGGGACAGCTGTTAAAACGTTTTTTGTAAATAATGCTGAAATCTTAAATTTACCATTTCAGTTTACATTTGGGTTACTATCGCTTTATGCAGCCGTCACCATTTCATACAACCATGCAAAACAACTCAAGGTGCCTATCTTACATAGTATTCTAGGCGCTGTAATGACAACTATCACTTTAAACACAAAGTTTATTGACGGAAAATTAAGCACGGAGTTTCTCGATTCACGCGGCTTGTTCATCGCCATTTTTGGTTCGTTACTTGCCGTTGAAATTATCCACTTTTTTATAAAAAAGAAAGTCACGATTCGAATCAAAGGCTTGCCAGATGGGATTGCTCAAACGTTTGAAGCTATCGTGCCACTCGTTGTCATCCTGTTTTTATCTGTCATAGTAAGCCTTTCAATGCAAGCGATTACAAAAGGGCAAATTATTCCGGAAGCCTTTACAACCATGCTTGCTCCAGCGATAAATAGTATTGACACGCCATACGCGGTCTTCTTAATTTGTTTCTTTGAAATGCTGTTTTGGTTTATCGGTTTAAACGGATATGCCATTTTAGTCGGCTTTGTTATGCCGTTTATGACTCAATATTTAGGTGCAAATGCCGCGGCTTATGCAGCAGGTGAACCCATTCCGCACGTTTTTGCCCCCAATTTTTGGGATTATTTCATGGGCTTTTCAGGATCAGGTATCACAGGTGCGCTCGTCTTACTCGCGCTATTTAGCCGTTCCAGAGAACTAAAAGCAGTCGGAAAAGCATCGGTTGTTCCAGCCGTATTTACCATTTCAGAGCCAGTCGTTTTCGGTTTACCAATCTGTTATAACCCATATTTATTTATCCCGTTTGTACTTGGAACACCGATTATCGCAGTGGGCCAGTGGTTTGTTTTCCACCTTGGCTGGGTTCGTCCGCCGATTGCAAACGTAGGCGGGACACCAATTCCGCTTGCCCAATATTTAGCCACAATGGACTGGCGAGCAATCGTTCTAATCATTTTCGTGCTCGCAGCAGCCACATTAATGTATTATCCATTCTTTAAAATGTACGAAAGAAGCCTCGTGAAACAGGAATCAGAAGTTTCTGCTCGCCAGGCGGCACATGATGCACTAGACCTTGATTTTTAGGAGGAAAAAATAAATGTTAAAGAAATTTCAAAATGACGAAACGCTAGCCGAGGCAGTCAGTGACCAAATTGAAAGCCTATTACAAAAAAAACCAGATGCACTCATTTGCATTGCAGGAGGAGAAACGCCACTGAAAACAATGGCCGAACTCGTCCGCAGGAATAAAAAAGGCAAAATTGATTTTAGTAAGGCCTATTTTGTTGGCTTAGACGAATGGGTTGGTTTAGGCCGCGAAACAAAAGGCAGTTGCCGCCAAACACTATATGATTATTTTTACGATCAACTCGACAATGTTCAGCCAGACCACATCTGCTTTTTTGATGGAAAAGCAAGCGATTTAGATACTGAATGCAAACGAATTGATACGTTCATCGAAGAAAGAGGCGGAATTGACTTTATTTTACTCGGCGTTGGCATGAACGGCCATATTGGCTTTAATGAACCAGGCGTGCCAGTCGATGTAAATGCTCACGTGGTCGATCTTGATGATGTGACAAAAAAAGTGATGAGTAAATACTTTGACCAGGATTTGCCACTTACAAACGGAATTTCACTCGGCATGAAACAAATTGAACAGGCGAAAGAAATCGTAGTCGCAGCAACCGGCGCTAAAAAAGCCGAAATAATAGAACGGACCATCCAGTCAGAACCAACAACGGAAATTCCTGCAACTCTGCTTAAAAACGCACCAAATACTCAGTTTTTTGTGGATCAGGAAGCAGGCGCGCGCGTTTAATCTTACGCACGAAATGGAGCGCGCTTTAAACAAAAGAAAAGAAACAGGTGGCGATAAAATTGAAACAAATAGAAGTAAACGGAAAAAAAGATGGAACAAACATTTTAATCCCATGTTCAAATCTTGTCATGGGAGCGGGCGATTTTTTGAGAGCGGACAATATGGAAGTGGCGGCCCCCATTTTAGACCACTATTTTGAATGTGGCGGCAATGTTTTTGATACAGCGAGACATTACCGACATAGCGAAAAAGCCATTGGCATTTGGATGAAGGAGCGGAACAACCGCGACCAAGTGGTTATCCAAACAAAAGGCTGCCACCCAGTGCGTGGCGCGCTTGATGTACCTCGTGTGACGCCTAGTGCTATTCATGAAGATATTTCAACCAGTTTAGACATGCTACAAACAGACCATGTGGAACTTTTTGCCTTACACCGTGATGATGAAACCGTTCCAGTTGGGCCGTTAATGGAAGCCATGCATGAAGAAGTTGTAAAAGGACGTGTCTATGCGATTGGTGTTTCTAACTGGGAACTACCAAGAATCATTGAAGCAAATGAATATGCGAAAGCACACGGAATAACCGAACTTAGTTTTAATAGCCCGAATTTAAGTTTGCCTAAAGTCAATCGTCCGCGTTGGGAGAACTGTGTTTCAGCAGATGATGCGATGATTAGATGGCACGAAGAAACAGGGTTACCATTATTCTCTTGGTCAAGCCAAGCAGGAGGTTTCTTCTCAGGAAAATTCACAAGAGATAATTTAGAGGATGCCGAAATGGTTGAAGTATACTACAGTGAAAACAATTGGGAGCGTTATGACCGGGCGAAGCAGCTAGCAGCAGAAAAAAATGTCACGCCCATCCAAATTTCACTCGCCTATGTCTTGCATCAATCGTTCCAAACCGCAGCAGTTATCGGGCCTGAAACCCAAAATGAACTAAATTCCTCCATCCAAGCCGCAACTATTCATTTAACCCAAAGTGAGGTTGACTGGCTTGATTTAAGGAGGGACGCGCGATGAAGTTTCATGAAAAAATCGCTGTTCAGCTCTATTCCGTGCGAAAAGAAATGGAAGCTAATTTGGAAGAAACACTGCGTCTTTTGAGCGAACTGGGCATAAAAAATGTTCAACTGGACGGCATGCGAGGAAACCCGCCCCTTGAAGTTGCGCGATTACTTAAAAAGTACGATTTGAATGTGGTTGGTATGCATATCAAACATGATCGTTTCTTTAACGATTTAGACGGCATTATCGAAGAAGCCTACCTGTTCGATTGTAAGACAATCTACGATAAATACATCGAAGAAGAAGACCAAAATGAAGTTGGATATCGCAAAACAAAGCGCGCTTTACTGGAGGTTGCTTACAAACTTTCGCCGCTAGGATTTCGAGTTGGCCTGCATAACCCCGAATACGATTTTAAAACGGAAATTGATGGGCGCATGATGATGGATTTTGTGACCGACCCCGAAAACGGCATTTCGATTTACGCGGAGCCAGATACGTATTGGATTTCAGCGTCCGACATTGACCCAGTTGAATATATAAAAAGATACTCCGGACGCGCACCAATCATCCATATGAAAGACTACATTCCTGGTTTTGATTTGACCGATATGGATAACAATTTAACGGAAATCGGTTCTGGCACGGTCGATTTTAAAAGTGTCATCGAATGGGGCGAACAAAACGGAGTGGAATATTACTGCATCGAACAAGACCGAAGTAAGTTAGATATGTTCGAAAGTTTAAAGATTAGTATCGCCGCTTTAAAAAATATTCAAATTTAAAACCGAAACACGCGCAAATTGACTTTCTAATGCGCGTGTTTTTTTATGAAATCTTCTACAAGCTGATCTTACTAGCTTCTCAGTACTACTACTTGCAGCTTACCCGCTAATCCAAGAGGAAAATAAGCGGAAACAAATTGAGATGCGAGCTTATAAATTTGATGAAAGAAACGAAAATATGTATTTTCAAGATCAGCTTTGAGCGTACTGTAGGACTCACCTAATGGGTGTGTCCTACAGTGCGATTTTAGACATAAATCACTTGACACAAAATCCGGTAAGTGTTACTATATTCAAGGTGCCTCACCTATAGAGGTCTTGAAATAATGAATGTTGTAGGAAGAAACTACAGCAGTTTTATTTTTTCGAAAAATGAACCACCTGGATGTGTGGAACTACTAAACCTAGAAAGGAGGAACCCATCCAATGCCTACTATTAACCAATTAGTTCGCAAACCGCGTCAATCTAAATCTAAAAAATCTGACTCTCCAGCACTTAACAAGGGGCTAAACACTTTTAAGCGTGAACTTACTAACGTGAATTCTCCGCAAAAACGTGGTGTTTGTACTCGTGTTGGTACAATGACTCCTAAGAAACCTAACTCCGCGCTTCGTAAATATGCTCGTGTGCGCTTAAGTAACGGTATCGAAGTAACTGCTTATATCCCAGGTATCGGACACAACTTACAAGAGCACAGCGTTGTTCTTATTCGTGGTGGACGTGTAAAAGATTTACCAGGGGTACGTTACCATATCGTACGTGGTGCTCTTGACACTGCTGGTGTTGAAAATAGAGGACAAAGCCGTTCTAAATACGGAACGAAAAAACCTAAAGCAAGCAAATAATTAAAAAATCTTATTCTTTTTGAAAGGAGGATATCCAATGCCTCGTAAAGGTCCTGTTGCTAAACGTGACGTGTTGCCAGATCCTATTTATAATTCGAAATTGGTAACTCGCTTAATTAATAAAATGATGGTTGATGGTAAACGTGGAAAATCCCAAGCGATTTTATACGCTGCTTTTGACATCATTAAAGAAGAAACTGGTAATGATCCAATGGAAGTTTTTGATCAAGCGATTAAAAACATCATGCCTGTTCTTGAAGTAAAAGCTCGTCGTGTCGGTGGTGCAAACTATCAAGTTCCAATCGAAGTACGTCCAGATCGTCGTACTACTCTTGGTCTTCGTTGGTTAGTAAACTATGCACGTCTTCGTGGTGAAAGAACGATGGAACTTCGTCTTGCACGCGAAATTATGGATGCTGCTAACAATACGGGTGCTTCCGTTAAGAAACGTGAAGATACTCATAAAATGGCAGATGCAAACAGAGCATTCGCTCACTATCGTTGGTAATTTCTTTTCTTACCAGCCTAAACTAAACTCGAAATGGCTAATCGCCTAAAAAACGTTTTATGGAAGGAGAAAGAAAACATGGCAAGAGAGTTCTCCTTAGAAAAGACTCGTAATATTGGTATTATGGCGCATATTGATGCTGGTAAAACTACTACTACTGAGCGTATTCTTTTCTATACAGGGCGTATTCACAAAATTGGTGAAACGCATGAAGGTGCCTCCCAAATGGACTGGATGGAGCAAGAGCAAGAACGTGGTATTACAATCACTTCTGCTGCGACAACAGCACAATGGAATGGCTACCGCGTAAATATCATTGATACACCAGGACACGTAGACTTCACAGTTGAAGTTGAACGTTCGCTTCGTGTACTTGATGGTGCTGTTGCGGTTCTAGATGCACAATCTGGTGTAGAACCACAAACAGAAACCGTTTGGCGTCAAGCTACTACTTACGGGGTTCCCCGTGTAGTATTCGTCAACAAAATGGATAAAATTGGTGCAGACTTCCTATATTCTGTAGGTACTTTGCACGATCGTCTTGATGCAAATGCGCATCCAATTCAATTACCAATCGGTGCTGAGGATACTTTCACTGGTATCATTGATTTAATTGAAATGCACGCACTTTATTATGAAGATGATTTAGGTAACGATCCTCATATCAAAGAAATTCCTGAAGATATGAAAGATCTTGCTGAAGAATATCATGGTAAACTAATCGAGGCAGTTGCTGAACTTGATGAAGAACTTATGATGAAATACCTTGAAGGTGAAGAAATTACGAAAGATGAGCTTAAAGCGGCAATCCGTAAAGGAACTCTTGCTGTTGAGTTTTATCCAGTAGTATGTGGTACAGCATTTAAAAACAAAGGTGTTCAACCAATGCTTGATGCTGTTATCGATTACCTTCCAGCTCCAACTGACGTTCCTTCTATCAAAGGTGTTTTACCTGATGGCGAAGAATCAGAACGTCATGCAAGCGATGAGGAACCATTCTCTTCTCTAGCATTTAAAGTTATGACTGACCCTTATGTAGGTCGCTTAACTTTCTTCCGCGTTTACTCTGGTACTTTGAACTCAGGTTCTTACGTACAAAACTCTACAAAAGGTAAACGTGAACGTGTAGGTCGTATCTTACAAATGCACGCGAATCACCGTGAGGAAATCGATATCGTTTACTCTGGAGACATCGCTGCTGCTGTAGGTCTTAAAGATACTACAACAGGGGACACTCTTTGTGATGAAAAGAATCAAATTATCTTAGAATCCATGGAATTCCCTGAACCAGTTATCTCGGTTGCGATTGAGCCAAAATCAAAAGCGGACCAAGATAAAATGGGTCAAGCTCTTGCTAAGTTAGCAGAGGAAGATCCAACTTTCCGTACTGAAACAAATACGGAAACTGGACAAACTATCATCTCCGGTATGGGTGAACTTCACTTGGATATCCTAGTTGACCGTATGAAACGTGAATTCCGCGTTGAGGCTAACGTTGGTGCACCACAAGTATCTTACCGTGAAACATTCCGCACATCAGCGCAAGTCGAAGGTAAATTCGTTCGTCAATCTGGTGGTCGTGGACAATATGGTCACGTTTGGATTGAGTTCTCTCCTAACGAAGAAGGTAAAGGTTTCGAATTTGAAAATGCAATTGTCGGTGGGGTTGTTCCTCGTGAATATATTCCAGCTGTTCAAGCAGGTCTTGAAGGCGCACTTGATAATGGTGTACTTGCAGGATATCCGCTAATTGATATCAAAGCGAAATTATATGACGGATCTTACCATGACGTTGACTCCAACGAAATGGCGTTTAAAGTAGCTGCAAGCATGGCGCTTCGTAATGCTGCTAAAAAATGTGATCCAGTTATTTTAGAACCAATCATGTCTGTTGAAGTTGTTATTCCAGAAGAATATCTTGGTGATATCATGGGTAACATCACAAGCCGTCGTGGACGTGTAGATGGTATGGAAGCTCGCGGTAACGCTCAAGTTGTTCGTGCTTTTGTTCCACTTGCTGAAATGTTCGGTTATGCAACTGACTTACGTTCTGCAACTCAAGGTCGCGGTACTTACACAATGCAATTTGATCACTATGAAGAAGTGCCTAAATCTATTGCAGAAGACATCATCAAGAAAAATGGTGGCAACAAAGACGAAGAGTAATTTCTTCTGATTTTACGCAATGATTGCATTTTTGCTCCATTTCTTGTATAACATTAGTTAGAAGTATCTACTAAATGAAATTCATTTAGTGACTTAAATATCATTTTTTTAAACAATGAGGAGGATTTTATAAAATGGCAAAAGAAAAATTTGACCGCTCTAAACCCCATGTTAACGTTGGTACTATTGGACACGTCGATCATGGTAAAACTACTTTAACAGCAGCTATCACTACTGTTTTATCTAAAAAAGGTTTTGCACAAGCTTCTGCATATGACCAAATTGATGGTGCTCCAGAAGAACGTGAACGTGGAATTACAATCTCTACAGCACACGTAGAGTATGAAACTGAAAACCGTCACTATGCACACGTTGACTGCCCAGGACATGCTGACTATGTTAAAAACATGATCACTGGTGCTGCACAAATGGATGGTGGTATCTTAGTAGTATCTGCTGCTGATGGCCCAATGCCACAAACTCGTGAGCATATCTTACTTTCTCGTCAAGTAGGTGTTCCTTACATCGTTGTATTCTTAAACAAATGCGACATGGTTGACGATGAAGAATTATTAGAATTAGTTGAAATGGAAGTTCGTGATCTATTATCTGAATACGAATTCCCTGGTGACGATATTCCTGTAATTAAAGGTTCTGCACTTAAAGCTCTTGAAGGTGACGCAGCTTGGGAAGAAAAAATCTACGAATTAATGGATGCAGTAGATTCTTATATCCCAACTCCAGAACGTGATAAAGCTAAACCATTCATGATGCCAGTTGAGGATGTATTCTCAATCACTGGTCGTGGTACAGTTGCAACTGGACGTGTTGAACGTGGTGAAGTTCGTGTTGGTGATGAAATCGAAATCATCGGTATCGAAACTGAAACTTCCAAAACAACTGTTACAGGTGTAGAAATGTTCCGTAAGCTTCTTGATTATGCTGAAGCTGGCGATAACATTGGTGCATTACTTCGTGGTGTATCCCGTGAAGAAATCCAACGTGGTCAAGTATTAGCTAAACCAGGTTCGATTACTCCGCACACTAACTTTAAAGCTGAAACTTATGTTTTATCTAAAGAAGAAGGTGGACGTCATACTCCATTCTTCAACAACTACCGTCCACAATTCTATTTCCGTACAACTGACGTAACTGGTATCGTTACTTTACCAGAAGGTACTGAAATGGTTATGCCTGGCGATAACGTAGAATTAACTGTTGAATTAATCGCGCCAATCGCGATTGAAGACGGTACTAAATTCTCTATCCGTGAAGGTGGACGTACTGTAGGCGCTGGCGTTGTTTCCAGCATCCAAAAATAATTAATCGTTATTTCAAAACCAACAGAACGAAAGTTCTGTTGGTTTTTTTGTGCATAAAATAAAGGCATGAGACATATCTTTTATCAATATTAAATCTAGAAAATTAAAAGTAGCAGGCGTATACAATGCTTGCTGCTTTTTTGATATAATAGAGAAAAATGAAGGAGTTGTAGCGATTTGGAAAAAGAACAAAGCTATGTAGACGGACTTACACAATTACTTTCAGAAAATTATGAGCTTGTTCGGAAAAGCAAGGTAAACTTTGTGGATAAGCGAATCCGTTTTTTAATTGCTAGGCTATTTACTGGGAAAAATGAAGTGGTCGACGCAAAGCGCTTTTTTGAGCTAAATGGTTTAATTAAAAGTGAACTAGGCTTTTTCACAGCTTTAAATGGGAATGTTCGCGCGTCACTTTCAGGTCTTTTACTGGCAGATGAAACAGAGGATACCGCGGTCGTAAAACAACTAATCAAATATTATCAAGAACTCATTGATGTGAAATTTAGTCGATCAGAGTTCACCTATTTTGCAGCTTATTTACTTTTAAAGCAAAAAAATGAGGATGTACAAGAAATAGCAAAACGGGCAAAGGAAATCCATAGATGTTTAAAGAAATTCCATCCTTTTTTAACTGGGCCAGAAGATGCTACTTCAAGTGTTATGCTTGCGACACTAGACGCTAAGCTCTCACCTCAGGAGATAGCAGATATTGTGGAATTTTATTTCCAAGAGTTTGCAGATCTTGATTTTCATAAAAATAATGGTTTACAAGCACTGGCGGCCACTTCGGCGCTTCTTTATGGGAAAAAAGATCGGACTTTCGTTGCGCGTGTTAGATCGCTTTTAAACGAACTAGACAAAAACGACATGAAAGTAAAGGAATTATACTATAATACAATTGGAATTTTAGCCTATGTGTTAGATGGCAAAAAGCTTGATTCACGCTTTTTTGAACTAGTAGCAGGACTTAGTGAATTGCCGGGCTTGAAATTTTTCGGAAAAACCTTTGCAACAGCTTTAGCGATGAGTTTGTACACTGAAGAAATTACGGGGCAAATGAACCAAGAACAAGTGGAAAACTTGATGGTAAGTGTGCATGTGCTTATTGCTATGGAACAAGCGAGTGCAGTAGCGGCTACAGCTGCTGCCAGTGCCGCGGCTGCCAGTAGTTCGTAGCGTTTAATCTCCTATTTTGCGGGAAATGAATAACAAAAGACAGCGAGGAGGTAATCCATTACTTTCTCGCTGTCTTTAATTTTATAGAGTAAGTGAATTAGCAGGGATAAAACCGCTTCAAGGGTTGTTTATTGTCACAGGCAAACGAAAATGTCACTTCCTCGTTAAAGAGGGGAATAGAATGAAAAAATGGATAAGTGTTGCTTGTGGCCTTTTATTTTTAGGGATGATAAGCGTTTTACCATTACATGCAAAAGCAGATGTTCAAATGCCTTTAAAACAAGGAAGCCTAGAAGCAAGTTATAATGTTAAAATATGGCAGGATACAATGAAAAAGCTCAAAACGCAGCCAGGAATCAAAAAGGTTGTCGTTCCAAAAGGGACATACTATTTTAATGCCACGCTAAACGTACCAAGCCACATCAAGCTTTCAGGAATAAATGCAAAGGAATCAAATATCGTATTTTCAAAATTAGTAACAGGTTTAAAGGTAGAGGAAAATAAAAATGTAGGGGAGGGAGGCATTCAGGCGGAAAATGTCACGATTGAAAATTTAAATATTCGTTTTCAACCAGAGCTAAAAGGAGCCTCTTTCGTAAGTTTAATTGAAGTTTCGCCAAAGTTTGATGAGCAAAATTATAAAAACTACAAAGCTTTTCGAAATATCACGATTCAAAATAATAAATTAGATATGAAAGAGAAAGGCTCAAGCATCATAAATTTAGGGCGAATAGAGCACCTTATTGTGAAAAATAATGAGGTAAAAAATAGTGGTTTACAAAACGGTATTAGTGTGGAATTTACCAATGATGCCCTTTTTAAAGGAAATATCATTGATAATGTAGGACGAAGCGGCATTCAACTTTATCGGTCAAATGGAAGCCCTAAAAAATCAGATAAAATTGTGATTGAAGGGAATACGGTAACGAATTGGATGCAGCGATTCGGAAAATATAATTTTGAAAAAAGTAAAGTAAACCATATAACGCCTGATATTATGAGCGATGCAGGCATTGATAGCTATGGTCCTAATAATCAAAACGTTTATATTCAAAATAATACGCTTAGCGCCGGGAAAATCAACCAATCATTACCAGACAATCTAGCGCTTTTAAAAAAATATGGAAAAAAAGCTTATCCAAGTAGCCGAGTGTTACTTACAGCGATTCGTTTATCTGGTGCGAAAAATGCAGTAGTCACGAATAATACAGTTCGGTTAAAAGGGAAAGATATTTTCAGCTTCTTTACGTCTAATAGCCGAGCAAAAGGCGGGCAGACCACAAAACCAGGAAATATTTTAGTTCAAAATAATGCGTTTTATGCGGATGGTATGGTTGCTTATCCAATCCGATTATTTAACGGGCAAATCATAAATAAACGCGGTTTTGAGCTAACGAAAAATAGATTTTCATTTTCTAAAAACAGCCAAATAACCAATTATTATCGCGCCCTTGTCGAAGTGCGCCTCGCTAGTCAAAAATTGAATCTGCGTGAAAATCGAATAGAGGACAGGGGTCAAAAATTACGCTATCTTGTCTCAGCCCCCGCGCCGTTGAAGGAATTATGGCTTACAAAAAATACACGTAACGGAAAAAATTGGCGTGATGTCCGTGGTGAGTTTCGTATGAAAAGAGTGCAATAAAAAAGAGCCCACGGGCTCTTTTTTATTTGCCAGTCCACTCATCATTAGAATGTGTGGGCTTGCCACTTGTGCTTAAAACATAGGTTTTTAAAAAACTAGTGGGTGCTTTTTCCCATAATGCAAGGCCGCTTGATTTGGGCGGCGCTACGCCAGCAAAGTAAGATAAGTTATTAAGTGCCATTGTATCAGCCATTTTTTCCTTTTCAAGATCGGAATAGTTTTCAAAATCATCACTCATTGTAAGGTCCTCCATCGCTTTTCCGTAACCGCTCATATAAAATTGGTCATAATCTTTTTGGTTAAAAGAAGCAAATTTGGCGCCTGTAAGTCCATTTTGTTTCGCGTACGCCTCCAAATTCACTTTCCCTGTTTGATAATGAAAAGAGCGTTTTCCCCCGTATAAGTTATTTTTCCGTATTTATGAGGGTAAACAGAGAGCGCATTCGTTGTAATATCGGTTAGAGAGCCTTCTGACGCGATGTTTTGCGTGTGAATATGGCCGCTTAAGGCGAAAGTGAAGTTTGCCTTTTTAAAAGCGTTTTGGACATCTTCTGCGTAATTGATGGTGTAGCCTTGCCTTAGAACCTCGCTATGGTTGAGTAAATTATGATGCATAACAGGAATAACTTTAACCCCATTTTCTTTTGCTAAAGCGGCAGCCTCAGAAATCCACTCAAGCGTTCCAGTTGTAAGCCCGCCGTCAGTTTGCGGAGAACCAAGTTGCATATTGCTCTTATAATGATTAGTATCAAGCATGAGCAGCCAAACATCCTTTGACGCTGGCGCTAGATAGCTAAGTGAGAATTTATCTTTGGAAATGGCTTCTTTTAGGCCGAAATCTTCATAAATTTTGGCGAAATCTTGCTCTGTGATACTGTCTGTTTTATACTGCTTATCTGCTTTAAAACTTCTTGCCCAAGGGTTATTAATGTCATGGTTGCCTGGAATTACATAAACATCGGTACCGGTTTTTTCAATGGTTTTTAGCTTTTTCGCTAAATTTTCATGACTTTTTCGTTCACCGTTATTCGTTAAATCGCCACTTAAAATTAAAATATCCGTTTTATTTTGCGCGGTATCAGCCAAAAAAGCATCTGTCATTTCATCACTCACTTGAAGGGCTTTTCCGTCGCCTGAAGCCACATAGGTTTCGAATGCCGAACCGAAATCCGTTAGTTCCGGCGCCAAATAATGAATATCTGTGGCCACTCGAATAGAAATATCCGTTTTATTTTTAATCGGGTGAATGGTTTGTTTCGCCTCGCTAGATGAACATGCAGCAAGGTAAGTGCATGCGCCAAGTAATAATATAATAAGTGTAAAACGTTTCATGCAACTTCCTCCTTTGATAAAATATTCACAAGCACGTTTGTGCAGAAAAATTAAATTTTCCGCGTAAGGATTTCATTTGTTAGGCGCTCAAGAATTTCTTTGTAGTCACCCTCCGGCAATTTTGAAATTTCTTTTTGCGCTTTTTTAGTGTATTTTTGGGCTAACTCAAAGGCCTTTTCAACGCCTTGATGTTGCTCAATCAGTTCGAGTAGTAAGTTTAAATCAGCATCTGACATCTCGCTTTTTTTAGACAAAAGAGGGGCAAATGCAGGTTTTTGTTCACGCATAGCGTAAATGAGCGGGAGAGAATAGACTCCTTGTAACACATCGTTTAAAACAGGTTTTCCAAGGCCTGAATCCGTACTCGTGTAATCTAGGACATCATCAATGATTTGGAAAGCCATCCCCAAATAATGGCCAATATTCCAAGCTTTTATCGCCATATGACGCGGCGCTTTGCTTGCCGTCGCACCGGAATAGCAGCTGAGCGCAAAAAGCTGGGCCGTTTTTCCAGAAATGCGAGATAAATATTCCTTCACCGTCACATTAAGATTGTAGCGCATCCGCATTTGATCAAGCTCGCCCATCAAAATCTTTTCGATGTTACGACTGCTGAACTCAATATTTTGAATAGAATCAGAGTGCTTCGATAAAATCTTAAAGCAAACCGTAAATAAATAATCTCCTGTATAAACCGCGTAATGGTTACCGTAGCGCGAATGAATCGTCGGCTCTCCCCGTCTAAGTGGCGATTCGTCTACCACATCATCATGAATAAGCGTCGCCATATGCAGAACTTCAAGTGCTGCCGCAACCGAGACGGCCCGTTCACGTTCGTAGTCCGGACCAATTTCAGCCATCAAAAGGGCATACGCAGGACGCAGCAACTTGCCACCCGCATGAATAAGCGAATGAACGTTTTGATTGACCCGTTTATCGCGAATTTGAATATTCTTTTCAATCGTCTTTAAAACATCTTTTAAATCCTTTTCTAAATCAGGGTACGAAGCCCACATGGAATGAAGTTGCATGATGAAACTCCTTTTTTATTTATTAAAAGCACGTTCTTCTTTAGCATCTAAAAACGTACGTAACGTTTGCACATTCTGAAGTAAATAGTTCGCTGCAATCCCAATTGCAATCCCAGATAAAATCCCAATAAATGAAAGAACAGGCAAGTAGAGCATAACATTCCAAGAACCGGCAATCCAACTTGCCACAACGAGCTGTCCAACATTATGCAAAATACCGCCGGTTGTACTAACGCCAATAATACTAACGCGTTTTGGACCTAGCTTTTGCACCGCCCACATACCAACGAAACTTAAAAGAGCTCCAGCCGCGCTATATAAAAAGGTCGAAATGGTTCCCCCTAAAAGCGTGGATAGTACAAGCCTTATGCAGACAATCATAAAAGCATCTTTTGTCGATAACGTATAAAGTGAAATACATGTAATAATATTAGATAGTCCGAGTTTAGCCCCAGGCGCAAAAGCAAATGGGAAGGGAATCGCCCGCTCTAAAAGACTAATGACAACCGCTTGTGCCGCCAAAAGCGCGATATAAACGAGACGTTTATTTTTAGTCATTCACGCTCACAATCCTTTTTTATAAAAATTAAGAAGAAATAATCATGTCGTCATCATTTGAAGTGCCGTCAGTCGCTTTAACCTCAATAACCACCTTATGCGGCAAACAAACAATGGTTTCGCCTAGTTTTCCGACTTGTCCTGTTCGGACGCAAACTTGATCCCCGCAATTGGCTTTGCTGATTCTGATTTTTTCATCCTTAACTTCCACCGTATTATAATCGCCATCATCTTGCGTAATCGTAAAAGTATCCGTCCCAGAATGACCCGTCAAATTAACGCGCTTATATTCTTTCCCGTCAACCGTAATCACGGCTACGAGCGTCTTGTCAGCCCCGTTATTTGGCGCGTTAGCTTGTACGTAAGAAAAAATAGCTAGAGGCAGAAAAGAGAGCAGACTTAGTGTAATGATAATCACAACATCCCACCGACGTATCATCTTTAAATATGGTTTCACATCTTTGCCCCCTCTAAATATTTTTTCTAACCTTATTGTATAGGATTTTCTTTAAAAAATATACCTTAAATGAAAAGAAAAGATAAGCGAAAGGACGAGCCTTTCGCTTATCTCGAGTAATAATCGTTATTTGCCTGAATCGCGATAAATGGCGCGAGGTTTACCATACCACCAGTGTCCAAGGTGTTTTTGGAACCAAGGAACAACCCAGTAATCTAAACCAAATGTGCGTCCAGCACCGTTTAACATGGCGATAGAAGCAGGTAGCGCCCAGAATTTGTCCCAACCAAGCATAGCGCTTAGTGTGAACATTGCTAGGAAACCAATGCTTCCTGCGCTTGCAAGCCAAGTGAATAGGCCAACAACAAGTGCAAGACCAATAGCTAATTCCACGAAAGGAACAACTTTTTGCATAAATACAGCAACATCTTGGTTTGGCATAAGAAGTTTCATAATCCATTCAAACCAGCCAGGCATATGGCTGAAAATTGGTGTTGTAACATTTTGTGCTGCATCTCCAGCAGCATCCCCAGCAGCTTGGCTTGCGCCAGAAGTTGCCGCAGTTTGCAACCAAGAGAATGGCATTTTCGATGTTTCAGCAGTTAACCAAGAGTCAGGACCTAAACCTTGGAACAATGGTTTTAAGTTTGTAAGGCTCACTTTATCCCATGTACTTTCACCGTAAATTTTGGCAAGTGCCTCGTCAACCCAGAACCAACCCAAATAAATACGAAGTGGTAAGCTCCAAAGTACATTTCCGTAGCGAGAAGTCCAGCCGCGGAAAATATTACGATGATCACGAATGTGGAAGAATTCATGGACAATATATTGCCACATGTAGTACCCACTGCGAATCCCGAAGAAGTAATATAAGTTAACCATATGTTTCATAAAGATGGCGAACCAACCTGATAAGTGCATGCTACCTAGGTGAGCAACACCGTATTTAGCACCGATAGATACCATGACACCATGATATTTACCGTGGAAAGCTTCTTTTTGCCCGCCGCTAATTTCAGCAATAATGCTTTTCGCAGCAGTCATACCAGTTTGTTCAGCTGCTTCAACGATTTGAGGTGTTGGTTTTCCTTCTTCCTCTTCGAAGTAAGCAAGGTCACCAATGACATATGTGTTCTCGAATTTCTCAGCTTCCATGTACTGATTAACTTTAAGGCGCCCAGCACGAGCTGTTTCCATGCCATAATCTTTTGTATCAGAGTTAGCACGAACACCGGCAGTCCAAATTAAAGTGTGAGTTGGAATTTCTTCGTCTGATTTTAAAACAATACTTTCAGGTTTCACTTCAACAATCGCAGCGCTCTTAAGAATTTTAATTCCTTTTTTCACCATGTATTTTTCAGCTTTATCAGCATCACGGCGTTCAAGCATATTTAAAATTGTTGGAGCCGCTTCGACAACCATTAATTCGATTTCAGAAGCGTCGATTTTGTTATCTTTTGCAAGACGGTCTTTCCATTCAAGGAGTTCTCCGACCATTTCAATTCCTGTAAAGCCTGAACCACAGACTACAAAACGCAACATTGCTTTTCGCTTTTCAACATCTTGTTCACGACTTGCTTTTGTTACAGTTTCTTCAATATGAGTACGTAAGCGAACCGAGTTTTCCCAAGACCAAAGCGTGAATCCGTTTTCAGCAACGCCAGGAGTACCGAAATCATTTGGTTCCCCACCCATACCTAATACTAGGTAATCGAATGGATAACTCCCATGTTCTGTTACAACCACTTTTTTGTCATGATCAACATTTGTTACATTATCCGTTACAAGATTCACTTTTGTACGGTTGAACAAACGACGTAAATCATACTGAATAGCAGTTGGGTCAACACGACCACCCGCAACTTCATGCAACTCTGTCATCATTGTATGATAAGAATGACGATCGATGAGAGTGATTTTAACATCTTTATCTTTCTTGTACTTTTTCGCTAACTTCTTAGCTGCATGTACACCTGCATATCCTGCCCCTATTAGAACAATATTTTTTTCAGGCATATGCTTTCTCAACTCCTTGTTTATTTTTTCACAAAAATAGTATTAGTTCAATAACCAAATATAGTAATAACCTAACATAGTGTACCAGAAAAAGGGGGGGATTGTCTACACTATATATAGGAATATTGGCATGAAAACCAAAAATAGTTCTTTCATATAAAAAAGCCACTTTTTATGGTTAAAAATTCCTCGTTTTTTGTAGGCGAAAGGTCTATTTTGTTTTTTTTAGACAATTGAATGAACAAATTTGAATTAAAATATAAGACTAATGTCATTTTTTGAAAATTTATGGAATTAAGTAATTTTACTTAGTCTAGACAAATAGCGTACCAGATGTTATTATTTGTATGTAATCGTGATATCGCTTTCGCAGTGTATTTTATATTGCTCGTGATATCACAAACATTTTAATTAAACCAAAAGGTGGGAGCAAATTATGGAATTGAAAAAAGTGGCTATGGGCATTACAGCTGTTGTAGCGTCCAGTATGTTATTGGTGGCTTGTGGGAACGATAATAGTTCTGACAAAAAATCTAGTGAGGAGCCTAAGCAGTCTGAAACGAAAAAAACCGAAGCTAAAACTGACGGTACAATGACTGATGGAACTTACAAACTAGAAGAAAAGAATTTTGATGATAAAGGTTGGAAAGCTTTTGCATCAATCGAAGTTAAAGATGGCAAAATTACAAAAGCTAGCTATGACTACAAAAATAAAGATGGCGATTTGAAATCTGAAGACGCTGACTATGAAAAAGCAATGAAAGACAAAGTGGGTACTGGCCCGCAAGAATATTTAAAACAATTAAGCGATGCATTAGTTAAATCTCAATCTGCATCTGGCGTTGATATTGTAACAGGAGCAACTCATTCTTCTGAAACATTCATTAATTACGCTAACCAATTAATCCAAGCTGCACAACGCGCGGATACTACTACTATTTCTATCAACAATGGTGCTGATATGAAAGACGGTAAATATAATCTTGAAGAACAAAATTATGCACACGGATACCGCGTTGTTTTCGCGATGGAAGTTAAAGATGGTAAAATCGCAACTTCTGACTATAACTATGTAAATAAAGATGGTCAAAAGAAAACAGACGATGCTGACTATGAAAAGAATATGAAAGAAAAATCCGGTACTGGTCCAAAAGAATATATTCCAGCATTAAATAAATCTTTAGTTGACAAACAAAGTCCTGCTGAAGTAGATACTGTTTCTGGTGCTACAAATTCTTCTAACCAATTCAGAATTTACGCTGCACAACTTGAAAATGCCGCTCAAAATGGCGACACTGATACAATTAAAGTTTATAACAAAGTTGATGAAGAATAAATTTTAGTAAACGATGTTAAATGACTGTGACACCCTTAAAGTTTATGCAAACTTTAAGGGTGTTTTAGTATAGCGCTAGAATTGATTTTGCGCTATAGTTAAAGGCGATAGAAAGTTTTGAAAGGTGTTCGCACATGAAAAAAAACGTTTTTTTATAGGACTTATTTTTATTTTATTATTAAGTGCATGCTCGAATAAAGAGGGGCAAGTGGAATTGCTCGACCAACCCTATTCAAAAACTGAATTTTTAATGGGGACAGTGGTCACGCTAAAAGTTTACGATAAAGGCAAAGAACAGGCCATCGATAAAAGTTTTGATCGCATAAAGACGCTGGCTGCTGAAATTACGACTAGTGACGCGGGGAAGTCGGAAATTGATAAGGTGAATCAAAATGCTGGGATAAAACCTGTTGAGGTCACACCCGATATGTTTTATCTTGTTAAGGAAGGTATTCAATATAGCAAGGCCTCTTTTGGGGATTTTGATATTACTGTAGGGCCGCTGACAGATTTATGGCATATTGGTTTTCCGGATGCAAAAAAACCAACAGAAGCTGAAATTAAGCAGGTATTACCGCTCATTGACTATAAAAAAGTAGAAATGAATGAGGCGAATCAAACGATTTATTTACCTGAAAAAGGAATGGCGCTTGATCTTGGCGGTATTGCAAAAGGATATATTGCTGATGAGGTCAATAAGGTGATGAAAAAGCAAGGTGTTACTTCTGCTATTATAGATTTAGGCGGAAATATTTTTGTGCGTGGGGATAATCCTAAAGGTGGCGATTGGACGATTGGCATTCAAAATCCGTTTGAAGCTCGCGGGAAATCAATTGGGAAGTTGCCTGGCTCGGATGTGTCAGTTGTGACATCGGGCATTTATGAACGTTATTTAGAACTTGACGGAGTAAAATACCATCACATTTTAAGTCCGTTTACAGGCTATCCATTTAACAATGAACTTGCTGGCGTTAGTATTGTCTCGAAAAAATCGATTGATGGGGACGGACTCTCAACGGCTGTTTTCATTAAGGGTGTAAAAGGTGGCATGGACTATGTGGATACATTCTCGGATGTGGAAGCTATTTTTGTCACTAAAGATAAAAAAGTTTACGTCACGGACGGCTTGAAAGATCAATTTAAACTTACAGATAAGTCGTTTAAAATGGCGGAGTTAGATGAAAAGGGGGCGAAATAATTGTCTTTTCGAACGTTTTTAGAACTTGTAGAGATTCGAACGAAAATTGCGAGCGTATATCCGTTTATGCTTGGAACGCTATACGTGCTTTATGAGTATCATGTTTTTAACTTGGAAAATACAATTATTTTTTTCCTAGCCATGCTGATTTTTGATTTAACTACAACGGCAATCAATAATTACATGGACTACCGAAAGGCGACGAATAACCATGACTATGATTTTCGAAAAACAAGTAATATAATTGGGCAGAAGGAAATCCCGGAACTCGCGGTCATCATTTTGATTTTTGCGATGTTTTTCATCGCAACAGGCTTAGGGGTTTGGCTTGTGTTTCGAACGGATTTGCTCGTTCTTTTAATTGGTTTTGTTTGTTTTTGTATTGGGATTTTGTACACTTTCGGGCCAGTGCCGCTCTCGCGTATGCCACTTGGCGAAATTTTTTCTGGAGTTACGATGGGGTTTGGCATTTTTTTCCTCGCTGTTTACGTGAACGCCTATGATGCCGGAATTGCGAATTTGCTACTTCGCGGGGAATGGGTTGATATTCGGGTCAATTTGCTTGAAATCATTCAAATTGCAGTCGTTTCAATCCCTTGTATGTTCACAATTGCGAACATAATGCTCGCCAATAATTTATGCGATCTCGATGAAGATATTCGCAACCACCGCTATACACTTCCTTATTATATTGGAAGAAAAATGGGTGTCCTCTTGTTCAACGTGCTTTATTACGCTTCATTTTTAGCTGTAGTGGTAGCCGTAGCTTTAGGTTACTTACACCCAGTTATGCTTCTTTCTCTTATTGTCATTGTACCAGTATACAACAATTTGAAAAAATTCAACAAAGAACAGGTAAAGGCGAAAACGTTTGTAATCGGTATTAAAAATTTTGTCATGATAAACGCGACGCTCACCGTTTTAATGGCTGTTAGTGTTTTGATAAATTATTTTGTGTGATTAGAAGGGGAGTGAAGATAAATGATCGATAAACTGATATTTGGCCGTTTTGTTCCAGGGCAGTCACTCATCCACGCGCTAGATGCGCGAACAAAACTTGTGGCAGGTTTTTATTTTATTGGTATCCTATTTTTAGCCAATAATATAGCAACGTATGCCCTAATGATTTTATTTACGCTAATGGTCATTATGATGACGGGAATCAAAATTAAAGTTTTTATCAAAGGTGTAAAACCGCTCATTTGGCTTATTTTGTTCACTGTCATGATGCAAATGCTATTTACGAGCGGTGGTGTAATTTACTTAGATTTTGGTCCGATTACGATTTCGTCTTTTGGTATTATTAATGGAATCTATGTGTTTATCCGCTTCACGCTTATCATCATCTTATCTACAGCTATCACGCTTACCACTACCCCTATGGATTTAACCGATGCGATAGCATATCTTTTACAACCATTTAAGTATCTTAAAATGCCTGTTCAGGATATTGCGCTTATGCTATCTGTCGCTTTGCGTTTTATTCCAACATTAATGGAAGAAACGGATAAAATTATGAAAGCTCAGCGCGCAAGAGGTGTCGAATTTGGAGAAGGAAATTTATTTGAGCAGATGAAGGTAGTCGTTCCGATTTTTATTCCCCTTTTTGTAAGTTCGTTTAACCGGGCGGAGGAGCTCGCGGATGCTATGGAAGCGCGTGGATATCGCGGTGATGAGGGAAGAACGCGCTTTAAAATACTACATTTTCACTGGATAGATGTTGTGGCCTTATTAGTTCTTGTTTTACTAACTGCACTACTTGTCATATTGCGCGCATAAAATCTAAAAATCTTTCTTTTTGAAGGTTTTTTAGATTTTTTTTTAGTTTGTATTGCACGCAATGCGGTATTTTATTGTGCAATATCGCTAGGTAACACGTATACGTTTCTAAAATTGAGTATGTAAAGCTACAGTTTAGAACTCTAAAAGCAGTAGCTTTATGAATTTTATGTGTACGATTTCACAAAATTCCGCATAATAATCAGAAAAATAGGGTCTATTGCCATGGTTATAGGTTTAAAGTATAATGTTTTTGCGGAGGATGAGGGGCAAAAAAAGAAGGAGTGTTAAAAAAGATGAATAAAAAGAAATTAGCAAAAATGATGATAACGCCTGTACTTGTTGCGGGTATGATGGTTATGGCGTTACCTGCTGGAACACAAGCAGAAGCAGTAGAGAAAGTCGAATCACGTGGTATTTCAGTATATGAACGCGGGGTTCTAAAAATCAACGGGACGGCAGCGACATCTGGTATTAAATATGATGCGAAAAATAACGCAATTGGCGTTTTATCACTTAATTATTATGCGCAATATGGTTTTGGTGGGGGACTGGCTGACCAAACCTACTACACGCTAAAACTACCGCAAGAGTTTGAACAAATTAGTAAAACAGATTCTTTTAAAAAAGCTGTTACAGCCAAGTTTAGACAGAAAGCAACAGGGATTACTATGAAGAAATACAACTATATGCAACAAGATTTTTATGTAGAAGATAACACATTAATCTTCAAAAATCCGCGCTTTTCTTACATAGTAGAATCACGTATTCTAGTGGATGTGAATATTGATCTTGGGAAAGTCATTAATGAAACAGGCATGCACATTCCTCGTGCGAAAGATACAGCAAGCCGCTACCGCTTTATGGGTCAAAATGTGCAAAACACAAACTTAATCAACTGGAATGTCCTATTCGGTTCAGACAATGATGCGAAAACAACGTATAGCATCATGGATCCTCTAGGTTTATAAAAAAATAATCACCCAAACTCCGCAAAAAGAGCCGTTTTGGCTCTTTTTTTAATCATCCTCCTTGCCCGTTTGAATAGCTCTATTTTGCTTTGTATAGCGTAAACGATGCCAAAAAAATCTGTCCTTGTATCCACACCCGGAGTACAAATCCCTCCAGTTTCTTCTATATAATATTAAAATTAAACGATATTTAAATTATACCTGCTGCGGCGCTTTTACCTGCTTGTTCTTTTGTGCACCCTCCCATTTTAATGGCCCATATAACGAACGCCTGTTTCGCTATGAAAATAAAGTCAAACTTTTTTCGAAAAGCGGTTGATATCAAGGGGGAACCCGTGTATAATAGATAAAGTGCAAATGAGTAGGCATCCGTCTGCCCTTTTGTGTGAGCACCCCTAATCTGTTGGGGCGCAAGATGTGATGAAGTGGAAGGTTGCTGACACACCCGGCCGCTTTGCCATGGCGGGTACTCAGGTAATTTCTACGGAGAATGTCTATTTTAAAAGTAGGCGAGAAGGAGGGAAAATAATGGCAAAACAAAAAATTCGTATTCGTTTAAAGGCTTATGATCACCGTATTTTAGATCAATCAGCTGAAAAGATTGTGGAAACTGCGAAACGTTCTGGTGCTTCTGTATCTGGTCCGATTCCACTTCCGACAGAGAAATCTGTATACACAGTTTTACGTGCGGTTCACAAATATAAAGATTCGCGCGAACAATTCGAAATGCGTACGCATAAACGTTTAATCGACATCGTTAATCCGACACCACAAACTGTGGATAGCTTGATGCGTTTAGACTTGCCAAGCGGTGTAGATATCGAAATTAAACTTTAATAAACACTTGGGCAAGATTGCCCGACAAAAAAATTAACTATTAACAGGAGGTGTGACTCATGACCAAAGGAATCTTAGGTAGAAAAGTAGGGATGACTCAAGTTTTCACTGAAAATGGAGAATTAATTCCAGTAACAGTAATTGAAGCGGCTAACAATGTTGTACTTCAAAAGAAAACTGTTGAAACTGACGGCTACGAAGCAGTTCAAATCGGCTTCGAAGACAAGCGTGAAGTTTTATCAAACAAACCCGAAAAAGGTCATGTAGCAAAAGCCAATACTACTCCTAAGCGCTTCATTCGCGAATTCCGCGATGTTAACTTAGACGAGTATGAGATTGGTTCTGAAGTAAAAGTAGACGTATTCGCAGAAGGTGACATCATCGACGCGACAGGCGTATCGAAAGGTAAAGGGTTCCAAGGTGTAATTAAACGCCACGGACAATCACGCGGGCCAATGGCTCACGGTTCTCGTTACCATCGTCGCCCTGGTTCAATGGGTCCTGTAGCACCTAACCGTGTTTTCAAAAATAAACTACTTCCAGGTCGTATGGGTGGAAATCAAATCACAATCCAAAACTTGGAAATCGTTAAAGTAGACGCAGAAAAGAACTTACTTTTAATTAAAGGTAACGTTCCTGGTGCGAAAAAATCATTAGTTCAAATTAAAACTGCTATTAAAGCAAAATAATTTATTTGGAAAGGAGGACTAACGAATGCCAAAACTAAGCTTACTTAAACAAGATGGTTCTAAAGCAGGCGAAATTACATTAAATGATGCTATCTTCGGTATTGAACCGAACGAAAAAGTGGTTGTTGATGTGATTTTGAGCCAACGAGCTTCCTTGCGTCAAGGAACTCATAAAGTAAAAAATCGTTCTGAAGTACGTGGTGGTGGACGTAAACCATGGCGTCAAAAAGGTACAGGTCGTGCCCGTCAAGGTTCGATTCGTTCCCCGCAATGGCGTGGAGGTGGTGTCGTATTCGGCCCAACACCTCGTTCATATGCATATAAATTACCGAAGAAAGTTCGCCGTTTAGCGATTAAATCAATCCTATCTTCTAAAGTACAAGACGAGAACATCGTTGTGCTTGAAAACTTAGCGTTTGATGCGCCTAAAACAAAAGATTTTGCGGCTTTCCTCAAAAATATCTCTGTAGATTCTAAAGCTCTGATTGTAGTTGCTTCTGAAAGTGATAATGTAGAATTATCTGCACGTAATATTCAAGGCATTACAGTTATTCCAGCTGAAAGTATCTCAGTACTAGAAGTTGCTAGTCACGATAAATTAATCGTAACTAAAGCAGCTGTTCAAAAGATAGAGGAGGTGCTTGCGTAATGGATGCACGCGATATCATTAAGCGCCCAGTCGTAACAGAGGAATCTACAAGTATTCTTGATGACAAGAAATATACTTTTGAAGTAGACACTCGCGCGACAAAATCTCAAATTAAACATGCGATTGAAGAAATTTTTGAAGTTGACGTTGTAAAAGTGAACGTTATGAACTACAAAGGTAAAAAGAAACGCATGGGTCGTTACGTTGGCTACACAAACAAACGCCGTAAAGCGATTGTTACACTTAGTGCTGACAGTAAAGAAATTCAACTTTTTGAAGTTTAAAACGAACGTTTAGAATAAAAAAATCTAACGAGGAGGGAAAAAAATGGCGATTAAAAAGTACAAACCTACCACAAACGGCCGCCGTCATATGACAAGTTCTGATTTTGCTGAGATTACAACAAGTACTCCAGAAAAATCTTTACTACGTCCTATGAAAAAGAAGGCTGGTCGTAACAACCAAGGTAAGTTAACTGTTCGTCATCACGGTGGCGGCCATAAACGTCAATACCGTGTGATCGATTTCAAACGTAATAAAGATGGCGTTCCCGGTCGTGTTGCAACAATCGAATATGATCCTAACCGCTCTGCGAATATTGCGTTAATCAACTACGCTGATGGAGAAAAACGCTACATCATCGCAGCTAAAGGTCTAGAAGTAGGCCAAACAATTTACTCTGGAGCAGAAGCTGACATCAAAGTTGGTAATGCTTTAGAATTAAAAGATATTCCAGTGGGTACAGTTATCCACAATATCGAATTGAAACCTGGTAAAGGCGGACAATTAGTTCGTTCTGCTGGAACAAGTGCACAAGTGCTTGGTAAAGAAGGAAAATACGTTCTGATTCGTCTTAATTCTGGTGAAGTTCGTATGATTCTTGCTACTTGCCGTGCTACTATCGGTCAAGTTGGTAATGAACAACACGAACTTATCAATATTGGTAAAGCTGGACGTAGCCGCTGGTTAGGCAAACGCCCAACTGTTCGTGGTTCTGTTATGAACCCTAACGATCACCCGCACGGTGGTGGTGAAGGTAAAGCTCCGATCGGACGTAAATCTCCAATGTCACCATGGGGTAAACCAACTCTTGGTTACAAAACACGTAAGAAAAACAATAACTCCGATAAATTTATCGTACGTCGTCGTAAAGGTAAATAATATCTGGATTAATATGACTAAATTAAAGTTAGCAGGACAGCACGGAGAAATGCTCCGAGCTGCCTGACTATACGAAGGGAGGTTCCGTCATGGGTCGTAGTTTGAAAAAAGGACCTTTTGTCGATGATCACTTGATGAAGAAAGTGGAAGCTGCTAACGAAAGCGACAAAAAACAAGTTATCAAAACTTGGTCTCGTCGTTCCACAATTTTCCCAGTATTTGTAGGTCAAACAATCGCTGTATATGATGGACGTAAACACGTTCCTGTTTATATCCAAGAAGATATGGTAGGACATAAATTAGGTGAATTTGCACCAACTCGTACTTACCGTGGCCACGCGGCAGACGATAAGAAAACTAGACGATAATTCGAGAGGAGGCTATCTAAATGGCAAATGAAGTGACAAGCGCAAAAGCCGTTGCCAAAACGGTACGTATTGCTCCTCGTAAAGCGAGAATCGTTATTGATTTAATCCGAGGTAAGCAAGTAGGCGAAGCAATCGCAATTTTGAAGTTTACTCCAAAAGCGGCTTCACCAATTATTGAAAAAGTATTAAAATCTGCTATGGCTAACGCTGAGCATAATTATGATTTAGACGTGAATAGTTTAGTTGTATCTGAAGCTTTCGTAGATGAAGGTCCAACACTTAAACGTTTCCGTCCACGTGCACAAGGTCGTGCAAGTGCAATTAATAAACGTACTAGCCACATCACTGTTGTGGTATCAGAAGTGAAGGAGGGATAACGTTGGGTCAAAAAGTACATCCAATAGGTATGCGTATCGGTGTCATTCGTGACTGGGATTCTAAATGGTACGCTGAAAAAGAATATGCGGACTTCTTACATGAAGATTTACGCATTCGTGATTTTATCGCAAAACGTCTTGCTGATGCTTCTGTTTCACGCGTTGAAATCGAACGTGCAGCTAATCGTGTAAACATTACAATTCACACTGCTAAACCTGGTATGGTAATTGGTAAAGGTGGTTCTGAAGTTGAAGCACTTCGTAAATCACTAAACGAATTAACAGGCAAACGCGTACACATCAATATCGTTGAAATTAAACGTGCTGATTTAGACGCTAAACTTGTTGCAGAAAATATTGCTAGACAACTTGAAGGACGTGTTTCTTTCCGTCGTGCGCAAAAACAAGCTATTCAACGTACTATGCGTGCAGGAGCAAAAGGAATTAAAACTCAAGTTTCTGGTCGTCTTGGCGGAGCAGATATCGCTCGTGCTGAACACTATAGCGAAGGAACAGTACCTCTTCATACATTGCGTGCAGATATTGACTACGCATGGGAAGAAGCTGACACAACTTACGGTAAATTAGGCGTTAAAGTTTGGATTTATCGCGGTGAAGTCCTTCCTACGAAGAAAAACAATGTGGAAGGAGGAAAATAATAATGTTAGTTCCAAAACGAGTTAAATATCGTCGTGAGTTTCGTGGTAACATGCGTGGACGTGCAAAAGGCGGAACTGAAGTAGCATTTGGTGAATATGGTCTTCAAGCAGTGGAAGCTTCTTGGATTACTAACCGTCAAATCGAAGCTGCTCGTATCGCTATGACGCGTTACATGAAACGTGGCGGTAAAGTTTGGATTAAAATTTTCCCTCATAAATCTTACACTTCTAAACCAATCGGGGTTCGGATGGGTAAAGGTAAAGGTGCTCCGGAAGGCTGGGTAAGTCCAGTTAAACGTGGCAAAATTATGTTCGAAATCGCAGGTGTACCTGAAGAAGTTGCGCGTGAAGCGTTACGTCTTGCGTCACACAAACTGCCGGTCAAAACTAAGATCGTAAAACGTGAAGAAATTGGTGGTGAAGCAAATGAAAGCTAATGATATTCGTGAATTATCCACTACCGAAATTAAAGATCAAGAAAAAGCGCTAAAAGAAGAGCTTTTCAACCTGCGCTTTCAATTAGCTACAGGACAATTGGAAAACACTGCACGTATTAGAGAAGTACGTAAGTCTATCGCGCGTATGAAAACAATTGTTAAAGAAAGAGAACTTGCTTAAAAAGAAAATCGTAAGGAGGTTTTAATGCATGGCTGATCGTAATCAACGTAAAATCTATACAGGCCGCGTAGTATCCGACAAAATGGATAAAACAATCACTGTAGTAGTTGAAACATACAAAAAGCATGGTTTGTATGGTAAACGCGTTAAGTATTCGAAAAAGTTCAAAGCGCATGATGAAAATAACACTGCTAAAGCTGGCGATATCGTTCGTATCATGGAAACTCGTCCACTATCCGCAACTAAACGCTTCCGTTTAATTGATGTAGTAGAAGAAGCAGTAATTATCTAACGTTTATTATAAAAATAAGAAATTATTTCTTACCCGTTATTCTGGAAGGAGGGTGTCCTAATGATTCAACAAGAAAGTCGTATGAAAGTGGCTGATAACTCTGGCGCGCGTGAAGTGCTAACTATTAAAGTGCTAGGTGGATCAGGACGCAAAACTGCTAACATTGGCGATGTTGTCGTGTGTACCGTTAAACAAGCAACACCAGGCGGCGTTGTCAAAAAAGGTGAAGTTGTTAAAGCAGTAATCGTTCGTACTAAGAGTGGAGCACGTCGTCAAGATGGTTCTTACATCAAATTTGATGAAAATGCATGTGTCATTATCCGTGATGATAAAAGTCCTCGTGGAACACGTATTTTTGGACCTGTTGCTCGCGAACTTCGTGAAAACAACTTTATGAAGATCGTTTCTTTAGCTCCAGAAGTTCTTTAAAAAACAAGTTTCAAACCAAGGAGGTGCTAAGACTTATGCATGTCAAAAAAGGTGATAAAGTACAAGTTATTACTGGTAAAGATAAAGGCAAATCCGGCAAAATCCTTGCTGCATTTCCAAAAAAAGATCGTGTAATTGTTGAAGGAATTAACATGGTGAAAAAACATACGAAACCTTCCAACATCAATCCACAAGGTGGAATCTTGAATGTTGAGGCACCAATTCACGTATCTAACGTAATGCTTATCGACCCTAAAACTGGTGAACCTACTCGTGTAGGCTATGAAGTAAAAGGCGATAAAAAAGTACGTGTAGCTAAAAAATCCGGTGAAGTAATCGATAAATAAGTATTTGAGGAAGGAGGCAACATTACATGAATCGCCTTAAAGATCGCTATCTTAAGGAAATTGTTCCTGCTATGATGAGCAAGTTTAACTATTCTTCCGTAATGGAAGTACCAAAAATTGAAAAAATCGTAATCAACACTGGTGTTGGTGACGCAGTAGCAAACGCTAAAGTTTTAGACAGTGCTGTTGAAGAATTAGCTTTAATCACTGGTCAAAAACCTGTAATCACAAAAGCAAAAAACTCTATCGCTGGTTTCCGTCTTCGTGAAGGAATGCCAATCGGTGCTAAAGTAACGCTTCGTGGTGAGCGTATGTATGATTTCTTAGACAAATTAATTACTGTTTCACTTCCACGTGTACGTGACTTCCGTGGTGTTTCGAAAAAAGCTTTCGACGGCCGTGGAAACTATACGCTGGGTGTGAGAGAACAATTAATTTTCCCTGAAATTGATTATGATCAAGTATCTAAAGTTCGAGGTATGGATGTAGTTATTGTTACAACTGCCAAAACTGATGAAGAATCCCGCGAGTTATTATCTCTTGCTGGAATGCCGTTTCAAAAATAATCAATAATAAAAGTAGGGAGGCGAAAACGTGGCTAAAAAGTCAATGATCGCTAAGCAAAAACGCGAACCAAAATTCGCAGTTCAAGCGTATACTCGTTGCGAACGTTGTGGACGTCCACATTCCGTTATTCGCAAATTCAAATTATGCCGTATTTGTTTCCGTGAACTTGCCTATAAAGGTCAAATTCCCGGCGTTAAAAAAGCAAGCTGGTAAGTTAAAGTTTAAGGAAGGAGGGTAATTACACATGGTGATGACAGATCCAATTGCAGATTTTCTAACTCGTATCCGTAATGCGAACATGGTAAAGCATGATAAATTAGAATTACCTGCGTCTAAAATCAAGAAAGAAATCGCTGAAATCCTGAAACGTGAAGGTTTTGTACGCGATGTTGAGTATATCGAAGACGACAAACAAGGCACTATTCGTGTTTTCTTAAAATATAGTCCGTCTGGCGAACGTGTAATCACTGGTTTGAAACGTATCAGTAAACCAGGTCTGCGTGTATACGCTAAATCAAATGAGGTGCCTAAAGTCCTTAATGGTCTTGGTATCGCAATCGTATCAACTTCTCAAGGCGTTTTAACTGACAAAGAAGCTCGCGCTAAACAAGTTGGCGGAGAAGTTCTAGCATACGTTTGGTAAGAAATATATAACACAAGGAGGTGCGATAAATGTCCCGTATCGGTAAAAAGCCTATTACAATTCCTGCTGGTGTAACTGTTACACTTGACGGAGGTAAGGCTACAGTTAAAGGTCCCAAAGGTGAACTTGTTAAAGAGTTTAACCCAGACATTAAAATTGATATTGAAGGAAGCGAAATTAATATTTCCCGTCCATCTGATAATAAAACTCATCGTGCTCTTCATGGTACGACTCGTGCAATCTTAAATAATATGGTTGTCGGAGTATCTGAAGGTTACGAAAAAACTTTAGAATTAATCGGTGTCGGTTACCGTGCACAAAAACAAGGTTCAAAGCTTGTTCTTAACGTAGGTTACTCTCATCCAGTAGAATTCGAAGCGCCAAAAGGTGTAGAAATTGATGTTCCTGCTAATACGAAAATTATCGTTAAAGGCTTCAATAAAGAACACGTTGGTGAATTAGCTGCTAATATTCGCGCTGTACGTCCGCCTGAACCGTATAAAGGTAAAGGTATCCGTTATGAAGCGAATATGTACGCCGTAAAGAAGGTAAAACTGGTAAATAATGCCGCATAGGCTATTAGAGAAGAGGTGAGTCGTGTGATTACCAAAATCGACAAAAATAAAGTTCGTAAAAAGAGACATGCTCGTGTTCGTGCTAAAATTACTGGAACTGAAAGTCGTCCACGTTTAAACGTTTTCCGTTCTAATAAAAACATTTATGCTCAATTAATTGATGATGTAAATGGCGTAACACTTGTAAGTGCATCGAATTTAGATAAAGATTTCGCAGCTAGCGAATCAAAAGTTGACGCTGCTAGCAAAGTTGGCGAATTAGTCGCAAAACGTGCTTCTGAAAAAGGTATTTCTGCTGTTGTATTTGACCGCGGAGGTTACTTATATCATGGTCGCGTAAAAGCTCTTGCTGAAGCTGCACGTGAAAACGGATTACAATTCTAATAAGAAGGAGGGAAACCTTGCATGGCTGAAATTATTGATGGAAACAAATTAGATTTAGAAGAACGCGTTGTTACAATCAACCGTGTTGCTAAAGTAGTTAAAGGTGGTCGTCGTTTCCGCTTCACAGCACTTGTTGTTGTTGGTGATAAAAACGGTCACGTGGGCTTCGGTACTGGTAAAGCACAAGAAGTTCCAGATGCTATTCGTAAAGCTGTTGAAGACGCTAAGAAAAACATGGTATTCGTACCAACTGTTGATACAACAATTCCACATACAGTTGTAGGTCACTTCGGTGGAGGAGAAATCCTTCTTAAACCTGCAAGCGCCGGTTCTGGTGTAACTGCTGGTGGTCCTGTTCGTGCCGTACTTGAGCTTGCTGGTGTTGCAGATGTATCATCCAAATCACTTGGATCAAATACACCTATCAACATGGTTCGTGCTACAATTGACGGTATCAAACAACTTAAAAAAGCTGAAGAAGTTGCAAAACTTCGCGGCAAAACTGTAGAAGAATTGCTAGGATAAGGAGGGAATTATCATTATGGCTAAATTAGAAATCACTCTAAAACGTAGCTTAATCGGTCGTCCCGAACCACAACGTAAAACTGTTCAAGCTTTAGGTCTTGGTAAAACAAATTCCGTTGTCGTTAAAGAAGATAATCCTGCAATTCGTGGGATGATTAACAAAGTTAGTCATCTTCTGGACGTTAAAGAAGTTTAAGCGAAATTTTTTATTGTAATAAACTAGAATTAGGAGGAGGTGCTTGACATGAAACTACACGAACTTAAACCTGCTGAAGGTTCTCGTAAAGAGCGTAATCGTGTTGGTCGTGGTACAGGCTCTGGTAACGGTAAAACTTCCGGTCGTGGACATAAAGGGCAAAAAGCTCGTTCCGGCGGCGGTGTACGTTTAGGTTTTGAAGGTGGACAACTACCATTATTCCGCCGTATACCAAAACGTGGATTTACGAACATCAACCGTAAAGAATTCGCAGTTGTGAATTTAGATGTTTTAAATCGCTTTGAAGATGGTACAGAAGTAACACCTGAATTATTAATTGAAACTGGTATTGTGCGTAATGCAAAATCTGGTATCAAGATTCTTTCAAATGGATCAATTGAGAAAAAACTTACAGTGAAAGCAAATAAATTTTCCACAGCAGCTAAGGAAGCTATCGAAGCAGCTGGTGGGAAAACTGAGGTGATCTAATGTTTTCGACGTTAGTCAACTTCTTTAGAGTAGCTGATATCCGTAAAAAAATTCTTTTCACAATTGCAATGTTAATCATTTTCCGTGTAGGAACATTCGTACCCGTGCCTGGGGTGAATGCTGCTGCATTGCAACAAACGATGGAAGGCGGGATTTTCGGCTTTCTAAATACCTTTAACGGTGGGGCCTTAAAAAACTTTTCCGTTTTAGCAATGGGTGTTATGCCGTACATTACGGCATCCATCATCGTTCAACTATTACAAATGGATGTTGTTCCGAAACTTACGGAATGGGCGAAGCAAGGGGAAATGGGTCGTAAAAAACTCAATCAACTTACTCGTTACTTAACTATCATTTTAGGTTTAGTCGAAGCGTTTGGTATGGCTTATGGCTTTAACAGACTTTCTGGGTCTACTTTGATTTTTAATGCGTCAATTCCAATGTACATCACAATTGCGATTGTACTAACAACCGGTACAATGTTCCTTATGTGGTTAGGGGAACAAATTACCGTCAAAGGTGTTGGTAATGGTGTATCCATTATTATCTTTGCAGGTATCGTTGCGCGTATTCCTGACGGTGTTCGTCAAGTTTATGTACAACAAATCGAAGGGGCTGGCGATCAGCTTTTCCTTCATATTTTAGTTCTTGCTGGAATTGCATTAGCTGCACTTCTAATCGTAGTAGTAGTAATCTACTTCCAACAAGCTTTACGTAAAATCCCGATTCAATATTCAAAACGTGTTGCAGGCAATAAACAAGCTGGTGCACAGGCAACTCATTTGCCACTTAAACTTAACTCTGCTGGGGTTATTCCAGTAATCTTTGCGAGTGCGTTTATTATTACACCACAAACGATTCTTACTTTCTTTGATAGTAGTAATCAAGTTGTAGCCGTGCTTAAAAATGTTTTTGATTATACGAAACCAATCGGTATGATTTTATATGTAGCACTTATTATCGCATTCACTTATTTCTATGCTTTCATTCAAGTTAACCCTGAAAAAGTGGCTGACAATTTGAAGAAGCAAGGTGGATATATCCCTAGTAAACGTCCGGGTAGAGAGACACAAGCATATCTTACTTCGGTACTGTACCGTCTAACATTTGTTGGTGCCCTTTTCCTAGCGGCAGTTGCTGTAATTCCGACTATCGGTACGACCGCTTTTGGTCTTCCTCAAACGCTCGCAATCGGTGGTACAAGTCTTCTAATTGTAATCGGTGTAGCTCTTGATACAACGAAACAACTTGAAGGTCAACTTGTTAAGCGGAATTATCGAGGATTCATCAAATAACACGCAGGCACTTGCTTAGGATTGACCTAGCAGGGCCCCTGCGCGTAGCCGAGGAGCGAAACAGTTGAAATTAGTATTAATGGGACTACCAGGAGCTGGTAAAGGTACTCAAGCTGAGAAAATTGTTGAAAAATATAATATCCCTCATATTTCTACAGGGGATATGTTCCGCCAAGCGATGAAAAATGAAACAGAATTAGGACTAAAAGCAAAATCTTTTATGGATAAAGGTGATTTAGTTCCTGATGATGTAACAAATGGTATTGTTCGCGAGCGTTTAGCGCAAGATGATGCAAAAAAAGGTTTTCTATTAGATGGCTTCCCACGTACAGTGGCTCAAGCTGAAGAGTTAGGGAATATATTGAAAGATTTTGGAACAGAACTTGATGCAGTTATCAATATTAACGTCGATAAAGAAATTTTAATGAAACGCCTCACAGGCCGTTGGATTTGTAAGACTTGTGGCCGTACGTATCATGAAATTTATAACCCACCTAAAGTTGCAGGTAAATGCGATGTAGATGGAACCGAACTTTATCAACGTGAAGATGATAAAAAAGAAACTGTTGAAAATCGCCTGAATGTCAATATGAAACAAACTGAACCTCTTCTTAATTTCTACAAAGAAACAGGTAAGCTTCACAGCGTAAACGGTGAACAAGATATCAACGACGTTTTTGCGGATGTGGACAAAATTCTTGCTTCTTTCTAAGCGTGGAAAGAGCTTGACCCTGCTATCAATTAATACGTGCAAATTCAATTGGATTGTAGTATAATGGATAATTGGCAGTGGAATTAAAGCATCATAGCAAATCATGATGAACGAGAGAACCATTTGAAGATCATCCGAAAGATTATATCGAGCTTTAACTTTGAGTTTGTTTACTCAAAACCTCGGCATTACGGATTCACTTTGTGGGTTGTCTAAAAACACCAAAAACGTTGCAAATATGCGACGAGTTTTGGCTTGTTTACCGTTTTTTCATGTAATCAAGTTTTACACTGATAAAATATTAGTAACCAAGTGGTCTAGTAACCGAGAAGGAGGTAGCGAACATATGGCTAAAGAAGATGTAATCGAAGTGGAAGGCGTTGTTCAAGAAACTTTACCAAACGCGATGTTCAATGTTGAACTCGAAAATGGTCATAAAGTGCTTGCCACTGTTTCTGGTAAAATTCGTATGCACTACATCCGTATTTTACCTGGGGACAAAGTGACAGTTGAGCTTTCCCCGTATGATTTAACTCGTGGAAGAATCACTTATCGTTTTAAATAATTTGCACGCTGAAATTGAATTTATATACCGGTCTGGTTCGCCAGCTTAGTAAGTATCGGTTTATAGAGACATTTTCTCTAATAAACAAGGAGGTATATGGAATATGAAAGTAAGACCATCTGTGAAACCAATGTGCGAAAAATGTAAAGTTATTCGTCGTAAAGGTAAAGTAATGGTAATTTGTGAAAACCCTAAACATAAGCAAAAACAAGGATAATATAAGGAGGTGCTTGACTAAATGGCACGTATTGCAGGTGTGGACGTTCCACGTGAAAAACGTATTGTTATTTCCCTGACTTACATTTATGGTATTGGTAAACAAACTGCTATCCAAGTTTTGAAAGAAGCAGGCGTTTCAGAAGATACTCGTACTCGTGATTTAACAGAAGAAGAATTAGGTAAAATCCGTGAAATTGTTGACCGTATTAAAGTAGAAGGTGATCTTCGTCGTGAAGTAAACTTAAACATTAAACGTCTAATTGAAATCGGTTCTTACCGTGGTATGCGTCACCGTCGTGGGCTTCCAGTTCGTGGACAAAATACTAAAAATAATGCTCGTACTCGTAAAGGTCCTTCTAAGACTGTTGCAGGTAAGAAGAAATAATAAGTTAGTAAAGGAGGTAGTAAGTGAATGGCACGTAAAACAAATACTCGTAAACGTCGTGTGAAAAAGAATATCGAAAGCGGTATTGCACACATTCGTTCTACATTTAATAATACGATTGTAATGATTACTGACACACATGGTAATGCTTTAGCTTGGTCTAGCGCTGGTGCTTTAGGATTTAAAGGTTCTCGTAAATCTACTCCTTTTGCAGCTCAAATGGCAGCTGAAAGTGCAGCTAAATCAGCTCAAGAACATGGTTTAAAAACTTTAGAAGTAACTGTTAAAGGTCCAGGTGCTGGTCGTGAAGCAGCTATTCGTGCTCTTCAAGCAGCAGGCCTAGAAGTTACAGCAATTAAAGATGTAACTCCAGTTCCTCACAATGGTTGTCGTCCTCCAAAACGTCGTCGTGTGTAAGTAGTCGTATTTCTTATGCCACTTTATACTTCGATTGTTAAACTTGTAAAGAGGTTCGACTAGATTTAGGAAATAAGACGTTTTGAAGGAGGGTAAATTTGAATGATCGAAATTGAAAAGCCAAAAATCGAGACGATTGAGATCAGCGATGATGCCAAGTATGGAAAGTTTGTTGTAGAACCACTTGAGCGTGGATATGGTACAACTTTGGGTAACTCCTTACGTCGTATTCTATTATCTTCACTACCAGGTGCTGCAGTCACTTCGATTCAAATTGATGGTGCATTGCATGAGTTTTCTGTTATTGAAGGTGTAGTTGAAGATGTGACAACAATGATTTTAAATATCAAAAAACTTGCACTTAAAGTTTACTCTGATGAAGAAAAAACATTGGAAATAGATATGCAAGGTCCTGGTGTCGTAACGGCTGGGGATATTAATTATGACAGTGATGTTGAAATTTTAAATCCAGATCTTCACATTGCAACATTAAGCGACAATGCTAAATTTCACGTACGCTTAAATGCAACTCGTGGTCGCGGTTATACACCGGCTGATCAAAACAAACGTGAAAGTATGCCTATTGGTGTATTGCCAATAGACTCTATTTTCTCTCCGGTGATTCGCGTGAATTATCAAGTTGAAAATACACGTGTAGGTCAATCGACAAATTATGATAAGCTGACTTTTGACGTTTTAACAGATGGAAGCATTAGCCCAGAAGAAGCTGTATCGCTTGGTGCGAAAATTCTTTCTGAGCATTTGAGTATCTTTGTTAACTTAACAGATGAAGCTCAAAAAGCGGAAATCATGATTGAAAAAGAAGAAAGCCATAAAGAGAAAGTGCTTGAAATGACAATTGAAGAATTGGATCTATCCGTTCGTTCTTATAACTGTCTAAAACGCGCTGGAATTAACACTGTACAAGAATTAGCTGACAAATCAGAAGATGATATGATGAAAGTTCGTAACTTGGGTCGTAAATCTCTTGAGGAAGTTAAAGTTAAACTTGCTGACCTTGGCTTAGGTCTAAGAAACGAAAACTGATAGAAAAGTAAGGAGGGAATTCCATGGGTTACAGAAAATTAGGCCGTACTAGCTCACAACGTAAAGCGTTACTACGTGATCTTGCAACGGATTTAATCGTACATGAACGTATCGAAACAACTGAAGCTCGCGCTAAAGAGATTCGTAAAGTTGTTGAAAAACTTATTACTTCCGGTAAAAAAGGTGACTTGCACGCTCGTCGTCAAGCTGCTGCTTTTGTTCGCCATGAAGTTGCTGATGTTAAACAAGTTGACGTAACTAAAAACGGTGAAACTGTGAAGAAAAAACCAAGAACCAAGCGGTATACGCGCTTCAAAAACTATTTGATGATGTAGCACCTCGTTATGCTGATCGTCAAGGTGGATATACTCGTATTTATAAAAAAAGGTCCTCGTCGTGGTGACGGTGCACCAATGGTAATTATCGAGTTAGTTTAATAGTAAATGTATGAAAGCAAGTAGAGTGTCATGATAAGCAAGGAAACTTGTCTTGTCTAGCTCTGTGCGCCTTCTTTTGTTTAAAACGAAGAGGGCGCAGGCTTTTTTTTATTTCTGTCCGGACTCAAAGTCATCGCTTTGAGTTTTTTTTGTTTTTCCCAAAAAGCAATTTTGATGGCGGGAGAGTGGCGGGGGTGTAGGGGATGTGGCGGATTTTTAAGACTCCCTTTTTTACAAAAAGAGGCTTTGCGTGAAGTGCTGCTTTATACTATAATGAATAAGGTGTAGCCTGTAGAAGAGAGGTGCGAATAATGGCAGAAGATTTTGTGAAGATTGATCACGTTTTTTATAAATATGATGATGAGGCGAGTTATGCGGTGAATGATGTCACTTTTTCAGTGGGAAAAGGTGAATGGTTGGCGCTTGTTGGGCATAATGGCTCCGGGAAATCAACGCTTGCGAGGCTTTTGAACGGCCTGCTTTTTCCTGAAAAGGGTTTAATTAAAATTGGGCATTATGTTTTGTCGGAAAAGACAATTTGGGACATTCGAAGACAAGTGGGGATGGTGTTTCAAAATCCGGATAACCAATTTGTTGGCGCAACGGTCCAAGATGATGTGGCTTTTGGTTTGGAGAATCACGGTATTCCACATGATGATATGGTGAAGCGTGTGAAAGAAGCTTTGCATGAAGTGGGCATGGAAGAGTATAAATTGCACGAACCGGCGCGACTATCTGGCGGTCAGAAACAGCGTGTGGCGATTGCTGGCGTTTTAGCCCTTAGACCCGATGTCATTATTCTTGATGAAGCTACCTCCATGCTTGACCCTAGAGGTCGTTCTGAAGTGATGGAAACCATTCGAAGGCTGAGAGAAAAGGAAGATATTACGGTTATTTCCATTACGCATGACCTAGATGAGGTACTGTATGCTGATCGTGTAATTGTGATGAATGAAGGGGAGCGTTTCAAGGAAGGAACCCCAAAAGAAATTTTTAAAGATACTGAGGAAATGAAACGAATAGGTCTAGGCGTGCCATTTATTGTCTCGTTAGAAGACGAGTTAAAAAGTCACGGTATATCAATTGATGAGCCAGTTTTATCGGAAGGAGAGCTGTTAAATTTATTATGGGAATCAAACTCGAGCAAGTAGGATACTGTTATCAAAAAAATAGCCCTTTCGAAAAACGTGCGCTAACGGATGTGAATGTGACCTTTGAAACAGGCAGTTATACAGCAGTGATTGGACATACCGGGTCCGGGAAATCAACGCTCGTCCAACATTTAAATGCCCTTCTTCTCCCTACTGAGGGAAAAATAACGCTTTTTGATCGTGAAATGATTGCCGGTGTAAAGCAAAAAAAATTACGCGATATCCGTCGCCGTGTAGGCATTGTATTTCAGTTCCCAGAAGCACAATTATTTGAGGAGACCGTTTTAAAAGACATTATTTTTGGACCGCTTAATTTTGGGGCTACCAAAGAAGAGGCTGAAAAACGTGCGCGTGAAGTTATTCAAGAAGTTGGCCTGTCAGAAGCGATTTTGGAGCGCTCGCCGTTTGAACTTTCGGGTGGACAAAAACGGCGTGTGGCCATAGCGGGTGTACTTGCAATGGATCCGGAAGTGCTGGTTTTAGATGAACCGACAGCAGGGCTAGACCCGCATGGCCGAAGTGAAATTATGGAGATGTTTTATGATTTGCATGAGCAAAAAAATTTAACGACCATTCTAGTCACTCATAGTATGGAAGATGCGGCGCGTTATGCGGAGAAAATTGTTCTCATGAAAGACGGCACGGTTAATCAAATTGGTGAGCCTCGTGAAATTTTTGCGGAGTCGGAAAAGCTACTTAATTTGGGGCTTTTAGTCCCGGAAGTGGTTAGGTTTCAACGGGATTTTGAACGAAAATTTAACGTGAAATTGTCTAAAATATGTTTAAATATGGATGAATTATTGCATGAAATTTTACCGTTTTTAGGTAAGGATGCGTCTGGCTTATGATGGATAAAATGATTTTAGGGCGTTATATTCCAGGCGATTCGTGGCTGCATAAAATTGATCCGCGCGCTAAAATTACGGCTGTTATGGCTTTTATTGTCATCGTTTTTTTGGCGAATAATTGGATGACCTATGCGATATTATTTGTCTATGTGCTCTATTTAGTTTTGACCTCGAAAGTTCCTTTTCTCTTCTTTTTAAAAGGCTTGCAACCGATTATGTGGCTTATTCTTTTAACATTATTACTTCAAGTTTTTTTTACACAAGGAGGAGAAGTGCTCTTTTCGTTTGGTCCGATTAAAATTACGATGCTCGGGCTTATGAACGGGGTTAAAATGTTTTGCCGCTTTGTGCTAATTGTTTTTATGACAACACTGCTAACGCTTACGACGAGTCCAATTGAGCTTACGGATGGTCTTGAGAAAATTTTGGCGCCTTTTCGGATTGTACGTTTACCGGTCCATGAGCTGGCGTTAATGTTAAGTATATCGCTTCGTTTTATTCCTACGCTGATGGATGAAACGGAGAAAATCATGAAGGCGCAAAAAGCCCGTGGTGTGGAGTTTACAAGCGGGAAAATTAGTGACCGAATTCGTGCGATTGTCCCGCTCCTTATTCCACTTTTTATTAGTGCCTTTAAGCGAGCAGAGGATTTGGCTATCGCTATGGAAGCGCGTGGCTATCGCGGCGGGCATGGGCGCACAAAATTCAGGTTATTGAAATGGCGATTTTCTGACACGATACTTCTGCTTTCGCTTGTGGTATTAACAGGACTTTTACTATTACTTAGAAATTAGGGGGCGTTTTTGTGACGCGATATAAAGCGGTTTTTGCGTATGACGGTAGTGGTTTTGTTGGCTATCAAGTGCAACCAAACGGGCGCACAGTACAAGAAGAAATCGAAAAGGCGCTTAAAAAGATGCATAAAGGCGATTTTTCGAGAATTACAGCGTCTGGCAGAACGGATACAGGCGTACATGCAGTAGGACAAGTCATTCATTTTGATTCGCCGCTAAATATCGAGCCTGAAAAATTCCGTATTGCTCTTCAAATGGGAACGCCTCGAGATATTAGCTTTCATTCTGTAGAAAAAGTGGCGGATGATTTTCATGCTCGCTTTGATGTAACGGGGAAAGAATATCGTTATATGATTGATCGCTCAAAAATTTTCAATCCGTTTAAAAGGAATTTTGCGCTACATTTCCCGTATCAGCTAAATGTGGAAAAAATGAAATCTGCTGCAAAATTGCTTATCGGAGAGCATGACTTCACTAGTTTTTGTTCTGCTAGAGCGGTTCAAGAAAGCAAAGTACGTACGATTTATCAAATTGAAATAACGGAAGTGGATGAGACGACATTAATGATCGCCTATCGCGGAAGTGGTTTTTTATATAATATGGTTCGAATTTTAACTGGCGTACTTCTGGATGTTGGCCAAAATAAGCTAGGGGAACCAGATATTTTACGAGCGTTTGAAGCTCGAAACCGCGAGTCGCTCAGAAGTAAAACGGCACCTCCGGAAGGCTTGTATTTACAAGAAGTATTTTATAAATAGTAAATAAGTAACAATCGGTCGAAGGAAAGTTTCTTCAGCCGTTTTTTTTCGAAAATTTATTGACTTTTAACTATAAAAATTGTATTATGGATTATGGTATTGTTTACCCCACAATATGCCCCGGAAGGTTGTTGTGTTGAATAAAACAATAGTAAGAAAAATTTAATCAAGTTTCGGAACAAGGAACGGTTCCGGGCGCAATTTTTAATTTATTAGGAGGGTAACTCATGCGTACAACTTATATGGCGAAACCAGGCGAAGTAGAACGTAAATGGTACGTGATCGACGCTGAAGGTGTTTCACTAGGTCGTTTATCTAGCGAAGTAGCATCAATTCTTCGTGGTAAAACTAAACCACAATTTACTCCACATGTTGATACTGGAGACTTTGTAATTGTAATTAACGCTGGTAAGGTTGGTCTTACTGGTAAAAAAGCAACTGACAAAATTTATTACCGTCATTCTCAATATCCAGGCGGTTTGAAATCTCGTACTGCAGGCGAAATGCGTGCGAACAATCCTGAGAAATTAATCGAGCTATCTGTAAAAGGTATGCTTCCAAAAAATTCTCTTGGGCGCGGGCAATTTAAAAAATTACACGTATACGGTGGAAGCGAGCATGAACATGCAGCTCAACAACCAGAAGTATACGAACTACGCGGTTAATTATTAAAGGAGGGAATTTATAGTGGCAGAAGTACAATATTACGGAACTGGTCGTCGTAAAAGCTCAGTAGCTCGTGTACGTTTAGTACCTGGCGACGGCAAAGTTGTTATCAATAATCGTGATTGGGAAGATTACATCCCATTCGCTGCACTACGTGAAGTAATCAAACAACCTTTAGTAGCAACTGAAACTTTAGGTAACTACGATGTATTAGTAAACGTTCACGGTGGTGGATACACTGGTCAAGCTGGTGCCATCCGTCACGGCGTTGCACGTGCACTATTACAAGTGGCTCCTGAGTACCGTCCTGCTCTTAAATCTGCTGGACTACTTACTCGTGACCCACGTATGAAAGAACGTAAAAAATACGGACTTAAAGGCGCACGTCGTGCACCACAGTTCTCAAAACGTTAATCTTATGCGTTTTAAACCCGCTTCCTATTTTAGGAGAGCGGGTTTTTTGTATGGTAAATAGTAGTACGATAAGAGAGATTATAAGGGCGATGATAATTTCACAGGTTTACGGACTAAAATATTTTTAAATGAGTCACTAATTGAGGAAGGGGAAGAGATTGGGAATAAAGATACATGGCTCATTTCAGATATTGATAGAAGAACTAATTTTTTAATAGATTGTATCATTGAAAAATTCCAACTAAAATAACCTTAGATAAAACCTTGAAATTCTTTTTAGACTTCAAGGTTTTTCTTGCCACTAAAATGTTTATATGCTAATATATACATATAATAAAAAGGGAAGTGATTTAATGTCAAGTCATAACCACACACACGACCACAGCCATGGTCATAATCACAATCATGCGCACAATGCCAACAAAAAAACACTTTTTATTTCGTTTCTTCTCATCGCAACTTTTATGATTGTGGAAGTGATTGGTGGGATTTTAACCAATAGTTTAGCTCTTTTATCAGATGCTGGGCATATGCTTAGCGATGCTGCTGCACTGGGACTTAGTCTACTCGCATTTAAATTTGGCGAGAAAAAGGCGAATAATGAGAAGACTTATGGTTATAAACGTTTTGAAATATTAGCCGCATTTTTAAATGGTCTCACGCTTATCGTGATTTCACTCTATATCTTTTATGAAGCCTATCATCGCTTTTTTGCGCCACCGGAAGTTGTAGGTGCGGGCATGATGACAATTTCCGTAATCGGCCTGATTATCAATATTTTAGTTGCTTTTATTTTGATGAAAGGTGGGGATACAAGTGAAAATTTAAATATGCGCAGTGCATTTCTGCACGTATTAGGAGACTTACTTGGCTCTGTCGGCGCGATTATTGCGGCACTCCTCATCATTTTCTTCGGATGGAATATTGCGGACCCGATTGCGAGTGTCATCGTAGCGGTACTGATTTTAGTTAGTGGTATTCGTGTTTTCCGTGATTCCGTTGATGTTTTAATGGAAGGAAAACCAGCAAACGTGGATTTTGAACAAATTCAAGCTTTTTTACAAGAGCAAAAAGGTGTTATCTCTGTGCATGATTTGCATGTATGGTCGATTACCTCGGATTTTCCTTCGCTTACGGTGCATTTGCAAGTGGCAGAAGGTGTTGATAGAGATTTTCTTTTGGAAAAAATTCAGGCCGGATTAGCGGAAAGCTTTCAAATTTCGCATTGTACGATTCAAATGGAGCAGCGCCATAACCACGAACATTGCAATTAATGTTTAGAAAAAAATTTCGCGGGGTACAATATATTTGGCGTAGCCTAGTGGCAACCATTCGAGAATCTACAGATTAGAATGCCGGGGTGCAATTCCTTGATGCGTCATATCATAAAAAAGCAGCGGGTCATGTGCCCGCTGCTTTTATGCTTTTCCTACTTCTGAATAAGGTTGTGCGTGAAGCATCCAAGTGATACCATATTTATCATCGAATTGCCCCATTTTTCCGCCCCAGAATTGTTCCTCGTAAGGCATTGAAATTTTTACTTGCCCAGATTTTTCTAGTTTCTCAAAAAATTCGTTTGATTCTTTTAAAGCTTGTTCGTCTTCCCAATTAACATCGAGCATGATTGAAATTTGTTTGGACGGCGAAACGTCATTTCCGAATGAATCAGAACAATAAAGCTCAGCGCCTAAAACAGTGAATTCTGCATGCATGGTTGTGTCGTCAAGCTTTTCAAGAGGAATGTTAAATTCTTCTGCTTGACTTGGTTCTACTTTTACTCGTCTGATGTTTGTTGCCCCGAAAAATTCTTCATAATATGCTAAAGCTTCTTTTGCATTTTCAAAAGACAAATATGGATAAATTTGTGCCATTTTATCACTCCTTTCCATCAGTTTACCCTGTGTCCATCATTTATTCAAAGAAAAACTCGCTTTAGGTAAAAAATTTTAAGTACTAGTTTGGCTGTGGTATAATAGTGTAATCGTATACATTTTGGTGGAGGGGAAAAGTATGTTGAATGAGCAGCAAGTTGGAAAGTTATTAGGACGTCTAGTAGATCCGGTTTTGGAGGCGACGTTAGAAGAAACAGATGGAATTGTTGAAATAGAGGTCGTCAAACCAGATGGCGTTAGAATTCGGCTAGCGTTAGCGGACCCGGAAATTGAAACAGCTGCTTTTACCCAAAATATAAAAGAGCTTTTAGGGCAGTTTAGTTTTGAAAATATTGATTTAGAGCTTGATTATTTGCCAGCCGCGACGATTGAACGAATTCTAGAAGCGCGTGATAATATTCTAGCTGAAGGAAGCAAAACAAAATTTATAGCCATTGCAAGCGGGAAAGGTGGGGTCGGAAAATCCACTGTTGCGGCTAATTTAGCAACGGCTCTTGCTAGAGAAGGGAAAAAAGTGGGCGTGCTAGATGCTGACATTTATGGTTTTAGTCTGCCTGTCTTATTCGGCGATATGTCAGCCCCGCGTAAAGAAGGAAGTTTTATCATCCCTGTAGAAACGCATGGTGTCAAGATGATTTCAATGGAATTTTTTGTAGAAAAAGGCGAGCCTGTCATTTGGCGCGGGCCTATGCTTGGTAAAATGGTGAAAATGTTTCTTGAAGAAGTAAAATGGGGCGAACTTGACTTTTTATTAATCGATTTGCCGCCAGGAACCGGTGACGTTGCGCTTGATATCCATACGCTTCTCCCGACTTGCTATGAATTAATCATTACAACACCCCATTTTGCAGCAGCCCAAGTGGCGTCTCGTGCAGGCTACATGGCCGAGAAAAATGGCCATCACATTTTAGGGGTCATTGAAAATATGACAGCCCTAAATATCAGTGGCCAGGCGATTCAATTATTTGGCGCAGGCGGTGGCCAGAAAGTAGCGAATGACCTAAAAACACCGCTACTTGCGCAACTCGAGATGGCCCAACCGCAAAAAAACGCGTCTGGCTATATTGACGGCATCTATGAACCAGACGACATTCTATACGCCGAATACACCATGCTAGCAAAAAAAGTTCTCCACACCACCAATGAAGTCCCGGAAAAATAATATGCATTCTAGCTTGGTATTCATAGATTTATACAACAATAAAAAGCTTTTTTAAAATAAAATAGAAAAACTTTTGAAAAACTATTGACGAATGCATAAAAAGTTGGTATATTTATAAACGTTGCTGATGCGTTAAACGCGCATGAGACGAAAGAAAGAATGACCTTTGAAAACTGAACAGAACGAAGATGAAAAAGCGATGAAACAGATGTTTCACCAATCAATTCATAGGACAGGAAACAAAAAGATGTTTCCAAAAAAACTAGTAAGAAGCTAGCAAAGTCAATTTGTGATGCTAAGGAAACTTATTCACAGTGTTGAATAAGTATTCAAATTCGATTTACATTTTAAAGATGAGTTTGATCCTGGCTCAGGACGAACGCCTGGCGGCGTGCCTAATACATGCAAGTCGAACCGAAACCAAA
>NZ_ALWW01000017.1 GCF_000344175.1 Listeria fleischmannii subsp. fleischmannii LU2006-1 | reverse complement strand
CTATACTAAACTAAAAAAGGAGTTTTTAAAATGGCTTCAAAAGACATTTTATTAGATTAGTGTTTATTACTGTTATAAAASRCATTCCTAAGAAAAAGTCACCACTTARHGCCAATCGCTATATGATTCAGCATCCTAAAAATGCCCGTCTTGTTGGTAATGTTTTAAAGCACACAGACCGCACATTAAATTTGCCTTGCCACCGTGTTGTAAATTCAGCAGGACGAACAGTCCCTGGATGGCCAGAACAAATCACACTACTCCAACAAGAACAGGTACCCTTCAAAAAAAACGGTTGTGTCGACTTAAAACAATCTTTTTGGCAAGGCTAGAAATGCTTCTCAAGCTCTACTAAAACACCTGATTCATTATTTGATTTTGCAACAAAACGAGCTGCTTTTTTAACATAATCCGGTGCGTTTTCCATCGCAAATCCAAAGCCGGCTAATTTCAACATCTCCAAATCATTGCCCCCATCACCAAACGTCATCACTTCGTCCGCCTGAATTCCCCATTTTTCCATCAAAAGTTTTATGGCATGTCCTTTATGATTTCCTGGCTTAATCAAATCGATGCTACCATGCCCGCTACTAACAGGGGTCGCCATATGGCTAATTGCCCCACTTAGCTCATCCAGTAAACGATACGTCTCCTCTTCCTTACAGGACAAAGCAAATTTAAATATAATATCATCAATCTCAGCAAAATCTTTCACTTTTATTAAAACAGGGCAATACATCGCAATGGAATCACAAAATTCATCTGAAACTGTACGAAGAACATAGGCCCCTTTTTTTCCGCACACTACTGTTTCAAATTCCGTATTCTCACGCAAAATTTTCGTAATTTCTGCAAAATCTTCTTTTTCAAAAACGCCAGCAAAAATATCTTCTTCTCCCTTACAAACATACGCCCCATTATCCGACACAAAAGTAATTTCCTCTTTTATCTCTTCAAAAAAAGGAGCCAATTGAACATGCTGGTTACCACTAGCCACAACAAACTCCGCGCCTGATTCCCTCATCCGTTCAAAAATCCCTAAAAACCTTTTCTTATCATATTTTTTCTGATCATCCAAAAAAGTCCCATCCATATCTACCGCTACTAATTTAATCATCCAAACACTCCTCTCCCACTTACTATATCAAATGAAATGCATTTCATGTCAATCTTTTTAATTATAAAATGAGAAATCGAAAAACAAAAGGAGTTGTGGAAAATTCCACAACTCCTTTTACTACATCTATACTTTATTCTAAAATTCAATTTAAATAGAATACTAACTTATTTTACTTGGCTTTCAATAGTTGTAGGTGTTAGCCCCGAATCATTCACCTGACGAATTTCATAAACCTTTCCTTCTTCATTAAGTGAGAAAAATTCGACTGAATTATAGCTAAATTTTTTGTTTGTTTGACTCGCGGTTGTTCCATCTGGAAATGTTAATTCCCCCGTTAAAGTACCAGATAAAATATATCTACTAATAGCAACATTTTCATCCGCATAAAGCTCTTTATCATCAATCATGGCATCTTCTGAAAATGCAATTATGGATTGAAGGGCTTGTACAAAATCATCTGCTCCTTCAACCACTTGTCCATTCTTGTAAAACTTTATATCTGGAGTAATTAAATCGTACTGCTTCTCAAATGCACGATTATTTAAATTTGTATGAAATTGATGTGGCACCATTCTTTTTTCTTCAATTGTTAATGGCTCTTTCATTATAAAACACTCCTCTTCCAATAAATTAATTACTCATTTAGCATAGCACAACTAACCCGTAATATCTGTATACAAATCATGTAATTTAGAAATTTTTTTATGATTATCTGTCTTTTTTACACAGAGTGAAAAAAAGACATAAAAAGAAATAGCTCCTTATTTAAATTTATTTCCCAGCTATAACCACGAAAAAAGCTGTACCACAAAAGGCACAGCTTCTTTCAGCGCAATCAAAAGGAGAAATTCACACAATCAAATAAAGGGGGTATTTGTTTGTGATTTATTTCACGGTATAAATATACCATATATAACTTATTAATTCAATACTTCACAAACTTTTTTATTTTAGATTTATTCCCATCTAGGTATTACTATAAAATAAAAGTGTTGAAAATTAAAAACAGCTTCTTCAACAAAATCTAAAACACCTATCCAAAACCACACTATTAGACTATTCAACTGTTTAAATTCCTCTATCCCAAATTATAACAACTTAAAGTAAAAAGAAGCTTTCTCAAATATGAAAGCTTCTTTTACTGAAATTTTTTTAAAATTTTACCTACAAAATCATCAATTCACAAACTTATTTTGTTAGCGATTCTAATTCATTCAGTTTATCTTCAAATACTTTAAGCGCATCTTCTACAGGTTTTTGTGTTGTCATATCCACTCCAGCACGTTTTAATACCTCAATTGGGAAATCAGAACTTCCTGCTTTTAAGAATGCAATATAGTCATGGACAGCCTGTTCTCCTTCATTTAAAATTTTCGCACTAAGTGCCGATGCCGCAGAAAACCCAGTTGCATATTGGAAAACATAGTAATTCATGTAGAAGTGTGGAATTCTAGACCACTCATAGCCAATTTCAGTATCATACTTCATCACATCTGAACCATAATAATTTTCATTGATTCTAAAATAATTTTCAGTTAAATACTCTGCAGTGAGCGCTACACCATCTTGATCCGCTTGATGAATAAAATGTTCAAACTCCGCAAATTGCGTTTGACGGAATACGGTACCTTTAAAACCATCTAAATAATGGTTTAATAAATATGCCCTAACCTTCTTATCCTCATATTTTTTCAACAAATAATCCGTCAATAAGTTTTCATTCGTTGTGGAAGCCACTTCTGCTAGAAAGATGGAATAATCCCCATATACATAAGGCTGATTATTTCGCGTATAGTAGCTATGCACACTATGCCCAAGTTCATGCGCTAACGTAAAGACATTATCAATTGTATCTTGCCAGTTCATTAAAATATAGGGACTTGTACTATATGCACCTGATGAATAAGCACCGCTTCTCTTTCCTTTATTTTCAACAACATCAATCCAGCGCTTATCAAACGCTTCTTTTAAGATACCTTGATACTCCTCACCTAACGGAAGTAATCCGTTCAGCACAATCTCTTTCGCATTTTCATAAGAGAATTCCAAGTTTACATCATTTGAAAGAGGCGTATATAAATCATACATGTGCAACTCTTCTAATCCAAGAAGCTCTTTACGAAGAGCCACATACCGGTGCAATAAAGGTAAGTGCTTATTCACAGTTTCAACTAAAGAATCATAAACAGATTCGGGAATATGATTGGAAGAAAGCGCCGCCTCTCTAGCCGATTTATATCCTCTAGTTCGAGCATAAAAGTTGGATTTTTTTATTTGTCCGCTAAGTGTAGAAGCTAATGTATTTTTCAAGCCCTCATAAACTGAATACATACCTAAAAAGGCTTCTTTACGAACTCTACGATCCCCGCTCTCTAAAAGCTTCCCATATTGACCATGTGTAATCTCAACTTTGTTTCCTTCTTCATCCTCAATTGTTGGGAATTTTAAATCTGCATTGTTTAATGTATTAAAGGTTTTGGACGAATTTCCTAATACCTCACCTGCGCTTGCTAAAATAGCCTCTTCCTTTTCTGATAAAATATAGGGACGACTTAAATTTAAATCATCAAGTAAATGTTTATATAAACGTAACGCCTCATTCTCTTCTAAATAACTAGCTAATACATGTTCATCTATCGCTAAAATTTCCGGATCAAAATAAGAAATCCCTGATACCACTTGCGTAATAAGACTTCCAGCGCGACTATTTAAACTCTGATATTTCCCGTCCGCTGTATCTTGGTCTAATTTTAAATGTGCGTACACATAAACGTTCTCAAGCTTGTTAAGCAAGTCATCACGAAACTGCAACGCTCGAAGTAAATGAGTAGCACTTTCACCAAGTGTCCCTTTATAAGAAGCACTCAATTCGCTTAATTTTTGGACTTCGCTAAAACCTTTCTCCCAATCATCATCGCTTTTAAAAATAGTTGTTAAATCCCAGGTTAAATGTTCTGGGACTTCATTTCTTGCAGGAATTGTTTTGATTTTATTTTCTACCATAAATCCATAACCCCCAAAGTCATATTTCTTATTATTATGAGCTAATTTTTTAGAAATTGCAAAAAATCATGATTTCTAGTTATATGATTTTTCCTTATACATCATTTGTCGTTTTATTTTATATCGATCCAAAATATATTCCACTAAAACCCCTTCTTTTTCTAAAAAAAGGAGATATTCCGTGAGCAATAAATGGCATTCATTTAGTGGTAAAAAAATCATTTTTATGCTCATCACATACTTTTGAAAATACTGAGCAATATGCTCTTTACTAAAAGTATCCCCAGTTTCAAGTAATTTCAAAAAATTTTCCCATAGTTTAAACTGCCATTCTACAGCTGGCGTATGCACTAAAAATTGAGACGGCAATTGAACCCCAATTTCAGGAGGCAAATTAATTATCGCATAACCGGCCTGATAGAGCTGTTGTAAAAAGACACTTTTCGTTTTATATTTCGCATAAAAATAACTCAGATGTTCTCGCTCCAACTTCCGATTTCGTTTTACAAATAAGCTTTTGAACCGAACCCCTGTTATTTTTTCCTGCATTGCTTCAAGTGAATAATTAGTGGACAATTTCATTGACGATGCAAAAAAATACTTTCCCGCATAATGTTGAATATGATAGAACAATTCAAAACATTTTTCTTCTGGATGAAAACTTAATAAAAAATAGCCCAATTGTTTGTCTTTAAGTAAAAAAGCTAATTGAAATGTCGAAAACACGTATTTCCCTTGTTTCATTACTACTTTTTGTCCTAAAATCCAATATGGCTTTAAACCAAGTGATAAATAATTTTCCGTTCGTTCAATCATTTGAGAAATAGGGATGGTCGAACATTGATATTCAATCACAATATTATTTTCAACAAATAAATCTGCTTGGCGCTTTATGACTGGAAAATAGTGTTCCAATTCAACTTGGAAGTTTTGATACTTTAACCAGCCAAGTAATAATTTTTTAGCATTTAAATGCCGACTAGTTTCGCCTTCTGAAGCCGCTTGACACTTCCCCCCTTTTTTATGAGCAAAATGAGGTATTTTAATTTCCCCATTTTTTAAAATAACTTCTTCCTGACAACAATGGCACATATAAAATTTCGACGCATTTTTGAGCAAATGTCTGTTAGTTTCTGTTACTGTAATTGATTGACCATTTTCATCTTGAGCAGTAAACATGGAAGCACCTCTTTTATATTTTAAATTCGCCATGCGTGATTAAATTCCTTCTTTTTCCCAAAAAGATTTTTTACGCAAAAAAGAAGACTTATTCCTACATCAAGTAAAAATAAGTCTTCTATATTCCAATTTAATCAAAATGCTTCTTAATTTTTTCTAAAGCTGGTGTATCAAAAACTAGATTACCATATTCCTCAAGAATATAACCTGTTAGATTGGATTCTAAACCATACTCAAGTAAAATACTTACAACATTGTCAATGTTTTTTCATCAAAAGTAGCTTCAGGAAACTCAACATACAAATAATAGTTGTCTTTGTAAGCAAATAATTTTGTTGTCACATCTGTAAGCCCAGTGGCATGACTCATTGTAATTAAGTCTTCAAAATCATTGAATTCTAAAATAAACTCTAACGTATCTTCTGTATTTGAATTATCCTTTTTAGCTGGATTAAAGTTCTCTTCCAGCATTTTTTCAATTCGTTCTTCTGCTAATTCATCGTTTTGTGTAACATTAAGGCTTAGGTTCCCCTCATTTTTACCAGAAATACTTGCTTTTGTCACAAATACTTCTAAACCATGTTTTAGCGCTTGCACTTGTATCCAGAGCGGACCTTCTGGAGAGAACTCTTCTTCATATTTCAGCTCATCCATCATTTCCCAGAAAAGTTCTTCACTTTTCTCACGATCATACCAAACATCTTCTTGGTTAAAACCGCGCTCTTCTAAATCAAGATAAGAGATATAAAATTTAATTGTATCCTCATTAATTCGTTCAATTTCCATCGTCACACTCTCCCTTCCAAATTAGTCATTGACAATGAAGGGTATTACTTATACTTATATTTTAGCCTAAAAAAGCTTTTTATACCACCATTATTTACTGGTAGTCTTATAATATTATCCGAAAATAGTAAAATAAGCAAAGAAAAAAAGTTGTTGAATAAGATTCTATTCAACAACTCCAACATAAATAGATTAATTAACCATTTTTTGTGCTTCACGAAGTTGATAAGTTCTTACTTTTCTTGGTAAAAAACGACGGATTTCATCTTCATTGTAACCAACTTGAAGTCGCTTCTCATCAATAATAATGGGGCGTCTAAGTAAACCCGGGTTTTTTTGAATTAACTCAAATAGTTCTTGAAGTGGCAAACTATCTAAGTCAACGTTAAGTTTTTGAAAAGTTTTAGAACGAGTCGAAATAATTTCATCTGTTCCATCCTCCGTCATACGAAGAATCTCTTTTATTTCATCCAAACTAAGTGGCTCAGAAAAAATATTTCTTTCTTTATAAGGGATTTCATGTTCTTCTAACCATGCACGCGCTTTACGGCAAGATGTGCAACTAGGTGAAGTGTATAACGTTACCATTAGACATTCACACTCCTTAATCCGTTTTTATTTTATTTCATTCACAAACGAATTGCTAATTCATTTCTCTATTTGCAAAATAGCAATATAAGAACTTACTTCTTCATTATACACTAATTTTGTGAAATTCTATATACTATTTTGGAAATTTTTATTACAAATATGTAGAAATGCTTTTAGTAAGCCGCTCTTAATGTATACCCTACTATACTTGGTTTAAACTAGAATCACATGAAAATTCCATCAGTTTTATTAAAATTCAATGAGATTTTGCTATTATCCTTCTAATAAAAAAAGAATTCTAGAAAAACCTAGAATTCTTTTTTTATTAATTTGCAGCTGCTGTTAAATTCGCATGTTTCTCTTTATACATTTGAAGTTCACTTTCAGAACAGTAAACAAAATGTCCTTCAGCAATCTCACGCATTTTCACTTCTTCGCCGTCTTTATAAGCATGCGTCGTTGGATCGTACGCTTTACGTACACGAGTACGCTCATAATTAGGGTCTGGAAGCGGGATAGCGGATAAAAGAGATTCTGTATATGGATGTAGTGGGGCACGATATAAGTCATTAGCAGGCGCTAACTCCACTAGTTTCCCAAAGTACATCACACCAATACGGTCACTAATATATTTTACCATTGAAAGGTCATGTGCGATAAAAAGATAGGTTAAACCCTTCTCTTTTTGCAATTCCTTCAATAAATTGACTACTTGCGCTTGAATCGAAACATCTAGTGCTGAAATCGGTTCATCCGCGATAATAAATTCAGGTTGAACTGCAAGTGCTCTTGCAATTCCAATACGTTGTCTTTGGCCACCAGAGAATTCATGTGGATAACGCCCTGCATGCTCCTTACTCAAGCCAACCGTTTCAAGTAGCTTATAAATTTGCTCATCTGCGTCTGCTTGAGACTTCGCAAGGCCGTGGATATTAATACCTTCTGCTATAATATCTCGAACCTTCATACGTGGATTAAGAGAAGCATACGGATCTTGGAAAATCATTTGCATTTTCCGGCGAAACTCATGCATTTCCTTGCGCGATTTTTTGGCATGGACATTTTTACCATTATACAAAACTTCGCCACCAGTTGCGTCATACAAACGAATAATGGTACGTCCAGTTGTGGATTTCCCACACCCAGACTCTCCTACAAGGCCAAGTGTCTCGCCTTTATAAATATCAAAAGAAATATCGTCAACTGCCCGAACTTCATTTGCTTTACCTTGATTAAAGTATTGTTTTAGATTGTGGATTTCAAGTAATTTTTCTTGTTCACTCACCTTGTTCAACCCCCTTCGCATGAACAGCTTGCATACCAGGATGTTCCTTCGCAAATTGTTCTTGTCGTCTTAAAACTGCATCGGGAGGCGTCACTTCTGGTGCGTCTGGATGAAGTAACCATGTCGCAGCATAATGCGTATCAGACACTTGAAACATTGGCGGTTGCTCTTCTAAATCTATCGCCATCGCATACTGATTACGCGCAGCGAACGCATCACCTTTTGGCGGTTTTAATAAATCAGGAGGAGTCCCTGGAATAACATACAATTCTTCATCATCGGTATCGAGCGTAGGCATGGAGCTAATAAGTCCCCATGTATAAGGGTGTTGCGGATTGTAAAATATCTCATCTACAGTTCCGATTTCAACAATTTTCCCAGCATACATAACAGCTACACGATCCGCCACATTCGCTACAACCCCAAGGTCATGGGTAATAAAAATAATCGATGTATCAATTTTCTTTTGAAGATCTTTCATTAGGTCTAAAATTTGGGCTTGGATTGTTACGTCTAGTGCTGTTGTTGGCTCATCCGCAATTAAAATTTGAGGATTACATGCGAGTGAAATCGCAATAACAACCCGTTGACGCATTCCTCCAGAAAATTGATGGGGGTATTGTTTAATACGTTCTTCCGCGTTTGGTATCCCAACAAGTTGCAGTAGGCGAAGCGCCGTTTTACGAGCTTCTGTTTTACTGATTTTCTGATGCTTAATAAGTGGCTCAGCAATTTGTTTCCAGATGGGCATCGTTGGATTTAAAGATGTCATTGGATCTTGGAAAATCATGGCAATATCCTTACCACGAATTTTTTGCATTTGTTTTTCAGATGCTGTTGCTAAATCTTTACCGCCAAACAAAATTTGACCGGATTTTATACTAGAATTGCTTTCAGGAAGCAATCTCATAACTGCTTTTGTAGTAACTGATTTACCAGAACCTGATTCTCCCACGATAGCAAGAGTTTCACCCTTGTGAAGATCAAAATTTACTCCACGAATGGCTTGGACTTCGCCGGCATAAGTGTGGAAGGAAATGTGTAAATCTTTAACTTCTAATAATTTTTCCATTTTTCCTCACCTCTCCTTTAGTCACGCATTTTCGGATCAAACGCATCGCGAAGCCCGTCAGCTACTAAGTTAAATGCTATCATAATAACACACAATACAATAGATGGATACAGAACCATGTATGGCAAGACTTGAAGCGTTTTATACCCATCATTAATCAATGTTCCAAGCGACGCTGTTGGGGCTGGCAAACCTAACCCTATAAAGCTTAAGAATGCTTCAAAAAATATCGCACTAGGAATACTGAACATAACATTAATAATAATCACACCTGAAATGTTAGGGAGTAGATGCTTCACCAAAATTTTAGGAACAGATTCTCCTAAAGTCAATGAAGCTAGAACAAATTCTTGGTCTTTAAGTTTCAAGACCTGACCGCGTACAACCCTTGCCATCGTAATCCAACTGGTCATGGCTATTGCAATAATAATGGAAGTAATACCAGGATCCAGAACAAGTAACATTAAAATAACTACTACTAAGTTCGGAATAGCAGAAATCACTTCTAAAATACGTTGCATCACATTATCTACACGGCCACCTACGTATCCTGAAATGAGTCCATAAGTAACCCCTATTATCAAATCACAAAGGGCAGCTACAACTGCAATTATTAGCGATACCCGTGTTCCAGCCCAAATTCGGGCAAACTGGTCACGCCCTAATGTATCACTACCTAGCCAATAATATGTTCCTTCCTCAACATTTTTTTGCTTATAAACATCAACTTCGGTTCCACCTATATTTTGTTTTCCATTCCAAAAAGGTAAATTATCAAATCCTGGAACTTTTGGTGGCAAACTTGCATATGGTGTATTTTGGTAATTTACACTTTTGTTAGGCCCTAAGTTCGGGGACATATATTGACCAAATATAGCCATAAGCACAATAATCCCCAATACTATAATAGAAACTAAAGCAGCTTTATTTTTCCGTACCCTTATCCATGAATCTTGAAGGAAGGTTAGACTAGGTCGCGAAATTTTTTCCGCTTCTGCCTCTTGAACTTGCGCTGGCTGAAACATTTCTTTTGCAATTTTTTCTGCCATTATTTCTTACCTCCAGACACACGAATTCGAGGATCAATTAATCCATATAAAATATCCACAACAAGGATGATAAAGATTAACATTACTGCAAAGAGGATTGTAGTCCCCATAATAACAGGATAGTCGTTTGTTTGAATAGACGAGACAAATTGACTACCAATACCTGGAATTCCGTAAATATTTTCAATTACAAGAGAACCTGTCATTAATGACACAGAAAGAGGTCCTATTACGGTAATCAAAGGAATGAGTGCATTTCGAATTGCATGTTTCACCGCTATTTCTGTACGGCTATTCCCTTTAGCTTTGGCAAGTAATATATAATCTGAAGCAAAAACATCAATAAGTTCAGTTCTCATAAACCTTGCTGCCGTTGCAAGCGGGAACATAGCAAGTGCAAATGCTGGTAATATTGAATCAGCAAAGGTTCCCCAACCAGCTACAGGAAGCCATTGTAATTTTGCACCAATCCAGTATTGCAGGACGGTAGCGAAGACGAATGAAGGAATCGATTTCCCAAGTATCGCAATGAAGGTACTCGTATAGTCGGGCCACCTATTCTGATACATGGCGGCAATAACCCCTAATATAATACCAAAGAAAAGACCAAAAACCATTGCTTCTAGTGCGAGTGTAACGGATGGACCAATAAGTGCGCCTAGAATTTCAGATACTGGACGATTGTCGAGTTGGAAAGATACCCCTAAATCCCCTTTTACTAAACCTGTCATATAGTTAAAGTATTGAACAGGTACTGGATCATTTAAGCCATACTTTTCATTCATAATATGAATTTGTTCATCAGAAAGTTTTTCCTGATTTCGATATGGTGTACCAGGCAAAAGCTTCATTAGGAAGAATGTAATTGAAGCAATAATGAAGAGTGTTATTAACATGTAGAAAACGCGTTTTAACGTATATTTTGCCATCTCTTTCTACACCTCCCAAATTTATTTTTTATGTGTTAAAAGTTTGCAAAATTTACTATCTATTTAGAGTTTTTTTCAACTTTCCAAATATATGTATGCGTCATACATTGATAGCCGATTTTATCTAAACTTTATTTTTCCATATTAATATGCCGTTAAAGCGTTTAGTTAAGCAAAGAGCTTGTACAAAACATCAGCAAAATGAGAGAGTATATCGAAATATACTCTCTCTCTTAAGTCAAGCATTTCTTAAAAATTATACCTTATTTAGTCAAATACGTATTTTTGTACGTATAGTCTGGACCAAACGGATTTTTTTGTAGATCTTTGATATAAGATTTTTGCAGATAAGCGTTTGAACGGTGGTAAAGTGGTGAAATCGCTACATCATCTGTAAGCAAGATTTGTTCAGCTTTAACCATTTCATCCCAACGTTTTTGTGCATCAGCAGCGTAAGTCACAGATGCATCTTTTAGAATTTTATCATAAGCAGGGTTAGAATAGCTCATTCTATTTTGTGCCCCACCTGTTTGGAATAGATCTAAGAAAGTAGATGGATCTTGATAGTCAGGGCCCCAACCACTCATAGAGAAATCGTAATCTTGATTTTGGTCATTTTGTAAACGTACTTTAAACGGTACATTTTTAAGTTTAACAGATAGACCATCTAGATTTGTTTCTAATTGGTTTTGAATAAATTCAGAAGATTTCTTCGCATTTTCAGTATCATCACTTGTAAATTCTAAAGTAAGTTTGTTAACGCCTAGCTCTTTCAAACCTTGTTTCCAAGCTTTTTGAGCTTCTTCTTTATTGTATTCTAAATGTGGACCAGATTCTTTTACATAGTCTTCTTTATTACCAGGATCAAATGTAAATTCTGGTGGCACTAAGTTATTCGCTGGTTTAGATCCGTTTTGTAGTACTGTATTTGCATATGATTCTTTATCAATTGCAAGTGCAATAGCTTTACGGATGTTTTTGTTTGCAAGAGGCGTTTTTTCACCTTTACGTTCTTGGTTAAATTTAATGTAGAAAGTAGATGAATCATTTACTACTACATAATCTTTGTTGTCTTTATTTTGTGCTGAGTATTCTGCACTAAGAAGCGCACGATCAATTTTACCTGTGTTATAAAGGTTTAAGTTCGTACCTGGATCTTGAACAACTTGAACATTGATCTGTTTCAATTTCACAGCGTCCTTATCCCAGTAGTTATCATTTTTTACGTATGTCCATTTTTTATTCGTACCAGTCCAGTCTTTCAATACGAAAGGACCGTTGTATAAAATATTATCACTATTTTGCGCATATTTTTCGCCTTTTTCATTTACAAACTTCTCATTTAATGGGAAGAAAGTTGGGAATGCGAATAAAGAGTTAATGTAAGCAGCTGGTTTGGATAAAGTTATTTCAAGCGTTTTATCATCTACTGCTTTAATTCCTAATTCTTCAGGTTTTTTCTTACCAGCTACAATATCATCGCCATTTTTAATAGCAGAGAATAGGTAAGAATACGTTGCAGCTGTATCTGGGTTAACTGCACGTTGCCAAGCAAACACATAGTCACTTGCTGTTACAGGGTCACCGTTAGACCATTTTGCATCATCACGTAATTTGAAGGTATAAACTGTTTTATCATCACTAATTTTTGGTTCTTCAGCTGCTCCAGCAATTGCAGGAATCCCATCTTTGTCAAGAGCATAAAGCCCTTCATTAGTTTGGTTAATAACGTTTAAACCTACTTGGTCATCTGCTTTTGAGCTATCTGCAGAAGGAATCAAAGCACTCTCTGATAAGTTGAGCACTTGTTCTCCAGATGCTTTACCATCACCTGAGCCTTTTTTGTCGGACGAAGAATCATTTCCCCCTCCACACGCTACTAAGACTAAACTTAGTATTAGTGTCAATCCAAGAGCTAAAAATAATTTAGATTTTTTCACTAAATATACCTCCCTTTTTTATTTTTCCGAAAAATTGTTTCACTCAATATTATACTCTAGTATTTTAAGCTTTGTAAATTGATTTAACCAAATATTTCAAATCAAGGCTGAAAGTGATAAATTTTTGAAAAAATTCTCATAAAAACTTAAAAAACATGAAAAGTCTGACAAATAACGCATAGTTTTATGTATTGACTCAAAAACAGAGCGCCATTGATTAAGTTTTCAGAAAATAAATCTAATTTAATCAAATAATTTTCATCTTGAATTCGGAATTTGTCTCTCAAAAAACAAGCTAGACCAAAATTATAATAAAAAGTGATGCTAATCCCGAATAATTTAGGATTATCTTTATTTATATACTTTTTTTTCGCTCTTGTCTATATAAAAATACCAAAAAAATAAATTTAATTTACGGAATATTAATAAAAAGGTTGGTATAATGGGATTTTTCAGAATAAAAAATATCATGTGAAAGAATGCGCTAGAAAACTAAGCTTTCCAGCGATTTAATACTATATATCCACCTATTTCTGAATTTTCTGTTTTAAAATGAGTTTAGTCCCTACACTCGTTTTATCTTCTTTTTTTATGCTAAAGTAAGAAAAGAATACCTGATGTGAGGTGACTTATTTTTGTTTAAACGGTTATTGATATACTGCCTTATTCAAGAAGTACTTATTTTATTAATTATGCTCTTGCAACAACAATTTTCACTTTTCCAATATATTAATCTCTCTTTCTATATTGGCTTTTTAACTTTTATCATTGGTCTCTTGGTTTATATTATGCGTTCTGGTTTTTTAGATCGTGTTCATGATGGTTTTCGCAAAGTTTCTCGAAAATTTAAAGGAGAAGAAGACAATGAGTTTTCAGACATGCCTCTTTCTGAACTGGTTGGCATTCCCTATCTCGATATTATTTTCAGCTCACTTATTGTTCTTGCTTCGAGTCTAGTGGCGTTACTCATTTATTATGTGTGAAGTTGACATTCTAGCTAATTTCTTGATAAAATACCATTACTATAACTGATGCGTTAGAGGGAAAATAGTACATTTTGTGTGAGCGATTAGATAGAGAACTTGTGGTTGGTGGAAACAAGTGCAGCACAAATTGGAATGGGCTTCCCAAGAACTGCTTGTGAACTAATAGTAGCAAGTGGCGGCTTAAGACCGTTATCTTTTGAGTGCTTTTTTAAAGCAATTAGGGTGGTACCGCGGACAAACGTTCGTCCCTAGCAATATCTTTTGCTAGGGACGAACGTTTTTTATATTCTCACATACGCATGTCAGTTTAATTTTAGGAGGAGAATAAAATGAAAAAGGTTATTTTTTCCGGTATTCAGCCGAGTGGTGATTTAACACTTGGGAACTATATCGGGGCATTAAAACAATTTGGGAATTTCCAAGATGAATATGACTGCTACTATTGTATTGTGGATGAGCATGCTATTACTGTCCCACAAGACCGATTAAAACTTAGAAAGCAAATTAGGAGCTTAGCCGCATTATATTTAGCGGTTGGTTTAGACCCAGAAAAAGCCACTTTATTTATTCAATCAGAAGTCCCTGCACATGCGCAAGCAGCGTGGATTTTGCAGTGTAATGTTTATATTGGCGAGCTTGAGAGAATGACACAATTTAAAGATAAATCTGCGGGTAAAGCTGGAGTTAGCGCTGGTTTATTGACGTATCCTCCGCTTATGGCAGCTGATATTTTGCTTTATCAAACCGATTTAATTCCGGTTGGCGATGACCAAAAACAACATATCGAGCTTACTCGTGATTTAGCAGAGCGTTTTAATAAAAAGCATAACGAAATCTTTAAAGTTCCTGATATTTTTGTACCAAAACAAGGTGCGCGTGTTATGTCCTTGCAGGAACCGACGAAAAAAATGAGTAAATCTGATGAAAATGTCAAAAGTGCCATCTATTTGTTAGATCCACCCAATACGATTAGGAAAAAAATTAAGAGTGCGGTCACGGATTCATCTGGTGTCGTACAGTATGATAAAGAAAATAAACCCGGCATTTCAAATTTACTGTCCATCTATTCTGCCTTAACAGGTGAGGCAATAGCTGTTATAGAAGAAAAGTATGTCAATAAAGGTTATGGCGATTTTAAAGCCGATTTAGCCGAAATTGTTGTTCAAGAATTAGAGCCTATCCAAGAACGCTATGAGAACTTCATTCAGTCTGACGAATTAGATGACATTCTTGATGCTGGGGCCGAAAAAGCCCGTTTTATCGCAAATAAAACCCTTAAGAAAATGGAAAACGCCGTCGGACTTGGACGTAAGCGTCGTTAAAAAAAAGCCCAAATCAAAATTTGATTTGGGTTTTTTTTATACAATTTGTAGTGTAACGTCAATATTACCTCTTGTCGCTTTACTATACGGACAAACTTGGTGGGCTTTTTCAATTAATTCCTTAGCAGTCGCTTCATCAACCCCGTCAATATGCGCCACTAGGTCCACGCCAACTTTAAAGCCATTATCTTCTGGGTCGCTATATAGTGAAACTGTTGCCGTTACTTCACTTTTTCCTTTCACGCCCGCTTTTCCCATTACAAGTTCTAAGGCGCTGTTAAAGCATGCACTATATCCCGCAGCAAATAATTGCTCTGGGTTTGTACCGCCACCACCATCACCGCCTAATTCTTTTGGTGCTGATATATCAAAGAAAAACACATTATCTTCAGAATGCACTTCCCCGCTTCTTCCGCCAGTATTAATTACTGTAGTTTCATATAATTTTTTCATCTTTTTTCCTCCTTGATTAAATGATTTTTAAGTATTTCGTTCAAACGTTTCATTTCTGCCAGTAAATTTGTGTCTCCTTCTACGTCAGAAAATAACTGCTGAATGCAAGTGTTCACTTCGCTAATTACAGCTTCTTCCAACTGAATGGCCTTCTCGGTTAAAGAAATGAGGACAACACGCTCGTCGGTTCGCTTTCTTTTTCGAATGACAAGACCATCTTGCTCCATTCTTTTAAGCAAAGGTGTCAGTGTCCCGCTGTCTAAATCAAGATGTTCTCCTAATTCCATTACACTTTGTCCGTCCTGTTCCCAGAGCGAGAGAAGCACGATGTACTGAGGGTAAGTTAAGCGAAACGAAGTAAGAGCTTTTCGGTAATATTTTGTAAAGCTTCGCTGGGCGCTGTAGATTGAAAAACATAGTTGCTCATCCAGTAACCGATGATTCGTTTCCAAGAAATCATCTCCTTTTATATTGTTCGCAATTTAATTGTACAAAATATTTTTACGAGAAGCGAATTTTTTGCTTATAAAAAAAGAACCTGGACGCAAAAGCCCAAGTTCTCTTAACTATTCTGTTATTTTCTTAAATACTAAAGTCGCATTATGTCCACCAAAACCAAATGAGTTAGACATAACGATAGATACATCTTGTTTACGTGATTGATTTGCTACATAATCCAAGTCACAAAGCGGATCTGGATGTTCTAAATGAATCGTCGGCGGAATCACACTATCGCGAATCGTTAAAATCGAGAAAATCGCTTCAATACCACCAGAAGCCCCTAATGTATGACCTGTCATTGATTTTGTGGAGCTTACAGCAAGTTTATAAGCATGTTCACCAAAGACCGTTTTAACAGCCGCTGTTTCGAATTCATCATTATACCCTGTGCTTGTTCCATGAGCGTTAATATAATCAACCTCTTCCGGCTTAATACCAGCATCTTTTAATGCTTGTTTCATGGAACGCGCCGCACCCTCACCATTTGGAGCTGGAGCTGTAATATGGTGGGCATCACTTGTTGACCCGTAGCCCACTACTTCTGCATAAATTTTGGCACCTCTTGCTTTAGCATGTTCGTACTCTTCTAAAATGACAATCCCCGCACCTTCACCGATAATAAAGCCATCGCGGTCCTTATCAAACGGACGACAAGCTGTTTCTGGATCAGGATTTAGTGATAATGCCTTGTTTGCACAAAAACCAGCAAGCGACATTTTTGTAATAGGTGCTTCACTTCCACCTGTGATCATGACATCCGCATCGCCGCGCTCAATTACTTTAAACGCATCACCAATTGAATTTGTTCCTGTTGCACAGGCTGTTACAGTAGCCGTATTAATTCCTTTTGCACCAAAACGAATAGATACTTGGCCAGAAGCCATATCTGGAATCATCATTGGGACAAAAAATGGGCTGACGCGGCGAAGGCCACGATTAATATACGTATCATATTGCGTTTCAAATGTTTCCATGCCTCCGATACCGGAACCAATCCAAACACCTACACGTTCCGCATTCGAGTCATCAATTTTAAAATCCGCATCGTTTAATGCCATTTCAGCCCCCGCAATTGCGTAATGGGTAAAACGGTCCATTTTACGAGCTTCTTTTTTCTCGATATATTTTTCAACATCGAAATCCTTTAATTCAGCAGCAATCTTTACCGGGAAGTCATCAGGATTTAAACGCGTTAATTCTTTAACACCATTTACACCATTTTTTGCATTTTCCCAAGAAGTTTCTGCATCATTTCCAAGTGGTGTAACTGCTCCAACACCCGTAACAACTACTCTTCTTCTCTCCATGTACTCATCTCCTTATCTTCGGGCTCATGAAAAAACAACTTCTGTCAATTGACAGGAGCTATCCTTAAGATTTGTTGCTTCAAAATAAAAATAAAAATATAGCAAAACCACATAGCCAGAAATTGGCCATTGTACAAAATAAACAGAGCTCGGTTTGAAGCAAAATTCAAGCCGAGTTTATTATACCATAAAAGAAAGAAAGGTGTCTTTATCCGTACATAAAAACACCTCTCACTTATTGATAGGACACTTATTTTCCGAAACGAATAACAAGGGCTCCCCAAGTTAAACCAGCGCCAAATCCAACAAGCAACAAGTTATCGCCATCTTTCACACGACCTTCTTCGACAGCATCAATTAAAGCAAGTGCAATCGAAGAAGAGGATGTATTGCCATACTTATGCACGGTTTTCATCAACTTCTCTTCCGGAAGGTCTAAACGTTCACGCGAAGCTTCCATAATACGAATATTTGCTTGGTGAGGGATTAGTAAGTCTAAATCTGCTTTTTCTAATCCTGCTTTTTCTAAAGCTTGCATCGACGCATCTCCCATTTTTCGTACAGCAAAACGGAAAACTTCACGTCCGTTCATATATAATTTATTATTTTCTTCTTTTAAATTTAAATACTTTCCGCCTGAACCGTCAGAACCTAGAACAAATGATAACAATCCTTTATCCTCAGAAACAGGTCCCATAACCACAGCCCCAGCCCCATCACCAAATAAAACGGCTGTGCTTCGGTCGTCCCAATCCGTAATTTTAGATAATTTATCCGCGCCGATGACTACAACGTGCTTGTAAGCCCCCGTTTGAATAAATTGTGAAGCTGTTACAACACCATAGGTAAAGCCAGAACATGCAGCTTCTAAATCCATGGCAGCTGCATTTTTAGCACCTAAACGATCTTGAATGATATTCCCAACAGATGGGAAAGTCGCTTCCTGTGTAACAGTCGCCACAATAAATAAATCAATATCATCCGGCGTTAATCCCGCATTTTCAATCGCTTTTTTAGCTGCTTCATATGCCATATCATGCGTATATTCATCATCACGCGCAATGCGTCTTTCTTCGATGCCTGTACGTGTGCGAATCCATTCGTCAGATGTTTCCATCATTTTTTCCAAATCAAAGTTCGTTAATACTCTTTCAGGAACATATTTCCCTACTCCTAGAATACCTGCATTCATTGTTTCTCCTCCATATTCGGGTGAAATTAAAAAGCTGTTTTTATGACCTGGTACTAATTTTAACAGATATTAATAAGTTTATCAATCACCCAGCCTCTTACTAAAAAACCCCAGCACAAAACTGTACTAGGGTCTCTCATTAAAAACTAAATTTCGGATTTAATTTTCCTTTGTAAGGCTCATGTTCCACAAAGACAACAATATCATTTCCAGCCGCATTTTTACCCATTCGAGTATACGTAAATTTCGTTGGATTTAGCTCCGTTAATTCGAGTACAGCCCCGTATTTATTTGCTCCAATTGAAGCATGTGCCCGAATTTTATTATCATGTAAGACATCGAAATAACCAAAATCCATACGACTTTCCCCAGTTTGCAGATTGAAAAATTCGTATTTATTTGTCTTGCTATCATATTTAGCTAGGCTAATAAAATTGCGGTTTTCTTCCGTCACATCATTCCCATTTTGATCCAAAACTTTTGTTCCATTCCATAGTCGGTTACCTAAAATTTTATCTCCATCTACATTTTTTAGAATTTTACCCGTTTTTGAATCCAGCGTTTTGTCTGGTTTTGTAAATTGAAGTTCCTTCCCTTTATACGGAATATGTTCGACATAAACCTCCACGTCTTTTCCTTCTTTATCTTTCCCCATTCGCTTATAAGTAAAAATATCCTGATTTATTTTTTCCATTTCAACAACCGCTTGATAATTCAGCGTTTCCGAAATTAAAATTCGTTTTTTGCCATCATTTGTGACAAAAAATGTTCCTGCATCATTTCTCGATTTTCCAGTTTTAGCATCAAAAAATTCATAACGACCAGTATCTGCTTCATATTTCGCAAGGCCAATAAAATTTTGATTTTCCGATGTTAAATCTGTTCCATTCTCATCATAAACCTTTGTACCTTGCCAGTTTGTACTACTTAACAGTGCCATTGCTTTTTGCCCGGAAACCCTTTTTTTCTTTTGCTCGTATTTCTTCTCCGCAACATTTTTTGCCTCACCTTCCATACTTTGCCCACATGCTGCAAAAAGAATTGTCGACCCGAGTATGAGCGCCCCCATCATTTTTACTTGTTTATTCATCTTTTTCTCCTCCTTTAACAATTTCTATCCTTAGCTTAACGAAAGAAACTGAACTCCATCTAAAGAGAAAATAAACTTTTTATGAACAAAAAAAATCGCCCGAGGCGATTTTTCTTGGTTATTTATTTGGGTTGTGGTCCGAAAAACCAGGTGCTTTTGACCAGCCGACCGATTTCCCGTCTTCATCAACAATATGGTACCAGTATTCATTACTAACATCTGCACGTTTATCAATGGTAACTTTTTTACCTTTTAAATCATTTAAATTTCCTTTGATTTGTGCTGTATCTTCAACTGGATAGGTATAAATTTTTTGTTCATTTTCTACAACATATTTTTTAAGCTCTTTTTTAGATTCTGTTTTGGGTGTATAGAAAACTTTTACTGCATCTGTATCGATATAGCCAAGACGTTTCCCATTATCAATCACTTCGTACCATTCGCCACTCTCTGTTGTTACTTTCTTTCCTAGGCGGAGACTCTTGTCTTTATATGCGGAAGCGTCTGCTACTTTTTCGGCTCCTTTTGTACCCTTAGGAGAGGTCCAAATGGCTTGATTTTTAGGTTCTTCGATTTTCCCGTAAGCGAGTACGTAAGTTGATTCTTGGACGGAATCATAAATATCATCATAGGCAGTTAAATTATAACGTTCAATCGTTTGGATTAAAGTATCTGCATAGTTCGGATCTGTTGCATAGCCAGCTTCTTGGATGGCTTTTGCAGCTTCTTTATAGTTCGTTTCATTTAATACTTCATGATATAGTGCTGAATTTCCACTCGTGCCATTTACAAATAGCATTGTATGATCTTCTACCGAGGATTTACGGTCCGGATAAGAGCGAAATGCCGCATCAACTTTATAAGCTTCATCACCAGCATATTCCGTTGTTTGCATTGTAATCGAATCCCCGTTATAAGAACCTTTAATACCAAATAAATTATTGGCTTGTGTGGATAATCCGCTATTTCCCCAGTTTGATTCTACAATCGCTTGGGCAAGTGTAACACTTGTTAAAACACCGTATTTTTCTTGCAATTCTTGTGCCTTAGGTGCTATATCTTGTATAAATTGTTGTTCAGAAATAGTCATTCCTTGAAGTGAAGCTGTTACGCCTGATTTATCAGCAGCCTCCGCTTGTACACTAGCAAACGGCAGTAAAGCAGAAGTGACAATAACTGACGCTATAACAGCATGTTTAATTCTTTTCATCTTTCTATATTGCACATCCTATTCTTTAAAGTTATCTTGCTGAAAACCTCAATTGCAAAATTTATTTTAACAGCGAATTATGATAAAACGCTGTGAAAAATATAACAGTTTCATTTCATCTATAATACAACAAAGCATAAACGTTGGTATCAAATAGTTTTAGCTGTTTTCCATTTAATTGTTACAATAAATTGACGATTTATAGCAGTTACCTTGCTAAAACTGGAATATTTAACTTATTTGTGCTAGAATAAACCAAGTAATCATGTGAATCGAGGTGTCCGCTATGCGTTATATCGTAACAATCATTTGGGTATTTTTCCTTTCTATGATGGCTGAATTCGTATTATCTTCTATGCTTTACGTGCCTTTCGATTTCACAAGGGGGCTTATATTAACAGTAGGAATTTCATTTTTCGTTCTTGTTATTCCCCTTCTTATGCCAAAAGACAGCGAAATTTACGATATTAAATAAAAAGAAGCGTCCGTCTGGACGCTTCTTTTTATTTATCAAGATAATATTTATTTAGTGGCTTCAAATCGTTGTCGAGTTCATAAACAAGGGGGACACCTGTTGGGATTTCAAGTTCCATAATGTCATCATCACTAATACCTTCTAAAAATTTCACGAGCGCTCTCAAACTATTCCCATGAGCAGCAATCACAACGCGTTTTCCAGATTTAATCTCCGGTGCAATCGTGTCCATCCAGTACGGAATTACCCGTTCCAGAGTTACCTTCAAATTTTCCCCAGAAGGAATCGCGTGTGTATCAAGCAATTGATAGCGGCGATCGTTTTTTGCCTGTCTTTCATCATCTTCTTCTAAGAGTGGTGGTAGTGTGTCGTAACTGCGACGCCATTTTTGCACTTGGTCCGCGCCATACTTATCCGCGGTTTCTTGTTTATTTAAGCCTTGCAAAGCCCCATAATGACGCTCATTTAAACGCCAAGACTTATGTACAGGCACCCATAATTGGTCAGATTCTTCTAGAGCAAAATTAAGCGTTTTGATTGCACGTGTTAAAACTGAGGTGAAGGCCATATCAAATTCTAAACCAGCTTCTTTAATTCTCGTACCAGCCGTTTTCGCTTCAATAATCCCTTCTTCAGATAAATCTACATCATGCCAACCCGTAAATAAATTTAATTTATTCCATTCACTTTGCCCGTGGCGAATTAACACTAATTTCATACTTAAACATCCTCTCTTCATCTACTTTTTACCTCAACACATAATTTTTCCCTTTTTCAATTAAAATAAACCTAAAAGAAGTCGCCAAGCCCATTTCAAGCTAGCGACTTCCCGTTTTATTCCGTCACATGGAAAGTAAATTCCCCGTCTAAAAGATCAATTTCAACAGCAGAATGTGGCATCACTTTTCCAGAAATAATTTCCCGAGCAAGTGGTGTTTCCACATGGCGAACTAAATAGCGTTTTAGTGGCCGAGCTCCGTAAACCGGATCGTACGCTTCCTCCGCAATAAATTGTTTTGCCGCATCCGTCATCTGAATATGAATTTCCTGTGCCCGAAGCCGATTTTGCAATTCTTCCACAAGTTTTTCAACAATGCCTTTTACATTTTCAAGCGTTAGCGGTTTAAACAAGATAATGTCATCTACACGATTTAAAAATTCCGGTTTAAAGGACGCTTGAAGAATTTTCTGCACATCTTGTTCGAGTTCAGCAGAAATTTCACCATTTTCCGTGCGTTCAAGTAGCAGAGTAGACCCAATGTTACTTGTCATAATGATGACCGTATTTTTAAAGTCCACAAGTCTTCCTTGCGAATCTGTGATGCGACCATCGTCTAGCACTTGAAGCAAAATATTAAACACATCTGGATGCGCCTTTTCAATCTCATCAAGTAACACGATTGAGTATGGATTACGCCGCACAGCTTCCGTTAATTGCCCGCCTTCCTCATAACCAACATAACCTGGAGGAGCTCCAACTAATCTTGAAACCGAATGTTTTTCCATATATTCCGACATGTCAATTCGAATCATATGCTCTTCAGAATCGAACATATTGTAAGCTAGCGCCTTCGCAAGCTCCGTTTTCCCTACACCTGTTGGTCCTAAGAAAATGAAAGAACCTATAGGACGATTAGGATCTTTTATACCGGCCCGCGCTCGTAAAACAGCATCACTGACTAAATCGACTGCATTATCTTGACCGATTACTTTTTCATGAAGTGCATCAGCGAGTTTTAATAGCTTTTCGCGCTCCCCTTCTACTAATTTAGCAACTGGAATCCCTGTCCATCTACCAATAATTTCAGCAATTTCATTTTCTGTCACTTCTTCTTGCAGCAACCGGTCCTCATCTTGTGCTTTAGTATGATTTTCAGCTTCAAGACGTGTAAGTTCCTTTTCTAATTCCGGAATTTTACCATGACGTAGTTCAGCTGCTTTCGCTAAATCATAATTGTTTTCAGCATCTTCAAGTGCATGACGCGCCTCATCAATTTGTTCACGCACCTCGCGAATCTTACTGATTTCATTTTTTTCAGATTCCCATTTCGATTTCATTTTATTAGCTTCTTCTTTGTAATCAGCCAGTTCTTTTTGTAGCATTTCAAGACGTCTCACACTTGCAGGGTCTTTTTCTTCTTTTAAAGCCGCCTCTTCAATTTCCAGTTGCATCACTTTACGTGTTACTTCATCCAATTCGCTTGGCATAGAATCAATTTCTACCCGAATCGTAGCGCACGCCTCATCAATTAAGTCAATTGCCTTATCCGGTAAAAAGCGATCCGTAATATAACGATTTGAAAGTGTTGCTGCCGCTACAAGCGCGTTATCATGAATATTTACTCCGTGATGAATTTCAAACCGTTCTTTTAACCCACGTAAAATGGAAACCGTATCTTCCACAGTTGGCTCAGGGACTAATACTTTTTGGAAACGGCGTTCGAGTGCCGCATCCTTTTCAATATATTGACGATATTCATCAAGCGTTGTAGCACCAATACAATGAAGTTCTCCGCGTGCAAGCATTGGTTTTAACATATTCCCTGCATCCATTGCACCATCTGTTTTACCCGCACCAACAATCGTATGAATTTCATCAATGAATAGTAAAATTTGACCTTCTGATTCTTTTACCTCTTGAAGCACCGCTTTTAAACGCTCTTCAAACTCTCCACGGTATTTCGCCCCTGCAATAAGGGAACCTAAATCAAGTGAAATAATGGTCTTATCTTTTAGGCCTTCTGGAACATCTTTACGCACAATCCGTTGTGCAAGGCCTTCTACAATTGCGGTTTTACCTACACCAGGTTCCCCAATTAGAACTGGGTTATTTTTAGTTTTTCTAGATAAAATTCGAATAACATTACGGATTTCCGTATCACGTCCAATAACTGGATCAATTTTCCCGCTTCGTACTTCTGCCACTAAATCGCGGCCATATTTAGTTAAAGCTTCATAATTCTCTTCTGCATTTTGACTCGTCACGCGCTTACCTCCTCGAATTTGTAGCACAGCTTCTAAGATTACTTTTTTTATTTTTTACCTTGTGATAGAAGCTCTTCTGTCACAGACGTTTTCTTTTGATTCATTACCGCTAAAAGTAAATGTTCCGTTGATATAAATTCATCTTCTAACTCTTTTTCTTCTTTTTCAGCATCTATCATTAATTGATAAAGTTCTTGACTCATTGAACTCCCGTACTCAATATTTGTCCCACTTACAATAGGAATTTTGTCTAAAGCACTGTTCAAATTTTGGCTAAGGGCTTCTGTATTTACTTCCGCGATTTCATACACCCGTTTCGTGAAATCACTCTCATCTATTAGCACTTTAAAAATGTGTGTGACATCAATCGCCTGATGCCCCATTTCTTGCGCTAATTTTTGCGCCTCACCAATTGTCTCCTGAACTTGTGATGTAAATTTTTGCATCTCCATCATATGGCCTCCTTTAATATATCTTTGACCAATTTTGACCTTAATATCAGTATAAAATGTCTGACCAATTTTGTCCAATAAAAACCTATATTTTTCCAAAAAAAACTCACCGAAGAAATCCCCAGGTGAGTTTGCTTATTTAATCGCGTCCTGTAAACAATTGAAGTAGGAATAAAAATAGGTTTAAAAAGTCTAAATATAAACTTAACGATAGCATCGGAACATCATCAATTGTTACATCACGTTTCATAATTTGATTAAAATCAAACAAAATATAAAGTGAGAAAATGAGTGTCCCTGCACCTGCTATAATCATCGAAAACCCACCTAGTGGGATAAAGATACTAAATAACGAGAATAACACTAAAATAATAAGAGCTGCAAATATCGCTTTTCCTAAAAAGTGTAAATCTGTTTTCATTTTCGCTCCGATGAACCCAAGCACTGTAAACGTAACGGATGCTGTAACAAAAGCAAGCAACACAGCCGTTCCTGCACCAGCACTAAAATAATAAGTCAGTGTTGGGCCAAGCATTAAACCAGTTACACAGGCAAATGCAAGTAAAATTGGAAAGCCCCATGTACGACTAAGCTCTCGTTTTCTCCGAATAACAATAGCTGCGATAAGTAGAGCGAACTCTAAAATAACGAGCGGAATGAACCAAGCTGGATTAAGCGAGTTACCGACTGCTGCTCCTAATGTTGCTACTAATAATGAAATAACAAACCAGTTCAGCGTTTTTTGCATAATCACCTGCTTATTTGTCGCTTCCTCCACTTTTATATGTTCATTTTGCCTTATTTCACTCATCCTAACCTCTCCTATCCTTCAACTCATAAAAAAAGTATAACATAAATTGTATCTTGTGTGCCTCAGACTTGCGTATGGTTTTCATCCAAGACTAAATTAACCCCATATGTTTTAAACCTTTAAAAATGCCCTCATCATTATGACTGTCCGTCACAAAATGAGCATGCGCTTTTAAAGCAGGTACTGCATTCTCCATCGCAATACCATAGTGGACAGCTTGAAACATTTCAAGATCATTATTGCCGTCTCCAAATGCATACGTTGGTACATCTTCATACCCACAAATGTCAAGAAATTTCTTAATACCTTTTGCCTTCGAGCTGTCTTTTCGTAAGACATCATTACTAAAGGGCGTATTTCGCACAAATTGCAATTCTGGAAAGCGATCCTTGAAGTAGTCATCCCCACTTTCAAGTAGCAGTAATGCCATATTAATCGATTCTTTTTCAAAAAAAGCGGGATCTTTAATAGGCATAGGTTCGCCTAAAAAATCGTAGTGAGCTTTTGTGAGCAGATTATGGCTCGTGGCACGGATTTTTAAATCATTGTAAAAGCAAGCTTCCACACCCTGGCTTTTGGCTTCTTCTGTAAGTCGTTTCATAAGTTCAGGTTCTAAAATGTCTTCATACACTTTTTTTCCTTCATAAATCACAGCTTGGCCATTCATAATGATTGCCGAGTTTATACCCGTAAGTTCCATCTTCGTCGCAATTTCAGGTGTTGTTCGCCCCGTCGCAATGATTGGTATAATATGATTCGCACGTAAGCGTTCGAGTGCTTCTAATGATTTCTCGCTAACTTCCGCTTCTTTCGTAAGTAGCGTCCCGTCCATATCAAAAAAACAAATGGCTTCTGGCTTCACATTTTTCATTCCTTTTCGTTTTAGATAAAATCATCCTACCAAACTTTAGTCGCTTTCGCAAAAAAATGATTATCTGTACAGCGCGAAGTCACTCACATCTAGAAAGCCAATTTTATGATAAATCTTTCCAGCTACTGGGTTATCATAAAATAAACAAGGCGTTTTGCCCTCCGCAAGCAAATCACAACAAATACGTTTCATAAGCGTTGTGGCAAATCCATTTCCGCGATAGTTAGCTAGTGTAGCGACCCCAGTTATCATTGCTGAAAAAGAATTTTCTGCTGAGGATTCTACTACTGAAACAACTTGATTATCTTGTTCAATATAATAAATTCGTTTTGAACCCTGTTCTAATTGACGAATCACTAAATCTTCGTTTTCTTCACGTTCACCAAATTCCGTGATTTCTGCACGCATTTCAATAATTTCAGAGACATCATCTGCTTTTGCAGAACGAATAATGACTTCTCGATTAGCATTCATCATACTTGCATTATTACATTTGCAAAAGAATGATTCATGGCGTTTTTCTTTTAAATCAGGTATAAAATCCTCTAAAAGTTTTGTTACTCGTGGAATTCCACTAATGTTATATTGTTCATATTCTTTAATGATATTCGCAAAACCTTGCGCATCAAAATGTTCAGTTTTTGAATAAGGTAAGAAGTTGCGTTCAAAACGCAAAAGGCAAGCAATTAATTCAGAAGAATCTTCATTGTATTCGCCCCAAATGTCAATAATATCATTATCATAACCGAAATTTTCGATATCTCCTAAAATAAACAAATTTAGTATCGCTTCTGGTTTAAGTAGTTCGTTCAGTTCTTGTTCATTTGCTGCTGTCAGTTTTTTAATCAAGTTCTTCCACTCCCTATCCAAAATAGCTAGTTCAAAAATTGCTTTCATTTTAGTTGATAAATAGAAATTAGTCAACAAGTTGGACAGAAAAGAGCCATGCCTCATACCGAGACATGGCTCTTTGAATTTTTTATTCCCATTCGTAATGAATTTCACCAATTTTCAACATTAAACTTAGTGTATTGAATTTTTCATCCCCAAGGTGCAATTTATTTTCATCTTGGAATTTAATTGGTTCAGCAGCAATTTCAACTTGTTCTTTTTTAAAATAATCAATTTCTAACTGCAATTTTTCAGTTATATCATGTATGTATTTATCAAATTTCTTTTGATTTCTCATTTTTCCAGTGATAACCGAAGTAATTGTATTTTGACCTATGCCAACAGCTTTCGCAAAAGTTCGTTTTGTATATCCATTCATCGTCATATAAAACGCCACATTATCAGCAATTCTTTTTTTCTCTTTAATGTTACTCATTGTTCAAACCTCCTATGAACCTTTAACCTAAAATCATTATGCCCTATCAAAATGAGAATTCGATTAAAATTTTATAGTAGTATGGTAAAAAAATAGGAACCGCTTTCATTTAAAAAAGAATTTACTCGCTAAAAAAACTGATAACAAATAATTGGCTACTAAACCAAGACCATTTGTTATCAGCTATTTTTCTTATGAACGATAATGCTTCCAAACCACTGTTTTTAGGACCTCTAAAAATTCAGGGTCGGCATTTGGCATCGGCGGGCGATGATACGTAGCACCTAATTCATCTGTTACAACTTTACATTCATAGTCATTGTCATAAAGCACTTCAAGATGTTCTGCAACAAATCCAACCGGTGTATAAATAAAATGCTTATAGGCTTTTTCATGATATAAATCACGCGTCAAGTCCTGCACATCAGGGCCAAGCCAAGGCTCTCCTGTTTTACCTTCACTTTGCCATCCTAATGCGTAGTGCGGTATTTTGACCTGATTAAAAATGAGTTCAGCCGTTTCCTCAAGCTGACTAGGGTATGGATCCCCATGCACTTTAATTTTCTCTGGCAAACTGTGTGCAGATACAATTAGAATCGTGTCATCTAATTCTGCCTCAGGAATTCCATTTGCCACCTCATTAATTCTGTTTGCCCACATCTCAATAAATTGGGGTTCTTTATACCACTCATTAATGTTTGTTATTTTTAAACCACCCAGTTTGTTTGCTGCATCCTGTGCCCGCTTATTATACGCCTCGACGCTAAAACTAGAGTAATGAGGGGCTAAAACAATTGATATCGCCTCATCAATTCCGTCTTTTTTCATATTAGAAACAGCGTCCTCGATGAAAGGCTCAATATGCTTTAACCCAATATAGGTTTTAAATTCTACTTCATTTTGGGATTCATTTAGTACGCTCTCTAAGCCGTACGCCTGTTCTTCTGTAATTTTTGCGAGCGGCGATAACCCACCAATGGCATGGTATCTTCCGCGCAAGTCGGCCACCATCTCATCTGTCGGCTTTCTTCCGTGCCGGATATCGGTGTAATACCTTTCTATATCTTCATCTTTATAAGGTGTTCCGTATGCCATCACTAATAATCCAACTTTTTTCATCTGTTCTCACTCCCTAATAATTTTTTGCTTTGTTTGTGAATAAATGACGTTAATTCTCGGAGCATCTCTGGCTCAACTTCTGGGAAAACCCCATGACCTAGATTAAAAATAAAGCCTGGTTTTTTTGTCCCTTGAATTAAAATTTCGTTTGCTTGCTCTAAACATTTTTCTTTTGCTAAAAGCATGGAAGGGTCTAGGTTTCCTTGGAGTGCCATATTCGGTAGCCTTTCCCTTGCTTCTTGAATCGTCATGCGCCAGTCAATACCTACAACATCTAATTTTAAGTCGCTAAATTCATCCATCAGATGCGCGGCTGAAACAGCTTGCATAATAACAGGCACATTCGGATATTCTTGTTTCACTTTCCCAATGATTTTTCGCATCACTGGTTTTATGTATGTTGCATAATCTGCTCGACTAAGCGCGCCAACCCATGAATCAAAAATCTGAACGGCACTCGCCCCCGCTTCGATTTGCGCAATTAAATAATCAGCTGTCATTTTTCCAAGTTTATCCATTAATAAAATCCAAAGAGCCGGTTCACGGTACATTAAACTTTTCGTTTTGTGATAACTTTTTGATGGCCCACCTTCTATCATATAACTGGCAAGTGTAAAAGGAGCACCAGAAAAGCCAATTAATGGGACCGTCAGTTGTTCTTCTGTTAATAATTTAATGGTATCTAAAATGTAAGGTACATCTGTTGCTGGTGAAAGCACGTCTAGTTTTTCAACATCTTGTAATGTTCGAATCGGATTATGAATAACCGGTCCAATTCCACCTTTTATTTCAACTTCTACGCCCATTCCAACTAATGGTGTCATAATATCTTTATATAAAATAGCTGCATCTACACCATAATTTTCGACAGGAAGGCGTGTCACATACGCGCATAATTCAGGATTATGCGTAATTTCAAACAAAGAATACTTTTCTTTTAATTTTCGATATTCAGGCTGTGAGCGTCCAGCTTGGCGCATATACCATACGGGGATTGTATCGACTTTTTCCTTTCTCGCAGCTCGTAAAAATAAATCATTTTCGATTTTATTCATCCAGTAGTCCGCTCCTTTAGTTCAATTTTGCACATAAAGAATTTTATTTGTTCCATGACAAGAATACTAAAAATCATGTATAAAACCAAACAAATTGCTTAAGTATTGTTTAAAACTTTCTAAAAGTGGAAAATAAGTTTCAGCAAAACAATTTCAAAACAGAAAGCTGGTCAAGAACATGAAAAATATCTATATCACGTCTGGAACTGAGCATTATTTAAGACAAGTGTTAGAGGAGCACCCTACTCATTCCCTGCAACTTCTCCAAAATTACAGTAATGCGATAATTTTAGAAGAATCCGAAAATCCTACTGTATTAAAAGAAGCCGCAACGTATCGCCTACTCCAATCGCGCGGAGAAATGAAAGGTTATGGTTCTGTCACCTTTGAATACGTCATGGTGCGTGATGAAGAAATTCCAATCTTTTTAAAAATGTATCAAACGATTGTAAATATTTTATCTGATACGCGTGGTCTACAATGCATCCAACTTGGCCAATCCAAAACACAAAACAAGTTTCTTATTATAACATTTTGGGATTCTGAAAAATATTATCAAGCATGGAAAACAACTCCTTATCATGCAGAAGTCATTAAAATAATGGAAAAAAATAACTCACAAATTGGTTTTTCTCATATCGATACGTACCGGTTTCCGGAATTCAGTCACGATTTTAAATAATAAAAGTGCGGTAAGTTCAAGAACTTACCGCACTTTTTACGTATACATTTTTTTAACACGAAATGGAATATAAATAAAGGAAAATACAACTACAAAGGCAAGGTTAACACCGACAATAAGGAGTCCTCCGATGGTTCCATTTTGAGCGATGCCGATAATGCCAAATAGTAATGCTTGCGCGACAAGAAGTATCCGAATGAAGTGTATAAAACTACGTGTTCGGAAGGAATCTTGGATGGGATAAAGTTGCAGCATCATTTGTCCATCAAAATGTTTTAGCATTGGTATAAACTGAAAACCTGTTAAATAGATAAATAATAAAGAAATGATCATATTAAGATAAAAACCTTGAATAAAAATGAGCAATAATAGTGCGATAGCGGTTAATCGAGTGTATAAACCAATATATTCATTCGTGCGTACAAAAGTTCTGCTAAACAAATACGCAAATGTTTTACGTTTCGCATAAGGAATCGGTCTATAAAGAAAGTCTAAATAATTTCTACGTCTCACAGTCCCTTTCAAATGGGGGACATCTGTGAAAAGATTGACTAGCCGATAAAAACGATTCATGCGAGACTCTTCTTTTTCAATTAAATAATCCCAACGTAATGTTTTCCCTTTCGCTTTTAACAAAACTAAGTAAAAGGAGCTACCCAAAAGAACTAACACGACTGGAATCGTCCATAAAAGAGAAAAAGCGAGTAAGATATAAAAGCTTATAGCGCTTAAAATGACACGGAAAAACATCCATGTAGTATCAGGATTATCTAATTTTGCTACTTCAAACTGCGTATACGTATTCCAAAATTTAAGAATGAAAGCCATAATAAAAAGTGGGATAAATCGTGAATACGGGTAGCTCGTTACTGCGACATACATCGGCAAGGAAGCGAGTAAGATAATCGCAAAAATGTAGCTTTGCATCAAGCCACTTGTCCATTTTGCCTTTTTAAAATAGCGGCCCATTTCTTTTTCCTGCACAATAAGATAGACAGCATCTGGACGTTTTAAAAGGGTTGCGATACTTCCAAAACAAACCGCACTCGTAAGTAGAATAACCATGAGTGGCACCGCTGGGAAGCTAGGCGAAATATGTTTAACCCAATCTGCATAATAAAAAATGCCCGCACCGATACCAATAATTAAAACGAATAATAGATGATCGTTAAACATATAGCGGAGGTATTTATTTAACTCATCTGTATATGCGCTAAATCTTTCACGAAAAAGTACAGTGCTATCAAACCTCTTCTTCATCGCCGTCTTCTTCCTTCGTTAATTGGATATAAATTTCATCGAGAGATGCACCGCTCATCCCAAACTGTTCTTGCAACTCTTGAAGCGTCCCTTCTGCTCTTACTTCTCCGTGATGAAGAATAATAAAACTATCACAATATTTTTCTGCTGTCGCTAAAATATGTGTAGACATTAAAATACTTGCACCTTTATCACGCATTTCCCTAATCCATCCAAGTAAAGACTGAATACCTAGTGGATCGAGTCCTACAAAAGGCTCATCAATAATATATAATTTTGGTTCTACTAAAAAAGCCGACATAATCATAACTTTTTGTTTCATTCCTTTAGAAAAATGAGCGGGAAACCAGTTTAATTTTTTTTCTAAACGAAACTCTTTTAAAAGGGGTTGCATTCTTTTCTCGAATTCTTCTTCGCTAAGCCCGTAAGCCATCGCAGTTAATTCTAAATGTTCACGAAGCGTTAACTCCTCATACAATATAGGTGTTTCCGGAATGTAGGAAAACTGCGAACGATACATTTCCACATCATCGGTTAATTTATGACCATTAATTCGGATTTGTCCCATTTTAGGTTGCATTAATCCAGTGATATGTTTAATCGTTGTACTCTTACCAGCACCATTTAATCCAATAAGTCCGATAATTTGTTTTTCTTCAATTTTGAATGAAATATTTTTTAACACTGGCCGTTTCGTATATCCGCCAGTTAAATGTTCTACTTCAAGTAAGGGCATTGATTCAAAATCCTCCTTAAAAAATCTAATTAACATTTTGCTTACTTTTTATAATAGCATATTTGCTATTAAACTTCTCTTAATTATCTAGTTCTAAAACATGCTTTTCCTTTTTTTTTTATGGTAAATTAGAATAGTAGCACAATTATATACAAGGAAAGGTGGTATTGCATGTGGAAGATTGTATTTTCTGCAAAATTATAAATGGAGACATCCCCTCTGCAAAAATCTATGAAGATGATAAAGTTTATGCTTTTTTAGATTTAGGACAAGTGACAAAAGGCCATACACTCGTCATTCCCAAAAAGCATGCTCGAAATATGCTTGATTTAGACGAAGAAACGGCTTCTGAGCTTTATAAACGTGTTCCTAAAATTGCGAATGCTGTAAAAGAAGCTTACGCAGCTGATGGCATTAATATTTTAAATAATAATGAAGAAATTGCCTCACAAACTGTTTTTCATTGTCACGTCCACTTAATACCGCGCTATTCTAAAAATGATGATTTTGGTTTCAAGTGGAAAGATAATTCGAATACATACTCTCAGGAAGAATTTCTAAAACGCGCAGCAAAAATTAGCGCCTTGATTCCATCCTGATTTTAGCACCTACATTCAGAAATTTGTAAGGAGTGATTATTTTGGACAAAAAAGCTTTGATATTCGGTATACTCGCGGGAGCTGTTACAGGAGCCGCAACTTCCATTTTATTCGCACCGAAATCCGGTCGTGAATTGCGTCAAGATATTGTAGAAAAATCTGGTGAGGCTTCTGTTATTTTAAAGGAACTTGCTTATAATGCAAATGAGTTACTACAATCTGTACAAGTTTTAGGAACAGAAGGTAGTGCCCTAATTAAAGATGTTTCAAGTGATATTATGGACTCCGTTTCTAAATGGAATGAGGATATGGAGCCAGAAAAGAAACGCTTAAAAGATGAGATTAAGGATATGCAAAAAACGATTTCAGATTTAGAAAAGACACTTAAAAAAGATACCAAATAACTAAGAACCTCAGGCTGCTGACAAATGGTGAGATTCTAGGCAGAGCCGAGTACTGGAGCGAAGAGTACTCAAGTACGTGAGCACCAGAACGGAGGCAATAACAACGAAGATTGCCGTTTGTCAGAAGTCTGAAACCTCTCTTTTTATAAAGGGAGATTTTTTATTGTCAAAAAATCGTCATACTTCCATAAAAAATTTCAAAAAAGACTTGAAATAAAGTATTTGAGAGCATACAATACTATGGTATGTAAGCCCAATATTGAAATGGAGGCAATATTCAATGCGCTGTTTTAAGTCTGTTAACACAGAGCGCCGCGATGAATACAATCGTGTGATTTTAAAAAGTGTTCTTATTTGGTTTAGTGCGCTTTGTATTTTATTTTTAGTGCACAATTTCATCGTTCCTGGTGATTTTATACCAACTTACAATTTAATATTTATTCTAGGTCTAGTAATTATTTATCCTATGCATAAGGCGCTTCACGTTCTAGCTTTATTCCGTTATCGTGCTGGCCTTAAAATAGGATTTAAAAGACATTTTTATATTCTTCCTTGTTTGCAAGTGCGTCTGAAACAAATGGTTCCCATTAAACGATATGTTTTTTCACTTTTATTACCATTTTTTCTCATATTAGTAGGATTTATCATTCTCGCAATGTTTATCCCTATTTGGACCTCGCCATTCTTTCTAATTTTACTTTCAGTTCATATTGGAATGAGCTATCCAAGCTTTATTCAAGTCAACCACGTAAGGAAGTGTCCTAAAAATTGTTATGTGGAAGATGCAAAGAGTGGTTTTTCGATTTTAATCGCTGAATAATGTCAAAAAGTTTCATGAGAATATCATTAAATTTTTGACATATTCATAAATTGTGGAATAAAATGTGTTATGATACTATTTGTAAACAGGAGATATTTACAATCAACTAAGGAGAGTGTTTAGTTTAATGGAAATCAAAAAGAAAATGGCATTAGGAATTGTCTCTGCATTAGCAGTTGTTGGTTTAACAGCTTGTGGTAATGGTGGAGATGTCGTTAAAACTGACGACGGGAATGTAACAAAAGATGAGCTCTATGAAGCGATGAAAGATAAGTATGGTGCTCAAACTGTACAACAACTTACTTTTGAAAAAGTATTAGAAGACAAATATAAAGTATCCGATAAAGAAATCAACGCTGAAGTTAAAAAATATAAAGATCAATATGGTGATCAATTCTCATCTGTCCTTGCACAAAGTGGTTTAACAGAAGAGAGCTTCAAAGAAAACATTAAATATAACATGCTTGTAACAAAAGCTACTGAAGCTAACACAAAAACAGATGATAAAACATTAAAAGAGTACTACAAAACTTGGAAACCTGACATCACTGTAAGTCATATTCTTGTTGGTGATGAGAAAACAGCAAAAGAAATTGAAGCGAAATTAAAAGATGGCGCTAAATTTTCTGACCTTGCTAAACAGTACTCCACTGATACTGCAACAAAAGAAAATGGTGGTAAATTAGATGCTTTCGGACCAGGAAAAATGGATCCTGCATTTGAAAAAGCTGCTTATGCACTTAAAAACAAAGGCGATATTAGTGCACCTGTAAAATCTCAGTATGGTTACCATATTATCCAAATGGACGAACCAGCAAGCAAAACTACATTTGAAAAAGATAAAGCAAAAGTAAAAGAAGCTTATCTTGCATCTCAAGTAAACCAAGAAAATATGCAAAAAGCACTTAAAAAAGTTTACAAAGATGCTGGCATTAAAGTTGAAGATAAAGATTTAAAAGATGCTTTTAAAGATTATACATCTTCATCATCAAGCTCAAACAAATAAAATAACGTATAAGCAAAGATACGTCAAACCAAATAAAACGCACTTTTCTCTATTTGAAAGGTGCGTTTTTTGTATTTTATAAAATGTTTAAGTAGCCATCTATATCTCCATGAAACTCACGCAATTCATCTATCTTTATAACCCAAAACAAAATAGTTGATTTCCCATCCCATATTCAAAAAAACACACAGCCCCTTAGGCTATGTGTTTTCTAGACATCAAAACTTGGACGGTAAAACGAACGATTATCAAGACCAAAAATACGTTCTGAAAATTCGCCCGGTTTTGTATGGCGTAATGCTTTTTCCATCATATTCATCGAAGCATCCATTAAATCAATTTGATGCAAAATTTCTGCCTCCCGTACTAATGGAGGTTTAGGGCTACCCCATTCACCTTTCCCGTGATGAGCTAACAAGATATGTTTTAAAATGACCACTTCTTCGCCCTCTATATTTAGCTCTTCTGCCATTTTACTTACTTCTTCCACAACAATTGAAATGTGACCAATCAGATTGCCTTCTAGTGTATAGGTCGTTGAAACAGGTCCGGATAATTCAATCACTTTTCCCAAATCATGTAAAATAACACCCGCATAAAGCAAATCGCGATTCACACTTGGATAAAGGTCACTAATCGATTTTGCAAGTCGTAACATCGAAACAACATGATAGCTGAGGCCGGATACAAATTCATGATGGTGTCTTACCGCAGCCGGATAATCATAAAATTTATCTTGATATTTTTTGAGGAGCGAACGTGTAATTCGTTGTAAATTAGCGTTTTTCATTTCAAAAATATATTGCGTAATTTCTTCAGCCATCTCATCTTTATTTACCGGAGCCGTCTCCATAAATTCGCCTGCGCTAACATTATCAGCAGCAGTTGCCTTACGAATCTGGCGGATTTTCAATTGCTTTCTTCCCCTGTAATTTTGAATGTCCCCTGCAATATGAACAATATGCTCCGCAGCATAAGACGCTTCGTCCGACTCTGAAACATCCCAAAGTTTCGCTTCAAGTTCCCCGGATTTATCTTGTAAAACAAGACTTAAAAACGGCTTCCCATTACTGGCTGTTCCTTTTACACTAGATTTTATAAGTAAAAATAATTCAACACTTTCTCCGACATCAAATTCTAACAATTTTCTTTCCAATCATTTCGCCTACTTTCTGTCTATGCTTTCTACCTAAGTTTAGTATAGCATGAGTCTATCGTCAGGTGAAAAATATTTGCTAGCTTCCTCATGACATGTAAAGAAAATGACTTGATTGTTTGTCTTTTGGTAACGCAGTAACTCCATCATTAAATCGAGCCGCTTTTTATCAAAATTAACAAAACCATCATCAATCAAAATAGGAAACGGGTAATCACCGGCTATCATCTCAATCAAAGCAAAACGTAGGGCTAAATAAAGTTGCTCTTTTGTCGCCTGACTCAACTCTTCTGGCGTAAAAATAACCTGATCCGWATAACTTTGAATGCCGATATTTCAACCTCGCGAAATAGCGACCCCTTCAAAATAAATGCGTTTATAGCGCTGATGCGTAAGTTTTGAAAAATACGTAGAGGCAAATTGGAGCGCTTTAGGAAACTTTTCTTCTTGCAAATGGGTGACCGTTTTCTTCAAGATTTCATGCGCATTTTTTAAAACGAACCATTCCTCCGCAAGTTCCGTTAAATCCGTTTGTGCCAAATAAAACATTTGCTTTTGATTCGCGTAGACCCCGCCCTCTTCAAGACGTTCAATCTCATGTTTTAGTTCAGCCCTTTGCCGCTCTGAATCACGTCCCTTAGCGTCTAAATCAGCCATTTTTTGCTTCACTGAAAATTCTCGTTCCTTTAACTCAGCCAAATTTCGATAAGCCTCAAAACTTTCTGGATTTGGAAGTTCCGCTTCAATCAATAAAAGTCGCTCTCTTGCTTGCTCATATTCTTTTGCTAGAAGCCCCTTTTGCCTAAAATCTTCCTCCGAATGTGCGTCCGCTTGCGCCATCAAATTGTCCTTTTCTATTTTCAATCCACTTACATCGCGTTCCAGTAAATCAATTTGATTGTCAAGCTGTTCTAGCTTTTCTTCCCGCTTCGCAAAATTCGTTTGATTGTCCCTATACGAAATTAAATTTTGCCGTAAAATCGCCACGTGCTCCTCTTTTGAATTGACGTCCCCAGTAATAGCTGATAATTTTTCTTCCCATGAAGTAATCAACTTCTCCTTTTCAACCAACTGATTTCTAGTAACCGCCAAACTTTTTTGAAGCGCGATTTGCTCCTTCACTTCAGCCATATCTCTTAAAAAATCATTTTTTGGCTGCATCGAAAATTTTTCATAAAGCAAAGCTTGTTGTGCTTCTAAATTAGCCTTTTCCCCCGCCATTTCCTGAAGAAGTTCTTCGCTATGTGCTTTTTTATGAGCAATACTATCCATTTTCGCATATAATTGTTGCCATTTATCTCGGTAACGCTTTTGCTCCTCATAAACAAATGAATTTCCAGCGTTTTGAGGCCGATTTCTCATATAGAAAAATAACGCACTACAGCCAAATAAAAGCACCAAACCAAGCGTCCAAAACGAAGTAGTGAAAATCGCCATAACAATAGCGAGAAGTAGGGCAAAAGTGGAGAGTGGAAACATGAAATCTTCCCACCCACGTGATTTCACCGAGTGCGCAGAGCCCGCCCCCCATTCCTTTATAGGGAGCATAACTTGTTCTAAGCTATCAATTTCCTCCTGCACACTCTCCTCTTCTTTTTTAAAAAAAGTAAGTGTAAGCTCTTCCGTTTGAAAATCACTGTCTATTTCAGCCATGGCATGAACGATTTGTTCAACTTGTCGGTCCATGTTGCTGTTAAAACTTGGAACCGTATCCCCAAAATGAAGTGTCACTTGTTCCAATTGCTTTCGCTCTGTGTATCTAAGCTCCTGAAACGCCGCTTTACGCTCTTGATAAACCGGCCACATTTCAAGAAGCGATTCTATTTCCAAAGCTTCCGCCTTGTTTAAAATGACATCGTTTGAAAATGTAGGTTCTTCCAAAACTTTCTTGCGCTCTTGAAGTTGTAATAATTCATTTTCACGTTCACGCAACCGATTTATAAAGTGTTCAAGACGAATATTTCCATCTACCGGGAAATAAAAATCCTGTTTTGTTTTCTCTTGAAGCGTTTGCCATTCCGAATAAACGGGCCATTTGTCTTTCATCCACTCAAGATTTGAAAGCTCCCCGGCCAGTTTCTTCTGTTCATTAAATCTATTCTGCGATGCTTCATCTAGCTCGGTCAGCTCTGCCAGCAATGCAGCATAACTATCATTTTTTTGCTTTTGCTACAAGATAGGATTCATGAACTTTGTTTGTCTCTTGAATCGCCTGATTAATTTTAGGATTACGTCCACTTGGTTTAAACAGTTGATCCATTTGCTTTTCAAGTTGTTCAATTGCTTTTAGGAGCGTATCTGATCCAGATGTTCCCGTTGCGAGTAATTGTTTTTCAAACTCCGACTGTTTCATTTGGTGAACCTGTTGCAAACCGTGTATATCAAAGGAAAAAATAGCCTCATATGTATGTCGGTCCATCTCACCTAAAATTTCCGCTAACTTTTCTTCACCAAAAATAGCACCATTTTCGACTTGTACCGTTACATCTCCTGTTGCCTTTCCGCGTAGACGTTCGATTGTCACTGTACCAAGTTTCGTTTCCGTCAACGTTATTTTTCCACCATACGGACCTTTATTTTTAGGCTCCATACGCGGGATAGTGCTTTGCTTTGTAGGAAAACCAAATAAAATACTATGAATAAAAGCCATAATGGTTGACTTACCAGCCTCATTCCCACCATAAATAAGTTGAAAATCAGCTAATTGATTAAATTCTACATTAGACCATTTTCCGTAACCTAAAATTGAAATGGAAGAAATTTTCATTTTGACTCTCCTTCCACTTGATTTAAGATGGCGTCTACTTGTGCGGTCGCCTTTTTGACAATTTGTTCGCGCATTTCATCTGTTATATCAGGCAAAAATTTTCGAATGCCATTATGGAAATAAAGCGGCTCAATCGTTTTAAAGAACACTTCTTCCTTCTCTAATTCACTTACAGAGCGGTTCAATTCCGTTTGCAAAATACCTTCATTAAACCAATCTTTAGACGCGGTTTCCATATTTACAAAAGTGATCTTATTAACCCAAATAAACGGCGTTTCAACTGTGCGTCCATCTTGAAGCATTTGTAGCCATTCTTCATGTGGAATTTGCTTTTTGCCGGCTAGGCGTACTTCAATATCTAAAATATACGATTTACTCTGATTTTCAAATTGCGACAATGCTTCTTCTAATTTTCGAAAAAGGGCATTGTTTGATAAATCTTCAGTAAAAACAAGTTCGATGCTTTCCCAAACAATTGGAGCTGTTTCAAAAAAATCGAAATGTGCACCAAATTCATTTAGTGTAACAATAGTTCCCCCTTTTCCCCCAGATTCTTTACGATTTCGCCCTTGAATAATGCCGGGATAATAAACGCCCGGATTTTCATGTAGCACTTCGCGTTTATGAATATGGCCAAGCGCCCAGTAATCAAAACCTTTTCGAGTAATTTCTTCTAAACGAAACGGAGCGTATACATCATGCTCACTCGATTTCGTAAGTTCTGACCCGTGCAAAAGCGCAATATGAAAATCGGCATGACCATCTGGCACATATTCGGCTGTTCTGTTCTCTAAAATATGCCGCGAACCATAACTAAATCCGTATATTTTCGAAGTCCGCCCGTCACGGCCTTCCCATGTCACATGGCTTACTTTTTCGTCAAATGTGTGGACATTTTCTGGCAAGAGAATCAGATCTTTTCCTTTTTCTAAAAAATCGTGGTTTCCATGAATTAAAAACACGTCAATTTCGGCTTCTTGCAGCCGTTTCATTTCTTTATAAAATTGAACTTGTGCTTTAATGCTCCGGTCTTCTTTGTCATATATATCTCCCGAAATGAGGACAAAATCGACTTTTTCGGCTATCGCCCGTTTCGTAATCGCTTGAAAAGAACGGTAGCTCGCTTCTTTAATTTGTTCGTAAATAGCTCTCGGAAGGGACTTCAAACCGATAAAAGGACTATCTAAATGCAAATCTGCAATATGTAAAAATTTTATTTCTGTCATTTTATCCACCTCCAAAAACGAATGTATGTTCTAATTATACCTAGAATGATTTTTTTTCGCAAGTCCTGCCAGAGCCCTATTTTAATAAAGTAAAGTTGTGCTACAATAAACATAGTCATATGGATGGAGGGGTTTTTATGGGAAACTGGAATCGTACATTTAACATTTACGGTTTATACATACACAAACAGCATATTTTAGTTGTACTTCGCGAGAGTGGACCGTTTATGCATAAATATGATTTGCCAGGTGGTAGCGTTTTAGAGGATGAAATGTTAGATGATGCGCTAAAGCGACACCTTAGTTCGTATCACGTTTTTCCTGAAGCTAAAAGAAGCCTTGGAACATTTGATTTCCTAGTCGCACATGACATGAACGGGAAACGCTTGCTCCATCAAATTTGCGCCCTCTATCTTGTCGATTTAAATTTCGAAAAAGATACGGCTGTGCCACTTATTTTTGAGGCTACAAAAAAAGAGCCTAAAAAATATAAATTTCTTTCCTTCGATAAAATAAGCGCACAAACGGCTTCTCCTATTTTAGTAAAAGCAAAAGAACTGGCACTTGAATTAGAAGCACAGTCCTTTCTATAAATAAAAAAAGTGACTAGGAATCGCCTAGTCACTTTTTTTATTGTTCCACTTCGTATAAATCTTGAAGTGGCGTCATGATGATACGGTTTAAATCATTAATAATGGTACTCATCGCTTGCTCTTTTTCCATAAGCGAAATGATTAATTCGTTTTGTTGCACTTCCTCAGCTACTTTTTGTGCCACATCAACAGTTTCATCATCAATGGGTTGTCCCGTCATTTGTTTTTCTTGAATGGTTACTTGGATTTCACGAAAACGATTGAATTTTGTTTTAGCTTCCTCATCTGCGTTTACATTTTTGTATGCTTCTTGTAAGCTTTTAAACTCGTTTGTTTCACGAATACCTTTGTCTAAATCATGTGCTAAATCATAAATATTTTCGCTCATTATAAATCCTCCAAAAATAGTTTATTTCTTCTTAACTAACTATAACAAAAGTCTTTGGGCTTGTCACATCCAAATCGCTAACACGCCTTGAATAATTCCAATAAAACTTCCTAAAACCCCACCAAGATAGGTAATCATTTTAAGCTCACGCCCCGAAATATCAATCACAATCGCTTCAACCTCTTCTAAAGAAAAAGTCTCAATTTGTTTTTCAATAAGACTAGAAATATCGAGTCGTTTCATGATATCAGCACTATGGCTTGCGATAAACTCAAGCAAACGAAGTGTAGCATAAGGAATAATATTGGCTACAATTTGCGTTTCATATTTCTTTAAATTTTCCTGAATTGGCTTATTCAACCATTTTTCCGATTGTAAAAAAGTTATGCTTTCTCGCCTAATTTGCTCCACCAACTGTTTTTTCTTATCCAGCGCTAAAACCTCTTGCAATTTTTTGGTAAAAACATGGTCAAGCTCTGTTTCACACAAATGTAGAATCATTTGTTCCGTTTCTGGCTGTGTTAGCATTTTTGCTAGTTCTTGTTGCGCTTTTTCCGTTAACGATTCGATGTTTAGCATCATTTTAGCGAAACTGCCCATTTTACCATGCTCCGTAAAAAATTTATCGAGCATAATGTGGATTTGCGCTTTACCTGCGTCACTTAAAACGTAGGTCTTAACACGCTCTATTCCCATTTCTGTCATACTAGGCAGATGTTTTCGTATACTTTCTTTTAAAGCAGTGGGAACAAATTGTTGTAGTTCTACTTCTTTTTTTTCTTCTAAAAAACGAGTGAGTTCTTGTTCTATTTTATCCGCGACCCACTGAATTAGCCTTTCCTTGCCACCTTTAAATCCGGCTAGTTCAGCTAGCTCATCAGGCGTTGTTTGCAAACTCATTTTTTCTTCAAATAATTGTTGTATGGTTAAAGTTACTTCTTTTTGAAGTGCCGCGTCTTCTAGCTTGCGCTTAATCATGTCACCTGTTAGTAAATGCTCGACAATAACTTCACCAATTTTTTTTGCGAGCTCATCTCGCCTTTTGGGAATGAGTCCAGGCGTAAAAGGTACACGCCATTTCCCAATATATTTCGCCTCAAATGGTCTAAAAAGCATCCGAATCGCAATGAAATTCGTCATTGCTCCGATAAAACCACCGATAAGCGCCATTAATATAATTGAAACCAAAATTTGCATGTTTGCACCATCCTTTAAAGTGGTTTTATTATACGCGAAAATTCCCCGAGCAACAATATTTCTCGAGGAATTTCATTCTAAAGTATGATTAAAGATTGGTCATTTTATGTGGATCAACCCAGCTATCGAATTGTTCTTCTGTCACATAACCAGATGAAATGGCTGAAACGCGTAAAGTCGTCCCATTTTCATGGGCAGCTTTCGCAATTTCCGCTGCTTTTTCGTACCCAATATGCGGATTTAAAGCTGTTACAAGCATGAGTGAGTTTTCAAGTTTATCTTGGATAATCGCTTCATTCGCTTGCAAACCATCTAAGCAGTGAATTCGAAATGACCTCATTCCATCCGTCAGCAAGCGGACAGACTCTAAAAAGTTATCAATAATTACTGGTTTATAGACGTTTAATTCCAGATTACCTTGACTACTCGCTACATTAATGGTCGTATCATTTCCCATAACTTGTGCCGCCACCATAGTTAGTGCCTCACATTGCGTAGGATTGACTTTCCCTGGCATGATGGAGCTTCCAGGTTCATTTTCAGGGATACGAATTTCCCCTATTCCACTTCTAGGACCGCTAGCTAAAAAACGAATATCATTCGCTATTTTCATTAAATCAGATGCAAGTGCACGAATAGCCCCGTGCACATAATTAATCGGACTGTGGCTTTGAAGGGCAAAGAACTTATTTTCATCCGAAATGAATGGAAAACCTGTTAATCTTTTTAGTTCAGAAGCTACATCATTACCAAAGTTTTCTGGTGCATTAATGCCCGTCCCGACTGCTGTGCCGCCAATTGCTAGTGCGCATAATGAAACGCTACTTTCCTCAATAAAACGTTTGGCATTTTTAATCATCGCCTCATACCCGCTAATTTCCTGACCGAGCGTAAGCGGGGTCGCATCTTGTAAGTGCGTGCGCCCGATTTTAACAAGCTGCCAGTAAGCTTCTTTCTTTTCTTTTAAAATGGCTTGAAATTTATCTAACTCCGGCAAAAGTTTCTTATGTATCGCTTTATACGCTGCAATATGCATCACAGACGGAAATGTATCATTGGAACTTTGTGACATATTGACATCATCATTTGGGTGAACCATAACACCTTTTTCGCGTGAAACAAAAGCCACAACCTCATTTACATTCATATTCGTTTGCGTACCGCTCCCCGTCTGGAAAACAACAAGCGGGAAATGTTCGTCAAGCTCGCCGTTTAAAATGCGATCACAAGCAAAACCAATGGCCTTTTCTTTGTCTAAATCTAGTTTCCCGCAAGCCGCATTGACGGTCGCGCAAGCCTTTTTAAGTAGCGCGAAGGCATCAATCACCTCAAGCGGCATACGTTTCTCACCAATTTTAAAATTTTGTCTGCTTCGCTCTGTTTGCGCGCCCCAAAATTTACTTGCCTCTACAGAAATTTCGCCAAATGAATCCTTTTCAATTCTCTCCACAATCCTCACCTCGAAAATAGTATAGCATATTTAATGATTTTCGACTTGCAGTGGTTTTTGGCGCATAACAAGAAGTGTCAAGCTAAATAAAATAACTAAATAGACGATGGTAAGCGCTAAAGAAACATAAAACCATTCTAAAACCTGTCCATTTGTTAAAAATTGGGCCGCACTTTTACTTAAATAGGCCGGACTAAGCGCAAGCCATTTTGAATTAAGCGCGTTTAGTGCAGTAAGAATAATTGCAAAAACTACCGCAATACTTGCAACCGCCGCGCTACTTTTAAAGAAAGCACTTGCCAAGATGACAATGCCTACGACAAAACAAAACCAGACAACGTACATCAAAAAGGCAAGAATCACTCGTTTTAAACTTAAATCTCCAAAAAGAAGAATGGTGTAGTATGCGGACAAAGCGTACCCAAAGAGAAGGACGCAAAATGCAGTCATAAACTGGCTCATCCACTTGGCCATCACATAGCTACGGAGTTCAACGGGTCTTGTCATAATAAACGCTAGCATGCCACTATTACGATCTGAGAGAATGACTCCCATTGCGGCAACTGCAAAAATAATAATCCCTAGTTGGTCATACTGTGAGGACAATGTTTGGCCTAGAATGACTTCTGGCGTTGTAGGGCCCATCATTTGAACGAGCGCGTCTGCATCTTGAACGCCTCCCACTGCCTTTAAAATTTCAGGTAAAAATTTCACAAGAAGCGGCTGTGTTAAACCTAGAATCGCAAAAACTATAGGCAACCAGATGACTTTTAAATTGCGTCTCATTTCAAGCCATTCTTTGACAAGAAGTGCATTCATTCGCTCACCTTCTTCATAAAAATTTGCTCAAGCGTCTCGTGTACATTCATAAATCGCACCACTTCAAGATGTTTTGCCGCGAGTGATTGCAATAAAAAGTCGCTCATAGACGCCTTATCTTTTACTTCAAAGCGATAAACAGTACCTTTTTTTTCAGAAAACAAAATGTTAGAGTGTTGGCTTACTTCCGCATACCACTCACCCTCTTCGCCTGTAAGTTCAATTTCAAAAACATTCGTACTTGCCTCTTTTAAAAGCGTTTCAAGTGGCTTATCAAGTACGATTTCACCTTTTTTTATCATCGTAATATGGTCACAAATTTCAGCCGCATCCGCCAAAATATGGGTCGAAAATAAAATGGTCGTCTCTGATTTGAGCTTTTCAATCAACCTAATCACTTCCAAACGGCCAATTGGGTCTAACGCCGAGACGGGTTCATCCATAACGAGCAGTTTTGGACGATGTAAAATGGCTTGGGCAATCCCTAAACGCTGGCGCATTCCGCCTGAAAATCCACTAATTCGTTTGGCGGATTCTTTTTCTAATCCAACAAGCGCTAAAACCTCTGGAATTCGTTCGTTTAAATCGGTTTGACTCATTTTGGATAATTTCCCCATAAAATTCAAACATTCTTTAGCTGTCATCCAACCATAAAAATGCGGATATTGTGGTAAATAGCCAATTAAATTTTTCAAATGCCGAACTTGCTTTCCGTCTAGTAAAATCTCGCCACTGTCTGGTTTTAAAATTTGCACAAGCATATTAATTAGCGTCGTTTTGCCAGCTCCGTTTGGGCCGATTAAAGCGAGGCACGATCCGTCCGGAACAACTAAACTTACATTTCGCACAGCTTTTTGCGCGCCAAAATGCTTTGATAAATTTTGAATGCGGAGTTCTGTCATTTAAACTCCTCTTTTCGTCCAAAAATAAAATATGCAACTGGTCCGATAATATTAATAACACAAACGACAATAAGCCAAATAATTGGGTTTTTCCGTATGTTCCAATGTCTAATTAAATCAACAAGTGCTGTAACAAGTAAAGCAAGGTATAAGATAAGAATCGGTAAAATAAGAGCAAAATCAATGCCTGCAATTTCCATATTAAACACTCCTTTTCTGTTATATATATTGTATAACAGATAACACTTATAGTCAATCACAGAAAAAAAGATGGAGCGGGAGCTCCATCTCAAACTGCTCTCAAACGGCAATCTTCACCGTTTGTGCCTCCGTGCCGGTGTTTAAGTACTTCAGTACGCTCTGCTTCGGTACAGAGACTCTGCCTAGAATCTCACCATTTGAGAGCAGCCTGATTTTGGTGAGAACCGTTTTGTTTTGCGTAAAACTTTGAGTTTTTCTATTTACCAAGAGCCAATCCAGTTGCCAATACCATCTTTCACTTTGCCACCAAATTCAATGACTTTTCCAGCGCCTTTTTCGATGGCATCACCAGCATCATTCGCTTTATCTTTTACAGTATTCCAGAAATCAGTTTTTTCGGCCTCTTGCTGTTTTTCCTCTTGTTGTTTGGCCTTTGTTTCTTGTGCTGCACTTTTTGTATCAAAATCTTTTGGCGTTTGATAACGAAGACCACTCTTCATTACATAGTGCGCTAAATTGGCAACGCCTTGTGAGCTTGTGGTTTTCAGATAGTGGTTTTCATCCGTTTTATCAAATCCAATCCAAACAGCGCCAACTAAATCCGGCGTGTATCCTACAAACCACTGGTCTTTTGTTCCATTTTTATCATCAAACGGAACTTGCGTCGAACCTGTTTTTCCTGCCATTTCATATCCTGCTACAGCAGCGTTTGTTCCTGTCCCGCTGTTCACAACATCAAGGAGCATGGAGGTCATCGAATTCGATGTTTTTTCCGAAATAATTCGTTTAGTTTCTGGAACATGTTCATAAATCGTATTTCCAGAAGGATCGACAATTTTACTAATAATATAGCCTTTATCTGGTTTTACACCTTTGTTTGCAAAAGTGGCGTATGCTGTAGCCATTTCAACTGGTGAAGCTCCTTTGCTTAATCCGCCAAGAGCTAGGCCAAGCGTATCATCACTATCCTCAAGCGGAATACCAAACTCTTCCGAGGACTTCACGCCTTTTTTAATTCCGATTTGATCAAGTAACCATACTGCCGGTGCATTAATTGATTTTGCCACGGCTTCATACATAGGGACTTCGCCTTGATAATAACCACCCACATTTGTTGGTGTATAGTTTCCTTTATAAGTGGTTTTTTCATCTTTTAGCATATCATCTACTTTCCATCCCGCTTCAAGCGCTGGAACGTAAACTGCTAGTGGTTTCATCGTAGAACCTGGTTGAGCTTTCATCTGAGTCGCACGGTTAAATCCTCGGAAAGTATGCTCGCCTCGGCCACCCACTAACGCCCGAATTCCACCCGTTTCAGGATTCATTAATACTGCTCCTGATTGAACAAGTGTCCCGTCTGCGGCATTTTGCGGAAACAGACTATTATCACTATATGTGCCTTCTAATGATGTTTGATAATTTTGATCAAGTTCTGTATAAATTTGATAACCTTTTTTCATAATCTCATCTTGCGTAACGTCTGCTTCATTCACAGCTTCATTAATGACAGCATCAATGTACCATGGATATTTATTAGCAAGTGGATCTTTCGCTTTATTTGTAAGTGCAATTTGCGTGGCGCTATATGTTTTATACTCCGCCTCCGTAATCTTACCATTTTCCTTCATCGCTTTTAAAACCATATTTCTACGGTTCGTTGCTTTGTCTAAATGCTTATAAGGATCATAGGCACTAGGCGCTTGAAGTAAACCGGCAATTGTTGCGGCTTCTGGGATATTTAAATCGGCTGCGCTTTTACCGAAATATTTTTTTGATGCATTTTCCACGCCCCATTCGCCATTTCCAAAATAAGAGCGATTTAAATACATCTCTAAAATTTCATCTTTCGAATACGTTCTTTCGATTTCTCGTGCCATAAAGAGTTCTTTTGCTTTTCGCGTAAAGGTTTGTTCTTGAGTCAGCAATGCGTTTTTAGCAAGTTGCTGCGTAATGGTACTTCCTCCACCCGTTATTCCACCTGTTGAAACAAGGCCAAACGCTGAACGCATAATCCCTTTTATATCAAATCCATTATGTTCATAAAATTTACGATCTTCAATGGAAACAACTGCATTTTGCACGTTCTTTGAAATTTTATCAATTTTTACAAACGTTGCATCGGTTGAGGAAAGCTCCCCAGCCTTATCCCCGTCTTTATCATAAATAATGGTAGCTGTTTCAAGTCCCTTTTTAAGCGCGTCAATATCTGCTGATTTGGCTACAATCGTCAAGTAACCGATAAATCCTAAAATGGCTAATAAAATAGTTAAAATAATAATTTTAATCACATGACGATTTTTCATAAAGCGCCTAAATTTGCGCCATCCAATACCAAGCCACTTCCAGATAAAGCTGAAAAATTGTTTGAAATACTTCACAATCAGCTGCTTAAAATTTTCCAAATTTATCTCCTAACTTTCTCTAATTAATTTATCCACGCAAAAGTACACGGGAATATGATTATTTTACGCTATATTCCAATTTTTTTCTACCTTCTTAAGCCTTATTTTTACTTCGCAAAAAAACTCGCCATAACATTGTCACAATTCTATGGAAGATTTTCTTGGAAATTATGTTTCTAAACACGAAAAAAGGGTACTTTTACATTATTGCTAGATAATTCTATTCAGAGTGATTGTAGAAAGGATTTGGAACATGGCTCACAAGCTTATTTATTTTTTGTCACAATCGCATATTCGTAGCAGCATTGCACATGCCTGGGCAAAGAAACTACCGCTTCGTGATGTCACTTTCATAAGCGGTTCTTGGTCAAAAGCGAGGGATACCAATTTTGTAAATGATGTTCTTCATGAATTTTCCATGGAAGCACCAAACAGTTTTCCTATACGCCAAGCCAAAAGTTACTTGAAGACGCAGATTTAATTGTGACAATATACGATTCTACACATGAAATTGCGCCCCATTTCCCTGATACTTTTAATAAAAAAAGTGGTGTACTGGGATATTGAAGATCCTGAATGCATAAGTGAATTGCCGACAAAATGGGCGCACTACCAGGAAGTGTGTGATATAATTGCACTTTCGGGTGAAACAATTAAAAAAGCTTTT
>NZ_ALWW01000016.1 GCF_000344175.1 Listeria fleischmannii subsp. fleischmannii LU2006-1 | reverse complement strand
AGTCATAGGGGGAATTCCATTTGAATTAATGGAGCTTATATTCTTGCGACAATTGCTGTATATGAGATTTTAGTTGATGGTGAAACAACCTGTTTTTTCGATTTAGTGGGATAGTGACCATTCTACTTACTTGGCTTGTGACGATGCCAGATCGCTATTTAACTATTTTTCATGAAATTGGACTATCCAAAATGGAACTTATTTTTATAGGAATCGCCATTTTATTAGCTTATACTGTATTTTCAAGAAATAAATTTCATTTTGATCAAGCAGGTGTAGCTTTACTTGCTTCCATTTATGTGGGATTTGGTTTTCATTACTTATCTATGACACGAGATGCGGGACTTTATTATGTTATTTTTGCATTATTAATCGTATGGTCAACGGATACAGGGGCCTATTTTATTGGACGTCAAATTGGGAAGCGAAAATTAGCGCCCCATGTTAGCCCGAATAAGACGGTGGCGGGTTTTGTAGGTGGAATTGTTTGTGCGCTTGTTGTAGCGGGCGGTTTTTATTATTTCGCAGACTTACCTTTAGCTATCGGCCTAATTTTAGTGGCGCTTATTGTACTGTCTATTTTTGGACAACTAGGCGATTTAGTTGAATCGGCTTTAAAACGGTATTATGGTGTGAAAGATTCTGGTAAAATTTTGCCGGGACATGGTGGCATTTTGGATCGTTTTGATAGCCTGCTATTTGTTTTGCCACTTCTACATATACTTCAAATCATTTAAATGGAGATGTGACTATGAAAAAAATTATTTTACTAGGCGCGACTGGATCCATCGGGACACAAACACTTGAAATTGTACGCGAACACCCGGATAAATTTGATGTTGTCGCTTTATCTTTTGGAAGAAATATCGGATTAGGTCGGAAAATTATTACTGAATTCCGTCCTAAAAAAGTGTCTGTTCAAAATAAACGAGATGTAGAAACACTAAGAGCGGAGTTTCCGAATGTAGAATTTGTTTACGGAATTTCAGGACTGCGCGAAATTGCTACTTTTAAAGAAGGAGAGGTAGTCGTAAACGCTGTTATTGGCAGTGTCGGACTTCTCCCGACGCTAGATGCCATTCAAGCGAAGAAAGAAATTGCGATTGCCAATAAAGAAACGCTTGTGACAGCAGGGCATTTAGTGATGGCAGAGGCGGCTAAACATAATGTTAATCTTCTCCCTGTAGATAGTGAACATTCCGCGATTTTCCAAGCACTTAATGGGGAAAATAAGCGGGAAGTTGCTAAAATTATTTTAACTGCTAGCGGCGGAAGTTTTCGAGACAAGTCAAGGGATGAGCTAAAAAATGTAACCGTAAAGGAAGCTTTAAATCATCCTAATTGGAGTATGGGAAATAAACTAACGATTGATTCAGCTACAATGTTTAATAAAGGACTTGAAGTCATTGAAGCGCACTGGTTATATGGAACCGATTATGATGCGATTGAAGTGGTGATTCACCGTGAGAGTGTGGTGCATTCCATGGTGGAGTTTGTAGATGGGAGTCTCATTGCTCAACTTGGTACACCTGATATGCGTATTCCGATTCAATATGCGCTAACCTATCCAAAACGGGCCTCCATTTCGTTTAGCGAACCATTTGACATTACGAAATACGGCGCCCTTCATTTTGAAAAAGTAGATTTCGATCGATTCATGGCATTGAAATTAGCCTTTCAAGCTGGTAAAATAGGTGGAACAATGCCGACGGTTTTAAATGCCGCTAATGAAATTGCAGTAGCCGGCTTTTTAAACGGGCAAGTAGCCTTTCAAGGAATCGAGGCAGTGGTGGAAAATGCAATGCATAATCATCAAGTCATTCCAAACCCGTCTCTTGATACTATCTTGGAAGTCGATCAAGAAACACGTGCTTACGTGAAAACACTTTTATAGAGGTGAAATCAATTTGACAACTATTATTGCATTTATATTCGTCTTTGGCTTGATTGTTTTTTTCCATGAATTAGGGCATTTTTTACTTGCCAAGCGTTCAGGTATTATGGTGAAAGATTTTTCAATCGGTTTTGGCCCAAAGATTTTTGCGTATAAAAAGAAAGAAACCCAGTATACGATTCGCTTGTTACCTATCGGTGGCTATGTTCGTATGGCCGGCGAGGACGGAGAAGAGATTGACTTAAAGCCTGGTTTTCGAGTAGGTCTAGAGCTTTCTCCTGATGAAAATGTCACAAAAATTATCGTCAATGGAAAAGATCAATATGTAAATGCCCAGCCGCTTGAAGTCTCGCATGCTGATCTTGAAAAAGATTTATTTATCGAAGGATTTGAAGACTTTGATGAGACGAAAAAAGTGCGTTATAATGTAGCGCGAGATGCGGTTATTATTGATGGTAAAATCGAAACGCAAATTGTGCCATATGATCGTTCATTTGGTTCAAAGTCACTTGGAAAGCGCGCAGCAACTATTTTTGCAGGGCCGCTTTTCAATTTTATCTTAGCGATTTTAATTTTTACCGTATTAGCTTTTGTTCAGGGCGGCGTTGTAACCAATGAGAGCGAACTCGGAAAAGTGGTGCCGGATAGTCCCGCTGCTTCTGCCGGTTTAAAACAAGGGGATGAAGTTCAGTCGATAGACGGTAAAAAAACCGATTCGTGGACAGATATCGTCACCATCGTCTCAGAAAATCCGGGTAAAGACTTAGACTTTAAAATAAGTCGTGATAATCAAACTGAAGATATTCATGTTACACCGGAAACCGTAAAAGAACAAGGGAAAGAAGTCGGGAAAATTGGTGTTGCCTCGCCGACGAACGATTCATTTGGCGCGAAAATTAGTTATGGATTTACTCAAACTTGGTTTTGGATTTCTCAAATTTTCACAGTATTAGGGAATATGATTACAGGTGGATTTTCACTTGATATGTTAAACGGTCCGGTTGGTATTTATACGAGTACGGAACAAGTTGTTAGTTACGGATTCCTTACTTTATTAAACTGGACAGCCGTCTTAAGTATTAACCTAGGGATTGTCAATTTATTACCGCTTCCTGCACTAGATGGCGGAAGATTGCTATTTTTTGCTTATGAGCTTATTCGTAGGAAACCTGTAGATCCTAAAAAAGAAGGTATGATTCACTTTATTGGATTTGCGCTACTCATGGTTCTTATGATTCTTGTAACATGGAACGATATTCAACGAGCTTTTTTCTAGGGAAATAGATTTAGGGGAATGATTTTAAAAATAGGGAGTGTTTTTCATGCGTCAGACAATGACATTTATTCCAACTTTAAAGGAAACGCCTGCTGATGCAGAAGTAATGAGTCACAAATTATTACTTCGAGCAGGTTTTATACGTCAAGTAGCGAGTGGCATTTATAGTTACTTACCACTTGCTCACTTAACGCTTCAAAAAATTGAACAAATTATTCGTGAAGAATTAAATCGTATTGGGGCATCAGAACTTTTAATGCCAGCTCTTCAACCAGCAGAATTGTGGAAAGAAAGTGGTCGCTATCAAGACTACGGTCCAGAATTAATGCGCTTGAAAGATCGTAATGCGCGTGATTTTGCGCTTGGTCCAACACACGAAGAAGTGGTCACTTCGCTTGTTCGTGATGAGCTAAGTTCATATAAACGCTTACCCATTACACTTTATCAAATTCAAACGAAATTTAGAGATGAAAAACGCCCTCGTTTTGGCTTGCTTCGTGGTCGTGAATTTATTATGAAAGACGCTTATTCTTTTCATGCTACACAAGAAAGTTTAGATGAAACATATGAAAAAATGTACGAAGCCTACACACGCATTTTTACGCGTTGTGGCCTAGATTTCCGTGCGGTTATTGCAGATTCTGGTTCTATTGGCGGGAAGGACACCAAGGAATTTATGGTTCTCTCTGATATTGGTGAAGATACGATTGCCTATAGTGATGCCTCGGATTATGCGGCTAATACGGAAATGGCTCCGGTTTTATATATGGAGAAAAAGACACTTGAAAAAGAAGCAGAGCTTGAAAAAGTAGCAACGCCTGATAAGCGGACCATTCAAGACATTGTCGAGTTTTTGGAAATTCCAATTGAAAAAACGTTAAAATCTATGTTATTTAATGTTGATGATGAAATCATTATGGTACTCGTGCGCGGTGATCATGAAGTCAATGATATAAAAATTAAAAATGCTCTTGATGCGAAAAATGTTGAGCTTAGTGACCCAGATGTTGCCATCAAACTGCTCGGCGCAGAATTTGGTTCTCTTGGCCCTGTTGGTGTCCCTGACTCAATTCGTATTTATGCCGATTATGCGGTAGCGGATGTGGTCAATGCGAGCGTTGGTGCGAACGAAAATGGCTACCACTATATTAATGTGAATCCAGAACGTGATTTTACGGTCAGCAGTTATTTTGACCTTCGTATGATTCAAGTTGGGGATTTATCTCCTGACGGTCAAGGCATCATTAAATTTGCTGAAGGCATTGAAGTTGGTCATATTTTTAAACTGGGGACAAAATACAGCGAAGCGATGGAGGCTACATTTTTAGATGAATTTGGTCGCGCCAATCCTTTAATCATGGGTTGCTACGGAATTGGCGTATCGCGACTTTTATCTGCGATAGCAGAACAGCATCATGATGATAACGGTTTAGTCCTAGAAAAAGGGATTGCGCCGTTTGATATTCATCTGATTCCTGTTAATATGAAAAATGATGAGCAGCGTGAATTTGGCGATGTGCTTTATGCGAAACTTCAAGAAGCGGGTTATAGTGTTCTTTTAGATGATAGAACGGAGCGCGCGGGTGTCAAATTTGCAGATGCTGATTTAATTGGACTACCGATTCGTGTAACGGTAGGTAAAAAAGCGGCGGAAGAAATTGTTGAAGTGAAAATTCGGAAGACGGGCGAAATGATTGAAGTGCGTCTGGATGAACTTTTAAATACATTACCAATTCTTTTTGGCGAAAACTAATTTTTTTAGTACAATAGAGAAGACGGAAAAGTACCTTTCATTCTGCAAGGTACTTTTCAAGTTTTCTGGAGGGAGTGTCAGAATTTGAGTGCCACAGAACAAGATAAAAAAGAACGATTTCAACTTCTTTTAGAACAAGTGGGTCTAAGTGACGTTACAGCTTATGCGGACTATACGAACGGTACGCAAATTGAGAAATTAATTGCGGATAAAGCATCGAAAACTTGGCAATTTCATTTGAAAACATCACAAATTTTCCCACAAGCATTTTATCAAATGCTAGATACGGGAATGAAACGTGCCTTTAGCGAAATTGCACAAACAGAACTTAAAATAACGGCAACAGATGCGCGTTTAGATGAGACATTAATTCAAGATTATTGGAATATGATTGTAGAACCGATTTTTAAAACGTCACCGATGATTGGGCAAGTGTTAATGGAGCAAAAACCTACGTTAAAGGAGCCTCATTTTTTAGAAATAGCCGTGCATAATGAAATGGAGCAGACGAAAATTGCTCAAAGCTACGGGAATCAGATTCTTGACGCTTATCGTGATGCGGGGTTCCCGCGTCTTGCTTTTCGGATGAATATTTTAGCCCAAGAAGAGACGGAAGCTTATAAGGCATTTGCGAAAGCGAAAGAGGAAGAAGATGCGATGAAGGCGCAAGAGGCTGTTTTGGTGATGCAAAAACGTCAGGAGTCAGCTTCAAATGATGTTCAGGCGGCTGCGCTTACGGGGCCTTTCCAAATTGGTTATAAAATTAAAGATGATGAAGAAGTGAAGCGTTTAGGCGATATTTATGATGAAGAACGTCGTATTACGGTTCAAGGATATATTTTTGCGACAGAGATTCGCGAACTACGAAGCGGTAGAAGCTTGCTGCAGTTTAAAATCACAGATTATACAAGTTCGATGATTATTAAAATGTTTTCGCGCGATAATGATGATGCGGCTATGTTTCAAAACCTAAAAAAAGGTATGTGGGTGAAAGTACGGGGTAGTGTGCAAAATGATACGTTTGTCCGTGATTTAATTATGATGGCACAAGATATAAATGAAATTGCACCTAAAATGCGTCATGACAAAGCGGAAGAAAAACGAGTGGAACTTCATCTGCATACTAATATGAGTCAAATGGATGCTACAAATTCCATTAGTGACTTAGCGAAACAGGCAGCAGATTGGGGTCATAAAGCCATTGCATTAACGGACCATGCAGGGGCACAGTCTTTTCCAGAAGCTTATGCGGCAGGAAAAAAGAACGGAATTAAGATGATTTACGGCATTGAAGCCAACTTAATTGATGACGGGGTTCCGATTGCGTATAACCCGGTTCATACGGATTTGAAAGAGGCAACTTATGTGGTGTTTGACGTTGAGACAACGGGTCTATCAGCGGTTTATGATACCATTATTGAGCTAGCTGGTATTAAAATGCATAACGGAGAAGTGATTGATAAATTTGAAGCGTTTATTGATCCAGGCCATCCGCTTTCTGCAACAACGATTAATTTAACAGGTATTACAGATGATATGGTAAAAGGTTCGGACCCGATTGAAGTCGTCCTTCAAAATTTCCGCGATTGGTGCGGTGATGACATTTTAGTAGCCCATAACGCTTCCTTCGATATGGGATTCATCAACACCGCTTATCGTAAAATTGGTTTAACCGATGCACCGAACGCGGTAATTGATACACTGGAATTAGCCCGATTTTTATATCCACATTTTAAAAATCACCGTTTAAATACGCTCACTAAAAAATTCAATATAGTACTAGAACAGCATCACCGCGCGATTTTTGATGCTGAGGCTACGGCATATCTCGCTTGGAAGCTAATTAAAGATGCAAAAGAACAACACGAAATTCATTTTCACGATGAGCTAAACAACTATATGGGAGAAGGCGACGCTTATAAACGTGCGCGACCATTCCACGCGACCATTTATGCCAAAACACCTGTTGGTCTAAAGAATTTATTTAAACTGGTTACGCTATCTAATTTAAACTATTTCTTCCGTGTGCCGCGTATTCCGCGCTCTGAACTTCAAAAATTGCGTGAAGGTCTTATTGTAGGGACAGCATGTAGTCAAGGTGAGTTATTTGAAGCCATGATGCAAAAAGGAATGGCTGAGGCGGAAAAAGTAGCTGGCTTCTATGATTTTATTGAAGTCCAACCGAAACCAGTTTATGCACCGCTTATTGAACGCGAAATGATTCGCGACGACAAGGCGTTAGAAGAAATTTTGAAAAATATCGTCAAAGTGGGCGAAAAAACCGGAAAACCTGTCGTGGCAACTGGAAATGTCCATTATAAAGATCCCAATGATAAAATTTACCGTAAGATTTTAATCCATTCGATGGGTGGGGCGAACCCGTTAAATCGTAATGAATTACCAGATGTCCACTTCCGCACGACCGATGAAATGCTTCAAGAATTTAACTTTTTAGGTAAGGAAAAGGCGCATGAAATTGTGGTCACAAATTCAAATCTTGTTACGGATTGGATGGAAGATTTAAAGCCTATTAAAGATGAACTGTATACGCCTAAAATTGAAGGGGCTGAGGATGAAGTTCGGAATATGAGTTATGATATGGCTCATAAATTATATGGTGAGACGCTTCCTGAAATTGTCGAGGCACGACTTGAAAAGGAATTAAAAAGTATTATTGGTCACGGTTTTGCGGTTATTTATTTAATTTCCCATAAGTTAGTTAAAAAATCGCTTAATGACGGATATTTAGTTGGTTCTCGTGGGTCTGTAGGTTCTTCTTTTGTGGCCACTATGACGGAAATCACCGAAGTAAACCCACTCCCGCCACATTATTTGTGCCCAAACTGTAAGCATTCCGAGTTTTTCGACGACGGTTCGATTGGCTCAGGTTTTGACCTTCCGGATAAAGAGTGCCCTCACTGCGGGACAGCCTATAAGAAGGAAGGACAGGATATTCCGTTTGAGACATTCCTTGGGTTTAAAGGGGATAAGGTGCCCGATATTGATTTAAACTTCTCTGGGGATTATCAACCTGTTGCGCATGCGTATACAAAGGAAATTTTCGGGGAAGATTATGTGTACCGTGCAGGAACAATCGGTACGGTTGCTGAAAAAACCGCTTTCGGATTTGTTCGCGGTTATGAACGAGATATGAATATGAATATTCGCGGAGCAGAAGTGGACCGACTCGTCGCAGGGTGTACGGGGGTTAAACGAACAACTGGCCAACATCCCGGCGGTATTATTGTTATTCCTGATTATATGGATGTTTACGATTTTACACCGGTTCAGTTCCCAGCTGACGCAACCGATTCGGAATGGAAAACGACCCATTTTGATTTCCATTCCATTCATGATAATGTATTAAAACTAGATATACTAGGGCACGATGATCCGACCGCTATCCGTATGTTACAGGATTTAAGCGGTATTGACCCTAAAACAATTCCAACTGATGACCCAGAAGTGATGAAACTATTTGGTGGAACTGAATCGCTTGGTGTTTCGCCAAAAGATATTGAATCCAAAACGGGCACACTTGGAATTCCCGAATTTGGAACTCGTTTTGTGCGCCAAATGCTTGAACAGACGAAGCCAACAACTTTTTCTGAGCTTGTGCAAATTTCTGGTCTTTCTCACGGGACGGATGTGTGGCTAGGTAACGCGGAAGAGCTGATTAAAAATAATATTTGCGAACTGCCAGATGTTATCGGTTGTCGGGATGATATTATGGTATTCCTGATTTATCAAGGACTAGATAGCTCGCTTGCGTTTAAAATCATGGAATCCGTGCGTAAAGGGAAGGGCTTAACTGAAGAGATGGAAGAAGCGATGGTTGAAAATAAAGTACCCGCCTGGTATATCGATTCTTGTAAAAAAATTAAATATATGTTCCCGAAAGCCCATGCAGCAGCCTATGTTCTTATGGCGGTTCGAATTGCGTATTTTAAAGTACATCATCCACTTTTCTTTTATGCGACATACTTTTCAGTTCGCGCCGATGATTTTGATTTAACGGCGATGGTGAATGGTCGCGAGGCGGTGCGTGCTGTCATGAAGGAAATTAATGATAAGGGACTTGAAGCGAGTACAAAGGAAAAAAACTTGCTGACGGTACTTGAAATCGCAAACGAAATGCTTGCTCGCGGTTTTAAATTCCAAAAAGTTGATTTATATAAATCAACGGCTGACGAATTTATTATTGAAGGCGATACGCTTATTCCGCCGTTTAACGCGATTCCAAGTCTTGGAACGAACGTAGCCAAACAAATTGTTGAAGCCCGCCGTGATGGTGAATTTTTATCAAAAGAAGATTTACAACAACGCGGAAAAGTTTCTAAAACCATTATTCAATATATGGACGACCAAGGCTGCTTAGATGGTTTACCAGATCAAAACCAATTGTCCTTGTTCTAACTTAAAGCGGTTTTTAAAATGACTTTTTGAACTCCAAATTTTGTTAGGACCCACAAGATAAAAGGCGTTAAGTTTCTTTTAGAAGCTTAACGCCTTTTTTGTGTTCCTAGTCCAAACTATTGTCATCTGCGCTGACAAATAAAATCATAAGGCCTCTTGAACGCCTAAAATCAAACTACTATGATGGAGATGTAATCAAAATTTGATCATTTGTGGAGTAAGTGAAATGAGTGGAGGCGTCTTATATGACAGAAGTAAGAAAGATGAAAAACTTTATCGGTGGAAAATGGATAGAAAGCAGTACGGAAATTTTTGAAAACGTTATCAATCCTGCGACAGGCGAAATCATTTGCCAAGTTCCGATTTCAACGCGCGAGGAATTAGACCAGGCCGCACACATTGCGCAAGCCGCTTTTCTAAAATGGAGCAAGGTGGCGGTTCCAAGACGTGCGAGAATCTTATTTAATTTTCAACAATTGTTACAAAAAAATAAACAAGAACTTGCTCAATTAATTACGATTGAAAATGGGAAAAATTTAGCTGAAGCGCTTGGAGAAGTCGGACGTGGCATTGAAAATGTTGAATTTGCAGCGGGAACGCCGTCGCTTATGATGGGAGACTCACTTGCAAGTATCGCAACAGATGTGGAAGCTGTGAATTATCGCTATCCAATCGGCGTCTGTGGCGGAATCGCACCATTTAATTTCCCGATGATGGTACCGTGCTGGATGTTTCCTGTAGCCATTTCACTTGGCAACAGCTTTATCTTAAAGCCATCAGAGCGGACACCACTTTTAATGGAAAAATTAGCGAATTTATTTGCCGAAGCAGGACTACCGGATGGCGTGTTAAACATCGTATACGGCGCCCATGATGTCGTAAATGGCATTTTAGAAAATGAACTTATTAAAGCTGTTTCGTTTGTAGGCTCGAAGCCCGTTGGGGAATATGTCTACAAAACAGGAAGCGCTCATTTAAAACGCGTCCAAGCTCTTACAGGGGCGAAAAACCATACAATTGTACTAAATGATGCGGATCTTAATGATACCGTGACAAACGTTATTGCAGCCGCTTTTGGTTCAGCAGGCGAACGTTGTATGGCGTGTGCGGTAGCGACCGTTGAAGATGGCATCTATGACGAATTTGTCGCTGCTTTAAAACAAAGAGCATCCGAAATAAAAATCGGCAATGGCTCGATGATGGTGTCTTTTTAGGGCCGGTCATTCGCGAGGAGAATAAACAAAGAACCCTTTCGTATATTGAAAAAGGGATTCAAGAAGGCGCGAAATTGGTGATGGATGGACGTGAAAATATACCTGCAAACGGCTATTTTGTTGGCCCAACTATTTTTGAAGAAGTAACAACGGACATGACCATTTGGAAAGATGAAATTTTTGCACCAGTTTTATCTATCATTCGCGTGAAAAATTTACAAGAAGCCGTCCATGTGGCGAATCAATCAGAATTTGCAAATGGGGCATGTTTATTTACAGATAGTGCGAAAGCGGTGCGTTATTTCCGCGAAAATATTGATGCAGGTATGCTAGGTATTAATTTAGGAGTGCCGGCACCGATGGCATTTTTCCCGTTTTCTGGGTGGAAATCGTCCTTTTACGGAACGCTTCATGCCAATGGAAAAGATAGCATAGACTTCTTTACACATAAAAAAGTAGTAACAGCACGTTATTCGCAAAAAGATTACTAGGAGGGACTTTTAAAATGGCAAAGTTTTTAAGAAAACCTCAACATGAGCGTTTAAAAGATGGGGTAACGTGTGTGCATCTTGTGACGGAAGACAACTCGCCGCTTCACTATGTTGCTTTTAGAATGCTTGATGTCGAAAAAGGGGCAACGTATAGGGAAACATTGGCAGATATGGAAGTTTGTATCGTTGCTTTAACTGGAAAAATCACTGTACGTACTGAAAATAAGATTTTTAACAAAATTGGTTCACGAAATTCTGTTTTTGAAAAAATTCCGACCGATAGTGTCTACGTGGGAAGTGGTCAGTGGTTTGAAATTGCCGGCCAATCGGAAATGGCGCGCGTTGCGTTTTGCTATTCACCAGCAAAAAAAGCTTTACCAGCTCGTTTTATTCCCGCATTTGAAAATACAATTGAAGAGCGTGGGAAATACCAAAATAAACGTCTTGTGCATAATATCCTGCCAGATGATTCTGATGTGGCGGAGAGCGTTTTAGTAGTAGAAGTATTCACAGAAGGTGGGAACTTTTCAAGCTATCCACCGCATAAGCATGATCAAAACAATTTGCCGGAAGAATCTTTTTTGGAAGAAAGTTATTACCATGAAATGAATCCACCACAGGGTTTCGTATTCCAGCGCGTGTATACAGATGACCGCTCGATTGACGAAACGATGACGGTGGAAAACCGCGATATGGTACTTGTACCTGCTGGCTATCATCCAGTTGGCGTACCAGATGGCTATACATCTTATTATTTAAACGTGATGGCAGGTCCAGAACGAATTTGGAAGTTCTATAATGACCCGGCACACGCTTTCATATTGGACCGCAAATAGAGGAGGACGGAACATGGATTTAAATACACATAAAGAACGGAAATTTGATATAATCGCGATTGGTCGGGCATGCATTGACTTAAATGCTGTGGAGTACAATCGCCCAATGGAAGAAACGATGACTTTTTCGAAATATGTTGGTGGAAGTCCTGCAAACATCGCGATTGGCGCATCTAAATTGGGCCTACATGCTGGATTTATTGGGAAAATTCCAGATGATCAACATGGACGTTTTATCAGTAGCTATATGAATCAAGTTGGTGTAAACACAGATGGAATGGTTGTTGATACAGAAGGACATAAAGTCGGGCTTGCCTTTACAGAAATCAAAAGTCCTGAGGAATGTAGTATCTTAATGTACCGTGATCATGTGGCGGATTTGTATTTACAACCAAATGAGGTTGATGAGGCTTACATCAAGGAAGCACGCCTTTTACTCGTATCTGGAACGGCGCTTGCCAAAAGTCCATCCCGTGAGGCAATTTTAAAAGCCATTCAACTGGCACGCAAAAATGATTGTCTTGTTGCATTTGAACTTGATTACCGCCCGTACACCTGGGTTTCAGAAGAAGAAACGGCGATTTATTATTCGCTAATTGCTGAACTGGCCGATATTGTCATTGGTACGCGCGATGAATATGACATGATGGAAGGGGTGTCAGGCGGCAGCAACGAAGCGACAATCAAACATTTATTTTTGCATCATGCCAAACTAATTGTGATTAAACATGGTGCAAGTGGCTCTCAGGCATACACGAAGGATGGGGAGGTTTACCGAGCTGGGGTCTATAAAACGAATGTCTTGAAAACGTTTGGAGCTGGCGACTCATATGCATCTGCTTTTCTCTATGCTTTATTCACAAATAAAGGGGTTGAAACGGCACTGAAATACGGTAGTGCGTCGGCATCAATTGTGATTAGTAAGCATAGTTCCTCGGATGCGATGCCAACTTCACAAGAAATCGAGGCGCTGATTGAAGCGCAAAAATAGTAAACTGGAGGTGCGCCTAATGCCAAGTGAAAAAATTCGTTTGACGACAGCGCAAGCGTTAGTAAAGTTTTTGAATGAGCAATATATTGAAATTGACGGCGAAGTCACACCGTTTGTAGAAGGCGTGTTTGCAATTTTCGGGCACGGAAATGTGGTTGGAATCGGTCAGGCACTTGAAGAACATCAAGGACACTTAAAGATTTATCAGGGGAAAAATGAGCAAGGCATGGCACACGCTGCGATTGGTTTTGCGAAACAAAACAACCGAAAGAAAATTTTTGCCTGCACCGCATCAGCTGGCCCAGGAAGCGCCAATTTCGTAACAGCTGCCGGAACCGCACTTGCCAATAATATTCCGGTGCTTTTTTTACCAGCTGATACATTTGCTACACGCCAACCGGACCCGGTGTTACAACAACTTGAACATACCTACAGTGCTGATGTGACAACAAATGATGCGCTTCGCCCAGTTTCACGTTACTGGGACCGAATTGAACGTCCTGAACAAATTATGAGTGCGCTAATTCGCGCATTTGAGGTGATGACTGACCCAGAAACAGCTGGACCTGCAACAATTTGTATTGCACAAGATACAGAAGGGGAAGCATATGATTATCCAGTTGAATTTTTCAAAAAACGAATTCATTATCTAAACCGAAGAATGCCGACAGAACGCGAATTAGCTGGGGCAAGAGATTTAATACTGGCGAGCGAGCGACCAGTCATCTTAGTTGGCGGCGGAGCACGTTATTCCGGTGCGCGTGAAGCATTAATCGCGCTTTCTGAGCGTCACAACATTCCTCTTGTGGAAACGCATGCTGGGAAATCAACTGTGGAAAGTACTTTTGAAAATAATTTAGGTGGTAGTGGTATTTTAGGTACACTAGCGGCGAATAAAATTGTACAGTCAGCTGACCTTGTGATTGGTGTTGGAACACGCTATACGGATTTTATTACAAGTTCAAAAACGGCCTTTCAAGATCAAACGAAATTTTTAAATATTAATGTGAGTCGGCCGCAAGCCTATAAATTTGATGCCTTTCAAGTGGTAGCGGATGCTAAAACGGCGCTAAGTGCGCTATTGCCACGCTTAGAAGGGTATCGCACATCTTATCATAATGAATTGCAAGTTTTACAAGAGGAGTGGAACAAAGAGCGTGAACGTTTGGCTCACGTGGCGTTTACACGTGAGAATTTTGAACCAGAAATCAAAAATCAATTTGAAACCGAAACATTAAACGAATATGCGGATGCTTTAAACACAGAATTTACTCAAACAGAGGCCTTGCTTACGATTAATGAAGTGGTTGATAAAGACAGTATTGCGCTTACTTCGGCTGGTTCGCTTCCTGGAGATTTGCATCGCTTGTGGAATACAGCGGTGCCGGAGACGTATCACCTTGAATATGGATATTCGTGCATGGGTTATGAAATTAACGGGGCACTTGGGGTAAAAATCGCGGCTCCGGAGCAAGAAGTGTATGCCATGGTGGGAGATGGTAGCTTCAATATGCTGCATTCTGAACTGTTGACCTCTTTGCAGTACGGCCACAAACTGAATATTATGCTGTTTGATAACTCTGGTTTCGGGTGTATCAATAACTTACAAATGGCAAACGGCAGCAAGAGCTTTTACTGCGAATTTCGGGATAAAAATGACCGGATTTTGAATGTCGACTATGCAAAAATTGCAGAGGGCTACGGGGCAAAAGTATATCGGGCGAATAACAAAGAAGAGCTTACTAAAGCGCTTTTAGATGCGAAAAAACAAACACGGACTACGCTTATTGAAATGAAAGTCCTGCCAAAAACAATGTCTGACGGCTATTTAGGTTGGTGGAATGTTGGTGTTTCTGAGGTCTCAGGAAAAGAAAGCATTCGAAAAGCCTACAGAGATAAACAAGACATGCTGGAAAACGCAAGATTATTTTAATTGTTATGTTTCTAAAATGACAACATAAATAGGATAGAGGTATCTACAGCCTCTATTCTTTTTTGTTTTTATGATTAATTGGTATATAATTATCTTGTAAGCGCTAAATTAAGGGAGGTGGCATCCTGCTTAAAAAATTGGTGCTCATGAGATTTTTTTAAGTATTTATTTGCTATACGCAGGTCTAGGATTGTTAGCGTTTCATTTTATTATTTCTTTTTTGATTCTTGAAGGATACATAGTCTTTTTGGTGATTCATTCTTAAATGAACTTGCAAGTTAGTATAATAAAATAGAGGTGATGGAGATGGCAAAAGTAAAATGCGAATTTTTTTCAGAGGTGCTAGGTATTTCAACGTCAATGACGGTGCTTCTTCCTGAAGTTGGGAAAAATCGAATTGGTATGGCAGGGGCTAAAAAGAAAGAGACTTATCCGGTTTTATATTTACTACATGGACTTTCGGATGATGATAGTACGTGGGCGCGTCGGACGGCGCTTGAGCGCTATGTTGCTGAACTTGGTATTGTGGTGGTGATGCCAAATGGGTATCGGGGATTTTATACGAATATGCAAAACGGCGAGAAGTATTTTGACTATATTGCAAACGAGGTGCCGAGTGTAGCGCAACATTATTTTCCAATTAGTACTGCGCGAAATGAAACGTTTGTTGCGGGGCTTTCAATGGGCGGTTATGGGGCTATGAAATTAGCTTTAAATTTCCCGGAACGGTACTGTTCTGCTGCTAGTTTTTCTGGTGCTTTAGACATCGAAAGTTATTTAAAGGAAGTTTCAGGTGATGCGGCTCGTGAGAAGATGAATACGTTTGGGACGGTGAGTGATTTTTTAGGGAGTGAGAATGATTTGTTTTCCCTTGCGAAAAAGGTATCGAATGAGGCAGAAGAACGTCCGAGATTGTATCAAGCTTGCGGAACTGAAGATTTTTTATATGCGCATAATCAAAATTTCCAAACGCATATTATAGAAGAAACGAATTTGGATTTAACCTATGATGAGGGGCCGGGTGCGCATACGTGGGATTATTGGGATGAACAAATTCAAAAAGCGTTACGATTTTTTGAATTATAAATAAGGATAAAAAGGTATAAAAAGCCGGTGATTTGCGTAAACAGGCTGTTTGTGATATGATTACTTATGAAATACTACGATAACTCAGCTAAGAGTGGGCATTTGCCCACTCTTTCGTTTTGCGAAAAGCGAACGAGTGAGAATCATAAGGAGGCTGAAATGAGTAAAGTCCTAGATCAAGTAGAGTCCATCGTAAAGCCTATTACGGAAGAACTCGGCTTTGAACTTGTCGATTTAGCTTTTGAAAAAGAAGGGAAAAATTGGTTCTTACGTATTTTTGCTGATTCAGAAGGCGGCATCGATATTGATGATTGCGCGCTTATTAGTGAACGAGTTAGTGAAAAACTAGACGAAGCCGATCCTATTTCTGAAAACTACTTTTTAGAAGTATCATCGCCAGGTGCTGAACGCCCATTAAAAAAAGAAGCTGATTTTGAAAAAGCAGTAGGTGCCTATGTGCATGTCACATCTTATGAGCCCATTGAAGGGCGTAAAATGTGGGAAGGTACACTTGTGGCATACGATGGGGAAACATTAACGGTAGAAATTATGGATAAAACACGTCAAGTTGTATGTGTCATTCCGAAAGAAAAAGTTGCAAAAGCAAGACTAGCCATTAAATTTTAAAATTAAATAAGGAGTGAGCAAAAAATGAGCTCAGAACTACTAGATGCTCTTCATGTTTTAGAACATGACAAAGGAATTTCGCGTGATGTAATTGTGGAGGCGATAGAAGCTGCACTGGTGTCCGCGTATAAACGTAATTTTAATCAGGCCCAAAATGTTCGGGTGGAACTTAATTTAGAAAATGGTTCAATTCGCGTTTTTGCAAGAAAAGATGTTGTGGATCAGGTGTTTGATTCGCGTCTTGAAATTTCGCTTGATGAAGCTCATAAACTAAATCCGGTTTATAAAACGGGGGATGTTGTTGAACTTGAAGTGACGCCGAAAGATTTTGGCCGAATTGCGGCACAAACGGCGAAACAAGTCGTGACACAACGCGTTCGCGAGGCGGAACGAGGTATCATTTATGATGAATTTATCGACCGCGAAGATGATATTATGACGGGAATTGTGGAACGCCAAGATTCACGTTTTATCTACGTTAATCTAGGGAAGATTGAAGCGATTCTTTCACAAAATGAGCAAATGCCAAATGAAACGTACCGGGCGCATGATCGCATTAAAGTGTATTTAACAAAAGTCGAAAAAACAACAAAAGGTCCACAAATTTTCGTTTCAAGAACACATCCTGGATTATTAAAACGCTTGTTTGAAATGGAAGTGCCGGAAATTTATGATGGTATTGTTGAAATCAAATCAGTGGCACGTGAAGCAGGGGACCGCTCGAAAATTTCCGTTTATACATCCAATCCAGAAGTGGATCCAGTGGGGGCTTGTGTAGGTCCTAAGGGTGCGCGTGTACAAACGATTGTTAATGAACTGAAGGGTGAAAAAATTGATATTGTCGAATGGTCAGATGATCCATTTACATTTGTAGCTAGCGCGCTTAGCCCATCTAAAGTTTTAGATGTAATTGTAGACGAGGAAGAGCAAGCTACAACAGTTGTCGTACCAGACTACCAACTTTCTTTAGCTATCGGTAAGCGTGGTCAAAATGCTCGTCTTGCTGCTAAGTTAACGGGTTGGAAAATCGACATTAAAAGCGAGAGCGTTGCACGTGAAATGGGTATTTACCCTCGCGAAGAATCTCCAGTTTTAGAAGAAGAAGTATCGCCTGCTACAGATGCTTCAGATGATGAAGAATAAAAGGAGCAACCAAAATGCGTAACAAAAAAATTCCACTTAGGAAATGTATGGTTACAGGGGAACGCCTGCCAAAAGGGGAACTTCTTAGAATTGCTTATTCAAAAGAAGGAACATTAACCATTGACCCTACTGGGAAAGCACCTGGACGTGGTTTTTATATTAAAAATGATGTAGCTGTTGCAAAGAGTGCTAAACAAAAAAATGCGCTTTTTAGAGGTCTTAAAATAGATGAGCAGGAAAGTTTTTATGATGAACTTATTTCATACTTAAAAGCGGAAGAGGATGCGAACAATGAATGATAAAGCATTAGCGCTTCTCGGACTTGCGAATCGAGCGAAGAAATTAACGACTGGGGAAGAATTAGTTTTAAAAGCTGTTCGAAGAGAAAAAGCGAAATTAGTTATTATTGCGGAAGATATTTCAGAACGGACAGCGAAGAAAATCCATGATAAATGCGAGTACTACGAAGTCGCGCTAAAACAAGTTGGCACAAGAGATGAGTTAGGAGGTGCCATCGGGAAAGAGTCGCGAGCAATTATTGCAGTACTGGATGCTGGATTTGCTAAAAAACTAAAAGAGCTCCTTGGTTGATTACCTAATGGAGGTGTACGGCATGAGTAAAATTCGTGTATATGAGTACGCAAAAAAACAGCAAATTTCTAGTAAAGAAGTAATCGAAAAGTTGCGCGTTCTAGGTGTTGAGGTCGCGAATCATATGTCAACGATTAATGAAAACGCGCTTAGACAATTAGACGAATCTTTTTCGAAAAAAAATCAGCCTGTAAAAGAAAACAAAGGAAACGAAGCAAACAGGAACAAGTAAGGAGCAAAGCAAACTGAATAATCAAGGAAATAAAAAACCAGCAAGTCAAAATCGTGCGGATAAACCGCAAACAAATACAGCTAATAAAGCGTCAAATCAAACATCAAACCAAACGAACCGCCCGAATCAAGGAAATGGACAAGGTCAAACGCAAGGCGCTAACCGAAATAACAACCAAGGCGGAAATCGAAATAACCAAGGTGGCAGAAATAATAATCAAAATCGCGGTGGTAAGAATAATAACCAACGTGGCGGATTTAATCAACAAAATCGTAGTGGTAAAAATACGAAGAAAAAAGGAAAGACAAATTATAGTACAACGCCACCGACTCCTCCAAAACCAAAAGAACTTCCAGAAAAAATTGTTTTCAGTGAGTCTTTAACGGTTGGAGAACTTGCGAAAAAGCTATACCGTGAGCCATCAGAAATTATTAAAAAACTCTTCTTACTTGGCGTAGTAGCTACAATTAACCAGTCTTTAGACAAAGATGCTATTGAACTGATTTGTTCAGAGTACGGGGTTGAAGTGGAAGAAGAGATTAAAGTGGATATCACAGATCTTGATGTTTACTTTGAAAATGCAGCGGAAGAAGATGCTGGTCATTTAGAAGAACGTCCTCCAGTTGTAACGATTATGGGACACGTTGACCACGGGAAAACAACTTTACTTGATTCTTTACGAAATACAAAAGTAACGCTTGGCGAAGCGGGTGGAATTACACAGCATATTGGAGCTTATCAGCTTGATGTGCGCGGGAAGAAAATTACTTTCCTTGATACACCTGGTCACGCAGCCTTTACTGCTATGCGTGCGCGTGGTGCTCAAATTACGGATATTACGATTCTTGTAGTGGCTGCAGATGATGGTGTTATGCCACAAACAATTGAGGCGATTAACCATGCGAAAGCTGCGGGGATGCCAATTATTGTTGCCGTAAATAAAATTGATAAACCACAAGCAAATGCAGACCGTGTTATGCAAGAATTAACGGAATATGAACTTATCCCAGAAGATTGGGGTGGCGATACGATTTTTGCGCCTATCTCTGCGAAGTTTGGGGAAGGTTTAGATAATTTACTCGATATGATTTTACTAGTATCGGAAGTGGAAGAGTTAAAAGCTAATCCAGAGCGTCGTGCTATTGGTACGGTTGTTGAAGCCGAACTTGATAAAGGGCGTGGATCAGTCGCAACACTTCTTGTTCAAGATGGTACTTTAAATATTGGGGACCCGATTGTTGTTGGAAACACATTTGGTCGTGTTCGTGCGATGGTCAATGATTTAGGACGTCGCGTGAAAAAAGTAGGACCAAGTACGCCGGTTGAAATTACTGGTTTAAGTGGTGTGCCACAAGCAGGAGATCGTTTCGTTGTCTTTGAAGATGAAAAGACGGCTCGTAGCGTTGGGGAAACACGTGCGGCTAAAGCTCTTCAGGAGCAGCGTTCTGCGACGAACCGTGTAAGTTTAGATAATTTATTTGAACATATGAAAGCTGGCGAAATGAAAGAAGTTAATGTCATTATTAAAGCTGACGTACAAGGTTCTGTAGAAGCACTGGCTGCTTCCTTGCGTAAAATTGATGTTGAGGGTGTAAATGTTAAAATTATCCATACAGCTGTTGGTGCAATTAATGAATCAGATATTACACTTGCGGCTGCATCTAATGCGATTGTGATAGGCTTTAACGTACGTCCAACAACTCAAGCGCGCGAAGGGGCAGAAAATGAAGGTGTAGATATTCGCTTACACCGTGTCATTTATAAAGCCATTGAAGAAATTGAAGCCGCGATGAAAGGGATGCTTGATCCTGAATATGAAGAAAAAATTATTGGTCAAGCACTTGTTCGCCAAACCTTTAATGTTTCTAAAGTCGGAACTATTGCAGGTTGTTATGTAACAGATGGTAAAATTACACGTGATAGTGGAGTCCGCTTGATTCGTGATGGAATCGTTGTATTTGAAGGGACACTTTCAACGCTGAAACGCTTTAAAGATGATGCGAAAGAAGTGGCGAAAGGATTCGAATGTGGGATTACCATTGAAAACTTTAATGATATTAAAGAAGACGATGTCATCGAAGCGTATGTAATGGAAGAAATCGAAAGAAAATGATAATCTATAGCGTCGTAGCCACCTTCTATATTCAGGATGCGGGAAATTTAAAGGAAAAGCGAGCCGTATTACAACGCGTTTTAATGCGAACACGTCAAAAATTTAATGTTTCTATCGCTGAAGTGGATTTCTTAGATAAGTGGCAACGAACAGAGATTGGTTTTACAATTGTCGGCAATTCGCGCGTTCAAACGGAAAAGGAAGGCCAGGAAGTATTACGCTTTCTAGACTCCTTTCCCGAATGGGAGCGCCTTTTGACGGACGTAGAATGGTTATAGAGGTGAACAAAATGAGTTTGAGATCAAATCGTGTAGCGGAGCAAATGAAGAAAGAACTGGGCGATATTTTAAACCGAAAATTAAAAGATCCTCGTCTTGGCTTCATTACGATTACAGATGTCGAAGTGACTGGCGACCTGCAGCAGGCTACGGTTTTTATATCGATTTTAGGTAACGAAAAAGAGCGCGAGGACACACTTCTTGCACTTGAAAAAGCACACGGCTTTATTCGGTCTGAAATCGGAAATAGAATGCGTCTGCGCAAAGTTCCGGAGTTACTATTTGAAATGGATAGTTCTTTGGAATACGGGAATCGCATTGATGAACTTTTAAGAGATTTAAATAAAGGTGAATAACTTTCTAGAGGGGCGCTTTTGCCTCTTCTTTTTGTGAAAGGAGGGTTTTTAATGGACGGAATCATTCCCTTATTTAAGGAACGTGGTATGACAAGTCATGATTGTGTATTTAAAATGCGCAAAATATTAAAAACCAAAAAAGTAGGACATACTGGGACACTGGATCCTGAAGTGGAAGGCGTTTTGCCCATTTGCGTGGGCCGGGCAACCAAACTTGCAGAATACATAACAGATCAAGGAAAAGAGTATGTCGCAACAGTGACGCTTGGTGTTAGCACAACAACAGAAGATGCAACAGGCGAAGTGGTCGAAAAAGAAATGATAAAAGAAGCTATTTCTGAAGAAAAATTAGATGCAGTCTTGCAAAAATTGACAGGCGAAATCGAACAAGTTCCGCCCATGTACTCAGCTGTTAAAGTGGCTGGCAAAAAACTATATGAATACGCACGTGCTGGGCAAACGGTCACGCGTCCAAGGCGTTTAGTGCAAATTCATTCTCTTGTGCGACTTGATAAGGGAGAACTAACGGATGCCTCTCCTTCTTTTCAAATTCGGATTTCATGCGGCAAAGGGACTTATATTCGGACGCTTGCTGTTATGATAGGAGAAGAACTTGGCTTGCCTGCGCATATGGCCTCACTTGAGCGAACAAAAAGCGGCTTTTTTCAAAAGGAAGACTGCCTGACATTAGCTGAAATTGAAACACAGGTTCAAAAAGGCGACTTTAGTTTTCTTCATCCACTTGAAAAAGGTATTTTTGATATGCCTATAATCGAACTAGACAGCACTTTTTATGCCAAAGTATTAAATGGGGCTTTGCTTGATAGGTCGCGCTTTAACATAGTTTCAAGCGATTTGTTCGCGATGATGCATGACGAGAAATTAGTGGCCATCTATAAGCCACACCCAACGAAATCGCAATTTTTAAAACCTGAAAAAGTTATTGAATTAAAAGAAACGCCTAAAAATTAATTTTTTGCCAAAAAGGTAAGAAATGTCTTATGATAGAAACGTAATTTTAGAACAGGCGATTGCCATGCTAATTTCCATATAATTGATAGGAGTGAAATAAAATTTCATGGAAACGATTTTTATACACCATCCCAATAACATAACGGAAGAATTAGATCCTAAAACGATTGCACTCGGCTTTTTTGATGGTGTTCATCGCGGTCACAAAGAAGTCATTCAACGTGCTAAAAAAAATAGCAAAAGAAAATAATGAAAAATGCGCAGTACTAACCTTTGATCCGCACCCATCCGTTGTGCTCAGTAAGATGCGCAAAAAAGTTAAATACTTAACACCTTTGGAAGAAAAGGAAGAAAAAATTGCGGAACTTGGGGTTGATATATTATTCGTGGTTCGTTTTACAACCGCCTTCTCTCAACTAACTCCAGAAGAATTCGTAGAGCAATATCTTGTGGGGTTAAACGCGAAACATGTGGTGGCCGGATTTGATTATTCCTACGGTCAAAAAGGAGCCGGTAAAATGAGCGAACTCAGTGAGTACGCAAAAGGGCGTTTTGAAGTAACCATTGTAGACAAACAAGAAGCTTTTAAAGCTAAAATTAGTTCTACAAATATTCGTAACTACATTGAAAGTGGCGAATTAGATGAGGCAAATGAACTTCTAGGCTACCCTTACAAAGTGCGCGGAACGGTCATTCACGGAGATAAACGTGGACGCACGCTTGGTTTCCCAACTGCGAATATGCGAATTGATGCGGACTATCTCATTCCAAAACTTGGAATTTACGCCGTGAAGTTTATTGTAAGTGGCGAGACTTATTTAGGCATGGCGAGCATTGGCTATAACGTGACTTTTAAAACAGACCAAGAATTATCCATTGAAGTGTATATTTTAGATTTCGACCGTGAAATTTACGGGGAAAGCGCAGAAATTGAATGGTATCATTTCTTTAGACCAGAAATGAAGTTTAATGGTATGGAAGGCTTAATCGAGCAGCTGAAAAAAGACGAAGAAGATACTCGTCGTTATTTCGAGCGTGAAAGTTCAATTTAACTTGATTTTCTTCTAAAATTAGTGTATCTTTAAATCTGTACGACAAGAACCTTTACTTGGCGATTTGCGAGTCACCGGCGCATTGCTCAGTAAACGGGGATTAGAAAATTTAGGAGGTGGAGTTAAATGGCTTTAACTCAAGAACGTAAAAACGAAATCATTGCTGAATACCGTGTTCATGATACGGATACAGGTTCTCCGGAAGTACAAATTGCTGTACTAACTGCAGAAATCAACAGCTTAAATGAACATGTTCGTGTACACAAAAAAGATCATCATTCTTACAGAGGTCTAATGAAAATGGTAGGTCACCGTCGTAACCTACTTACTTACCTGCGTAAAAAAGATGTTCAACGTTACCGCGAACTTATTAAACGTTTAGGTTTACGTAGATAATAACGAAACCAAGAAAAGCGGGGAACGATTTTGTCTCCCGCTTTTTTATTAAGAAAAAAAGAGAACGTGTTTGATTTATCGCATGAATCCAAAAACGTACTAAAAAGCAAAAAAATAACACTTTATAGTAGGTTTTTGGATTTATGCGTGCCTCACATTTGAGGTGTGCATGAAGCATTCTTATGCATGGTAAAGAAAAACGTTCTCTAAAAAAGGAGAATGATTTATGTCGGAAAAACAAGTATTTCAGACAGAACTCGCAGGTAAAAAATTGCAAATCGAAGTAGGGCAATTAGCTAAACAAGCTAGCGGTGCCGCACTCGTACGTTACGGTGATACAGTCGTGTTAACCGCAACAGTAGGTTCCAAAAAACCTAGACCAGGAGATTTTTTCCCTCTAACAGTAAACTATGAAGAAAAAATGTACTCTGTAGGTAAAGTGCCCGGAGGATTTTTAAAACGTGAGGGACGTCCAAGTGACCGTGCAACACTTACCGCACGCCTCATTGACCGTCCAATTCGTCCGCTATTTGCCGAAGGTTTCCGTAACGAAGTACAAATTACTTCAACCGTTTTTAGTGTGGATCAAGACTGCTCACCAGAAATGGCCGCTATGCTCGGTTCCTCCATCTCACTTTGTATTTCAGACATCCCGTTTGAAGGTCCAATCGCTGGCGTTGATGTAGGGCGTGTGGATGGTAAATTCATTATTAATCCAACTATTGAAGAAGCTGAAAAAAGCGATATCTCGCTAACCGTTGCCGGAACTTATGATGCTATTAACATGGTAGAAGCAGGAGCAAAAGAAGTATCCGAAGAAGCTATGCTTGAAGCCATCATGTTTGGCCATGAAGAAATCAAGCGTTTATGTGAATTCCAACAAGAGATTATTAAAGCAGTTGGAAAAGAAAAGCGTGAAATTGAGCTTTTCGTAACAGACCCAGAACTTGAAGAAGAAGTTAAAAGTCTAAGTGAAGCGAAAATGAAAGCAGCTATTCAAACAGAAGAGAAAAAAGCACGTGAAGCTGCGATTGAAGAAGTAAAAGAAGAAATTTTAGAAGGCTATAAAGCAAAAGAGCTGGAAGATGCTGATGATGTTTTAGCTGAAGTCGCGCATATTTTAGAAATGATTGAAAAAGATGAAATGCGTCGTCTTATCTCGCAAGAAAAAATCCGTCCAGACGGCCGTAAAGTAAACGAAATTCGTCCTTTATCATCTGAAACAGGTTTACTTCCACGTGTACATGGATCCGGTTTGTTTACTCGTGGGCAAACGCAAGCCCTTAGTATTTGTACACTCGCACCATTACGCGAACATCAAATTATTGATGGCTTAGGCGCTGAGGAATACAAACGATTTATGCATCATTATAATTTCCCGCAGTTTAGTGTAGGGGAAACAGGTCCTCGTCGTGCGCCGGGGCGTCGTGAAATTGGGCACGGAGCATTAGGTGAGCGTGCGCTTCAATATATCATCCCATCGGAAGAGGATTTCCCGTATACTATTCGTCTTGTATCCGAAGTTTTAGAATCTAATGGTTCAAGTTCACAAGCTAGTATTTGTGGCTCTACGCTTGCTCTAATGGATGCAGGTGTACCTATTAAAGCACCGGTTGCTGGGATTGCAATGGGGCTAGTGAAACTAGGCGATGATTATACCATTCTTTCCGATATTCAAGGAATGGAAGATCATTTTGGTGATATGGACTTTAAAGTAGCAGGAACAAGCGAAGGAATTACAGCCTTACAAATGGATATTAAAATTGATGGCTTAAGTCGTCAAATTTTAGAAGAAGCACTTGCGCAAGCTAAAGAAGGGCGCTTGCACATTTTGGAACACTTAATGGGGACCATTAGTGCACCGCGCAAAGAACTTTCTCTTTACGCACCGAAAATTGTCACATTGGCTATTAAACCGGATAAGATTAAAGATGTTATCGGACCTGGTGGTAAACAGATTAATCAAATCATCGAAGAGACTGGCGTTAAAATTGACATCGAACAAGATGGAACTGTTTATATTGCCTCTCAAGATGAAGCAATGAACAAAAAAGCCATTTCGATTATTGAAGATATCGTTCGCGAAGTACAAGTTGGCGAAATTTACACAGGAAAAGTCCGTCGTATTGAAAAATTCGGGGCGTTTGTCGAACTATTTAAAGGAACAGATGGCCTTGTTCATATTTCCGAATTAGCTTACGAACGTGTTGGAAAAGTAGAAGATCTTCTAAAACTAGGCGATGAAGTAACCGTCAAAGTTATTGAGGTTGATAACCAAGGTCGTGTTAATTTATCTCGAAAAGCACTTCTTGAAAAACCAGAAGGATATGATGAGAAAAAAGCGCAAGAGAAGAAAGATCGTCCTCGTAAACCTCGATTTAAAAAAAGACGAATTCCAAATAAAAATAAATTTTTAAAAAACACCCCAAAATAGCTAACTTTTGGGGTGTTTGTTTGTATAAAAAAGAAGCACTTGTAGAAGTGCTTCTCTTCTTTAGTTTTGGTGACTTAATTTTTTAGCAATTTGTTCAAATGTCATTTTGTTAGTTAACTCATACTTACCATCGCGAATATATTTTTCATAATCATTTTGTTTTAAATAATTATCAAAGTTTTTTGCAACAGGGATAATTCCATTTTCTTGCAAATTCTGACTCACTTTAGAAGTAGGGTCACCTTTTTGAATGACAAGTGTATATTTCTTAACTTCATTTTTTTTCTTTTCAGCATCCGCTTTTGCAGTAGCATCTTGACGTTCTTTCTCAGCAGCTTCGTTTTTTTCAAGTTCTTGTTTAGCTAAAAGTTTTTCATATTTTTGCTTCCAAGTTGTGCTGTTTCCTGCTTCTTGTGTTGTAGTTGTCTTTTCTTTTGTTGTCGCTGCATCAGTGTCGGGCGAGAAGAACTGTGAAAAAACGAAAAGTACAGCAGCAGAAATGAGTAAGCCAAGAGCAACCATACGTAGATTATTTTTCAAATGAGATACTCCTTTCTTGCTAATTGGAATCAGTGTTCCAAATATTCTTCTATAATTTGTTCAACTTCCTCTTTTGGAAGGGAAGACTGTTCGACAATTTCATCGGTTGCAATTCCAGATGTATAAAGAGTAATAACTTGTTTCTTTAATAAAGATTGCATTTTAGGACTTGGAGTCGAAGAGGTCTCCTCATCTTTTTCCTCCGTCGTTTCTTCTGTTATTACTTCAATTGCTTCACCAGTTTCAGTCGAATGGATAGCTTTTTCAAGCGCGGAAACACGTTTTTTGAGCTCATAGTTCTCATGCATGAGCTGTGATGCAACTTCTTCAAATTCACTTTCCGTCTGTTCGCTATCGCCTTTCTTTATAAACGAAACAACGAAGAGAATAATGGCAACAGCTAGGAGAATAATAATTACTGTGGTCATTATGTAGTAACACCTCTTTTCACTAAAACTCTACCTTTATTTATAACATAAACCATCTTAAAAGACCATGCCTTTTATAATTTGTAAAGAAAATAAAAAGAAAATCATATGGAACCTTGCAGAAGTAGCGTAAAAATGATATTATAATACAGGTCTATAAATAATTTTTCTGATAGAGTTGGAGGGAAAACAATGCGCGTAAACATTACTTTAGAATGCACGGAGTGCGGCGATCGTAACTATATTACGACTAAAAATAAACGTGAAAATCCTGAACGTATTGAACTAAAAAAATATTGTCCAAGATTGCGTCGTGTAACTTTACACCGCGAAACAAAGTAAGCAGCAGGATTTCCCCTGTTGCTTTTTTATTTAAAAGGAGGTTTTCCTGAGCTTATGAATAAAAAAGAATTACGTGAGAAAACCCTTTCTCTACTCAATCAGATGGATAAAAAAGAGCATAAACGTCGTTCTATTGCGCTTTCTAATCAACTTTTTAAAAAGAAAGAATGGCAAGAAGCAGCAGTTATCGGTGTTACAATGTCAAGATTTCCGGAAGTCGACACCGCTTTTATAATTGAAAAAGCTTTTATGGATCAAAAAATCGTAGCGATTCCAGAAACCATTTATCCAGAGCGAAGCATGCAATTTCGACAATATAAAGAAGGGGATTTGCTCGCTAAGAAAAAACTAGGCTTAAAAGAACCTAAGGAAGATGCGAAGTTAATACCAAAAGATGAAATTGATTTATTAATAGTTCCAGGTGTTGTTTACAATGATTCTGGCTATAGAATTGGATTTGGCGGTGGTTTTTATGATCGGTATCTAGAGACATATCCTAATAAGACCATTTCACTTTGCTTTAATGAACAGCTATCCAATCATTTAGAGCATGAAAAGCATGATATTCCAGTAGATAAAATTTTAGTGGATTAAGATAACGCAAAAACAGGTTTGATTGTTTACAAGGCCTGTTTTTTTGCGTATAGTAGTAAATGTAATCTGTAATTTTAGAGAGAAAGCAGGGAATTTTTTGAGCCTCCAAGATAATTATGTTTTCTGGCTGTTAACGAACTATTTTTTAGGGCAAGAAAACTATCGTCTTATTCATTTACACGAAGAAAAGCAAGAATTATGGCTAGACAATCCGAATAAAAAAGACCGGCCTGTTATTCGCATTCAAATGCGTGAATTAGGGTGGGCAAGTGTAGTGGAGCGAGATGTGACCCACGTTTTTAATGTGGCTGAAAATCTTCGCAAACAAATGGGTAGGCTAAAACTATCGCTCGTTAACATTTATATTAGCCCTTTTGAACCTGTGGGGGAAAAACCTGTTTTTGAAGAAAGATTGACGGGAAAAAATGAAAAAAATAACGCTTCAAAACTTTTTAATTGCAACAGAACATGCGGAGCAAAAATTAGAAGACTTAGAGAAACAATTAAATATACCACAAGGGACATTTAACATAACAGGCGAAATAACCGAAGAAAGAGTAGCTGAGGAACGACAAACAGTTATTAACTATATCACAAAAAAAGTAACAGAAGAGCAGCAAAACGCGAGAAAAGAAAAGCCTTATATCACTTATACTTTTATTGCCATGCAAATCGCTTATTTTCTATGGGTGTTCTTTAAAGATATGTCTCTTCATACTTTCACGCTTGTAGAGTACGGGGCCAAGTTTAATCCCCTTATTTATCAAGGCGAATGGTGGCGCTTTATCTCACCTATTTTTCTCCATACTGGCCTTATGCACATTGCAGCTAACTGTTTAATGATATATATTGTGGGTCCGTGGGCTGAAAAGATTTACGGTAGGTGGCGCTACATAGTTATTCTTTTGGTAGGGGGAATTGCAGGAAATATTGCGAGTTTTGCACTGAATACAAATGTAGCTGTTGGCTCGAGTACTGCTGTTTTTGCCCTATTTGGAGCACTGCTGTATCTAGTTGTTTTAAAACCTCATTTATATGCTAAAACTATCGGTTCTAGTATTGCGGCCTTAGTTGTTATTAACTTAATCATTGATATTTTTGCAGTTGGTATTGATTTAGCAGGACATGTAGGCGGTTTAGTAGGTGGCTTTTTCATAGCAGGAGCCCTTTCTTTACCCTTACAGTATTTTCACTGGCGACGTGTTTTTTACGGAGTAGGATTTATATTTTTAACAGTCTTATTTTTAATCATGGGATATAATCGGGCCGGTGAAGTTCAAAATCCTGCGTTATCAAATAGTATTGCACAATCCTATTTTCAAAAGGATAATACCAAAGAAGCCAATAAAATTGTTACCTATTTATTAAAAACAAACAGTGCAGATGAATACACGTATACGCTTATAGCAAGTGATGCCTTGCAAAATAAACAATATAATCGTGCAGAAGCAGCGGCTAAAGAGGCGATTTTTCTAAATCCAGACATTCCACAAGCGCATTATATTTTAGCTCTGACGTATTTACGAAAAGGGGACCATGATAATGCATTAAAAGAAGCGGAACAAGCAAAAGACTTATCCGATGACAAACTCTTTTTAGATTTCTATAATCAACTAAAAAATTCAAATCAGTTAGAGGGAGCGCTATGAAATCTGTTTATGATGTAGCCCAATTATTAAAAAAATACGGTATTATTATCTATTTAGGAAAGCGAGAATATGATATTGAAATGATGGAGCATGAATTAACAGAACTATTTAAACATCAAATTCTTGATAGAGATATTTATGCTGTAGCAAGAGGGATTTTAAAGCAAGAATTAATAAAAGAACAGAAAAAAAAATAGTAAATAAAAGGAGACTAAGGAACATGGACAAAAAGTTAATTGGTATTGATTTAGGTGGAACAACTGCAAAAATCGCGATTTTGACGAAGGATGGCGAGATCGCTGAAAAATGGACAATCAAAACAAACATTGAAGATAATGGTTCAAAAATAGTTCGTGATATTGGCGACAGTTTAAATCAAAAATTAACAGACCTCCAAATTGATAACAATGAATTTTACGGAATCGGTATGGGGACTCCCGGTGCAGTCAACTATGAAAAGGGCACTGTAAAGGGTGCTTATAATTTAAACTGGGTGGATGAACAGAATGTATCAGAAGACCTGAGCCGAATAACAGGATTAAAAGTTTATTTAGATAATGATGCCAATGTCGCTGCTTTAGGAGAACGCTGGAAAGGCGCTGGTGAAGGTGGAGCAAATGTTGTCTTTGTCACACTAGGTACAGGTGTAGGCGGCGGTATTTTTGCAGAAGGAAAAATTTTACATGGCGTAAAAGGTGCAGCTGGTGAAATAGGGCATGTAACAGTGGAACCTAAAGACGGCTACGACTGTACATGTGGTAAAAAAGGTTGTCTCGAAACCATTGCTTCAGCTACTGGTATTGTTCGAGTAGCGAAAGACTTAGCAAAAGAATTTAACGGTGATTCTAAGCTATTAGATGCCATAAAAAATAAGGAAGAAATAACTGCTAAATTAGTATTTGATTTGGAAAGAGAAGAAGATGCGTTAGCTAAATTAGTTGTAGACAAAATTTCATTCTATCTTGCATTAGCACTAAGCCATATTGGTAACATGCTAAATCCAGAGAAAATTATCATTGGTGGCGGAGTTTCAGCAGCAGGTGATGCACTTTTAACGCCAGTTACAAATTATTTTGAGACAATGGTATTTCCTGCAGTTCGTGAATCCACAGCCATTTCAATTGCAACAAAAGGAAATGATGCAGGTGTTATAGGAGCAGCTTGGTTAGCACTCCCTACGGACGAAGAAGAATAAATATAAAAGTAGCATCTAATCTAGTTTTAGCTTATTCTAAAAAGGGTATTTTTAAGGATAGATAAACAGATTGGAGGCTCGAGATGAAAAGAAGACAATTATTCATTGTAGCCATTTTTATTTTAACACTAACATCTATTTCATTTGGGTGCTCTACAGCGAATCAAACGGTTGTAAAGAAGGAAGAAAGTGAAGTTGTAAAGCCTTTTCCGACAAGTAAACAAAAATTTGTTAGAGTAGTAGGTTGGCTCACAAATGACAGTGTTTTGATTCAGGCTAAAAAAGGAAAAAGCACAGTTTTCATAAAATATAATATTTTTTCTGGAAAAGAAAAATCTATACTTACTATGAATAGTTTAATTTCTGACGTACAACTTAGTCCAGATTCTACACAGTTTCTCGTTTATGCGATTCAAAATGATGACAAAGTTAATTTGTCGGTTTATCAATCCAGTGATGGTTCAATGGTCATGAGTAAAGATATGGAACCGATGTCGGCTAATTTTTACTGGAACCCGGAGTCTGTAAATAAAATTATGATGATTATATTCGATCAAAATTTTGCTTATTCGGCCCATCTTATTGATACTGAAACGAATGAACTTAAAAAAATTTCTACAACGTCACCATTTGTTAGTTGGTATAGTGATAATTTATATGTAGTGAATCACAAAGATTTGCAAAATGAACTTGGAAACCTTTATCTGGAAGACTCTAGAGACCAAGAACCGGAAAGTCTTATTGTAGCTAATATTTTACAATTTGCTGTTAGTCATAATGTTTTATTAACAACTGAAAGGTCAGCAAATTCGAAAGAAGTAACATACGATTTTCGTACTATAGGATTTCAAACGATATATAAATATCAAATGCCAAGAGAGTATGATGAATTAGGAACCTTTATTCCTTATTTTGATGTTAATTTTACTGATAAAATATTTCTAACTTTCGAACCCTATGAAAGTAAAAAGGTAAGTCCAAACGGGAATGAATATCGTCTTGTTATGGTGAACCCTAAAAATAAAACTCGAGATGTAATTATGGATCTTATGGACAATAAACCAATTGTTAGCTCGCCAGATGGTAAGAAACTCTTGTATGGTTATCAATTCGAGCAACTTATATCAGTTAAAGATGGCCAAATTTCTAATCTAGTGTCCTCATCAGAACGAATTTACTAATGACACGCTAAATCAAATGAGCATTATTTGATTTAGCGTGTATTTTTATTAGAAATTTGTATTTGCTGCTTGTAATCCATTTGCCAGCGATGCTCAAATTCCATTTGACGGCTAAAAAGTGTAACCATACTTGTTAGTATGAGTAGTGTAATAAAAAGAATAAATAACGTAATAGGTAAAGAAAAACCATTTTTTATAATAGCCTCACTCCCGCTCAATATATATATGTGTTGAGAATTTTTTATTTGAAATAGTTTCAGCATTGATTAACAGAGAAGTTTGATGAATAGAAAAAGAAAATTTACCGATATTGGTTAAAAGTGGCTCATGCCCTTTCCCATCCACTTGTTTACGAACCACATCTTTATAAAATTCAAAACATACTTCTTTTTCTGAGAGCGTACAAAATTTGTTTTCCGTACGAATAGCAAGTTCATTATTTCCGATTTCTTGGCGTAATTGTTTTAAAAAGATATGCCATTCGCTACTATGTGTAATATTTGTTGCCTCAATGATCCTTTTTTCAGTTTGTAATAAGAAGGGGACCAATGAAAAAATAATGATGGTCACGACTAAAGAAAGGATAGATTCTAACAAGGTAAATCCATTTTTATTTAGGCAGGGTGATACATTTTTTGTTTTTTCTAGACCAGCCACAAATTTCCTCCTCATTTATTTGTTCGATAAAATAGCCATTTATTTCTTTTTTAAAAGGGAGAGTATCGTGAAAATCTACTTGATCTGCTAAATGTTGGTAGAGTGTAGTTAGATCTCTTTCGGCATCTAGTTGCTTTAACATGGATAAGATGAGTGGGGCCATAAATACAGTGACTAGGAGTAATAAGCTAAGCGAAAAAACACTTTCAAGTAAAGTAAATCCATTAGGTTTCTTCAACTCTAAAACGTCCTTTCCCAATTTGGAAAATCCATTTGTAGTTTTGCGCGCCTCCATTCAAAAAAACCGTTGTGAATCGATTAATGTGGCCGGATTCTGGCAAAAATTGAAACTTTTCAACTTGAACAATCTTCATCGATGGAGGATAAGTTTCCGTATAATGAACATTTCCATCGATGATAACTTGAAACTCGTCTTCTTTGAAAATGATTTCTGTACGTTTTTTACTTGTAATCGCAATAGTTTGAGCTAAATAGATATCTGCTTTAATTTGCTCAATCATTTCTTTTTCAGAAATTTTACTGATTAGCTGGTGCATAGGAGTGATGGATAATTGAATGGTTATGCTACTTATCATTAGGACTAGTAGCATTTCAATCAATGTAAAACCATTTTTATTATTCTTCTCTAACATTTCCAGAAGCGTCAATTCTTACATTTTTGCCATTTGGGCAACTTTTTTGATCCTCAGATAAATAACCTTTCGAAAGTAAATCTGCAAAACTAGGAACTTGGTTGAATTCTAATTGATAAGCTTGTACTTGGCTTTCGACAACTGAAATAAATGCGGTACATCCTTTATCATTTATGGATTTGCTTTGTTTGACGATATTTGGAATCGTGAGAAGTAACAAGACACTAACCACTAAAAGAACAATTAACATTTCAACTAAAGTAAATGCACGCTCATCTTTCCAATTGATTTTAAACATTAAAAACACTCCTCTTTATATTTGATTAACCATCGAAAACATGGGATAGAGAATCGACAGATAAATTGAAATAATTAAAATACCGATAACAAGAAAAACGGCAGGTTGAATATAACTAAATAATTTTTCCGTTTTTTCGAGCATCTTACTATGACAAAAATCGTAATAGAACAAAAGTTCATCAGATAAAGTACCGTTTTTTTCACCGTGCTGGATAATATAAACAAGTTCTTGCTCCAATATACCAATTGTTTGCGAGGCTTCCGTAAATGTTTCACCTAGTTCTAGGCGTGTAGTAAAATGTTTTCCAATTTCCATGAAAAATGAGTTGGATTGTTTTTTCATAAAAAGTTGAAAAGTTTCTTGAATGGATAGTCCGCTTTTTAATAAGTAGCCGCACTCTCTAGCAAATAGTTGAGAATAATGGATTCGGGTAAAACTAGAGACAAGAGGGATTTTGCTAAAAAATAAAGCGCGTTTCAAAGCCTCTTTGCGCTTACTTCTACGTAAGATTAATAAAAATAATAAGAAACAGGCAAGCATAACCCCAAATAAAATGATAGGCAGTTGTTGGAGTAGAAAGTTGGAAAATTGGCTTGAACTATTCTCGCTACTAGATAATTGCTTGAAAAGCAGAGCAAATTTAGGCAATAGGAAAATGCGTAACAAAAAGAAAACAATAATGACTGTTGAAAAAAGAACAGCTGGATATTGGAAAGTCTTTTTTAGAGCCTTTTGTTGTTCAGCTTTCCTTTTTAAAAGTTTGCCACATTCATATAACGTTTCATTAAAATACCCATGTTCATTTGCGTATAGTACGGGTGCTGTAATAAAGGTCGGGAAACTGGCCTTTTCTAATGCTAGCGAAAAATTTTCACCGGTATTGAGGGTATTTAAAAGGATTTGATAACGCTTTTGATCGTTTTTTGAAGTAATAGCGAGATACGCAATGGCAACATCAATTGGGAAACCTTTATTTAAGAGTTCAGAAAGTCGAATTAAAAAATCTCCGTCTTTATTCCAATCGATAGAATTAAAAAAAACCATAGCAAAATCCTTTCTGTAATTGCTTATTTAAGGATAAAATAGGCCCGTCTTTTTGGCCTCTAGCATACGTTTAAGCTTATTTTGTTCCGTTTCGACTTCATAAAGAACAGTTCTTTTTCTAGGTAAATGCTTACAATATAGCTGACAGGAGCCTTGGCATAAAGGACAATGGAGGGCCTGGATTTTTTGAAAGCTTATGCCAAGCAAACAATGCCTTAAGTTCTCTTTAGAAACACCTAATTCTTCCAAACGAGCTATTACTCCGGTTAAACTGCTGGCATGAATGGTACTAATCACAAGATGACCAGTTAAAGCCGCTCTAATGGCCATTTGAGCCGTTTCAGCATCACGTATTTCTCCAATGATAAGAACATCAGGGTCGTGACGCAAAATGGAGCGGATAATCGTTCCGTAGGTTAGACCAGCCCGTTCATTGACTTCGACTTGTAAGAAATCTTGGTGATAATGCTCAACAGGATCTTCAATTGTAATCACTTGTTTTTCAGTCTGATGCGTAAGGTCTGAAACAAGGCTATACATTGACGTTGATTTACCACTTCCTGTACTACCTGAAAATAGAAAAAGACCTGTTTGTGACTCGCAACTTTGAAAAATAGCTTTTGCTGTACCACGGAAAAGGGAAGTTTCTAAAAAAGGAAGAGGCTCCGCGTAACGATAAACACGAAGTACCATACTCTCTCTCCCTGTTTTATTCGGAAGTGTCGAGACTCGCAAAGATGCTTTTTGATTATGAAGAACTCGTTCATATTGACCAGATTGTGGCTTTCGTTTTTCGCCGATGTCCATTTGAGCATTAAACTTTAAGAATGAAATTAACTTATCACCAAGCGAAAAGGAAATATTTTTAAAAGGATGCAAATGACCAGAAACACGAATTCTTACAAGATAGTGGGATGTTGCGGGATGTAGATGTAAGTCACTTGCGCCGAGTGCAAGACATTGTTCCAGCATAGAGTCTAAAAAAAGTTGGGGCATTAAATTCACCTCTTGCTAATTATATTCGCCGCATCAAGCTTAAATCCTTTTTGGTCTAAAATGAGTTTCTAGCCAATAAAACCATTTTCAAGTCATTTTTTTAGATTCAGCCACCTAATTGTTTTCAAAATGAAACCACAAGCCATAAAAAAAATTTTTAACCCTTAAAAGTTTGTGAATTTTATAACTATGCGTACATTTCAAACGTGTGTTTCAAATAAAGCCTTTTCATTACGAACGATTGTTTGTTATTCTACTTTTTAATATGTAAAAACGTATTATTTGCCGAACGTTGCAAGGCGTGATAAGCTATAGGAAAGGGCAATATACATATGTAAAACGCGGTTGAAAATAAACAGAGAGACTGTTATAACAGCGCCGACGGGGAAAGCATAAAGTATGTGAAACTCTCAGGCAAAAGGATGTTTATGGGACGCAACTCTGGAGTTTTTTACGACAGGGCTTATGATTTAAGTAAGCCTTTTTCCTATGCTTAAAATTAAAAGGAGGTTTTCATTTTGACAGATTTATTACAAACACCGCTTCATCCGATTTATGAAAAATTTGGCGCAAAAACAATTGATTTTGGGGGATGGGATTTACCAGTACAATTTGCAGGGATTAAAGCCGAACATGAAACCGTTCGTACAGATGTAGGCGTATTTGACGTCTCGCACATGGGCGAAATTCATGTAACGGGGAAAGAAAGTACGGCATACTTAGAAAAAATGTTAACGAATAATATTTCAAATATCAAAGACGGACGTGCTCAATATAATATTATGTGCTACGAAGACGGGGGCGCAGTGGATGACCTTGTCGTGTATAAACGAAATGATGAAGATTATTTACTCGTCGTGAATGCAGCAAATATCGAAAAAGATTTTAACTGGTTAAAAGAACATGTGAGCGAGGATGTAAAAGTAGAAAATGTTTCAGGCGAGTACGGGCAACTAGCCGTTCAAGGACCGAATGCGGAAAAATTAGTTCAAACGCTTACAGAAGCTGACTTATCCGCTATCCCTTTCTTTGGTTTTGTAGAAGAAAAAGTAGTTGGCGTTGATGCGATTATTTCGCGAAGTGGCTACACAGGAGAAGACGGTTTTGAAATTTATATGCCAGCACAAGACGCCATCCAAGTGTTTCTTGCAATTGTTGAGGCAGGAGCTAAACCCATTGGTCTTGGTGCGCGTGATACATTACGCTTTGAAGCTAATTTGGCTCTTTATGGCCAAGAATTATCAAAAGATATCACACCACTAGAAGCAGGCGTTAATTTCGCCGTAAAATTAAAAAAAAGAACCGGACTTTATCGGAAAAGCCGCTTTAATTGCCCAAAAAGAAGCAGGCGTACCACGTAAATTAGTTGGAGTCGAACTACTGGATCGCGGAATACCAAGACATGATTATTTAGTTTATGCGGGCGATAAAGAAATCGGTAAAATCACTTCAGGCACGCAGTCACCTACTTTAGGCAAAAATTTAGGACTTGCTTTAATCGAATCAGAGTATGCAGAACTTGGACGTGAACTGGAAGTTTTAGTTCGAAATAAAAAACTAAAAGCAGTAGTTGTCGAAACGCCATTTTATAAACGCGCAAAATAAGTTTTAAGCTATTAAAAGGAGGAAAGAACATGTCAAAATTTCGCTATTTACCAATGACAGAGCAAGATGAAAAAGAAATGTTAGAGGCGATTGGTGCTAGTTCTATTCAAGATTTATTCACGGATATTCCGGAAAAAATTAGATTTAATCGAGAGTATGATTTAAAGCCAGCTATTTCAGAGCCGAATTTATTACGAGAACTAACGAAACTAGCGGCGCAAAATGTTAATACGGTGGAGACGGCTTCTTTTCTAGGAGCTGGTGTTTATTCGCACTATATTCCGACGATTGTAGACCATGTTATTTCACGTTCTGAATTTTATACGGCGTATACCCCGTACCAGCCAGAAATTTCGCAAGGGGAATTACAAGCTATTTTTGAGTTTCAGACTATGATTGCCGAACTAACCGGTATGGATTTAGCTAACTCTTCGATGTATGACGGTGGAACTTCACTTGCTGAAGGCGCAATGCTTGCAGCAGGTCATACCAAACGAAAGAAAATTTTAGTATCTGAAGCAGTTCACCCTGAATCTATAAATGTTATTAAAACTTATGCAAGCGGTCAACATGTAGAAGTAGAGCTTGTTCCTGAGACAGAAGGCAAAACAGATTTAGCTGCACTTGAATCGGCTATGAGTGATGAAGTAGCTGGTTTTATAGTGGGTTATCCGAATTTTTACGGTCAAGTAGAAGATTTAGCGGCGATTGAAGCAATTGTTCATGAACAAAAAGGTCTACTTATCGTTTCAAGTAATCCACTAGCTTTAGGTATTTTAACCCCACCAGGTGCATTTGGGGCTGATATTGTAGCAGGGGATACACAGGTATTTGGGATTCCTGAATCATTTGGAGGGCCGCATTGTGGCTACTTTGCATGTACCACGAAGTTAATGCGTAAAGTTCCCGGACGATTAGTTGGGGAAACAGTGGATGAAAATGGTAAACGTGGTTATGTACTTACGCTTCAAGCAAGAGAGCAGCATATTCGCCGTGATAAGGCCACTTCTAACATTTGTTCGAATCAGGCGTTAAATGCGTTAGCCTCTTCAGTTGCGATGGTCGCGCTTGGCCAAAGCGGTTTACCTGAAATGGCAAAACAAAACATTGATAAAGCTCACTATGCAAAAAAAGCGTTTCAAGATGCAGGTTTTACCGTTCTATTTTCAGACGCGTTCTTTAATGAGTTTGTCGTGAAGCTAGATGAACCAGTAAAAGACATCAATGAAGCACTCTTAAATGCAGGTTTTATTGGTGGTTTTGATTTAGGACTTTATGCACCGAAATATGCTGGTCATATGCTTGTCGCAGTAACTGAAATGCGTACGAAAGATGAAATCGATGCCTTTATTACCGCATTAGTAGAGAGTTTGGAGGGTGTAAAATGAGTGAAACGATGAAACTTGTATTTGAACGTTCTGTGCCAGGGCGTATCGGTTTTAGTTTACCTGAAAAAGATGTTCCAGAAACGAATTTAGAGGATATTTTTAGTGCGAGCTATATTCGTTCTGAAAAGGCGGATTTACCGGAGCTTAGTGAACTTGAAATTATGCGTCATTACACAGAGCTCTCTAATCATAATTTCGGGGTAGACTCAGGATTTTATCCGCTCGGCTCTTGTACGATGAAATATAATCCGAAAATTAATGAAAAAGTAGCGCGTTTCCCAGGATTTGCCAATATTCATCCGTATCAACCTGAAAGTTCTGTGCAAGGTGCGATGGCGCTTTTATACGATTTACAAACGAGCTTAGTTGAGATTACAGGTATGGACGAGGTGACGCTACAACCAGCGGCAGGCGCACAAGGCGAATGGACGGGGCTTATGCTTATTCGCGCGTATCATGAGGCAAATGGTGATACGAAACGTACAAAAGTTATTATTCCAGATTCTGCACATGGTACAAATCCAGCTTCTGCAACTGTCGCAGGATTTGAAGTTGTCACCGTTAAATCAAATGAAAAAGGACTTGTTGATGTAGAAGATTTACGTACAGTTGTGGGTGACGATACCGCTGCACTCATGCTTACGAATCCAAACACACTTGGCCTTTTTGAAAAAGATATTGTAGAAATTGCTGAAATTATTCATGCAGCAGGTGGAAAACTTTATTATGACGGAGCCAACTTAAACGCAATAATGTCAAAAGTTCGCCCAGGCGATATGGGATTTGATGTTGTTCATTTAAATCTCCACAAAACATTTACTGGCCCGCACGGCGGCGGTGGCCCTGGTTCTGGTCCTATTGGGATTAAAAAAGATTTAATACCATTCTTGCCTACGCCAGTTCTGACAAAAGAAGAGGGTGGCTATACGTTTGATTATAACTACCCGCAATCGATTGGACGCGTAAAACCATATTATGGAAATTTCGGAATTAATGTCCGGGCGTATACGTATATCCGCACAATGGGCCCAGACGGACTCAAAAAAGTAACCGAATACGCCGTACTAAACGCGAATTATATGATGCGCCGACTTGAAAAAGCGTTTGATTTACCATTCGACCAAGTCTGCAAACACGAATTTGTCCTTAGCGGCAACCGTCAAAAGAAACTGGGCGTTAGAACAACAGATATTGCTAAACGGTTGTTAGACCATAATTTCCATCCGCCAACTGTTTACTTCCCATTAATTGTGGAAGAAGCGATGATGATTGAACCGACTGAAACTGAGTCGAAGGAAACGTTGGATAAATTTATTGATACCATGTTACAAATTGCAGAAGAGGCTGAAAACGATCCGGAAATCGTTCAAGAAGCTCCGCATGCGACATATGTCAAGCGTCTTGATGAAACTCGTGCTGCAAGAAAACCGGTACTTCGTTATCAAAAATAAAAAAAGAACCGGAGAGTGAGTTTACTTGCTCTCCGGTTCTTTTTATGCAATACAAGTTTCTTTTTCGAAAATAGGATAATCTTTTAATTGGCCAGAAAAAATTTCATTTAATGGTGCAAACGCGCTGAAGTCACTGGGCCTTAAAAATTCAGGCGGAATATCATCAATTGAAATATCTGCTTCTAATAAGGTTTGACCAACAAATTGACTGCAGAACATGTAATTAGCGCGCTTGTATGGTATTTGAAATAATAAAGCGAACAAGCCTAAAAAATTATAACGATAATGTTTTTCATTCTTTTTCATATGGTGAATAGAATGTTTAATCTGAGAAAATTTTTCTTCTGAAACAGAAAGCTCGTAAATTGTACAAGTGGCATTTTGAAATAGCGGATCATACATGTTTTCTCGAACAAAGCCCGCTTGAAATGGATTTAAATCACTTTTTCTCCCAAAACTATATGTATAAAAAAGTGATGAATCAAGCGCAAGTGATACATGAGAAAACGGAAAACCAGTTGATTTTTGGATCGTTCTAGCAAGTAAAGTGTTTGTGTTTGTTAAAAGTATGTATATTTTCATTATGTAATCCCCTTTTTATATCGATACTTGTATTTTACCTAGAAAAGAAAGGGATTTAAACCATCAAAGGGCGGAAACGAAATCAGTACTAGGTCTGATTTTATTCAATGACAATACCAAGGAGCGTCGCTAATTTAAGAGCTTGCTCTTCTGTTACTTTTAAACCTTTTAGAGAATCAATCGAAGCGGTTAGCTTATCAAAGTGGCAATTCGTGAAGTCAAGACCGTTTAATGATGTATTGGAAAAGAGACAATCCGTCAATTGACATTTTTGAAAGGAGAATTGCTTGAAATCAGCGCTTTCAAATTCAGCACCAGTCAGTTCGCAATTTGTGAAATTGACAGCCTTAAATTTTGTAAAACTAAAGCCAGCTAAATCAAGAACACAATTTTCAAAGAGAACATTATGAAGTAAACTATCCGATAAGTCAGCTCCTGTTAATTTGCAATCATGAAACGAAACGCGATGAAGGGTGCTCGAGTAGAGCGATAAATTAGACAGGTTGCTTTTTTCAAAACGTACATCTGTTAAATCCATTTTGGGATAATGATTAGCTTCAAAAAAGACATTTATAAAACAAGATTGGTCAATCACAAGTTGTTCAGTCTCTCTGATAGGGAAAGTACCTGTAAACTTTGTTTGTTTTGTATAATTATCCGTAAAATCAGCTTCTAAGGCTGGTGTAAGTGAGCTTGGGATTTTTGGTGCAATAATTTTTGGCATAAAGAGGACTCCTTTTATCATTTTTTGTCGCGCGCCGTTTTACTTTGCGTGAAATTTGAGTTTTTTTACAAGCTGAGAGCCGACTCCTAGGAGGCGGCTCTTGGTTTATTTTGCTTTTGTTTTACCTTTCCATTTACGGAAACCGCCCTTTAATTGATAAATATTGCGGTAGCCACGCTTATAAAGCATAATACCAGCGCGGTTGCTACGCTGTGCGGATTGACAATACAAATAAATAGGTTGATCTTTACGGAATTCCGAAATACGTTGTTTTAATTGTGTAACCGGAATGTTTCTAGCACCTAAAATATGACCGCCGTCAAATTCATTTGGTTCTCGCACATCAATAAGTTGTGCTTTTCGGTACCCCTCTTTAAATTCATCTTCTGTTAAAACCGTAATGGCTTTTTTGCGCATAATAAGCTGATAAACTTCATAACCAAGTAAAATCAGTAAAATGGCAATAGCTAAAATCCAACTAAAATCCAATTCAGTAAACTCCTTTCTAGTGAAACATCATCTCTATTATAACTTATTTTTTCCCTCCATCAATGACTTTAAAGGAAGATTTTTTCTTTTTTGAAACAGCTTGTTCCCTTTTGGGGTGTAAACGTTTAGATTGCTTAACTGCTTTTTTGTAACCAGACTCTTTCGGAGCGGCGATAAAATGAAATACAAGAAAGAGTAGGGCTAGTGAAATAGCCCCGATGACAAGAAGGGTTAAAAATGAAATAGCCCCGCCTGTAAAAATCCCTATAAGACAAAGGGATATAATGAGCGTTAAAATGATTTTTGAAGATTTTTTCATTAATACCTACTCCAATAACTCTAGATTTTGGGGTAAATCAACTTCTTGTACACCTTCTTTTTCAATGCGCAACAGCTCATTAAAGGAAGCAATCGCAACCTCTACTTGGTCATCCTCTGGCTCTTTGGTTGTAATAAGTTGCAACCATAAACCAGGATATCCTAAGAAACGTAAAACAGGGATATTTCGGCATTTATTCGTCAGTTGCAAGACTTCAAAAGCTACGCCTAAAACAACTGGAATGAGTAAAATACGATCTACGACACGTAACCAGAGCGGATCAGTTGGGACTAAAAAGTAAATGAACATTCCTACAATAACAGTGAATAAAATAAAGCTACTGCCACAACGATAGTGAAGGCGAGACTGCTTTTGTACATTTGAAACTGTTAGCGGAAGATTATTTTCATAGCAATTGATTACCTTATGCTCTGAACCATGATACTGAAATACGCGTTTAATAATAGGGGTCTGAGAAATAGCAAAAATATACGTTAATAAAAGAAGTAGCTTAAAAAAGCTTTCTAGAATAACTTGTCCTACATCACCTGGAACTAGGAAACGGAATAATTGAGCAAGGAAAACAGGAATGAGCGTCATAACAAATTTTGCAAAAATAAAAGATAAGACGCCAATAACTGCCACACCAAGCCACATTGCAACCTTAGATTCTTTTTTTTCAATCTTCTCTTCACTTTCAGGTTGATTCGGATCCTCATCATAACGATCCGTGGCAAATGTAAGATGCTTTGATCCAATTGCGCTAGATTCAACCAAGGCAACAATACCTCTTATAAAAGGAACGCGTTTTAAATTCTTTACCCATTTAGGGCTATTTTTTTCTAAATAAAAAAACTCAAATGTGCCGTCTAGTCTGCGAATGGCTGTGACGGTTTGCTTTTTGCCGCCAAACATGACGCCTTCAACGACTGCTTGACCGCCATAAGCAGGTTTTTGTGTTTCTTTCAACAAATTCACCAGCCTTTATGATTTCTAAAGATTTATTATACCACAGGAACGTGTAGAAATTACTGCGTTTTACCTGAATGTTTTAAATTAGTCGAAAAAGGTTATAAAAATAGTAGTCCAGTGCGTTTTGGGCTGATTTACCTCACTTCACTAATAAAGTATACCGTAAAAACTCATCCAGCTCTCGGATGGGTTTTTGCGTGTCATTTATGGTAAAATAAAACGCGTAAGCTACATATAAGGGAGGAAGTTAAAAAATGAATCAATTAGCAAAAATTCAACATGCACTCGCGGATAAAAAAATGGAAGCAGTTCTTGTAACTAGCGAGTATAATAGACGTTATGTTTCTGGTTTTACTGGTACAAGTGGAGTAGCTCTTATCTTACCTCAAAAAGCTTATTTTGTGACGGACTTTCGTTATACAGAACAAGCGGGCAAACAAGCTGTTGGCTATGAAATTGTCAAACACCAAGGTCCGATTTTTGAAACAGTAGAAGATTTACTCGTTAAAAACGGTGTTAAAATGCTCTCTTTTGAAGAAGCTTATGTGACAGTTGCGGAATTTAAAGGTATGGAAGAAACATTTTCTGCTGAACTTTCTCCGGTTCAAGGCTTTTTTGAAGCCATGCGTCAAGTAAAAACTGAAAAAGAATTAAAAGAAATTCGCACAGCCTGTGAGATTGCAGATGCTTCATTTGATCATATTATTCGTTTTATAAAAGTAGGGATGTCAGAACTTGAAGTTTCAAACGAGTTAGAATTTTTTATGCGTAAACAAGGTGCAACATCTTCCTCTTTTGATACGATTGTAGCAAGTGGTGTCCGTTCAGCGCTACCACACGGAGTTGCATCGGATAAGAAAATTGAAACAGGTGATTTTGTGACCATGGATTATGGTTGCTACTATAATGGTTATTGTTCAGACATGACACGAACAATTTCTATGGGTGAGCCAAGTGAGAAACTGAAAGAAATCTATCAAATTACACTAGATGCCCAGTTAAAAGTAATAGAGGCTTTAAAACCAGGCATGTCCGGAATTGAAGCTGACAAAATTGCGCGGGATCACATCGCCTCGCATGGTTATGGTGACGCTTTTGGGCATTCATTAGGGCATGGCATTGGTTTAGAGATTCATGAAGGTCCTAATTTATCGATGAAGAGTCCGCAAAAATTAGTTGCTGGAAATGTAGTGACTGATGAACCAGGCATTTATTTAGCTGGAATTGGCGGTGTACGTATCGAGGACGATATTTTAATCACAGAAACAGGGAATGAGGTCTTAATTCATTCACCAAAAGAGCTTATTATTTTATAAAATTTCTTTGTATCTTTCGGCAATTTATGGTTAAATAAGAAAGGACATACAAAAGAACCAGACTGGTCGGCATTACAAATAAATGCTAGATGCTATTCTGGAAGAACTTTTATTCCATATGAAAATGGAATTTACAGGAGGAAAAAAGATGATTTCAGTTAACGATTTTCGTACTGGTCTTACAATTGAAGTAGATAATGGGATTTGGCGCGTTTTGGATTTTCAACACGTGAAGCCAGGTAAGGGTGCAGCTTTTGTTCGCTCTAAACTACGCAATTTACGTACGGGTGCGATTCAGGAAAAAACATTCCGTGGCGGTGAGAAAGTAGCCAAAGCCCAAATTGATAACCGCAAAATGCAATATTTATATGCAGATGGCACTAATCACGTTTTTATGGATAATGAATCTTATGAGCAAATCGAATTACCAGCAACACAAATTGAATATGAACTTAAATTCCTAAAAGAAAATATGGAAATTAATATTGTGATGTATCAAGGTGAGACAATTGGTGTTGATTTGCCAAACACCGTAGAATTAAAAGTAGCTGAAACAGAACCTGGTATTAAAGGTGATACCTCATCAGGTGGTTCTAAACCAGCGACGCTTGAAACAGGCTTAGTTGTACAAGTGCCTTTCTTCGTAAATGAAGGGGATACACTTGTGATTAACACAACAGAAGCAAGTTATGTATCACGTGCATAATAACGAGGTAGTACTTATCAAACGGTAAGTACTATTTCTTTGCAAAAAATTGAAATATAAGCATGCGATTTATCCTTTTAAAAAGAAATTATGGTACAATGAAGTTAGTTTGTGATCTAGATATGTTAAGGAGTGTAGAAAAAAATGCTATCATTTGATGATATTAAACAGCTTATTACGCTGATTGATGATTCCAATTTAAATGAATTTGAATTAGACCAAGAGGGAACAAAATTATCTATAAAGAAAAACAGCGAGGTAGTCACCTTTACACCGAGTGAAAAAGAACATGCAACATCGCCTGAAATTGCAAAACAAGTTGTGGTGGCAGAGCAAGTGGAGACTCCGGTTGTAGCAGAAGCACCATCTAATGCGACTGACTTAGAAGTTATTACATCACCAATGGTAGGAACATTTTATGCTTCAGGTAGCCCGGGAGAACCACCATTTGTTGAAATCGGATCACAAGTATCAAACAATACAGTTGTTTGTGTAGTAGAAGCAATGAAACTATTTAATGAAATTACAGCTGATTTAAATGGTGAGATTGCTGAAATTTTAGTTTCTAACGGGGAACTTGTTGAATTTGGTCAACCTCTCTTTAAAGTTAGAAAAAAATAAGGAGTAATGCGAGAATGATTAAAAAAGTATTGATTGCCAATCGAGGCGAAATTGCCGTTCGTATTATTCGTGCTGCAAAAGAGATGGGAATTGAAACTGTTGCTATTTATTCAGAAGCTGACCGAGATGCCCTACATAGTCAATTAGCTGATGAAGCTTACTGCGTAGGTCCAGCTGCGACGAAAGATAGTTACTTAAATATGTCTAATATTATTAGTGTTGCTGTTTTAACGAAATGCGACGCCATTCATCCAGGATATGGTTTTTTAGCAGAAAACGCTGATTTTGCTGATCTATGTGCAGATTGCAACATCACTTTTATCGGACCAAGTGCGGAAGCGATTTCGCAAATGGGGACAAAAGATGTTGCACGTGAAACCATGAGAAAAGCTGGAGTTCCAGTTGTTCCGGGTTCACAAGGCATTGTTCAAGATGCCGAAGAAGGAAAGAAAATTGCTAAAAAAATTGGCTATCCTGTTATTATTAAAGCGACAGCAGGTGGTGGAGGAAAAGGGATTCGTGTTGCGGAAAATGAAGAAAAATTAGTTTCCGGTATCAAAACTACCCAAGCCGAAGCTGAGGCCGCTTTTGGAGACCCAGGCGTTTACATTGAAAAATTTATAGAAGATTTTCGACATGTTGAAATTCAAATCATGGCGGATAATCATGGAAATGTCATCCATCTTGGTGAACGCGACTGTACTATTCAACGACGTTTGCAAAAATTAATCGAAGAAAGTCCCTCACCAGCTCTTGATGAAAAAACAAGACAAAAAATGGGGCGTGCCGCAGTGAAAGCGGCAAAAGCTGTGCATTATTCCGGCGCTGGAACAATCGAATTTATTTACGAACCAAAAGAAAAAAGCTTCTATTTCATGGAGATGAACACGCGAATTCAAGTAGAGCATCCAGTTACAGAACTTGTAACGGGTATTGATTTAGTCAAACAACAATTTTTAGTGGCATCAGGTGAGGAGTTAGGTATTAAACAACAAGATGTTAAGCTGTCAGGTTGGGCAATGGAATGCCGTATTAATGCCGAAAACCCAGAACGTAATTTTATGCCAGCACCAGGTGAAATTAAGTTTTATTTACCACCAGGTGGGAACGGGGTACGTATTGATTCAGCAGCTTACCCAAACTATAAAATCCCACCATTTTATGATTCGATGATTGCCAAATTAATTTGTTATGCAGATACACGAGAAGAAGTTGTGGAGAAAATGAAGCGAGCTCTTTCAGAATTTGCAATTGATGGCATTCCTTCAACGATTCCATTCCATATAAAAGTACTCGAAACAGAGGCATTTCGTTCAGGAGATTTCAATACGAAATTTTAGAAAAAAATGATGTAATGAAAAATACTGAGGAGGATTAATTATGGCCTACACAAAAGATTTACGTAAAGGACAAGATGAGCCACTTGGGAAAATTGAAATTGCGCCAGAAGTCATTGGTGTTATTGCAGGTCTTGCTGCCAATGAAGTTGAACAAGTAGCAGCCATGCAAGGCGGTTTTGCAACTGAAATGCGTGAACGTTTTGGCGGTGCTGTCAACTATCGTAAAGGTGTTAAAGTAGATTTATTAGAAGAAGGTATTACAGTTGAAATTTATTGCACGGTATTGTTTGGTGCAAGCATACCACTTGTAGCGGAAAGCATCCAAAACACCGTGCGCGATACAATTTATAGTATGACAGGACTTCATGTGTTAGAAGTCAATGTTCACATTGTAGGCGTTCAATTTGAAAAAACAGAATCGCTTTCTTTTGATGACCTAACATTTTAAGAGGTATAAAGGAGTTTTAAAATGAAAAGAAGAGAAGCTCGCGAAAGAGCGCTTCAAGCATTGTTCCAAATGGAGTTGAACGAAATGACTACAGACCAGGCGATTCAAAATGTCATGGATGAGGAACAAGATGATTATGTTGAGACGCTTGTAACTGGTGTAGCGGAACATAAAAGCGAACTTGATCAAACAATCGAAACACATTTAGATAATTGGCAACTAAGCCGCTTAAATAAAGTGGATTTATCTATCTTACGTGTTAGTGCATTTGAAATGCTTATTTTTAGAAGATGTTCCAGACCGTGTAAGTCTAAACGAGTCAATTGAAATTGCTAAAATATATAGTGATGAGAAAGCTAGCAAATTTATCAATGGTGTACTTGCAAATATTGCGCAAAACGATTAGTGGTTTTACTTTAGATTTGGTGAGAAGTACTTTTTCACCAAATCTATTTAATCATAAGTTTTTAAGGGGGCAATGAAGATGGCACAAGTTATTGATGGAAAAAAATTAGCGAAAGAGATTCAAGAAAATGTAACAAAAGAGGTAAGTCGATTAAAAAGTGAGGGCAAACAGCCTGGGCTTGCAGTAGTTCTTGTAGGGGACAATCAAGCATCACGTACATATGTAAGAAATAAACAAAAGCGCACAGAAGAAAGCGGCATGAAGTCAGTACTTATTGAACTAGATGAAGATGTATCAGAAGAAAAATTACTTCAAACTGTGGAAGAACTAAACGAGGATGATACCATTCATGGCATTTTAGTTCAATTACCACTACCTAAACATATTTCGGAGGAAAAGGTCATTGACACAATATCTGTCTTGAAAGATGTAGACGGGTTCCATCCTCTTAATGTGGGAAATTTATTTGTAGGCAAAGATTCTCTTGTACCGTGCACACCAGCAGGAATTATCGAGCTTATCAAATCTACTGGTCAAACGATTGCCGGAAAACGTGCAGTTGTCATCGGACGTAGCAACATCGTAGGGAAACCTGTTGCCCAACTTTTATTACAAGAAAATGCAACTGTTACGATTGCACATAGCCGTACAGAAAATTTAGCAGAAGTCGCTAGTGAAGCAGATATTTTGGTTGTGGCTACTGGGCTAGCTAAATTTGTTAAAAAAGAGTATGTAAAAGAAGGCGCTATTGTCATTGATGTTGGAATGGACCGCGATGAAAATAATAAATTATGCGGGGATGTCGATTATGACGATGTGTTTCAAAAAGCGGGCTTTATTACACCTGTACCGGGTGGAGTTGGTCCAATGACAATCACGATGCTACTTTCCAACACTTTGAAAGCGGCAAAAAGATTATTTGATAAGCAATAAAAAATGGACGTGATGATTTTGCAAGAAAAATATTTAACAGTTGAAGCACTAACCAAATATATTGAACGAAAATTTGAAGCAGATCCCTATTTAAAACAAGTTTTTGTCAAAGGGGAAATCTCGAATTTAAAAACACCTGCGAGCGGCCATATTTATTTTACGTTAAAAGATGAAGCGGCCATGCTTCGCTCTGTTATGTTTGCAAAATCGGTAGCCAAATTGCCTTTTCGGCCTGAAGACGGCATGAATGTATTGGTAACTGGTCGTGTATCTGTTTTCAATAAAGCAGGACGTTATCAATTTTATGTCGACAGCATGGAACCGGATGGCGTAGGAGCGTTATACGTTCAATTTGAACAATTAAAAGCTAAATTAGATAAGGAAGGACTTTTTGATGCGAGGCATAAAAAAGTGCTTCCTTCTTTCCCTTCTAAAATTGCGATTGTAACAAGTGGAACAGGAGCAGCTATCCGTGACATTTTAACAACCCTTCACCGGCGGATGCCAAATGTAGAGGTGCTCGTTTATCCAACACTTGTACAAGGCGATACAGCGGCACAAAAAATTGCGCAAAACATCGCACGTATCAATGCACGAAATGATATTGATCTTATGATTATCGGGCGCGGCGGTGGCTCCCTTGAAGAACTTTGGGCGTTTAATGAAGAAATTGTTGTACGATCTGTCTTTGATTCAGACGTACCTGTTATTTCGGCGGTTGGTCATGAAACGGACTTTTCACTTGCCGATTTCGCAGCGGATGTGCGAGCAGCAACCCCAACAGCAGCAGCCGAACTTGCGGTTCCACACCAAAAAGATTTGACAGAACGTCTTCTTGAGAGGAAATATCGACTGACAAATTTAATGCGGCAAACTTTTGAACGTTCGGAAGTAAATTTGGCAGCGAAGCGAGATCGCTTATTGTTACGCGGGCCACGAAAATTAATGGATGAACAGACGGAACGTTTAGATTATTTTTCTGGTCGGATGGAAAACGCTTTTGCGCGAGTACTTTGGCAGAAAGAAACGCAACTCACGCAACTTTCCAATCGTATTGAACTTGTGTCCACGAAGCAGTTAGTAGTAGATGCAAGACGCGACACGCTGGATATGGCCAAAAGACTACAAGTGGCTGCAGCAGATATTGTGAAGTCGAAGCGTTATGAATTTGAGAAGCATATTTCGGCGCTGGAACTTTTAAGCCCGCTTTCCCTCCTAAAAAGGGGTTACGGGGTGACATATCAAGCAGGCGAACTGGTGAAGGAAGTTAGTCAACTTGAGCTCGGGGATGAAGTAAAGGTGGTCTTAAGTGACGGTGCCTTTACGGCAAATGTGACAAGCAAAGAGGAGGAAAAATAAATGGCGACAAAAAAACAACAAACTTTTGAAGAAGCGATGAAAGAACTTGAAACAATTGTAGAGGCTTTAGAAAGTGGCAATGCTTCATTAGAAGAGTCGCTTGATATGTATCAAAAAGGAATTGAGCTCACTAAACTTTGTCAAACGAAACTACAAGCGGCTGAGGAGAAAATGGCGAAAGTTGTGACGGAAACAGACGAGGAAAAACCGTTTGAAGTGGAGAGTGAATAACGTTGACGGATTTACGTATGTTTATGGATACATATAAAGCTAAACTGGAGGAGCGACTTTTTGCTGCGGTTCAAAATGAAGCAATTGAACCAAAATTAAAAGAAGCCATGCACTATTCTCTACTAGCTGGTGGAAAAAGAATTCGGCCACTACTACTATTTGCAACGATTGACGCGCTAAGAGGGGATAAAAATCTCGGTTTACATGCGGCAAGTGCCGTCGAAATGATTCATACATACAGCCTAATCCATGATGATTTACCCGCGATGGACGATGACGATTATCGTCGCGGTCAATTAACGAGCCATAAGAAATTTGATGAGGGAACGGCTATTCTTGCAGGAGATGCCCTCCTCACTATGGCTTTTTCAGAAATTGCAAGTGACGAAACGATTAATGCGGAGAAACGAATAAAAATCGTTCAACGCTATGCCAAAAATGCCGGCGCTCTTGGTATGGTTGGCGGACAGCAAGCAGATTTAATGGGCGAAAACAGGGATTTGACCTTGGAAGAATTAAAATCCATTCATGCGCGTAAAACGGGTGCTTTACTGCACGCGTCTGTATATGCAGGTAGTGTACTTGGTGATGCGACACAAGAAGAACAAGAACGTTTGAGTGTTTATGCTGAACAAATTGGTATTGCGTTTCAAATATGCGATGATATCTTAGATGTAACAGGTGATACCGCTAAACTTGGTAAGGAAACGGGTTCTGATGAAAAAAAGCAAAAAAGTACCTATCCGAATTTATTAACACTAGAAGGTGCCAAAAAGGCGCTTAATGAGCATTACGCGCTGGCTATAGCGGCACTTGTGGACAGTGGACTTAAAACGGATTACTTAATTGGTCTTGCTGATTTAATTGTAAAGCGAGATAATTGAATAGTAGTGAAAATTTTTTTACTATTTAAAAGTAATCATTTGCATTTTTGATTTTTACATGATATGCTTAGATAGCATTATTTTTGTGGGTAAGGATACGATTGTGAACAACATTCCATCTCGTGCCATAAGCAAGAATAGTACAATATAATGTGCTCGGGAGCACGAGGAGGAATATGTAAAATGGAACAAGGTACAGTAAAATGGTTTAACGCAGAAAAAGGTTTTGGATTTATCGAACGTGAAGGTGGAGACGATGTATTCGTACACTTCAGCGCTATCCAATCTGATGGTTTTAAAAGCTTAGACGAAGGTCAAGCAGTTACTTTTGATGTTGAAGAAGGCGCTCGTGGACCACAAGCAGCTAACGTTAACAAAGCGTAATTAATATTTTAAAATCAAAAGCAAATCTCAATTTGAGATTTGCTTTTTTTTGTTTCCATACATTTCCTTTTGAATTTGCTTGGTGAAATAGGGCGGAAATGATATAATGATTTCAAGTAATCGTGAATATGCCCTAATGAATGGGCGTTTTTTATTATTCTACTTTAAATTATTAGGAAAGCGAGCTGTTTCAATTGGATCTTTTAAAAATTAAGGATCCTGCCTTCTTAAAAGATATGACAATACCCGAAATGGAAGAACTAGCTGCAGAGATACGAAAATTTCTTATTGAATCTACCTCTGTTACTGGTGGTCATATTGGACCTAACTTAGGTGTGGTAGAGCTTACTATTGCACTTCACCACGCTTTTACAAGCCCATCAGATAAATTTATATGGGATGTGGGTCATCAATCTTATGTGCATAAAATATTAACGGGTAGGGCAGATAAATTTGATACACTTAGGCAACAAGGGGGCTTGGATGGCTTCCCGAAAAGAAAAGAGTCGCCACATGATGTATTTGAAACAGGACACAGTTCCACTTCTCTTTCAGCTGCAGCCGGGATGGCGATTGCTCGAGATATAAAAAATGAGCATTTTCATGTTGTTCCAATTATTGGGGACGGGGCTTTAACGGGTGGAATGGCTCTAGAAGCATTGAACCACATAGGTGATATGGGAAAAGAAGTGATTGTCATTTTAAATGATAATAACATGTCTATTGCCCCAAATGTCGGTGCTATGCACAATATGCTTGGTAAATTACGTACTTCTGGGAAATTTAAACGAGCGAAAAAAGACTTAGAAGCAGCGATGAAAAAAATTCCAACAGCAGGAGATAAAATTGCTGGTTTTGCCGAAAGAAGTAAAAGATAGCGTTAAATTAATTTACTTGTTCAAGGTAACCTTTTTTGAAAGAAATGGGTTCAGACACAGTATTTAGGACCGGTGAATCGGGCATGATTATCAAGATTTAATTACAAACCTTGAATTTGACCAAAAAAGTAAAAGGTCCAACAGCTTATTCATGTTGT
>NZ_ALWW01000015.1 GCF_000344175.1 Listeria fleischmannii subsp. fleischmannii LU2006-1 | reverse complement strand
TTTTGACATGCGCCAGGCTACCTGTAATATCATCACTAGCCAATTTTTGGTCAAATGGAATCGAGGCACCAAACGCATCAATCCAGTCTTCACTAACGCCTTCAAAACGGCCGCCCCATAGTTTTTCCATAATTTACACCTCGCTAATCGCCTTTTTTTGTGCATTTATTTCAGCATTTACTTTTGTTGGCAGACCGAAAAGCTTAATAAAGCCAACTGCTGCCTCCTGATCAAAAGTGTCTGCCGATGTATATGTGGCCAAGTTTTCATCATAAAGGGAATTTGGAGATTTTCTTCCTGTTACAATCGCGTGTCCTTTGAAAAGTTTAAGGCGAACGACGCCATTTACGTATTGCTGTGTTGTTTTGAGGAAGTTAATAAGTGCTTCTGTGAGCGGCGAATACCAAAGTCCGTTATAGATGGTCTCGCTAATTTTTTGCTCAATAATCGGTTTGAAATGCGCCATTTCACGGACAAAAGTCAAGTCTTCAAGCGCTTTATGAGCTGTGATTAAGGTAACGGCACCGGGACATTCATACACTTCGCGCGATTTAATCCCCACTAAACGGTTTTCAATATGATCAATGCGTCCGATTCCGTGTTTACCGGCCAATTGATTCAGCGCAAGAATCAAGTCCGCAAGCGGCATCGCCTCATCATTAATAGAAATGGGCACGCCACCTTGAAACGCAATTTCGATATTATCTGGCGCATCAGGCGTATTTTCAAGTGCAGCGGTTAAATCATAAGCCTCTTCAGGTGGGGCTGCCCACGGGTTTTCTAAAACGCCGCATTCATTGCTACGTCCCCACAAATTTTGGTCAACGGAAAAAGGGTTTTCTAAATCAATGGGAATAGGAATATTATTTTCTTTCGCATAAGCAATTTCCTCCTCACGCGACCACTTCCAATCACGTACAGGAGCCACCACTTTTAAATGTGGAGCCAGTGCATGAATCGCGATTTCAAAGCGAACTTGGTCATTCCCTTTTCCTGTACAACCGTGTGCAATGGCGCTAGCTCCTTCTTTTTCTGCAATTTGAACGAGTTTTTTAGCAATTAAAGGTCTGGATAGGGCGGAAACAAGCGGATATTCACCTTCATAATACGTATGCGCTTGAAGTGCCACTAAAGCGAAATCTTGAGCGAATTCCTCTTTTGCATCAATCGTATAAGACGCAGAAGCCCCAACTTCTAAAGCTTTTTCTTTAATGAAATCAAGATCTTTCCCTTCCCCCACGTCTAAACAGCAAGCAATGACGTCATAATTGGACTGGGTCAACCATTTAATTGCAACAGATGTATCAAGTCCCCCAGAATAAGCCAGAACGAGTTTTTCTTTTACCATTTTAACATCCCCTATTCATAAATATACAATTAATTTAATTTATATTAACATTAATTCTAAGTTTTGACAACAAATAATTTATTTTTATTCAAAATTATGTTTAAAAATTCATACAGCGTTATAATTGGTTAACGGAAATAAACCTGCTATACTTAGTAGGTAAGTTACTGATAAGGAGATGAGCGCAATTGAAAAATACATTGAAATGGGTAGGTATCCTTATTTTTGGTATCATTTTATTACCACTTCTAGCCGCTTTATTTATTTATAAAAAAGCAGTTGGAAAACGTGATTATGATCCAGAAGTCTTGGATAATTTAGAAGAGGCCGCGCAAGATTATGTGAAGAAAAAGGCGCCGCTTTCTGATGTGGATTCACGCTATAAATACATGCGTCTCGCTGAAAAAGCTATTCCGGCAGCGAAACAAATTGAAATTGGAGATACCGAAGATAAAAAAATTGATGGTCCAGCTGGGAAAATTCCGCTACGGATTTATACGCCAAAAGAAGAAGGTCCATATGACATTATTATTTATTTTCACGGGGGCGGCTTTATTACTGGGGGACTTCAAACGCACGACACAATTGCGCGTAAGTTAGTTCAAAAAACGGGCGCACGTGTTGTATCCGTTGATTATCGTCTAGCGCCAGAAAATCCATTCCCAGCAGCTATTGAAGATGCGTATGCAACACTTCTTTGGGCAGCAAGTCACCGTACTAGCTTGCGTAACAAAAACGATCAATTAATTGTAGCAGGTGATAGCACGGGAGCAAATATTGCGGCGGTTGTGGCACAGCTTGCTAAAGCGAAAGGACAGCCAGAAATCAGCAAGCAAATTTTACTTTATCCGGCTACGGATATATTTAGCCGTGATGCTTCTGTTTTATACCCATCGATGGATGAATTTAGTGAGGGGTATGTACTTACGAAAGAATCGCTTGATAAATATTTCAAACTATACTTGCGTAATGCAACGGACCGTAAATATGACCCACTCGTTGCACCAATTCGCAGTAAAGATTTGAGCGATTTACCGAAAACCTTCCTCGTTACGGCAGAATACGATCCACTACGTGACCAAGGCGAGGCGTATGCGGAAAAATTAAAAAATGCTGGTGTACCAGTCTTTGCAAAACGCTTTGATAAAGTACCGCATGATTTCATGAATACTGAAACAGCGGCAGCAGAAGAAACCTATAACTTAATTCAAGAATTTTTAGATGAAAAATAAATTGGAGCGGTCTGCATATCATGTAGACCGCTCAGCTTTTAGAAAAACTCAAAGTTTACGCAGAACAAAACGAATCTCACCAAAATCAGACTGCTGACAAATGGTGAGATTCTAGGCAGTGCCTCTGTACCGGAGCGGAGCGTACTCGAGTACGTAAGCACCGGAACGGAAGGTACTAACAACGAAGATTGCCGTTTGTCAGCAGTCTGAGCGGTCTGCATATCATGTAGACCAATCTATTAGTTAGGAGGTAGTAAATATGCAAAAGGTTCTACTAAATAATGGAATTGAAATGCCGCAAATTGGTTTTGGCGTCTATCAAATAGATGATTTACAAGTGTGTGAGGAGGCTGTATTACATGCCATTCAAACGGGATACCGATTAATTGATACAGCTGCTGTTTATCAAAATGAAGAGGCTGTCGGTAGGGCGATTAAACGGAGTGGCGTCCCGCGTGAGGAATTGTTTATTACAACTAAACTTTGGATTCAAGATGCCACAAGTGAGGGGGCTAAACGCGCATTTTATGCGTCACTTGAAAAACTAGGCCTAGATTATGTGGATCTATATTTGATTCACCAGCCTTATAATGACATTTATGGCGCTTGGCGTGCCATGGAAGAACTATACGCGGAAGGAAAAATTCGCGCAATTGGCGTATCTAATTTTATGAGTGGAAGAGTTTTAGATTTTCTTTTAAATAATAAGGTGACGCCTGCAGTGAATCAGGTAAAGGTTCATCCGTTTCATCAGCAAAAGGAACTAAAGGAAGTCGCGGCAAGTCACAATATTCAACTTGAAGCTTGGGCGCCTCTTGCAGAAGGGAAAGAAGGGATTTTTTCGAATTCTATTCTACAGAAAGTAGCGGAAGTACATGGAAAAACAGTGGCTCAAGTGGCCTTGCGTTGGAACTTACAAAATGGCCAAATTGTCATTCCTAAATCGACCCATAAAGAACGGATTGAAGAAAATTTTAATCTATTTGACTTTGAACTTAGCGCAGAAGAAATGGCCCAAATTGGCGAATTAGACAAAGCAGCGCCGAATCCTCAAGAAAACCCGGAATTTGTCGAACGGTTGAATAGTATAAAAATACATGATTAACATGCTTCTTTTGACAGACAAAAATAGTAGAGAACGAACAATCAAGTTTGGAAATGAAATAAACTTGATTGTTCGTTCTTTTTTCATTCATAATCTTCCACATGTAAAAAACAGGAAAAAATGCCAATTGAGAAGCGGGCGAAACTGGTGTACAATGACTATGATAAAGGTTGAGCAAAAAAATAGAGACTGGAAGTGCAATCATGCGAAAACAAAGAACAATGGATGGAAATACAGCAGCGGCCTATATTTCCTATGCGTTTACTGAAGTAGCCGCTATTTATCCGATTACGCCAAGCTCCACAATGGCTGAGCTTGTAGATGAGTGGTCATCAGCGGGTAAGGAAAATCTATTTGGGAAAAAAGTCAAAGTTGTCGAAATGCAATCAGAAGCAGGAGCGGCTGGAACCGTTCACGGATCGCTTCGTGCAGGAGCTTTAACGAGTACGTATACCGCCTCGCAAGGGTTACTACTTATGATACCGAACATGTATAAAATTGCAGGGGAATTACTCCCAACCGTCTTTCACGTGTCCGCACGAACGATTTCAGCTGCTTCACTAAATATTTTTGGAGATCATAGTGATGTGATGGCGGCTAGACAGACCGGCTTCGTGATGCTTGCAGAAGGGTCGGTTCAAGAAGTAATGGATTTATCAGCCGTTGCGCACCTTTCCACATTAAAAGGGCGACTGCCGTTTATCAACTTTTTTGATGGCTTTAGAACGAGCCACGAACTTCAAAAAATCGAAGTGCTCGATTACGCAGAACTAGAAGCTCTTTTGGATAAAAGTTCCCTCGCCGAGTTTCGAAAAAGAGCCATGTCACCCAATCATCCTACAACGTCTGGATCCAACCAAAACCCGGACATTTTCTTCCAACAACGAGAAACCGTCAATGAATACTACGAAAACATCCCTACCATCATACGTGATTATATGAGCGAAATAAATACATTAAGAGGGACAAATTACGATTTAGTTAACTATTACGGACACGCCGAGGCGACCGATATTATTGTCGCGATGGGATCAGTGACACCCGTAATCGAACAAGTCATCGATGAGCTTATGCGTGAGGGGAAAAAAGTCGGACTGCTAAATATTCGCTTGTATCGTCCATTTCCGGCGGAGGTTTTTTTAGAAAAAATGCCAAAAACAGTCGAACGTGTCGCCGTGCTTGACAGAACGAAGGAGCCAGGCGCGTCTGGTGAGCCCCTTTTATTAGACGTTCAAAGCGCGCTTTATGATGCAGAAACGAGACCACTTGTGATTGGCGGACGCTACGGATTAGGTTCAAAAGATGTGACGCCAGACCAGATACTGGGTGTTTATTCGCACCTAACAAGTAGCAAGCCAAAATCCCGCTTCACAATTGGTATTATTGACGATGTGACGCATCTATCTATCCCGTCCGTAGGTTCCAAAGATTTAACAAATAAACAAACTTTTCAATGTAAATTTTTTGGTTTTGGATCTGATGGGACCGTTGGGGCAAACAAAGCGGCGATTAAAATTATTGGCGACCACACGGATTTAAATGTACAAGGCTATTTTTCCTATGACTCGAAAAAATCAGGCGGGCTAACGATATCCCATTTGCGTTTTGGTGAAAACCGGATTCGGTCAGCCTATTTAATTTCAGAGCCTAATTTTGTTTCCTGCTCTTCGGCGTCTTATGTCACCCAATATGATTTATTAAAAGGGCTTAAGCCAGGCGGAACGTTCCTTTTAAATACCGTTTGGAATGAGGATAAATTGGAACGGCATTTACCGGCGCAAATGAAACGCAATTTAGCTGAAAAAAACATTCAATTTTATACGATCAATGCGATTAAAATTGCCGCAAATGCAGGTCTTGGACGTCGAATGAATACGGTGATGCAAACGGCGTTCTTCAAATTAACTTCTATTTTACCGTTTGAGGAAGCTTTTCAGGCACTTAAGGATTCTGCCGTTCGCACCTATGGGAAAAAAGATATGAGGCTTGCCGAAAAAAATATTCGTGCCATGGATGACACACTTGCGCATTTGAAAAAAATAGAAATTCCTTCTTCTTGGAAAAACAGCGAAATAGAAAACGTGCCGCAAGATGCGGACAAACCAGCTTATGTGAGCCGCATTTTGGAACCCGTAAACCGCCTAGAAGGAGATTCGCTATCTGTTGGTGCCCTCATCGAAAACGGTATGGTAGACGGCAGCTACCCGCAAGGTACAGCGGCTTACGAAAAACGTGGCATTGCGCTTGAAGTGCCGGAATGGGTTTCAGATAACTGCACGATGTGTAACGAATGTGCTTTTGTTTGTCCGCATGCGGCAATTCGGCCCGTTTTGGTGAACGAAGCTGAAAAAGAGGCTGCTCCAGCTGGATTTATAACGCGAGAAATGCGCGGTAAAGACGGGCTAGGTTACCGAATTCAAGTCTCTCCGTTAGATTGTACAGGCTGTAATTTATGTGCCCACGCTTGCCCGGCTAAAGATAAGGCGCTTGTTATGAAGCCTTTTGAGGAAATGGAAGAAAAAGAGGCGGATAACTGGTCATATGCAGTAACAGTTACGCCGAAGCCAAATCCTGGGAAAAAAGAAACGCTGCCTGGTAGTCAGTTTGAACAACCGCTACTCGAATTTTCTGGTGCGTGTGCGGGTTGCGGGGAAACGCCATATGTAAAACTTTTAACGCAACTTTTCGGTGATCGAATGATGATTGCGAATGCGACGGGCTGTTCTTCTATTTGGGGAGCCTCAGCGCCTGCAACGCCGTATACGGTAAATCAAGATGGGCATGGTCCGGCATGGGCCAATTCTCTTTTAGAGGATAATGCGGAATACGGCTTTGGGATGCATCTTGCGAATAAGACGCTTCGTGAAGCTTTAGCACATGAGGTGGACGTTGTTTTAGAACAAAACGAAGTGTCAGAAAATCTGCATGTAGCGCTTTCGAATTGGCGGGACGGGATGCATGAAAGCGAAGGGACGCGAGAACGCGCGGAAGACTTACAACTGGCCCTTTTAGCGGAAATGGATGGTCATGCTGAACTTGAAGCGCTTTATGCCAAACGCGATTTATTCCTAAAAAGATCGCAGTGGATGATTGGCGGCGATGGTTGGGCGTATGATATTGGTTTTGGTGGCATTGACCATGTACTGGCTTCTGGGGAAGATGTGAATATGCTTGTGATGGATAATGAAGTTTATTCGAATACTGGCGGACAATCCTCGAAAGCAACACCAATGTCGGCGCTTGCGAAGTTTGCAAGTTCTGGAAAACGCATGGGGAAAAAAGATCTTGGCTTTATGGCAATGAGTTACGGAAATGTATATGTGGCACAAGTAGCTATGGGGGCAAATAAAAAGCAATTGATGAAAGCTTTTCTTGAAGCGGAAAAATTTGACGGACCATCGCTTATTATTGCGTATACGCCGTGTATTACACATGGGATTTCTGCCGGGATGAAAACGATGTTAACAGAGACGGATTTGGCTGTTTCATGCGGCTACTGGAATTTATATCGCTACAACCCAGACTTAATAGAAAAAGGGAAGAATCCGATGGTCATGGACTTTAAAAAACCAGATTTCAACCAGTTCTATGACTTTTTGAAACGAGAAACAAGATTTTCTGCGCTTTACAAAGCCAATCCTGATACGGCGCTTTCTATTTCAAATGCCACAAAAGAAGATGCCCTCCGTCGTTTTACACGCTATGCGAATATGGCAGGTGTAGACATCTCTAAAGTGCTTGGAACAGAAGCTGCCGGTGAGAATACGGAGAGCGCGGAGGATGCTAAAGCAAGACGTGAAGCAAGACGAAAAGAGCGTTTAGCTAATCGTTCCGAAAAAACGGTGGATCCTGAACGTGAAGCAAGGCGATTAGCCAGAGAGGCGCGAAAAAAAGCCAAGCTAGACAATAAAGAATGATGAAAAGGGAACGCTTAGTTAAAGTGCGTTCCCTTTTTTGAAATATAAAAAATTAGTGGGATTTTTTCGCCTGATTCTGTGAGGTCAAAATCATTTAGCTCACGGTTTTTAGTAAAATGATGCCGTTCAAGAAGACGAATACTAGCTAAATTTCCGGCACTTGTAACGGCGCCAAGTTTTTTTAATCGAAGAACATTAAAACTATAGTTCATGACAACTTCTAAGGCTTCACTCATATAATTTTGTTTCCAAAACGCTGGTAGGAGTTCATAGCCGACATCGGCCATTTCTTCGTCTAAGTCCATATTCCACAAACAAATCGTACCTAAAAATGTAGAGTCGGCCTTGTTTTCAATGACCCAATAAACTGATTCGTTTTTTTCAATCCCAGAGAGAATTTTAGCCATAAAAGCTTGCGTCTCGTCTAGGCTTGTGTGAACAGTTTTACTTGTATATTTAGAAACTTTTGGATCATTTTTTAGTTGAAAAAGTGCTGGTAAATCGGCGTCTTCTAAAGCACGTAAAGTGAGGCGTTCTGTAAGTAGTACGGGAAAAGGTTGAAATTTAATGTGATTCAACTTTTTTCACCTCCAAAATCATGATTATTCTATTATACCCGAAAAGTTTCTGTTTAACTTACAAAATTGTCATACTTTGTAAGTAAAATAAATGGATTGATTGTAAGCTTTCTGATATTTTTAAAGTAGAAAAGGGTATAGTACGAGAAAGGATGTGATGGATTTGAAAATAAATAATGAAATAAACGTAGAAAAAGTCGATCCACACGTCGGATTAACCCAAAAAGAAGTATCGGAACGTGTTTTAGAAGGGCGTAAAAACAACCCTCTTAAACCGATGACAAGAAGTATCAAACGTATATTTGCTGATAATACGCTGACGCTTTTTAATCTGATTAATGTGACGATTGCTTGCTTTATTATTTATACAGGAAGTTATAAAAATTTGTTGTTTCTTGGTGTCGCGCTCTGTAATACGGCGATGGGGATTTTTCAAGAAATTCGCGCGAAACGGCAAATTGATAAACTAACCATTTTAACGCAATCGAAAATTAAAGTGATTCGCTCGGGAAATGAGGAGCAGATTGAACAGTCCGATTTAGTTCAAGACGATGTGATGTTACTTGAGGCAGGAGACCAAGTTTGCGCGGATGGTATAGTTTTAGATACGGCTGGTATAGAAGTCGATGAATCGCAACTTACTGGCGAGGCAGACGCTGTTCGAAAAGTACTTGGTGATGATATAATGTCCGGAAGTTTTATTATCAGTGGGCGCGCGCTTGTCCAGGCAACAGCAATTGGGGAAGAAAGTTTTATTTCAAAACTATCTCTTGAGGCAAAGCAAGAAAAAACAGTCTACAGTGAATTGCTTCGGTCGATAAAAACGATAATTAAAATTTTGACTTTTATTATTATTCCGCTAGGCCTCATTTTATTTTTCTCACAGCTTTCAAAAAGTGGGGACATAAACGCTTCAATTTTAGGCACTGCCGCGGCAATGATTGGTATGATACCAGAAGGCCTTGTGTTACTTACATCCATAGCCCTTGCGGTTGGGGTTGTGAATCTCGCCAAACATCGTGTATTAGTAAAAACCATGCCTGCGATTGAAACCCTTGCACGTGTTGACGTACTTTGCCTAGATAAAACAGGCACTATTACAAATGGAAATTTACACGTTACAGATGTCCTTCCAGAATCTTATTCGACAGACTTGGAAATGGAAGAGGCCGTTTCGGCGATTATATATGCACTAAATGATAATAATGCCACTAGTTTAGCTCTAAAAAAGGCTTTTCCAAACAATCCTGGCTGGGAGGCACACACAAAAATTCCGTTTTCCTCTGAACGGAAATGGAGCGGTGCTACCTTTAGCGGCCGAGGCTCGTACATAATCGGAGCGCCGGAATTTGTTTTCAAGGATATGCATCCAAAACATGCAGAGAGAGTAAATGCTTTTTCTGAAAAAGGTTATCGGGTTTTATGTTTGGCTAAAAAAGAAGGAGAGCTAAATGATGGGAAAGCGCCTAAATTGGTAGGTCACTTTTTAATAGCAGATGAATTAAGAGCAGAAGCAAAAGATACATTCCGTTATTTTAAAGATCAAGGAGTGTCTATTCGAGTTATCTCAGGAGATAATCCCATGACAGTCTCAAACGTTGCCATGCAAGCAGAAATTGAAAATAGTGATCGATATGTAGATATGTCGCGAATTGCTGAAAATACCGATTTTAAGGAGCTTGCGGACCACTATGTTGTTTTTGGTCGTGTAACGCCGCATCAAAAAAAGGCGCTTATCCAAGCGTTCCAACAAGCTGGACATACAGTGGCTATGACAGGTGATGGTGTGAATGATGTGCTTGCATTAAAAGAATCTAACTGCAGTATCGCCATGGCTGAGGGAAGTGACGCAACAACGAGCGTGGCAGATTTTGTTTTACTGGATAATCAATTTGATTCAATGATTCATGTCTTAAAAGAAGGGCGCCGAGTCATTAATAATATTGAACGAGTGGCCTCACTTTATTTAATTAAAACCATTTATTCAGTGATTTTAACGATTATCTTTACCTTTGTAAATAGTCCCTATCCATTCCAGCCCATCCAATTAAGTCCAATTTCTTCCTTGACCGTTGGAATTCCTTCTTTCTTCCTAGCGATTAAGCCAAATTACAAACGCATTCAAGGCGAGTTTTTTAAAAAAAAGTACTGCATAATGCTTTTCCAGCAGCACTTGCAGTGGTCTCCTATATTATAGTCACAATGCTTCTTGGCCAACTTATTCATTTAACGTTTGCCCAAACATCAACCATTAATGTACTTCTAACGGGTGCTGTTTGTTTTACAACACTCATTACAGTAGCGAAGCCATTTGATTTTAAAATTAAAGTTTTAATTACACTTTTAATGGCAGCGTTCGTCTTACTGTTTTCATTTGCGGGCCAATTCTTCTCGCTTGCACCGGTTTGGAATGTGAATATGGCTATGATTTATATCCCACTTTTAATTAGTGTGTATCCATATTTCCACTTTATTCGAGCGTTTATGCTACGGTTCTTCAAATAAAAAGCACATCAACTTGATGTGCTTTTTATTTGTTCCTGAAAATAGGAGGGACTATTCCCAGTATGCCGTTGTGTATGGACTTTGCCATGTATCACTATTTGTACCTATAAGCGGATATTGAATTGGATCCCAAGGTGCCATGGATCTTCTGAGTGCTGATTTAAATAGGAATCCCTCTGAATTGTTTTGTACGAGGCGGATAGGGTAATTCTTTTGGACATTTCCATAATTTATAGAAATATCGGCCATGATTTCTCCAGATATAATCCAAAGCTCCCTTGGTATTTTTACAGCAATTCGTGTACCACTTACTGTAAGATCATCTTGTGTGATGGTAAAAGTACGATCTCCAAGTAAGCCTTTACGTTGCATGGTTCCACTAATATTTTCTTTAAATGAAGCTTGTTTCGCTAATGTTGAGAATTCTCTAGGAAGTTCGATGGTTAAGTATGCATGGTCCCCGTCCACAAAACCAGTATTAAAGGAGTGGTAGTGCAAATCAATATATCCCGTCTCTAAACCAGGAATATCAGCTTTTTCATAGTAAGGGACAAATGTACCGTCTAAATCACCAGATGCTGTTAAAATTAAAGTTCGTGGCTGAGGTTTTAGCTCTTGATTTGTACTTTGAGCATTCGCTGAAATGGACGAAGAAAGTACAAATGAAGAACTGAGCAATAGAACTGACAAACTAACCATAATCAATTTTCTAAACATATAAAACTCCTCCTTTTTATTAGTTATTACTTTTCTATTGTATACTTAATATAATTGTTAAGTAAATATAAAATGGAATATTTAACAATATTTACTTATTATTCTATTTTTGTGATTTTTTTTAACAAAAAAAGATATTGATTTGCATATATAAAAAGAGTAACATAAAAAGTTATCTACTTTTATTATAGGATTATCGTTCATCGTATTAAATCAAGGAGAGATTTTTCACTTAAAATTCTTCTGAAAAAAACTTAAATTGAGCGCTTATAGATGAACTTATTTTGTCAAGTGGAATTTTGCTAAAAAACGATATTTATTTAACTTTATTATGTCTATATATTCGAATTTTTAACATCATTTCTATAATATAATTATAAATACAATGCTAAAAGATAGAGCATATGATTGTGTAACTTTGTTTAATTATTTTTAATGAAAGGAGAGTTTTATGAAAAAAGTGATTACATATGGAACATTTGATTTATTGCACTGGGGACATATTCGTTTATTAGAACGTGCTAGAGAGTTAGGCGACCATTTAACAGTTGTACTTTCTACGGATGAATTTAATCGTTTAAAAGGAAAGGAGGTTTTTCATAAATATGAACAGCGCAAGTATTTACTTGAGGCGGTTAAACATGTAGATAAAGTTATTCCTGAAACAACGTGGGATCAAAAAATAATCGATATTCAGTCAAATGATATTGATATTTTTGTCATGGGCGATGATTGGAAAGGTCATTTTGATTTTTTGAGCAGTTACTGTGAAGTCTGTTATCTAGAGCGAACAAAAAATATTTCCACAACGTATATTAAACAACAACTTGCTGGAATTGCTCAAAGCTAAAGTATTCCTCTTCTATAATAGATAATTCATATCAGTAAGAAGAGAGATTTTTAAAATTTGGGGAGTTAACATAATGAAGATTGCTATCCTAGGATTTAATATTTTTTCACCAGGTGGAACAAGTCGTAGTAATCTAAACTTGACAAAAGAATTTAATAATGAAGGCATAGAAGTTGTTATTTACAATGCTCGTCCTTTTTCCCCTACAGATATATTAAGTATTCGTTACCAAGAGAAGCTAAGTACGAAGGTTTATTTCGAACCGCTTATAGAACTAGGTAAGGATAGTTCTATTGATTTATATATTATAACGCGCGAAACATTCTTTCCCCTTGCGCAAATTATAAAATTTTATTGTCCACAGGCTATGACGATAGGTGAAATACATGCACCGCTTAGTATGTTGCCGGAAAACTTGGATGAAAATTTATATGCTTTAGATTACATACGTGTATCCACAGAATCCATCAAAAAAGAGTTCAAAAAGAAATATCAATATGAGACAATACTTGTTCATCAAGTAAGCACAAATCATGTGGTTTTGCCTAGTGATTTTATACCAAAATTAACAAATAATCTTTATGTTCTTTCTCGGTTCGAGGATGGCGTAAAAGATATCTCATATGCTATTCGACTCCTGGATTATCTGATTCACTATCTTAAAGCCACACATATCAAGCTTTATATTGAAGGGTACGGACCATCTGAAACATTGTACCGCAATTTGATTAATCACTACGGGTTACAGGCTAATGTATTTTTAAATCAAGGAACACCTGCTGAATATATTTATTTTTCAACCTCACGTTATGAAACATTTGGTTATTCCATTCTTGAAGCTCTTGCTAAAGGAAAACGCGCTGTCTTATTTCCAGGGGAAGACAGAGTCTTACAAGAAATCTATAAAAATCCACCAAATATTCAATGGATTACAAAAGATATATCAATAGATGCAAGGCGAGTTTTAAAATTTATCTCGTCAATTGAGAACATCAATTATCGCCAAGGAATTTCATCTATTTTAAAACAAAATAATTATGTTTCTCATTATGTGAGCTATTATCATTTATTTCAAAAGCGAAAACAAAAGAAGTTTGTTTTAAATAGAGAAGTAGAAGAAATTTGGGCAGAAGTTATGTTAGTTCAAATGGAACAGATACCTTCCCTCTATTATATGTATGGGCTTTTAAAAGATAAACCGATAGTTGGCAGAATTTTGACGAATTCTCATTTTAAAACAATGGCAACTGCTTTATTTCATCGATTAAAAGCAAAAAAAAAATAATGCAACGAAGAGTGAAATCAGTAAGTGATAATATGTATTTTATTGAATCTTTTCACGGAAAGTCTTTTTCAGGAGATCCTAAATACATCGCTCTTTGGGTAAAAAAACACATGCCTGATGCTCAAATATTTGTTAGTTCTGTAAATCAATTGGTAGATATGGAAGCACGTTATTTTGGTTTTGAGCCTCTTCGGCTAGGGAGTGCGGAGTATCAACGTAAATTTGAACAGAGCAAGTATATTATTGTGAACGGTAACACGCTCGATAAAGTTGGGAAATCCCCTAATCAAATCATTATTCAAACATGGCACGGTTTCCCTTTAAAAAAAATGGTCGCAGATTTAGAAGACCCGAAACAGCGCAAACAAGAATTAAGTGCCTTTTTGCCCCGGATGAAAAAGTGGAATTATCTTTTAACATCATCCTCCATGAACACTAGTTTGTTTCATTCGGCATTTTCATTAAAAGAAAATTCAAATCTAAAGGTAGTTGAAATGGGAGCACCCCGAAATGCCTATTTGATTGAGAATAAGAATAATTATATAGAAAAACGACATATTCATTTTAAGTACTTTAATCGACCGTTAGATATGAATAAAAAGTATATTTTATTTTGTCCGACATGGCGTAAGCAAGAACGAAAAGAAGTGACGAGCATTGACTTAGAGGACTTGATTAAACATCTACCACCTGAATATGAAATTATTGTAAAACTTCATCCTTTAGAATCATCGTTACGTAGATTTTATAAAGCATTAGATTCAAGAATTCATTGTTTTTATAATGAACTTGTGGATATTCAGGAATTATTTTTATTAGTGGATATATTGATATCTGACTATTCTTCTGCAATTTTTGACTTTGCTCATTTAAATAAAAAAATTATTATTCTGCAAGAGGATTCTGAAACTTACCAGAAAAAAGTTGGTTGGTATTTTGATATAAAAAAATTATGTTTGTTAGAAGGGAAGTCTTATACAACTACAGATTTAGTAGAAGCTATCCAAGGTGATAATTTAGATGTTTTTCGATACTGTAGAGCAGTCCAGAAAAATTTACTAAATAAGGACAATATAGAGACAAATGAGAAGTTAATGCAATTATTATTTTTAAACGGGAGGCTATCATATAATGACAACAAATAAAGATATTGAGTTTACAGATATTTATAATTTTCAATGTGAATATAAAAAGAAAAAAAACTAGTTATAAAAACTTTTTCAGATAAGAATATTTTAGAATTATCACGAGAAACACAACCGATTTTAGAAATGTATAAAGCTATTTTGGCACATGATTATGTTCTATATATGCATGCGGGACAATCATCTTATTTTATACGACGTAAAGATGTACATACAATTTGGCAAAGAAAAGATTTAATTCAACATGGAGCATTGTTTTATTCATTAGAAAAAATTCCTCCTGAGAAGGAAAATAAATTGGCTCCTAAGCGTCTTGTTGTTATTTTCTCTCCTATGCCAGCAAAAGAAAATTATCATAGCGCTAATATTGCGCATCGTTGTTTTACAACTTCGTTCGCAAGTATGCAAAAGCATTTGGTGAAAAATACGATTATAATGCGAATAATGGACTTAAATTTATCCTATGGGAGTCATTATATTAATACATTTAATTATATGGAAATGGAATCAGATGTCCAAAGTGCTATCCAATATGTTATGCAGTCCAACCATATTGTAAAGGAAGATGTTGTACTATACGGGGGATCAAAAGGTGGAACCGGTGCTTTATATCATAGTTTTCTTGGTGATTTTAATTCCGTTACAGTAGATCCCATTATTAGTACCGAACAGTATAATCAAGAAAACGATTTGCATTATTTGCGTGATTTTCGGAAAAGAAGCGTTTTGAATGATTTAATCGCACTTTCGAATAAAGAAACATCAACGAAAAAAATTATTTTTGGTTATCCTTTAATTTCTTTCAATTACAACCTGTACAATCAATTGGCATCTAATTCAGTTGAAGTTCATAATGTATTTGATTCTTCTGTACATAAACACGCTGACATTTCACGTAATACAGTAATAGAGCAAATTACATGGATAAATAAATTACTACTATCATCGAGCAATTTACATAAAATCGAAGAGCAACTCCATGTGTTAACTGAATAAAGGAGGGGAAAATGGAGGAGAAAATTAAAAAAATTGCAATTGTAGGCTCTTGTTTAACTAGAGATAATTTTAATACAATATTTAATCCTAATTATAAAAATTTTGTTGAATGTGTGCTTCATCAGCACCAATGTAGCCTTTTAAGTCTTATGTCACCAGCATTACCTTATAAAGAGAGTGAAGAGATAGAGCAAATGAATGCCTTTAGTAAATGGCAATATAAGACGGAGCACACGAAAGAATTTTTCAATTTACTGGAATCAAGAAAACCAGAGTACTTACTAATCGATTTTTATGCGGATATTTATTTAGGTGTTGTAGAGCTAGAACAAGCCTTTTTTACTTATAATGCTAAATTTAAAGATCTGCTTCCTCTGAAAAACGCCAAAACAGTGCGGAAAATAGCGGAAGATTTTGATTCTTACTTTAAAATTTGGAAACAGTACGCAGAATCCTTTTTTCAATTTCTACAAAGGGAAGTTCCGTTATGCAAAATCATCCTAGTGAAGGCGCGATTTGAAGATAATTTCGAAGGGGGAAGTTCGCTTAATGAATGGCGTAAAAAGAGGAATTATCAAACGGTTGATATTGAACGATTAAATGAAATTTGGAGCAATTTAAATGGTTATGTGGAAGATAACTTTCAAGTTCAAGTGCTAGATATGACGAAGAAAACATATCTTTTAGATAACGAACATCCGTGGGGAAAATTTTATGTACATTATACGAAAGCGTTTTATCATGATTTTTTGGAACAATTAATAGCATTAACGCAGAAAAATGACTAGTGGAAGGGGTTAAGTGTTACGGAATATTAATAGCCTTCAAATCAAGAATTATTTCTAAATCAAAGCCAATATAAAATTGCATATTGGTAGATTTAGTCCTAGCGCTTTTCTTTGTAAAAAAACACACTTTTCGAATAGAGAAAAGTGTGTTTTTGATTTTTAGCATATCTCAATCAAGAAATGCTATTACCTAAAATTTGTGGGTATTTTAGATAAAGGGGATGTATGAATAGATAATCTTTTATAAAAAGGACTAACTACCATTACTATTATAATGGATTTCCCGAATCTTGCATCTAAAAAATTTTCCGCTTTAAAGCAAGAAGTTGAGAAATGCTGATAAAATAAGGATTCTCAAATTGTGAAAGTTTTATGACGAAGCAGAATTACGCTCATTTAAATAGCCTTTACGATAAGCCTCTAGTAAACATTTTAAATCATAAACTTGTTGTTTGAGTTCCTTACCGATGTCTGTGTCCGAAACGCGTTTTCGTTTTATTTCCGTTTCAATGACTTTTCTAGTGGATAAAATGTCCGTTTCATTCTGGATGGCTTCTTCTGTCGTTGTAAATGGCTGATGACTGACGAGCTGTAAACCGTAGCTGTTGTATAGTAGGGTGTAACCCGCAAGTCCCGTTGTTTTGTGGTAAGCTTTCGAAAAGCCGCCGTCAATCACTAACATTTTCCCGTCCGCTTTAATCGCGCTTTCCCCGTTGCCTTCCTTAACTGGGGTATGGCCGTTAATAATGTGACCGGAATCGTCTAAGCCAAATTCGCGTAGGATTTTTTTACAAATGCTCGTATCATTGCGCAAATTATAATAGGCGTTTTTCTCCTCCACATGTGTTTTTTTGTCGGCAATAAAATAGCGTTCAAACGTTGTCATCTCACTTTTTCCAAATAACGAAGACGCGGCGCCCGTCCATAAATACCACATAATATCTAAGGCATATTCTTTTTCAGGCTGTTTAAAAGGGAGGTAGTAGGCTTCACGCGCTAAATGCTCAAACTGGACGAACAAGTTTTTTCCGGCGTATTTTTCCCCCCGAAGTTCTAGTGACATAAACGAACCATCTTTTCCATAGGGATACAGCCGTGGTAAAGCAAATTTCCGTTATATGTTAAAAACATGCTACCTTTTGCATATAAAAATTGAACATGTTTCTGCAAGCGTTCGCAATTTTTAAATGAAGCTAGAAGTTTTTCGATAACCTCCTCCTCTTCTTCAGTTAGACGGTAAGGGTCGTTAGGGTTAATCGTCGGAAAATGTTGGTCTAAAAGGGGATAATCATGCCTTTTACTGAAAACGTGCCATTCTTAAAATCAATGAAATCTAAAACGCGTCTAGAATCCATTTCAAATTCAGGATGCCGTGAAATGATGGGACCTTCAAGCTTAAATTGAATCACCGCTATCGCTTTATGCATCCGGGCAATTTGTGCTATTTCCGCGTGGCTATAGGTCATACTCGTTTCGTTTTTAGGCTGGAAACAAGTACATGGATCCTTTTCATAGACTTCATCAGCAAAAAGAGCAAGTGGTCGAAGCGAAATGCCATAACTATCTTCTAAAATGTCCAAATTTAAATAGCGTGCGGAAATACGAACAACATTCGCCAAACAAACAGCTGAACCAGATGCCGCCCCCATCCAAAGCATATCGTGATTGCCCCACTGAAAGTCAATCGAATGATAATCCATTAGCGTATCCATAATTTTATCAGGATAAGGACCACGGTCATAAACATCACCCACAACATGTAAATGGTCGACAACTAGGCGTTGAATGAGTTTCGATAGAGCAGCAATAAATTCCTTTGCGCGGTTTAAAGAAATGATGCTTTGAATAATTTCCGCGTAATAAAGTTCTTTATCCTGATCATTGTCATTTTCATGAAGCAACTCTTCTAATATGTAGGAAAAATCTTCCGGCATTGCTTTTCGCACTTTGGAGCGCGTGTATTTGGAAGAAACATACTGGCAAAGTTCAACTAATTGAAAGAGTGTTTTTTTATAAAAAAGAGCAGGATTTTCTTCTGACTCTAAAAGTAAATCTAATTTCTGCTCAGGATAATAAACCAGCGTAGCCAACGTATTAATTTCCGTCTCAGATAATTGATTACCAAATACATCATGGATTTTCCGTTTCACAACCCCTGAACCATTTCGTAAAACTTGTAGAAATGCGCTATATTCGCCGTGTATATCACTTAAAAAATGTTCCGTTCCTTTTGGTAAATTTAAAATGGCCTCCAAATTAATAATTTCCGTCGCCGTTTTAGCGATGGTCGGGTAACTTTTAGCTAATAAATTCAAATATTTTAAGTTTGTTTCTTCCAAAAAAATCCCTCCTTTTTAAAATTGGTATATTATTTTATGTCGATAGTATAACTAAAAAAACCTTTTATATCAATATAAAAGGTTTTTTTGATTCTTATTGGTATAGACGTCTAAGTTTGCTTATCAGCATATAGCGCCTTATCCGCTAGACGATAAAGTTTTTCTTCTGAGCTCGCATGGTCTGACCGCATATAGCCGATGGAAGTGGAAAAGAAAATGATTTCTTTATTTGGTAATTCCACTCGAATCCCTGCGATTGTCTTTTTTAGTTCCCTAGAAGCAAATTCCGGGTTAAAAGCAGAGTGGCTAGGAATGAGAATCGCAAACTCATCTCCACCTAAACGATAACAACAATCTGGATATAATTCGTAAAGTTTTTCTGCAAATAATTTAAGCGCGAGGTCCCCGATATCGTGACCATAAACATCATTGATTTTTTTGAAATGATTTAGATCCAGTAAAAATAAATAAAAAAGTTCTTTTCCAAATAATTGTTCTAATTTTGCTGTAAACATATAGCGATTTTCAATTTTAGTTAAAAAGTCAATTTTTGAGGTGCGTTCGAAAAAACTCATTTGTTTTCCCAGTGTAGTTAAATCTGTGACGATATAATAACATGCGAAAGTACCTAATAATATATAAATGGCGATTTCAATAATAACTTTCAAGCTGATATTTGGAGCGATTAATAAACCCATTGTAGATAGGGGACAATTGTTAGCGCAAAAACAATAAAGAGCTGAACAAAATTTGTTTTTTTTCGTAAAAAAGGGCCAATGACTAGTTGGAGTATGCCAATCGCAAGGTAGACAATCGAAAAGACAATAGCTACTTGCATATCACCAAAGAGTAATCGTTCAAAAGTGATAAACAGGCAAGTGATAAAAGCAGAGGTACCACCGAAATAATAGGCATTTAAAACAATAAAAACCCAAATTAAATTTAATGTTCTAGACCCTTCTGCCACAATCGAAAAATTCATTAACAAAAAAGCAAAAAATCCGCCAAGCACACCAGATAAAATTCGGATGGACCAGGTTGGTGGCTCATCGAATTGAAATTTCATAAAACGAGCTAATAAAAAGTAGGCAAAGACAAGTACAGCAATATTTGCAAAAGCATAACTTAAAATTTTAAAAAAACTCCACATATCCATATCGAAAAATACCCCCTAAGTTTATCTTAGTGAAGAAGTATTTCATCGTCAATGAAAACAGGTTGAATTTAAAAAAGCGATCCAGTTCGGACCGCTTTTTTCAGTTTAACTTATTAATTCCCAAGGCCCCCATTGCTCGGTTCCTGGAATATTTCCTTGTGTCCACCATTTTGCTTTATATGTTTTGCCCTCATAAGTCACAATGTCCCCACCGCTATAGGCTGTGCTTGCGTTCCAAGTATTTGATTCAGGCGGTGTTGTCTGTGAACTCGTTTTAACTGAAAGGGCTGTACTTGAATTTGAAAGGTTTCCTGCAGCGTCATAAGCTTTTACTTTGTATGAATAAGTTGTATCTGCTGTCAAGTTGCTATCATTAAAGCTCGGTGTGGCCACTGTGCCAACTAAAACATCATTTCGGAATACTTGGTAGCCAGCTACTTTCGTATTATCGGTAGAAGCGTTCCAAGTAAGTGTCAATGTTTTATCGGTTACATTTGAAGCAGTCACATTAGTTGGGACAGTTGGCGCTGTTGTATCAGAAGGATCTGGATTAATCGCGCCTCCGCCAAATACGGTTTGACGACTGAATTCAGCCCCCGTTTTAGACATGCGTTGTGTTAAATCGATGCGAGAAATCCGGTTTACATCAACGGATGATGCGCTAGATTTCAGGCGGAACGAATACGATGCCCCTTGCGGAATTTGTTGCCCGTCATAAACGGAAGCGAGGTCTACTGTCACATATCCATTTCCGGTTTGAACTGTACCTGCTTTATAATCGCCTGCTGTGAGCGTTTCGTTTGCACTAACTGGAATATAAAATTTAGGTAATTTTACAGTTTCCTGCGCAAACTCGATAGATTTTAAAACATCGTTTGTTTCATCAGCTTTTTCATTGTTTTTAACTGTGATTTCATAGCCCACGCCGTTTTCACTATAAGGAGTAACGCTTACAGTTAAGTTTAAATCTGAATAAACGGTTTGATTTGATGGAAGAGAAGTGCTTCCAAACAAACCCGTTTTAATCGCATTTGTCAGCTCATCTCGTTTAGTAGAAGTCGTTGCTTTGTCTTGCGATTGGGACCAAGAAATAACGCCGCCAAGCCCTTTTTCTTTCACATAATTTGTTTTATAGCCAATAGAACGAACATTATCATAAGTATAAAATTCGCCTGTTGTTTTACTGTACATATATGGCGCTTTTGCTACATCATCAAAGTATTCAACAAGATCAGGTGATTTTGTCTTCAATTGATCAAGTAAACGATACGGCCATACACCGCCAGCACGACCACCGTCACCAACTGTTAACGGGCTTGCATTAGGCGCACCGTAAGTTGGACTTTGATCGGCATCTTTATTATTTTTTTCAGCAGGTTGGAACAGGCCTGGGTGAAGTGGGTCTTGCCCGGCAGCTACTTTATTCCAACCGCGTGTGTAGAATGCTGCACCAATGACAATTTTATCAGAAGGCACCCCTTGATTTTTCAAATAAGTAACCGTTTGATCAACAGAAAATCCACTCGAATAATTGGGATCAGCCGGATTTCCGTAAAGGGCAGTCTGATGAGCGCTATTTGGTGTCCAAGCACCGTTCATATCATAAGTCATCATATTAGCAAAATCGACAATTTGGAATAGTTTTACTGTATCAATTCCATTTTGAAGAGTAGCTTGTGAAGCCGGAAGGGCTACCGATAGTTCATATTTTTTGTTTAAATCGGTGCCTTGTTTATCAATCGCTGTCCGGATGTCACTTAGTAATGTGATGAAGTTTTCTTTGTCAGCAGGTGTTGCTTTAGGTGTTCCTTCATCATTTTTATTATCAACTAAATCTGCTTGTCGAACAGAAGCAGGGTATTCCCAGTCTAAATCTACAAAATCCATGTTGGTGTATCGAATGAATTTGGTAATATTTTTTACAAAATTAGCCCGTTTTGTTGGATTAGCAGCCACTTCGGAAAAGTCGCCTGATTTCGACCATCCTCCAATAGAAACGCCGATTTTTAAATTAGGATTTTTTGCTCGTAAATCTTGAACAGCATTTAAAATGCCAGAACTTGCGCTATTCCACTGAACCCCGTCTTGTCCAACAGGAGCGCCAACTGCTGCATCTTTATCGGTGAATTTTAAATCACCATTGCTATCAAAATCAAGAAAAGCAAAATTTAAATGGGTCAATTTATCTGCCGGAATATCTTTTGGATAAAAATTGCCTTCTCCTCCCCAGATCGACCAATCTCCGTAATACATAACATTCCGATATTTCGTCGTTTCTGCTGCTTGAACACTTTTTTCTGGTAAGTTCACTTGTGTAATGGCAAAACCAGATAAAACGAGCGCAGCAATCGAAATCATACTAAAAATTTTCTTTTTCAACTTCTTCAAAACTCTCACCCCGATTTTTTATTTTTTAAGAATTTTGTCTAAAAGTATCTGTCATCTCTTATGTCAGAATTCGCTAGCCAATCTCCCTCCCTTTTTTGCATTTTGAATTCATGACTTTCGAATAAGATGCAAGTTCTATGCCAATTTGAAAGCGCTAACATAACGGATTAAAATTACACACGTTTATAGCATTACTGTGTAAACGTGTACACAGATGTCAGAAAACGTTAAAAATTATACAACGAAATGAACGAGCGCTAAAACAATTGGGAGGGTGATAATACTTAGGACAGTGCTTATAAACGTGGCGCTTGAAACTAAATCGGGTTTCGTATCAAATTGAACAGCCATAAGAGTCGTGTTCGCAGCAGTAGGCATAGCCGCAAGTAAAATCATAATTTGCTTTGTCATCGTATCAACAGGGAGAAAAAAAGCAATTCCAAAACGCAATAATAGGTGAGAGCAATAAGCGAATAATGAGTGCAAAGCCCACTTTTAAAAGCTCAATCCTACGAAAAGAAATAACCGCAAGTTGCATCCCTAGAACAATCATAATCGTTGGAATAGCCGCATTTCCTACAAGATTAATACAGGTTAAAAGGGGAGCGGGAATCGAGACATGAAGAAGCTGCAACGTAAGGCCAAGAAGCGCTCCGTATGCAATGGGCATACGAACAACGCGTTTTAGAACCACTTTATACCCACCAGCGTCTGAACTCCCTTTTGCCGCATAATAAATGCCAATAGTACTCATTGCAAGTTGCTGTAAAACCATTAAAATGACAGCGATATTCAGGCCCGTGCTGCCAAAAACAAGTAACACGACAGGTGTCCCGTAATTACCGTTATTCATAAACGCACTTGCTAAAATAAGCGCGCACCGGTCGCGAAGAGAGTAACCCATTATTTTAGCCACTAATGTAATGATAAGAATTAAGGCAAGACAAAGGACGAAAATATAGACGGCTAAGTAGACGTAGTCCATTGTAATAGGGTTTTTATAAAAAGTCCCAAGAGCTAAAAAAGGTGACATCAAATAAAGTGTGAGTTTAGAAAGGTTCGGAATGTCAAAATGCAGTAATTTTTGACCTACAAAACCAATCGCAAAAATTCCGAATACGGGAAGTAAAATAAGGATAAATGACATAAGTTGCGCCTCTTTCTATGTAAAATTAAAAAGCGCCTAGTTTTGAGGCGCAAAAAGTTCATTCTCGTTTTAATAATTTTGTATTCGCCAAGTAAAGGGCAGCGACCAGCAATAAAATCGCTCCTGCTAATACAAATGTGGCAAGGGCGTCTGAATGATCCACAATAATAAGACGAACAATGGCTGTAATCCCAATATAAATAAAATAGCGTAGCGGGAAATGATAGCCAGTTTGGAAATATTTAATAATAAGTGCAATAAACTCAAAATATAGGAAGAAAATTAAAATTTCTTCTGTCATTTTATAATAGGCGGAGCTTGAGTGTGTAGTAAAAAGATTGTTAAAAATCAGCCAGGCTTCACTAAATAAAAAGACGACGAGCGTAATGCCGACAACAATCAGCGCCAAATTTAACATCGCTTGCAAAAAAATGGGCACATAATGGTTTATTTTTTCTAAAAATTTCATAATCCACCTCCTGTTCTTTAGTTTACCAAATGCGGTGCCTCTTGACTAGTACGCTGTCCGTAAGCTTGTTTTTCGCATTTTAATCCCGTATAATGTGTTTTTGTGGAAAGGGGAGTTTTCATGGTTAAGCGTTTTTTTAGTTACTATAAGCCGTATAAAAAATTATTCGCGCTCGATTTTGGTTGTGCAGTGATTGCCGCGCTTTTGGAATTAGCTTTTCCACTTGCGGTCAATTACGTCATTGACAAATTGCTGCCAGGTAAAGACTTTTCAATGATTATAACAGCTTCGCTCGCCTTATTATTTTTTTACTTTTTTAAATACATTTATGCAATATATTGTCACGTATTTTGGCCACATGCTTGGTCTAAATATTGAAACGGATATGCGCCGGGATTTATATAAGCAACTTCAAAAACAACCGTTTGGATTTTATGACAATCAAAAAACGGGGAAATTGATGTCTCGCATGACCACTGATTTATTTGAAATTGGAGAAGTCGCCCATCACGGGCCGGAAGATATTTTTATTTCCGTCATGTCACTTTTTGGTGCTTTTTTCATTATGTTAACCATCAATGTAAAGCTTGCGGTCGCGACTTTTGTGCTCGTACCGATTTTAACTGTTTTGATTGTTTTCTTTAATAAAAAAATGACGAAAGTGAATTCACAAATTTTTAAAACGCTAGGGACTTTTAATGCGGGCGTTGAAAATGCGATTAGCGGGGTACGTGTCGTGCAGGCTTTCGCTAATGAGGAGCATGAGCGAGAGCGTTTTGCGGGATTGAATGGGGCGTATCGCCAAGCCAAATTAATGTTTTATAGAGTGATGGGATTAAGTTTTTCTTTTAATTACTTTTTAATGAGACTCATTACGTTATTCGCTTTATTATTTGGGGCCTATTTTACGATTCAAGACCAAATGACATACGGACAATTTGTTAGCTTTATTTTGCTTACGAATGTTTTTATCCGACCGATTGAGAAAATTAATGCTGTTATTGAAAGCTATCCAAAGGGTATTGCTGGCTTTAAACGTTTCTTAGAAATTATGGATACGAAACCGGATATTGTTGATAAAAAAGATGCAAAAGAAGCGCCTGTTTTTCGAGGAGATATCCGCTATCAAAATGTTTCGTTTCATTATAAAACATCACGAAATGTATTAACAAATATCGATTTGAGTATTCAAGCGGGGGAAACGGTCGCTTTTGTTGGACCAAGTGGGGCGGGTAAAACCACTATTTGTAATTTGCTTCCTCGTTTTTATGAGCCAACAAACGGTACTATCACAATTGATAATCATGATATAAAAGACTTAACGCTTGCTTCTCTTCGTGAACAAATTGGTGTTGTGCAACAGGATGTTTTTTTTGTTTTCAGGTTCTGTGCGAGAGAATATTGCTTACGGAAAATTAAATGCTACGGATGAAGAAATTTACGATGTGATTCGATTAGCGAATTTAGAAGATGTGGTTCGAAATATGGAAGCTGGTCTTGATACGATTATTGGAGAACGCGGTGTTAAGCTGTCCGGCGGTCAAAAACAGCGTCTTGCGATTGCGCGTATGTTTCTTAAGAATCCACCTATTTTAATTTTAGATGAGGCAACCTCAGCTTTAGACACAGAGACAGAAAGAGTGATTCAAGAGTCGCTTGATAAACTGGCAGATGGGAGGACAACGCTAATTATTGCACATCGCCTTGCAACCATTCAGCATGCGGACCGGATTATTGTTGTAAATGAAGAGGGGATTAAGGAACAAGGCAGTCATACGGAACTTTTACAACAAGATGGGGTGTATAAGCGTCTTTATGAAGCTCAATTTGGAAGAAATATGTAAAAGAGAGAGTGATTTCTCTCTCAGACTGCTGACAAACGGCGATCTTCGTCGTTAGTGCCTCCGTTCCGGTGCTCTCGTACTCAAGTACGCTCCGCTCCGGTACTCGGCACTGCCTAGAATCTCACCATTTTGTCAGCAGTCTGATTTTGGTTGGATGAAGACGTTTTGTTTTTGCTTGTTAACTTTTGAAGTTTTTTCTACAAGACTGAGAGAGAGAGTGATTTCTCTTCTTTTTTTCATGCTTGGAATTGTAAATTTTCGGGTAAATAATGTTAAGATTTTGTAAATCGTGAGAAATGTTACATAGTGAACTGATATACTTGAAAGGTATAGCTAAATTGGAAGGAGCTGTTTTTTATCTGTGGAATTTTATCGTGAGGAAGTGGATGCTACATTAAAGGCATTAGATGCAACAGACAAAGGCTTAACAAGTCCTTCCGTCAAAAGTCGTCAAGAGAAATATGGGTTAAATGAATTAAAGCAAAAGGAAAAAGATCCCATCTGGAAACTTTTTTTAGAAACTTTTAAGGATCCGATGGTCATCGTTTTGGTTGCCGCCGCACTCGTGCAACTTGTTTTAGGTGAAATCATTGAATCCCTCATCATCTTTGTTGTTTTAATTGTTAATTCTATTATTAGTGTGGTGCAAACGAGGAAAGCAGAAAGCTCGCTTGATGCGCTACGTGAAATGTCTGCACCATCAGCAAAAGTAATTCGAGATGGCGAAAAACAAACCATCCATGCCAATGAATTAGTCCCGGGTGACATTGTTTTACTTGATGCAGGAGATTTTATACCGGCTGATGGTAGGTTGCTTGAAAGTGGGACTTTAAAAGTAGATGAAGGCATGCTAACTGGGGAATCGGAAACGGTTGAAAAGTCTGTTGATGTCATTCCGGAAAAAGTGGGACTAGGCGACCGTGTCAACATGGTTTTTAGTGGCTCGTTAGTAGCTTATGGGCGCGGGCTTTTCGTTGTTACTGGTACGGGGAGTCAAACGGAGATAGGTAAAATTGCTGGGTTGCTGGAAACAGCTGAAGCGAAACAAACCCCATTACAGCAAAAATTAGAAAGTTTTAGTAAAAAGCTAGGGTTTGCGATTTTAGCGCTTTGTATTCTGATTTTTGCCGTAGAGGCTTCCCGCGTCTTTTTTTGGGGGTAGCGAAGGTGTCGATTTTACGCAGGCGATTTTAAATGCCTTCATGTTTGCCGTTGCGGTTGCGGTGGCTGCGATTCCGGAAGCTCTTTCTTCTATTGTAACGATTGTGCTGGCGGTTGGGACGAATAAAATGGCGAAACAACATGCCATCATTCGGAAGTTGCCCGCTGTTGAAACTTTAGGCTCGACAAGTGTCATATGTACGGATAAAACGGGGACTTTGACGCAAAATAAAATGACGGTTGTCGATTACTTTTTACCCGATGGCACGAAAGAAAATTTTCCTGATAATCCTGAAAATTGGACGGAGGGGGAGAGACGCCTCATTTATATTGCTGTTTTATGTAATGACTCAAATATTAATGAGGAGGGCTTGGAACTCGGGGATCCGACTGAAGTGGCATTAATTGCGTTTAGTAATCGAAAAAATAAAAACTATAATGAAATTCGCGATGCTTTTATTCGGGAAGGCGAAATTCCGTTTGATTCGGATCGGAAATTAATGTCAACGGTTCATACATTTGACGGGAAAAAGGCGATGCTTACAAAAGGCGGGCCTGATGTTATGTTCAGCCGTGCGAAATATGTTTACAAAGACGGCGAAGAAGTGGAAATGACGGAAGAGATGCTAACGGAGCTACAAAACGTCAATGAGGAATTTTCTAATCAAGCTTTGCGTGTTCTGGCATATGGCTACAAGCGTTTAGACAGTAATCAAGTAGATATTTCGACTGCGGATGAGCATGATATTGTCTTAGTTGGCTTAACGGCGATGATTGATCCTCCTCGTGAAGCGGTTTATGGCTCGATTGAGGAGGCCAAAAAAGCAGGCATTCGGACGGTTATGATTACGGGTGACCATAAAACAACAGCGCAAGCGATTGGTCGCGATATTGGCTTGATGGATGAAACAGATTTCGCAGTTACAGGGCAAGAACTTGATGCGATGAGTGAGCCGGAGCTTGAAGAAAAATTAGAACACATTGCGGTTTATGCACGTGTTTCGCCGGAAAATAAAATTCGAATTGTAAAAGCATGGCAGAAGAAAAATAAAATTACAGCTATGACTGGAGACGGAGTGAATGATGCGCCGGCGCTTAAACAGGCGGATATTGGTGTTGCTATGGGTAGCGGAACAGATGTGGCAAAAGATGCTTCGGCGATGATTTTAACGGATGATAATTTTGTTTCTATTGTGGATGCGGTAAGCGTCGGTCGGACTGTTTTTGATAATATAAAAAAAGCGATTGGTTATTTATTTGCGGGTAATTTAGGCGCGATTATTGCGATTTTATTTGCTCTTATTGTAGATTGGATTAATCCGTTCACAGCACTCCAACTTTTATTCATCAACTTAGTAAATGATTCACTTCCTGCGATAGCGCTTGGAATGGAAAAACCAGAACCTGATGTGATGAAACGGAAGCCAAGAAATGTAGAAGAAGGCATTTTTGCTGGTGGTACTATGCAGGCGGTTGTTATTAGGGGAACGCTAATCGGTATTGCGGTTATTATTTCTCAGTATATTGGTTTAGAGCATAGTCCGGAAATGAGTGTTGCGATGGCCTTTACAACGCTTATCTTAGCGCGAACCTTGCAAACTTTTGCGGCTAGATCGAACACTCAAACTGCCTTTGGTGCTGGCTTTTTCAGCAATAAATATGTTCTTTTAGCGGTATCGGTTTGTTTTGTTCTTTATATCCTGACTATATTACCATTTACGCGCGAGATTTTCTCTATTCCTCAAAATTTTGGCTGGAGTGAATGGGGTATTGCAGCCGGGCTTGCTATTGCAGCTGTAATTTTAATGGAAGTTGTCAAACTTGTGTCAAATAAAATGAGACAAGCGTAATAAGTGAGCCAGATGTGCGAACATCTGGCTTTTTTAATACATCCTTTTTATCCCTTTTATCGCCATAACGTTCATGAAACTGTCACAGATTTTGCAAGTGTTTCGTGGTAGACTTATATTGTGGAAGATTAAACATAGGGGGTAGGGTTTGTGTATAGAGATAAAATGTCCATCATACTAAGTAGAGAAGAAGAACTACAAAAGGCATTGCAGCATATTAGAGATGAACAAGCTAAAATGATGTTACTTCTTAAAAACCCAAGTGGCAACGAATATCATCAAGAGAGCTGTTCAAACGAATATTCTGAAACGGGCGAGTTGCAAAAACTCATTCATCAATTAAGGTCTGAAAGTCTCGATAATTTAGAAGAGCAAATTAAACGCTGTATGATAACGTGTCAAGAGCAGCTTTTAGTGGAAGAAGAGGAGATTGGACGGAAATTATATCAGGTTCAATGCGAAAAAAAACAACTCTTTTCAGCCACATAAGTATATGGATTTCGAAAAATTAGAAAATAAAGTATTGAAAAAGAATTCTAATTGAATTAATATAATAGAAATATGATTTTTGGAGGGTTATGATGAAAGAAAAAGTACATAGTGATAAAGCACCTCAAGCAATTGGACCGTATTCTCACGCAGTGAAAGCAAGTGGTTTTGTTTTTACTTCCGGTCAAATTGGCGTAAATCCAGAAACGGGTGAGTTACAAGAAGGAATTGCTAACCAAACGAAACAAGTCTTTCAAAACCTTCATAATGTGCTGGAAGAAGCAGGGTCAAGTCTTGAAAAGGCGGTTAAATTGACGGTTTTTCTAAAAGATTTACAAGATTTTAAAGAAGTGAATGAAATTTATGCGACGTATTTTACGGGTGTTTTTCCAGCTAGAAGTGCTTTTCAAGTAGCCGCTTTACCAATGAATGCTCTTGTGGAAATTGAAGTCGTAGCAGAAGTATAAAAATATAAAAAGTTGTCCTTTCTTATGTGAGGTGCAACTTTTTTTATTTGCTTTAAATAAACAGTTTAGTTGTCTTGTTTTTGGGGAGAAAAAGTAATGATATAAAACCTAACATTGATGTGTCATATGAAAAAACTTATCGTAAATAAATATGGTCAATAACGTTCCCTTATGGTAAAATGCTAAAAGTGAAAAGTTTTTCAACAAGTTTAAAGCTTCCATAGTTATTTGTTCATACATAAGGGAGGATACAATGAAACGATTTAAATGTCTATTACCTATTCTATTCGTATTTGCATTTATTTTTACAGGCTTTCTAACACCTGCACATGCAGCGGATGTCGATTATGAAATTGCAACGGACGAAACTTTCGCGCCGTTTGAGTTCCAAAATAAAAAAGGTGAACTTATCGGAATTGATATGGACATCTTAAAAGCCATCGCAAAAGATCAAGGTTTTACCTATACGGTTAAACCGATGGGCTTTAATGCAGCGGTTCAAGCGCTTGAAGGAAACCAAGTTGATGGTGTAATTGCCGGAATGAGTATCACGGATGAACGTAAAAAGAAATTTGATTTCTCTGATCCGTACTTTGATTCTGGTGTTGTAATGGCTATTAAAAAAGATGATAATGACATCAAATCTTATAAGGATTTAAAAGGGAAAAAAGTTGCGGTTAAAACAGGCACAGAAGGCTATGCTTTTGCTGAAAAAAATAAAGACAAATATGGCTATACCTTAGTCCCTTTTGATGATTCGGCCAGTATGTATGAAGATGTTAAAACGGGCAATTCATCTGCCGCATTCGATGATTATCCTGTATTAGCATATGGCGTAAAAGTCGGAAATGGCCTTAAAATTGTCACGCAAAAAGAAAGCGGAGCACAATACGGCTTTGCTGTTAAGAAAGATCAAAATACAGAACTTCTTGAGAAATTTAATCGAGGTTTAACAAATATTCGAGCAAACGGAACTTATGATGACATTTTAGATCGTTATATTGGTTCTGATGTTGAAAAAGATTCGTTTTGGGACACGCTAGTTGCAAGTGCTCCAGCGCTTCTTCTAGGTCTTTGGAACACTATTAAATTGACCTTTATATCTCTATTTTTCGCCGCAATTTTAGGGCTTGTTTTTGGCTTCTTAAAAGTAAGTCGTAGCACGTTTTTACGCGGTATTGCGACTGTCTATGTGGATATTTTCCGAGGAATTCCGCTTATTGTTTTAGCGTTCTTCATTTATTTCGGGATTCCACAAGCGTTTGGCTTTAAAATGGATCCGAATCTTGCTGCCGTTTTAACACTAAGTTTAAATGCTGGGGCGTATATCACAGAAATTATTCGGGGTGGTATTTTAGCCGTAGATAAGGGACAAATGGAAGCCGCTCGTTCTCTAGGGATTCCTTACGGGAAGTCAATGATGAAAATTATTTTACCTCAAGCCGTTCGTGTTATGGTGCCAAGTTTTATTAATCAATTTGTTATTACGCTTAAAGATACCTCTATCATGAGTGTTATCGGGATTGTTGAACTTACGCAATCAGGTAAAATCATTATCGCGCGTACGTTCGAAACATCTGGCATTTGGCTTGTTGTAGCGATTATGTACCTGATTGTAATCACATTACTTACAAAACTTTCAAACGTGCTTGAAAGGAGACTTTCTAAATGACAAAGTTAAAAATCACAGATTTAAAAAAGAGCTTTGGCCAAAATGAAGTATTAAAAGGCATTGACCTTGAAGTGGCAGAAGGAGAAGTTGTTTGCGTTATTGGTCCTTCTGGTTCTGGAAAAAGTACGTTTTTACGTTGCATGAATCAATTAGAAGAAATTGATAGCGGCCGAGTGATTGTTGATGACTTCGATTTAACAGATAAGCAAACTGACATTAATAAAGTACGTGAGAATATTGGGATGGTTTTTCAACATTTCAACTTATTTCCACATAAAACGGTTCTTGAAAATATTACATTTGCACCTGTAGAATTAAAAAAGAAAACGAAAAGTGAAGCTGAGGCACTAGGTCGAGATTTACTAAAACGTGTTGGTTTAGCGGATAAGGAAACAAGTTACCCGAGCCAATTATCGGGTGGACAGAAGCAACGTGTAGCGATTGCACGAGCGCTTGCGATGAATCCAGATATTATGTTATTTGATGAACCAACTTCAGCGCTTGATCCGGAAATGGTAGGGGAAGTATTAAATGTCATGAAAGACCTTGCGAAAGAGGGAATGACGATGCTTGTTGTTACACATGAAATGGGCTTTGCGCGTGAAGTAGGAGACCGTGTTATCTTTATGGATGGTGGTTATATTGTAGAAGAAGGGCAACCGGAAGAGATTTTCGATGCCCCTAAACATGAACGTACCATTAGTTTTCTTGATAAAGTTTTATAAATAAAGACAGGTTTGGTGTATGCCAGCCTGTTTTTATTTTAAATCTTAATGATAATTTAGCTAGTGAACATTAAAATTCGTTTTTCAATCGCTTTCTTAGAAAAGTGATGCTGTTTTTTGTTATAAATTTAAAAATAGGGCTATTTTTATGTTTACATTTGTGTTAAAGTGAGAATAAAGAGAGAGATATGAATGAAAACTTAATTTTGGGAACGGAGTGGTCATATATGAGAGAAAGCCATGAAGAACTTAATAAAATCATTCGAGATTTAGAACAAAAAGGCATTGTTGTCGAAAAAACGAAATCGCGTACGGATATTTGGAAAGCTTTAAAAGTAAAGCAAATGCCAAATGTTAAACTAGGTTTACGTTAATAAAAAGAGCTTTTTATTCCTTAAATGGTTTAGAAGGCTCTTTTTTATAAATTTGTCATCGTAAAGTAATTTAGTTTTGATTGTATTGTTATACAAATTTGAATGAAATGGTGTATGATAGTTCTATACGGCGAGAATCCGATAAATTGATTAGATGGGGAATAGGCGATGAGAAAAGATACTTTTAATCAAAAATCTGTTTACATACATATGGATAATGTCATCAACAATGTAGTCACGAGTGGCATTACTTTTTGTGATTTCATGCAAGGTGTAACACTTCCGCCTGAAAACATTCTTTTAATTAAGCATCACATAAAAGATTCGTCTTATAATACGCACACAGCGTTTGACTTTTTAGAGGCAAGCGATTTGCAACAATTAAAAACACACCCAGGTTTACAATTAGGTGAATTTTGTTGGATTGATTTTGAAGATATTGATCTTGTCAATCAACTTTCACCTCAAGAAGTTGCTGAAATGCTTTATTTGGCGCACACAGGCAGACATTTACGTTCACCTTTCTATTATAAATTACAAAATAACTTTGTTTATTTAACCAAAAAAGATGGTCGTTATAATAAAACGTATTACCGAAATATGAATCATTTTTATGCTGTTCTAGGCTTTGTTGTTGCCAAAAAGACAGCCGCTATTTTAAATGAAAAAACCTTTTTGTCGCTAAATAAACGCAAATACGTGAAAAGTCCGTCTATGGATTTACTAAAACGTTTTTCAGCTTATTTTAAAGAAGGCGCGTGCATTGCTTTTGCTGCAGCTGAAAAAACGAGAACGCAAATACGCATCCCAGTTGGTGTTCAATTAGATGATGATATCATTGAGCTTGAGCACACGGGAGAAGAGATTGCGTATTCAAAAATTATTGCGCACCTTGTTTATGATTTAAAGAAAAATGAATGGACTTGTTTAGAAAAATAGATTAATGCTTTACTTTTAATCTATTTTTTGTTATCCTAAAACTAACGAACGTTAGTTAAGGAGGCTTTTTTATGTCTAAAGAAAAACTAAAACAAGCTGCACTTCACCTGTTTGCAGAAAAAGGATACGACGGTACAGCGCTTTCTGAAATCGCAAAAGAAGCAGGGATTAAAACACCTTCCATTTATGCGCATTTCGAATCAAAAGAAGCACTTTATATGGCGGTTTATAAAGATGTTATTCAAACGGAAATGAAAAGCTTTAAGGGGCTTAATCGAGATGAATATAAAACGCTGCAAGACTATTTAAAAGCGGTATTTTATGATGCGACGGATTTTGAAACAAGTCCTGAAACAAAAAAATTTTTTCAACGCTCCGTTTATTTCCCGCCCACAAGTCTAAAAGAGCGTTTAATTCAAGAAACGGAAAGCTATGAAGCCCTCACTTTTGAAATGATTGGTTCATTTTTAAATGAAATTCATATGAATCAAGCAGAAAAAGAACGGTGGATTCATGCGTTTTATTGTTTCATTGACGGACTTTCTGTAGAGCATGAATTATATAACAAACTGGAATTTGAGAAGCGACGTAAATCGGCATTTGAAATTTTAAACGGATTAATGGTTTGAGGAGGAAATAAAATTGGCTTGGCTATATCTTGTTTTAGCAGGTTTATCGGAAATTGTTTGGGCTTTTGGCTTAAAAGAATCACATGGTTTTACGATGTTAGGTTGGAGCTTATTAACGGCTCTTTTTCTTATTATTAGTTTTGGTTTGTTTGCAAGGGCGATGCAAGAAATTCCAATTGGGACGGCGTATGCGGTTTTTACTGGCATCGGTGCAGCAGGTACGGCGATTGTTGGAATACTCTTTTTAAACGAAGCGGCAGGTATTTTTAAAATCTTGTCCCTAGTTGTCCTTATTTCGGGCATTATTGGGCTAAAATTAGTGGATGGGAAGGAGGCGAATTAAATTGGCTTGGTTGTTTTTATTTATCGCTGGGATTTGTGAAATGGCATTTGTTGTGACGATGAAACTATCAAACGGATTTAAAAATCTTAAATTTTCAATTTTAACGATTCTTTTTATGGCAATCAGTCTTTTTCTCTTGTCTCATGCGCTAAAAACGATTCCGATTGGTACTGGATACGCGATATGGACGGGAATTGGGGCGGTCGGAAGTGTTATTATGGGAATGATTTTGTTTAAAGAACGTAAAAGTGCGATGAAATTACTTTTTATTAGTATGATTATTGCAGGAGTCATTGGACTTAAGCTTACATCAGGTGTATAAAAAAAGGAGCGATTGCTCCTTTCAGACTGCTGACAAACGGCAATCTTCGTCGTTAGGGCCTCCGTTCCGGTGCTCACGTACTCGAGTACGCTCCGCTCCGGTACTCGCCACTGCCTAGAATCTCACCATTTTTCAGCAGTCCGATTTTGGCGAGGATCGTTTTGTTTTGCGAAAGCTTTGAGTTTTTCTACAAGCTGAAAGGAGCGATTGCTCCTTTTTTATTTTTTTTAAAACTTTATATAGAAATTTCTTTTCTTCTGCTTAAAACATGGTAAAATAGACTACAGAAATCCAAGTTTCGGAGGGGTAGTATTGAAAACAAAATTAATTTTATTATATGGCGGGAAATCAGCCGAACATGAGGTGTCCATTCAGACAGCCTTTTCTGTTATAAATGCGCTTGATTTAAATAAATTTGAAGCCAATCCTGTATACATAACAAACGATGGAAAATGGGTTAGCGGTCCGGAAATTACAGGAAAGTTAGGCTTTAGCGAGCAATTACGCTTTTCACCAGAAGATACTTTGAAGCTTTCTGAAAAAGAAGGAGAAACTTCTACTGGTTATGCAGTAAGTCCTGCTGCCATTTCTGGGGAAACGGAAAACACGGTTGTATTTCCGCTATTACACGGACCAAATGGTGAAGATGGCACGGTGCAAGGTTTGCTAGAAGTTTTAGACTTGCCTTATGTTGGTAACGGTGTTCTTGCTTCCTCTTCTGCGATGGATAAAATTGTGATGAAAAAAATATTTGCAGATGCAGGTATCCCGCAACTTCCAGCTGTAGCCGTTCGTCAAATCGATTGGCGCGAGTTTAAAGAAGAAATGTTAACGGATATGGAAGAAGCACTGGTGTACCCTATGTTTGTTAAGCCAGCTAATTTAGGTTCCAGTGTTGGTATTAGTAAAGCTTCGAATAGAAAAGAGCTTGAAGCGGCTATGGAAGAGGCTTTTTTATATGATCGTCGAGTGGTTGTTGAACAAGGTGTTGTGGCACGCGAGATCGAAATAGCGGTACTGGGAAATGATACGCCTGTGTGCTCCGTCCCTGGCGAAATTTTACCAAAAGGGGCTGATTCTAGCTTCTATGATTATAAAGCCAAGTATCAGGATAATGATACAACGCTTGTGATTCCGGCTGAGGTGACAGATGAGGTTCTCGCTAAACTTAAAGATTTTGCGATTCAAGCCTTTTTAGGTATTGACGGAAGTGGCCTTGTGCGTGCGGACTTTTTTGTCACAGAACAGGAAGACATTTATTTAAACGAAGTGAACACGATGCCAGGATTTACACCTGTCAGTATGTACCCACTTCTTTGGCAGGCGAGTGGCTTACCTTACGATAAATTAATTGAACAACTGGTTGAATTAGCGCTTGAACGCTATGAGACGAAAAGTAAATTGAAACATAGTTTAGAAGATTAAAATAGGAAAAGCAGTTTGACTTTTTGCAAACTGCTTTTTTATAGGAGAAGAGATTCGACATGAAAAAAACAATTGGACAAATTGGAAAACTTATTGAGGTGAAAAAGGATGCTAGTTTTGATGATACACTCATTACGGGCATTTGTTTTGATACGCGTCAGATTAAAAAGGGAGACCTGTTTATTCCGTTTGTAGGGGATACGCGCGATGGGCATACTTTTGTAAAACAAGCCATTGAACTTGGGGCAGCTGCTGCATTTTGGCAAAAAGATGTGCCGCATCCGCCAACTGATTTCCCGATTATGATAGTGGAAGATACGCTTCTTGCGCTTCAAGAGCTTTCAAAGCAATATTTAGCAGAAGTGAAACCTACTGTTATAGCGATTACAGGAAGTAACGGAAAAACGACAACCAAGGATATTGCAAGCGCAACTATCCGTTCGAAATACCGTGTTCATGCGACAAAAGGCAACTTTAATAATCATATTGGTCTGCCCTACACCATTTTAACGATGCCGGAAGATACGGAAGTGGCGATTTTAGAAATGGGCATGAATCACCGCTATGAAATTGAAAAATTATCATTAATTGCAGAACCTGATATGGCGATTATCACCAATATTGGGGAGGCCCATATTGAATATTTAGGTTCAAGGGATGAGATTGCCAAAGCAAAACTTGAAATCACGGCTGGTTTGAAGGAAAATGGACTGCTCATTTACCCGAATGAAGAGGCATTAATTCGGAAGCATTTGGATAAAGAAAGAGGGTATCAGACAGCGACTTTTGGGCGCGAACAAACGGCATCGATTTATCCGCTGTCGATTGATACAAAATCAGATGGAACTTCGTTTACGACAAATTGGGCGGCAGATGTCCCTGTTTTTGTACCTATTATTGGCGAACATAATGTATATAATACAATGGCTGTTATGCTAGCTGCTAAGGCACTTGATATTTCTACTCTTGAAGTTCAGACGGCGCTTAAGTCAATGGAGCGCTCTAAAAGCCGTTTAGAATGGCTGACGGCACCAAATGGTACCAAAATTTTAAATGATGCTTACAATTCGAGTCCAACGGCTTTAAAGGCAGTTTTGAATACGTTTATGCATATGGATTCGGAAGGAAAGGCGAAAAAGATTTTAGTGGCAGATATGCTCGAACTTGGTGAGGATTCGGAACGTTTTCACCGCGAATCAGGCGAAATTTTGCAAAAGGGGAGTATTGATAGCGTTTTTGCTTATGGTGAGGCGATGTCTGCTTTTTGCGAAGCTTGTGCGAGTCAAATTGGTCAAGAAAAAATCCACTATTTTAAAACAAAAGAAGCGCTTCAGGAAGCCATTTTGGCGGATGTTGATGGAAATGAGTGGCTTCTGGTCAAAGGTTCTTATGGAATGGGCTTGAAAGATATCGTGGAAAAACTTATGATAGGGTAATATGTTGTAACTACAAAACAGGAGTTGACAAAAATGGTAGCATGTTTGTGTATCCATAGTTATACGGGGACACCTGATGAAATTATGCCACTTAGTGATTTTTTGAAAAAGCATACGGATTGGGATATCTTAACACCCACTTTTCCCGGACAAAACCGCGCTAACTTTTTAAAAAATGCTACGTTTCTGGATTGGCATGTTTTCATTGAAAGCATTTTGACGCAGTTGCTAAAGGAAGATGATGAAGTGTATATCATTGGCTTTGGTTCTGGTGGCCTTTTAGCGGGCTGGCTCACAAGGCACCATCCGGGCGTTAGAAAGCTTGCTTTACTTAGCACGTCTGCTAATTTTTTAGATTGGCCTGATTTAGTTTCTGAAAAAGAACAAGTTTTAGCTCAAAATGTTAAACCGGAGTCCGTTCTAAGCCGTTATTTTAAACGTTTTAAGGACGTGCCTGATCCGTCTAAATTGCAGCTTGCAAAAATGTTGACACATGCAAAGCCTGTTTTTGAGTACATTGATGTTCCCACTTTTATTGCCCAAGGTATAAAAGATAAAGTAATCCCCGCTGAATCAAGTGTTGCATTTTTGATGGATACGATTAAATCGCAAAAAGAGTTGCTTTACTTAAAGGAATCCGGGCACTATATTTGTGAGGATTCAGAAAGCGAGTTGCTTTTTGAGTCTTTGTTACGCTTTTTACAAAAAGAAAAGGATTTGTTGTGAAACAAGTCCTTTTTTTAGTGGGTACTAAAAGAGTTAAAAAGTAAAATTTATGATTATTTCCGTATATTTGAAGCGCTTTCTATATTTTTATTCGCAAAATGGCAAGGGAAATAATTGTTTCGCATTGAAAAGTAGTGAAATACATGTTATTATGAATAGTGGAAGTTTATTAGGTTAAAATATTCAGCCTAGTGATAATATGAGGGCTTTTTTTATTTATGTGCATCGAAATTGTTAATTTATAACATTTTTGGAAGGTGCGAAATGGCATTGATTGTAAAATCAATTTTTTTATGCCATAAAATGAAACTTAGAACGTTTATTTTCATCAAAATATTCGTTTGGAGAATGTAGATGAGAAAATAAAGCTCTCCTACCCAAACTTTAATTAGGTAAAGGAGAAATGACATTGACAAAGTTTTCAGAGTTCGGTCTGGACGAAAAAATTGTGAAATCAGTAGAGCGTATGGGGTTTGAAGAGGCAACGCCGATTCAAGAAAAAACAATTCCAATTGGTTTAGCAGGAAAAGATTTAATTGGACAAGCGCAAACTGGTACGGGTAAAACAGCGGCTTTTGGTCTGCCAATGATTCAAAAAATTGACCAAAAAAATGGTGATGTGCAAGCACTTATTATTGCACCGACGCGTGAATTAGCCATTCAAGTTTCAGAGGAGTTATACAAATTAAGTTATGACAAACATGTGCGTGTTTTAGCGGTTTACGGAGGTTCGGACATCAGTCGTCAAATTCGTTCGCTTAAAAAGAAACCTCAAATTGTTGTCGGTACACCTGGTCGAATTTTAGACCATATTAATCGTCGTACTTTAAAACTTGATAACGTACAAACACTCGTACTTGACGAAGCTGATGAAATGCTTAACATGGGCTTCATCGATGATATCGAATCGATTTTAAAAGAAGTTCCTAGTGAACGCCAAACGCTTTTATTCTCAGCAACAATGCCAGATCCAATTCGTCGTATTGGTGAGCGCTTTATGCACGATCCGGAAATGGTTCGCATTAAAGCCAAAGAAATGACAGCTCTTTTAATTGAACAATTTTTCATTAAAGTTCATGAAAAAGAAAAATTTGATGTATTAAGTCGTCTTCTTGACGTACAATCCCCAGAACTTGCGATTGTTTTTGGACGTACGAAACGCCGTGTGGATGAGCTTTCAAGAGCTCTTGATATGCGCGGTTATGTCGCTGAAGGAATCCACGGAGACTTAACGCAAGCTAAGCGTATGAGTGTTCTCCGTAAGTTTAAAGAAGGAAAAATTGATGTACTAGTTGCGACGGATGTTGCGGCTCGTGGTCTAGATATTTCAGGTGTCACACACGTTTATAACTATGATATTCCACAAGATCCAGAAAGCTATGTTCACCGTATTGGTCGTACTGGTCGTGCTGGTAAGGAAGGTATGGCTATTACCTTTGTGCAACCACGCGAAATGGGTTACCTTCGTACAGTGGAACAAACAACGAAAAAACGTATGCAACCTCTTAAGCCGCCGACTTGGGATGAGGCTTTTGCTGGACAACTTCGCATTGCAACTGAGAAAATTACTGAAATTGTAACAGAAGAAAATCTTGCGGATTATAAAGCTGTAGCTAGTGAATTACTAGAAAAATATGATGCGACTGATATTGCTGCAGCTATGTTGAAGATGCTTGCTAAAGAGCCAGACCAAACACCGGTACACATTACAGAAGAACGTCCTCTACCATCTCGTTATGGTGGAAAAGGCGGCGGTAATGGCAAAGGTAAAGGAAACTACCGTGGTGGTGGAAAAGGCGGTTATCGTGATCGTAACAATAGCGGAAAAGGCCGTCGTGGTTCAAATAGCGGCAGTCGTGACCGTCGCCCGAACGGAGAACGTTCTGGTGGAAAAGGCAACTATAAGAAATCTAAATAAAAAATTACCCCTGTCATAATAGACAGGGGTAATTTTTTTATCTTAATTTAAAGTTTTTAATGGCCTGACCAATTTCATCTCGCACACGCCGAAACTCTGACCAGTCTTTTCCTGCAGGGTCATCGAATCCCCAATGTTCTTTTGTAACATGAGACGGTAAAACGGGACATTTACTATCAGCATCGCTGCAAAGTGTCACAACTAAATGGGATTTATTTATAATAGCCGGGTCAATTAAATCAGAAGTTTGGTTTGAAATATCAATATCGACTTCTTTCATGGCTTCAATTGCTTTAGGGTTAACACTATGCGTTTCAATTCCGGCAGAATATACTTCCCAATCAGAACCTAAAAATTTTTTTCCAAAGCCCTCCGCCATTTGGCTACGGCATGAATTTCCTGTACAAATAAAATAAATTGTTTTTTTCAAAGAAAACCCTCTTTTCTAAAATAATAATAGCGTAATATATAGGCCAAGCAATGTGATAAATAATACCGGGATAGTAATCATAATCCCTGTTTTAAAATAGGTTCCCCACGAAATTTTTACACCTTTTTGTGTGAGGACATGGAGCCAAAGCAAGGTAGCTAGTGAACCAATAGGTGTAATTTTTGGTCCTAAATCAGAACCTATGATATTGGCATAAATCATCCCTTCTTGAAGGACGCCTGAAACATGTGATTGGCTGATGGCAATAGCATCTATCAATACAGTAGGCATATTGTTCATAATGGAGGAGAGAAAAGTAGCAATAAATCCCATCCCAAAAATGCTACTTCCTAAGCCGTAAGATGACAAATTGCTTAATAGATACCCTAAAAGTGTTGTAATTCCTGCGTTTTTTAACCCAAATACTACAAGATACATTCCAATGGAAAATAATACGATATTCCAAGGTGCGCTTTTAATGACTTGTTTCGTATGAACGGCTTTTGATTTACGAGCTAGTAAAATAAAAATAATGGCGATTGTTCCCGCTATAAATGAAACAGGGATAGAAATAAATTCGCTAATTAAGTAGCCTATAAGTAGACATGCCAGAACAATCCAAGAAATAGCAAACAGATTAGGATCTTTGATAGCCTCTTTAGGATTTTTGAGGTGCTTCGAATCAAAATGCCTTGGAATGGATTTTCTAAAATATAGCCATAAAACTACAATACTTGCTAGCAACGAAAATAGATTGGGAATAATCATTCGACTAAAATATTCAATAAATCCAATATTAAAATAGTCGGCAGAAACAATATTAACCAAATTACTTACAATTAGTGGTAAAGAAGTTGTATCTGCAATAAATCCGCAGGCGATAATAAAAGGAAAAATAACTTTGTCTTGAAAGCCTAAATGGCGAACCATTGCTAACACAATGGGTGTTAAAATTAAAGCGGCTCCATCATTTGCAAAAAAAGCAGCAATTATTGAGCCTAACAACATAATAAAAATAAACATTTTTAAGCCGTTTCCCTTTGAAGCGCGAACCATATGTAAGGCGGACCACTCAAAAAAACCAATTTCATCTAATATAAGAGAAATTAAAATAACAGCCACAAATGTTAGGGTTGCATTCCAAACAATTCCTGTAACCTCTATGATGTCACTAAAGTGGACTACACCTAAAATAATGGCTAGGGCCGCGCCCGCTAAAGCTGTTATGCCGATATCTAAACCCCTTGGTTGCCAAATTACAAATAGTAATGTCACTATGAAAATACAAATAGCTAAAAATATCATGGCTCACAAACTCCGGTTTTCATATCTTGACAAATACATAGTTGGTTGGATGACTCAATCAAATTTAATTTTTGAATAATTTCCGTAAATTTTTCATGGTCTAGGGAATACATTTGTTTATTTCCTTCTTTTCTAGCTTTTACTATTCCAAAATTAACTAGAAATTTCATATGATAACTAAGTGTGGGCTGTGAAAATTGAAAGTGTTTCAATAAATCGCACGCACATTTTTCCTCACATGATAGTAAATCCAAAATCTCAAGTCTACTTGAATCAGATAGTATTTTTAGAACAGCAGCTAAATCTTTGTAAGACACTATTTTATCTCCTCCTTTTGAATATAGAATATCATCTATATAGACGATTGTCTATATTTAGAGTGTTTATACTATAAAATGAAATTCATCACGACTAAGATTGTATATGATATAATAGGCGATGGAATGTAAATTAGAAAAATGATGCTCAGTAAATCATTTACATTTATAAATTGTGATAAGTTGGGAGGGGTAAGGAGTGAAAAATAATATTATCTTATATCAAGAAATTTCCCTAGAGATTAAAAAGAAAATTTTAAATGGGAGTTATCCAGTTGGTAGCTATATCCCTAGTGAGCCTGAACTAGAAAAAATGTTTCATGTAAGTAAAGTGACAATCCGACAAGCTGTTAGTTTATTAGCGGCAGAAGGGTATGTGGAAAAGAGGCGCGGAAAAGGAACTTTAGTCGTAAGTAACCAACTGTTTAATAAATTATCGAAAGCCAAATCGTTTTCTAAAATCGTGGAGGAATCAGGATTTAGCATCGAAAAGAAAATTCTAAGCATTGAAACCATCGCTAATCCAGAAATTGACGGTATTAAACAAGCTTTTGATAGTGAAGTGACATACATTGAGAGAATGTATTTTCTAAATGACATACCTTATATTATTTATCGTCACTATATCCGAAAAGTAAATGAGATATCTTCTGGAAACTTAAATTTAGATCATATTTCACTATATCAATTGTTAAAAGAAAACCATCAAATTGTTGCTTTTTTTGATGATGCCTTCGAAGGTATTGCACTAAATAAAGAGGAACAAACACTACTGAAAACAGATACAGCAACGGGGTTAAGGAGAACAAGAAAGTCCTATGACCAGAAAGGAAATTTAATTGAGTATTCCACCGGGACCTACAATACACAAGTATTTCCGTATAGGATTGAATATGAAGTATAAATACTTCATTGACTTTTTAAACATTATAATGTTACAATGTTTTCAGAAGGAGGTTATATTGTGTTTGATATCTTAATAAAAAATGCTAAAACGGTGGATGGTAATAATTTATGTGTAGCCATTAAACAAGGAAAAATAGTAGCAGTAGCTCCTTCTATCCAAAATGAAAAAGCGGAAAAAATAGTAGACTTAAAAAGTAAGCGCTTTATTTCGGCCGGATGGATTGATAATCATGTGCATTGTGATAATGATATGCCCATTTATTACGATTCTCCAGATGAAATTGGAATTAAAAAAAGGTGTTACGACAATAATTGATGCTGGTTCGACAGGTGCTGACACCATTCAAGAATTTTATCAACATACTCGCAGTGCGAAGACAAATGTGTATGCGTTAATTAATATCTCAAAAACGGGGATTATCGCTCAAAATGAATTGGCAAATATGAAGAACATTCAAAAAGAACTCGTAAAACAATGCGTAGAAGCCTTACCTCATTTTATTTTAGGCCTAAAAGCACGTATGAGTAAAACGGTGGTTGGCGATAATAATTACATTCCACTAGAGATAGCGAAGGAATTACAAGCTGAACTTCATGATTTGCCTATTATGGTACACATTGGTTCTAATCCGCCAGAATTAAATGAGGTGTTAGAAAGACTCGATAAACGTGATGTCTTAACCCACTGCTTTAATGGAAAAGAAAATGGCATAATCAATCAAACCACAAAAACTATTAAAGAATGTGCATGGGATGCTTATAAACGTGGGGTTCGTTTTGATATTGGGCACGGGACAGATAGTTTTAATTTTAAAACAGCAAGTCTTGCAAAAAAAGCCGGCATGACACCGTTTTCCTTAAGTACAGATATTTATTATAAAAATAGAGAATCTGGTCCGGTTTTTGATTTAGCTACTACAATGGAAAAATTACGCGTGGTAGGATACTCCCTAGAAGAAATTATGTTGATGGTAACAGAACATGCTGCGGATAACTTTCATTTGAAAAATAAAGGGAGGTTAGAAGTAGGCTACGATGCCGACATTACGATATTTGATATTGTCAAAGGAACAAAAGAGCTTGTCGATTCTAATGGCAATAAAGAAGTCACTCGAGAATTAATCATCCCTACTTGTACAATTGTTGGAGGAGAGATTTATGAAAATGAACCTATATCAAAAATATAATTTAAAAAGAGTTATCAATGCTTCTGGTAAAATGACCATTTTAGGTGTTTCCAAAACCCCAGACGACATTGTTGCCTTGCAGAAATTTGGTGGCCAAAACTTTTTCGAAATGGCTGATTTAGTCAAAAAAACAGGGGCTTATATTGCGGACTTATTAAAAGTTGAGGATGCTGTGATTGTGTCCAGTGCCTCAGCAGGTATTGCGCAATCTGTAGCAGCACTTATTGGACAAGGAAATGTCTATCATACCTATCATCCGTATGCCGAAGAAATAACAAAGCGAGAGATCATTCTCCCAAAAGGGCATAATGTGGATTACGGCACAGCGGTAGAAGTTATGGTAGAGCTAGGAGGAGGTAAGGTGCGCGAGGCAGGTTACGCGAATATGTGTTCAAAAGAGCATGTTGAAATGATGATAACCGACCAGACCGCTGCACTTCTCTATATTAAAAGTCATCATACCGTTCAAAAAAGTATGCTGACCGTGCAAGATATGGTGTCTATTAGCGAGAAATATCATATTCCTCTTATTGTAGATGCTGCTGCAGAAGAAGATTTGTATAAATACGCAAGAGAAGGAGCAACACTAGTTATTTATAGTGGGGCAAAAGCAATTGATGGTCCAACATCTGGACTAGTAATAGGAAAGAAAGAGCCTATTAGTTGGGTGCGAATGCAATCAAAAGGTATCGGACGAGCAATGAAAATTGGTAAAGAAAATATTATTGCATTCACTGGAGCAGTCGAGCGCTACATCACCACACAAGGAGAAACAGGTCAGGAAATGCAAGAGCGATTAGCTCCTTTTATCGAATCTTTAAATCAAATTCACGGTATCGAAGTTAAACAAGTACAAGATGCTGCTGGACGAGATATTTACAGAGCTTCTGTTAAAGTGTTAGAAAAAAGTGCTATGGAAGTCATTGCTTTACTAAAAGAAAAAAATCCTGCGATTTATACGCGCGAATATCAAGCGAATAACGGTATTATCGAGTTTGATATTCGAGCGGTTGATCAAGAAGAAATGAAACTTATCGAAAATCGTCTAAAAGAAATTATGGAAAGTGGGAAATAATCATGAAAAAAGAACCAAACTATTTAAATAATCGTATTTGCTTAAATGTCTTAGCTAATTCAGTAGAAAATGCGAAAGAATGTTATGAAGCTGCAGAAGGTCATGTTGTGCTGGGGGTACTTTCTATTAATTACAAAACAGATGAAGCAGCTATAGAGGATATGCAAAAATATATTGAAGCAACGGATAATGCGTTATCAGTAGGATTAGGTGCTGGAAATCCAAATCAAAGCGCAATGGTTACACGTATTTCAGCTAAGCTTCAACCGCAACATGTGAACCAAGTATTTACTGGTGTCGGTGCGAGTCGCGCTTTGTTAAATCAAGATGATACGATTGTCAATGGTCTTGTTTCACCAACAGGACGTGTAGGTTATGTGAATCTTGCAACGGGACCGTTAAGTAGTCAAGAAGCTGCGGCGGAAGTACCTATAGAAACGGCTATTGCTTTATTAAAAGATATGGGTGGCAGCTCTATTAAATATTTCCCAATGAAAGGTTTAGAGCATGTTGAGGAATATCGTGCTGTGGCTAAAGCGTGTGCAGAGAACGATTTTTATTTAGAGCCAACTGGTGGCATTACATTAGATAATTTTGAAGAGATTGTAAAAATTGCTTTAGATGCTGGTGTGAAGAAAGTCATTCCGCATGTATATAGTTCTATTATTGATAAAGAAAGCAATGATACAAGACCAGAAGATGTTCAAACACTTTATAACATGATGAAAAAATTAACGGATTAGAGGTAGGGAGTATGAAAGTATTATCATATGGAGAAGTAAATTTGCGCTTTAGTCCCCCAGATTACATGCTTCTTGAACAAACGAATCAACTAACCTATCAAGTTACTGGCACAGGTGTTAATTTACTTACTAATTTAAAGTCCTTTGGTATGGAAGTAAGTTTATTAACAAGTTTACCTGATAATCATGTTGGGAAAGCGGCTGCCTCAGATATACGGAAATATGGGATTCAAGATGATTTCATTTATTTTAATCAACATCACCATATTGGAAGCTACTTTGTAGAGTTAGGTTATGGCATTCGGCCAACTGTTGTGACCTACCAAAATCGACTTGCGAGCGCTTTTTGTCAAGCAAATCCAGAAAGCTATCATTTGGAAGCAGCCGTTATGGCGAATGATATCATCCATATTTGTGGGATTACATTATTGTTAAATGAAAAAACACGAACTACTGCGCTAGAGCTTGCAGACTATGCCAATCGATTAGGGAAAAAATTGTATTTTGATTTTAATTATCGTCCAAGTTTAAATACGGAGCACAGTCACGAGTTTATTAAAGCACAGTATGAAAAGATTCTTTATAAAGCGGATGTTGTATTTGGAGGTATTCGGGACATTAAGGAACTTCTAGATATTTCGGTTAATCAAGAAAAATCTTATGGCTCCCAATTAGAAGAAGGAATACAAATTTTAAAACAAAAGTATGGTGTGAAAACGTATGTTGGAACAAGTCGTAATGATAGAGACGGAAAGCACATGATTAGTGGATTTATGGACGGAGAATCTTTCAAAATGAGTCAAGAGTGGCCTGTTGAAATCTATGATCGTATCGGCGCAGGAGATGCTTATGCAGCAGGTATTATTTATGGATTAAATCAAGAAACGTGGTCGGAAGAAGAGGTGCTGGAATTTGCTACCTGTAATGCAGTTTTAGCCCATACTATTCCAGGAGATGTGCCGTATACAAACGTAGAAGAAGTGCAATCATTAATGAACGGCGAACGGCAAACATTGATTCGCTAAAAAGAAAGGGAGAAAAATATGCAAGATATTTACTTATTTTCAATTACCATTATCGCTATTTTAATCGTTATCTTGGGAGTGTCTTGGTGGAAATGGCACGCTTATCTAAGCTTGTCAGTTGCTACTATCTTTTTAGCTATATTTGCGGGAATGCCTTGGGGAAAAATTGCTGGTGCATTTGAAACTGGAGTTGGCGCGGTTTTAGGCCATCTTGTAGGGATACTTGCATTAGGAACTATTTTGGGTAAAATGATGTCCACCTCAGGCGCGGGTATGCAAATTGCTAATTTCTTTATTGAAAAATTTGGAATTAAACGCTTGCCATGGGCTATGTTCTTTTCAGGTCTAATTATCGGAATTCCAGTTTTTTTTGAAGTTGGTTTAGTTATTTTATTACCTATTGTATTATCTATACAAAAAACGGTTAAAAAGAATATTTTATTGCTTGGTTTGCCAGTGCTAGCAGGTTTATCCATTGCGCACGGTATAATTCCTCCTCATCCAGGTGCGATGACAGCGATTAGTATCTATAATGCTAACGTGAGCCAAGTATTACTTTATGCTATTTGTTTTGCCTTACCAGCCGGTATTATAGCCGGACCACTGTATGCCAAATTCATTAGTAAACGAATTACACCAGAACATGAACCAACTTTAATACGTCCTGATACCATAAAAGATAATGAACGGTTACCTTCTGTTGGGATTTCATTCTTCATCGTATTTTTACCGATTATCTTAATGCTCCTTACTATGATTGCAGCACTCTTTACACTGCCAACAGAGATTACAAATGTCATTGAATTTATTGGAAACCCGCTTATTGCCTTACTTATCTCAGTTTTTGTGGCCTATTATTTCTTAGGTTTCCGTTTAGGATTAAAAGCAGATATTATTCGGGATTTAACGGATGAGAGTATGAAGCCTCTTGCATCCATTATTTTAATCATAGGTGCTGGTGGAGCTTTTAAACAAATTTTAATTGATACAGGCGTTGCAACAGCGATTGCTAACTTGTCGAGTCAAATGCACCTATCACCTATTGTAATGAGTTTCTGTGTAGCAGGATTAATTCGAGTTGCGACAGGGTCCGCTACAGTAGCATTAACGACAGCTGCTGGAATTGTTGCTCCGATTGTTGAGAGTATGACAGGTGTCAACACGGCTTTGCTTGTTATAGCTACGGGGGCTGGATCACTTATGTTATCCCATGTTAACGATGCTGGTTTCTGGTTAGTAAAAGAGTATCTTGGATTAACAGTGAAAGAAACATTTAAAACATGGACAGTTTTAGAAACTTTGTTATCCTTTAGTGTGTTCTTTATGGTTCTTATTGTAGATATATTTGTTTAAGGAGAGAACCCCATAAAAACATTTACAAACACCCAAAAAAGTTAGACGGAAAATCTAACCTTTTGGGTGTTTGGCTATTAAAAAATATGATACTTAGCTGAGTAAATGATAAGGGGTGCTTTTTTGTTAAATAAAGAATTCTAGTTTTACATGTTTGCATAATTCTAAAATAGAATCTAATGAGGAAATAATTAAGCTTTTGTATTACGCCATTGCCACCATTTTTTTGCTGGGGAAGGCAAATCACAAAGTAGTTTTAATCCACTATAAGCTTGATCTATTAAATTTTTTTTTATCTAGTGGATTTTCTGTATTAGATAAGTTTTTTCCATTTTCCTGCCATTCTTTTTGATTGGATGCCCCTTTATAGAAAAAAGGATTGACAGGGTTTTGTTTTGATGGGAGTGTTTCGGGATGTTTATTGTGCATAGAAGGTCGCTCCCAAAAAATATTATGTCTAATTACTTTAGAGGGATTTCCAGCTACGATGCTATTATTTGGTACGGTAGAGGTAACGACTGCCCCAGCGCCTACCACGCTTCCAGAACCGATTGTAGCCCCTTTTAAAACTTTAACATCTTGGGCTAGCCAGACGTGTTCACCGATGAAAACAGATTTCCCGGAGTTTATTCGGTTGCCGTTTTCAACATTGTAGATGGCATGAACGTCAGAGGTGCGTATCCAAGATTCAAAGGAAAACATAACATCTTTTCCGACAATTAGGCTTTGATGTTCGGATACCATAATATTTAGGCGGCCATTGAATGAAGCGCCTTCATCAATAAAAACGGTGCAACCTGTATGGACACTTAATTTTGTATGGATATGTTTGTTATACGTTTTTTTAATATAAACTAAAGCATTATCTCCGTAAAATATAAGTTCTGAATGGTCTAAGATAGCTCCTTCATCTAAAATCAGACAATTATTTTTACCTTTAAAAACTACTTTTGAATGATTCAATTGGACTTTATCTTGGTTGAAAAATAGATTTTGATTAGCATCCATTTCAGTTTCAAACATTATTGATTATCCCCCTCTAATCATAAGTTGTTGTAACTTTTTCTATGTATAAATGAACTTTTATACTAAAAATTCACAATTTTAGTATAGCAATCTATTACCTTTTAATCAAAAATTTCTAATTATAATCTATATTTGGTTTTTTTAATTTCTGAAAAAAATTTTGCCAAAAGAGTGATCTTAGAAAAGTAGTATGCGAAACTAAATTAGTTTTTGAATTTCAATTAGGGGTATCTGTAGAGGGAAATGAAAAGGAGGTAAGAGAATATGCTTTATGGTGAGAAAGATAAAAAATGGGACAAGCGATATGAAGTTCCAATTTTTGGTTCAGAAGAAGAGGGAATGACGGTTTCTAAATATAAAATGGCAGAAAGTGGTATGGAACCAAGGATTGCTTACCAACTTGTGAAAGATCAACTTATCGATGAAGGAAATGCCAGACAAAATTTGGCGACGTTTTGTCAAACGTATATGGAACCTGAGGCAGAGCGTTTGATGGCGGAAACGTTGGAGAAAAATGCTATAGATAAATCAGAATACCCGCAAACGGCGGAAATTGAAAATCGATGTGTCAACATTTTGGCGGACCTTTGGAATGCCCCACCTAGTGAAACGTATATGGGGACCTCAACGGTCGGATCTAGTGAGGCGTGCATGCTTGGCGGAATGGCGATGAAATTTAGATGGCGTAATTTAGCACTAAAACGAGGGCTCGATGTGATGCGTCAAAAACCGAATTTAGTTATTTCGTCAGGATATCAGGTTTGTTGGGAAAAATTCTGTGTGTACTGGGATATTGAAATGCGGGAAGTGCCAATGGACGCAGCCCATTTAAGCATAGATACGGAAAAGGTTTTGGACTATGTGGACGATTATACGATTGGGATTGTTGGGATTTTAGGCATTACCTATACAGGGAAATTTGATGATATTAAAAAATTAGATGCGCTTGTTGGCGATTATAATGAAACGCATGAGCATGAGCTTGTGATTCATGTTGATGGGGCGAGTGGGGCGATGTTTGCTCCGTTTGTAGATCCCTCATTGGAATGGGATTTTAGGCTTCCAAATGTGGTCTCGATTAATACATCGGGACATAAATACGGGCTTGTTTATCCTGGTGTTGGTTGGATTGTCTGGAGGAACAAGGAATATTTACCGAAAGAACTAGTGTTTGAAGTGAGTTATTTAGGCGGCAAGATGCCTACAATGGCGATTAATTTTTCGCGGAGTGCGAGTCAAATTATTGGTCAGTATTACAATTTTTTGCGATTTGGCTTTAGCGGTTATCAGGAAATCCATGAACGGACAAAAAAGGTCGCGCTATTTTTAGCAAAAGAAATAGACAAAACGGGGCTTTTTGAAATTTATAACAACGGAGAAAATATTCCTATTGTTTGTTATAAGTTAAAAGAGGATGCGGGCGTGCCTTGGACGCTTTATGATTTGGCGGACCGGTTATTAATGAAAGGTTGGCAAGTGCCGGCTTATCCGCTACCAAATGCGATGGAAGATACTGTGATTCAGCGTTATGTCTGCCGTGCGGATTTAGGTTTTAATATGGCGGAAGAGCTTGTTTTGGATTTTCATGATGCCATTCAAGAACTAAATGCAGCGCGGATTTTGTATCATGATGAAGGGGAAAACAAAACGTATGGTTTTACACATTAAAAAAGAGGGCGCGATTCGCGCCCTCTTTTTATGCTTCTTGTTCAATTAAACTTTCATTATCGACTTTAAAGCGTCTATTTTTTCTCAAGTACATGGTGCCAATTAGTAGGATGTTGAACACGATGAAGATGATGAAGAGAATAATGGCGCTATGCACATAAACCGAATTTCCTAAACCAGAAGAAATGGCTTGTCTAAACCCGTAAACGGAGTACGACATTGGTAGGAACGGATGAATAAAGTTAAAGAATGAATTTGTGAGTGGCATTGGGAATGTACCGCCAGCGCCGCCTAGTTGTAAGACGAGTAGCACCATCGCAATGAATCGTCCAGGATTTCCGAAAGTCATCGCAAGGAACATGACTAAGAACATGTATGTGAGCGATGTTAGGATTGAAATCATGAAGAACTCTGGAAGGCTGTTCACTCCTAGCCCTAGCATTAGCATGATGGCATCTAAAATAACAGCTTGTAAAATCGCAGCCATAAAGCCAATTGAGAATTTGCTAAACCACCATGCAAGACCACTTGAAGGTGTCATCGAAGGACGACGAATTGGGAAGATAAAGTTAAATACAAGCGCCCCAACATATAATCCAAGCGATAAAACGTATGGCGCTAAACCATGGCCGTAGTTTGGAACTTCACTTATTTTTTCCTCAGAAAGTTTTGTAGGCGTAGCAAACATATTGTAAGTTTTGTTTGTTGCCTTCGCATCGTTCACTTGTTTTGCCCCGTCCGCCAGTTTTTCAGAAAGTTCTTTGGAACCATCATTTACTTGGTTTAAACCGGTGCCAAGTGCTTTGGAACCATCTGCCAGTTGCTGTGACCCGTCACTAATTTGACCGGCCCCTGTCGCAAGCGCTGAAACGCCGCCTTCTAACGAGCCAAGACCAGTTGAAAGTGCGTTTGTTCCTTCGTGAAGAGTTGGTAGTTTCGCGGACAGTTGATTTAATCCGCCGCTAAGCGCATTTGCCCCACTTGAAAGATCGGCACTCGCCCCGTTTAGTGCTCCGTTATTACCCGCCAACGTTTTCAGGCCACCATTTAAACTTCCCATTCCTGAAGTGATTTGCTGTGACCCGTCCGATAGCTTATTAACCCCATTTGTAAGACTTGGCACGTTCGCTTGTAATTGGCTTGTTCCATTTACCAGTTTGGAGCTACCATTTTGTGCCGCCATAGCACCAGTTTGAAGTTGATTCAGCCCATCTGCTAATGTTTGCATGCTAGCAAGTGAGGATTTTGTTTTGCTAGTAAGCGAATAAACGCCATCTTTTACTGGAGTAGCTCCCGCATTTAACTGAGCGACACCTTGAGATAATTTAGTAATAGCAGGGAGTGATTGATTAATTTTAGTTAAGGCTTCTTCAATATTTTGATTTTGAACATTGTTAACCCCGTTTGCTCCTGCTTTCGCGCCTTGTTTTGCTACCGCAATAATTTTACTTGCTTCTGCGGAATTTGGATCAATACCAGCTTGTTTTATAGCTTGATTAACGCCTTCTTCAATCGCCGAATTGTAAGAGGTATTATTACTTGCTTTTAATTGTTCTAATCCAGCTTGAAGCTCTTTTAATTGTTTCGATAATATATTATTGTCACCTGTACCGGTAGCGTTAATCGTCGCATTTAATTCGGAAATACCCGCTTCCATTTGCGAAATGCCGTTTTCTAATGCTTTGATATTATCTTGTGCTTCTTTCGAATTTCCCTCTTTTAAGCTTGCTTCCACTTGTTTAGAGGCTTGGCTTAAACCAGCAGATAACTTAGTGATGCCGCTATTTAAGTCTTTTTGTCCATTAGCTAATTGACTGACGCCACCTGATAAAGCAGGGAGTTGTCCTGCTAATTGATTAATACCGCCGTTTAGTTGTGTCATAGCAGGGTAGAGTTTTTCGGCCCCGTTAGACGACTTTGAGACGCCATCAGTATACTGATTTAACTTGCTAGAAAAAGTAGCTTGTCCGTTGCTTAATTTGTTTGCCCCATCAGTCAACTGACTTGCGCCACCAATAGCTTGTCCAACGGCAACATTGATTTGACTTGCGCCGTTCTTTAATTTTCCGGCCCCGTTGTTTGCACTTTCTGCTCCGTCTTTAAAAGTCAAAGTACTTTCTGCAAGTTTATTTAAATTTTCAGTAATGGTTTGATTACCATCCGCAAGCTTAACTGAGCCATCGTTTAATTTTTTAAGCTCCGTCACTTGCTTCTGACATACCAGAACCAACTTCTTTAATTTGCGCAAAAACGCTCTTGGCATATTCTTTTGTCACACTTGTTGCGACTTCATTTTTTAATTGATTCGCTCCTTGCTCGGTTACTACTTCACCAATGTAGTTTTGAGAAGGATTAATTTTATAAGTTAAATTCATTTTTTTAGGATTTTCATCTAAAACAGTAGAAGCATTTTTAGAGAAGTTTTTAGGAATTGTCACAACCATATAGTATTTCCCATTGTCCAGACCTTTTTTTGCCTCATCTGCGTTTACGAAATTCCAATCTAAATCTTTATTTTCTTTTAAATTATTGACAAGTTCATTCCCGACATCGAGCGTTTTTCCTTGATAATTCACGCTCTCATCATGATTGACAACAGCTACTGGCAAGTCACCAGTTTTGCCGTACGGATCCCAAACGGATTTTAAGAAAAAAGCACCGTATAAAATCGGGATAAATAAGATTACGATGGAAGAAATAAGTAAAATTTTATTATTGAAAAGTCGTTTCCATTCGTTTTTTAACATTAACACGTTCTATCATCACCAATC
>NZ_ALWW01000014.1 GCF_000344175.1 Listeria fleischmannii subsp. fleischmannii LU2006-1 | reverse complement strand
TGGAAAAATTAAGATTTGAAATTTGATTGGAACGTTACGCGAATGCCTTCATCGAAAAGTCATTTTATCATCCGAGGCTTTATTTATTTTAATAATAAAGAGATTATAATTCTAGCTGCGTTTCAATTTTATCAATCTAAGTTGTCTCTAAAAATGGATTTCCCAGTTTTTCTTTATAGGAATAGTATGCTCATTTTTTCATCTTTCACTTGCTCTATCTTATTTCGCCTTTCCGTTAAAAAATTATAAACTTTTCTCCCTTCTTCTTTTTAGTATCTGGAAAAAGAAACGGACATGCGTATATACAAATTTCCCATCATATTGATAAGGATATTTTCTTGATAGTAATTTGCATTTAATTTGAATTAATCTTATAAAAATGTAACGCCTGTAAAAATTAAACCAAAGTAATACAATGCCTAAGATGATGTAGCCAATCACTCGTTTCATGTGCTTCTCCCTTTCTAGATGTCTATATTTTAAGAATATTATAAATTAAAATCTTCTAATTAGCTAGTCAAAAAAGAAAAGCGCACTTTTCTCCATTGGAAAAGTGCGCTTTTCATCCTCTATTTAATATCAGAGTTTGACAGTTTATAGTCAATTTTTGAAACGGTTGGAAGTTTAAAATCTTCACTTGGTTCATAAAAACGTAATAAATCGCGTTGCATAATGTCATCTGAAATACGTAGGGCCGTTTCAGCGTAGTGTTTTCGTTCCGTCACACGTTCTTCTTCTTCAGGTGATAATTCTTCCACTAACTCACCTGTTTTTGTGCGGTAAACTTTTGAACCGAGCTGTGCAAATTCAGAGGTTATAACGTCGCCATTTCGAAAGACTACGGTATCCTTAGGTTTATCCGAAAGTAAGCTGTTGCCAAGTTGTAAATATTTAGAGCCGTCAATGCCTAGTAAATGCTGGATTGTCGGTTGTACATCAATTTGGCCTGCTTGTGTTGTGATTTCTTTTCCTTTAATGCCCGGCGCGTGAATAATGAAAGGTACGCGTTGTAGCTGGGCTTTATCAAATGCCGTAAGCTCTTCTTTGCCAAGAAGTGGTGCAAGATTTTTCAATCGAGATTTAGAAATTCCGTAATGGTCACCGTAAAGAACAAAAATCGTATTTTCATACAGTCCTTCTTTCTTTAATGCGTCAAAAAAGTCTTTAATCGCTGCATCCGCATAATGCGCTGTAGAAAAGTAGTTATTAATCGTCTCGTCTTTCGTCCCCGGATTTGCAAACGTCACATCTTCTTTAAAAACGGGGTACGGGAAATGGTTTGAAACGGTAATGAATTTGGTTTGAAACGGCTGTGGCAATTGTTTCAGCATCCGCATTGATTGCTCAAAAAACGGCTTATCTTTTAGACCATAGTCCGTTGAATTTTCCTTCGATACATCATAATAACTAGAATCAAAGAAATAATCATAACCGAATCGCTTATAAGCATTGTTTCGGTTCCAAAACGAACCAATATTACCGTGAAATGCAGCCGATGTATAGCCTTGTTCATTTTTTAAAATGGCTGGGCCAGCTTGGAACGCATTTGTTCCTCCGTATGTGGAAAATGCAGAGCCTTGCGGGAGACCAAATAGCGAATTTTCAATTAGGTTTTCCGCATCACTAGATTTACCTTGCCCTGTTTGGTGATAAAAATTACTAAAACTAAACGAATTTTCACTGTTATAAAGCTCATTTAGAAATGGTGTTACTTCTTCACCGTCCAATTTGTAATTGATCAAAAATTGTTGAATGCTTTCTAAATGCAAGTAAACGATATTCCGTTTTTTAGCAATCCCAAAGTATTCATTATCCGTGGCAGTTCGATTGGCGTTCACAAAGTTCTCTGCTTCAGCCGTATCCGAACTGTCCGCTTGAACACGTTTTTGTTGCGTTTTCACAAGTTTTAATCCATCATAGGCGGTAAATGTATTCACACCTAAATATTTGACTAAATAACGCTGGTCAAAAGTCCGTGTCAGAAGTTGCGGACGATCAATTTCAGCTAACGAAATATTTAAAAGTAACATACCAACGCCAAGAATAACAGGTAATAACTGAAATTTAAACGGACGGCGTTTCTTTTCATATGTTTTTCCGAATTTTAGTAAAGCAAAAATAACAACAGCAAAATCTACCCAATACAAGATATCATGCCATTTTAACAGCGCAAACGTACTGCCGTTTAAGCCCTCTGAGACATTGCCAACATTCGTCATCAAGTTAACCGATAAAAAGTCACTAAACTCTCGGTAATAAAGTACATTCGCATAAAGTAACATCGAAAGAGCAAAATAAACCACAATGGTGACGAGCGTCCGAAGTTTTCGGTTCGGAATTAAGAAAATCAAACTAAATATAATAAGTGCAGTTGCAATTGGATTAATAAGTAGTAAAAAGATTTGAAATGCGCCTTCAACACCAAGGTTAAATTCCACAAAATAAACAAGTTCCGTTTTCAGCCAAAAAGCAAAAACAGTGAGTAACAATAACTGATTTGAGAATAATTTCTTCATTTTCATCTCCTCATAAAAATTTGAGTTATGTTAATGCTATCACGTTTTATTTTGTCTGTAAAACGATTTCCCATTTAGTCAACAGGTTTAAATCCGTATTTCGCAAGCACTTCCTGTCCTTTTTTTGATGTCATATATTGTAAAAATTCCCTTGTTTTAGCCTTATGCGTTGAATCTTTCACAATGCCCGCGTAATATCCAATAGGTGAATGTAAATTTTCCGGAACACTTTGTGATACTTTTACATCTTTACTGATCAGGGCATCCGTTTGATAAACAAAACCGGCTTGTGCATTTCCAGACGCTACGTAAGCAAGTGTTTGGCGAACATCTGACGCAAGGACGAGTTTTTCTTTTAAGGACTTATAAACGCCGAGGTTTTGCATTGTTTCTTCTGCATACTTGCCTGCAGGAACAGAATCCGGATCGCCAATTGCAATTTTATCAAAAGAAGAAAGTTCATTTAAATTAGAAATTTGAACAGCATTTTTACTGGGGACAATTAAAACTAAGGCGTTTTTAGCAAATTGGGTTTTTTCTGTGGTTTTTGCGCTTAATTCATCTATATCTTTTTCGCTGGCTAATAGTATCCCGTCAATAGGCGCCCCGCTTTTTACACGTTCTTTTATTTGTCCAGAACCCGCAAAATCAAAAGTTAATTTTGTATCTGGATTTTCTTTTTCATAGGTTTTTTTCACATTATCCATGACATCTTTTAAGCTAGCCGCAACGGAAATATGCAGTTCTGTTGTCTCACTTGCCGCCATATCATTATCGTGTCCACAACTTGTGAGAATGAATGATACACCGAGTAAGATAAAAAACCATTTTTTCATTTTAAAGCTCCTTTTATTCATCGCGCGCCATTTTTTTCTTTTTTGTTACGCTATGAATCTTTTTTCTAATGTTACGCCAATCTCTCTCACTAGGAAAATAATTGACTTCCACAGTTGGAACACAAGTATAATTCTCGGTTGCAAAATCGGCCAAAATAAAATCAATCTTTTTCGCTAATAAATCTTCTTCATTTAAATTCGCTTCCTTCATTTCAAATAAAATAACTTGATTTTGAAAGCGTGATGCCACAATACTTTTTTAAAAATCGTGTATTACTAACACTTAACTGTGAAGCGACTAAAATACGAACGGGCTCTATCTCTTTCCGCGTCTCTTCTGCTAGCCCCTTCCAGAGTGTTCCAAGGAAGAATATGACCGTCTCCGCTTTTAAGTTCGCGATTTTTATATCCGCAACAGCCTTACGCACTGCTTCGCAAAAAATCGGAAATTCCTTATTTAGCACATTCGTCACATAACCTCTTTTTGACACAATAAAGCTATCAAACTCAACAAACTGCTCTAAATATAATAAGTAGCTAAGCAGTTGAAGCAAAATTTCATCTTTATTAGGCGGATAAGCGTGATTGTACAAGGTTACAATATTATCAAGTAACTCCTCAGCCTGCGCCAATTTCAAAGGAACACAAGACTTAAAAAACGTTAGAGAAGCTTGTATATTCGCATCTTTCTCATATCCTAACCCTTGAAGTTGCAATAACTTAATTCCGTAACGCTCCCCCTCATTAAGGACTACACCCGTATCTTTTTCCAGCTGTTTAAAGCTATTTTGCAATTCCGCCTTACGTTCATAAAACGGCACCGCAATTTCTGCCAAATCAATGAAATACCCTTGCCTTATCCGCTCCAAAGAAACTTGTAACCAAACAAAACGTTCTTGCCTGTGCGGATAAACAAACCGGTAACCTACAATGGATTCTTGCGTTGCGATATAACGATCAATTGATTCCCGATCATCAGCTTGAAACGGCCATTTGTCAATCCCAAATGTTGTATAAAAAAGTTGCGAAAAAAAATAGCGTACCTGTGACTCTTTCCCCGTTACATATACCGGATTAATATTTAATGTCACGCCATAAATCGCCATTTTCTTCCGAATCCGATGAATTAAACGATAAAGTGAAGAAGGACTTGTAAAAAGCTCATCCGCCCATTCCTCAACTGTTCGATTTTGCGAATAAAAAGTGCCTAGTAACAACTTAATAGACATACTATGTTGCATAAAATATTGATATAATTTATCAACATGCGCATTATCAGGCGTTTGCATTTGTATCCCTAATTTTCGTGAAGTAATAAGAAGCCAGCCTTCCATTAAATCACCTTGTATGACTGCTATATCATTATTTAAGGTTCGTTTTGAACAATCTAATTTTTCAGCTAAATCTTCTAACTTATACCAGCGATTGTCAGCGCTAAGAATTTCTAAAAGCTCCATTCGCCTTCTTGTGGTTTTTTCAAGCAAGCTTCGCATGACATGGCCCCCATCTAGTCATTTTTAGTTTCCTTACACATTATATCACCTAGAACAAGCCATTAACTATTTTTTTTACTAAAACAAAAGACAAGATACGAATATCTTGTCTCAGCTTGTCTTTTAATATACTTTATAAGATTGACCCGTTTGAGCTCCGTGCACACTTTTCTCAAAAGCTCTAGCTGCACGATCAGCTGGAACAGGTGTAAATCCTTCAAAAAACGGTTCCAAATTTTCCCAAGATTCTTCTAACACATTGGGACTAACCGTGTTAATTCTAATTCCGCGTGGCATTTCGGTAGCACTCGATTTAGCAAAAGCTGTCACTGCCCCGTTAGCCATAGCTGCCGACGCTCCTTGGCGAATGGGATCTTCCATCATAACACCCGTAGTTAGTGTAAAACTTCCACCATCATTGATGTAATCAAGTCCCAGCAGCACGAGATTTATTTGTCCTCCTAGTTTGCTTCGAAGTGTTTGTTCATTTTTCTCAGGCGTCAATTCCGCTAGCGGAGAAAAGACGGCGCTTCCTGTCGCGCTCACAACAGCATCTACTTTTCCAATTTCATTATACATATTTCGAATGCTGTCAGGGTCTGTAATATCAACATGGATTTCGCCGCTATGACGGCCGGCTGTAATGACCTCATTTTTCTTTGAAAGACGATTAAAAACCGCTTTTCCAAGTGTCCCGTAGGCACCAATTAAAAGCACTTTCATTCCAAACACCCCTTCTTCTTCTAATAAAGTCAGTATAACACCCTTAAAACTACCCGTTAAGCTTAAAGGCTTACTTTTTATTTTTCTCTCCAGCATTTGAACGAAAGACATCTACCAAATTTTTAAGCACAAGAGGAACTTTAACATCCATTTGAACAAAATTTTCCAAAATCGAAATTAATTCATTGGCAAGGTAGAAAAAAATAACAGCATCGCGAACTAAATTTTGATTTCCCATAATAAAATCCGCCTGATGTGCGACCGCAACAAGAATAAAAATCGCTATTTTACGGCCAATCCCCTTAAAACCAATGTCACTTCGAAGTTTTCCTCTATAACCCGCGACTAAAATCCCTGTCACATAATCAAAAATCGTAAAACATAATAAAACTTGTAACAAAATACTTCCCCCTCCAAAGAAAAACGTGATGACTTGAGGAATACTTCGAACAAAATAATCCATCAAATTCCTCCTTCCATACAAAAAATGCCATCTGTTTTTCAGCATAATTCATTACTTTTTCTGAAGGTCAAATGACATTTTCATCTATATAAATCTACTTGTTGAGTAGAGTAATTCACGCAGCTTTTTAAGTCATCGGCGAGTCTGGACTCACGGTTACACGCCTTTTGAAATCAAGCCCGTCGACTTTTTCCACAAATAAAACGTTCGTCTCGAAACTCCTATTTCTTCATAAATTTCCTTATCTGTTTGAAAACGCTTTCTTGTCAAATAATCTTCATACGAGAAAAGCAGCATTTTTTGTTCTGCTGTCAGCATCCCCTTTTTGTGGTCCCCAAGCGCTTCCAAATATTCTAATTCATAAAGTAGCTTTTGCTGAATTTGCTTCGGGACACCTTCCTCCAAAATGTAAATAATCTCTTTTTGTCTTTTTTTCAATTCCATTTTATTCATCTTAGAACACCCTCTCGTCACCGTTTCGGTGCTTTTCAATTTAAAAAAAGAGTTTTCCTACTTGGTATAACCATTATAGCACCATTTCGGTTACATGTAAACATTTTGATGCAGAGGGAAATAAAATGTTTCCAAAAAGGTTACACCGGTGTTATACTTAAAGTATCCTAAAAAAGGAGTAAAAAATTATGGAATTAAATAAATTTGTAGGAAATAAAATTAGGCAATTCCGAGAAGAAAAAGGGCTTAGCCAAGAAATCTTAGCTAAGCGTTTAAATACAACTAGACAAACCATCAGCCGCTATGAAAACGGAGATCGAAAAGCCAACCAGGATGTTCTATTCGAACTTGCAAAACTTTTTAATCAATCCGTAGATGCTTTTTTTCCCCCAAGAGAAAAAGAAGTTCGAGACGAGCGTTTAACCACTATCGCAGCCCATTTAGATGATGATGTAACTGATGATGAATTACGTGACATTTTAGCGTATATCGAAATGAAAAAACAACTCCATCGCGGGAAGTGACGAAATGTTTGAAGAATTGATGAATGATTATCAAAATAAAGTAACCATTAAAGAAGAAAAAATGCCTAGTAAACTGCCAGGCTTATATATGAACGGGACTATTTTAATTGACAGCAAAAAAACAGATGTTGAAAAACGATGTCTGTTAATAGAAGAACTCATGCACTGGAAATATACGTATGGAAGTATTATTGATCAAAAAAACATTTCTAATCGTAAACAAGAAATTTTTGCTAGAAAGCGTGGTTATGAGGAACTTATTCCTCTTGAAGATATTATTCACTGTTTTTATAATGGATTTAGAGAATATTTTGAAGTGGCTGAACACCTTCATGTTACGGAAGAGTTTCTTATTCAAACCGTTGCCCACTACCGAGAAAAATATGGTTCAATGTATAGCTATAAAAATTATTATATTAATTTTGGCAATACCATTGATGTTTATCGTAAGTACTAATCAATGTTTCACGTGAAACAAATCAGCGTTTGTTATGACCTGAATTACCGGTTGAAAGGATATATTTATGAAGAAGCCTAGTCAAGAAGAGATTAAGTTTACTTTAATTTTTATGGCCGATCCTAGCTTTAATATTTTTATTTTGCAAGATGAATTTTTCATACGAAATCCGCAATATAAATTGACACTCACCTCTTTTTTTTATACCGTTTTCTGGCTTGAACAAAATAATTATATTGTAAGACGGCAATATAAACGATTGAACGAAAAACGCTACGGGCTAACTGAAGATGGTCAGGAACTTCTAAAAAGCTTCGGGCATACGGAGGAGGATTCCGGAAATGGGCAATGAAAAACTGGATTTATTACGCCAAGTAGCCTATAAATATTATGTTGAGGAAAAAAATCAAGAAACGATTGGCCGCGAATTAAATATTTACCGGACGAGCGTTAGTCGGATGTTAAAACAAGCCAAGCAGACTGGCGTTGTAGAAATTAAAATTCATGATTTTGACGAACAATTATATGAACTTGAAACGGAGCTAAGGGAAACCTTCAACTTGAAGTATGTTCGAATTGCTCGAACCGAACCCCATTTTTCAAACCAAGAAAAAGAAGAAAACCTTGCGAAAACAGCATCACTTGTGATTAAAAATATGGTGAGGCCTCATGAAACGATTGGTGTAGCTTGGGGTGAAACGCTTGGAAATGCCATTTCTTATATTGAAAATCGCCGCAAAACGATGGCCACTTTTATTCCTATCGTAGGGGGACCGAGTCATGTCCATTCTAAATACCATGTTAATACGCTGGTTTATGAGTTGGCTCGAAAGTTTGGCGGAAATAGTGTATTCGTGAATGCGACAGTTGTGCAAGAAACGGAGCAACTGAAAAATGGTATTATGGGTTCTCATTATTTTCAGGAATTAAAATCGAAGTGGGATAAACTAGACGTTGCGATTGTTGGAATTGGCGGTCTTTTATCTGAAAAGACAAGTAAGTGGCGTGATCTTTTATCCCCAGAGGATTATGAAGATTTACGTCTTCGTGAAGCTTGCGGAGATTCTTGTTGTAATTTTTTTGATCGAGATGGCAAGGTTTTGCATGGTTCACTCTACAATCGTACTATTGGAATAGGGATTGAAAATTTAAAGCGAGTGCCAACTGTTCTTGGCGTCGCTAGATCAAAACGGAAAAGCCGCGCCATTTTAGCGATGTTAAAAAAAGGGTATATCAATGCTCTTGTCACGGATGATGAAACGGCTAAGTTAATCTTAAAATATGCGAAAAGCTAGTTTGCACAAATGTGCAAACTAGCTTTTTTGGCCTATATTCCCGCTTGGTTCCGTCCGCTTTTCGTCCAAGTAAAGAAATGGTAGTATTATTTTTCTGCTCGTTTTTGCTAAAATGAGGGCAAAAGGAGTGATATGAATGGAATTTATGCTTGATACGGCCAATTTGGAAGCAATTCGGCGCTATGCGGAAAATTTACCTCTTGCTGGCGTTACTTCCAATCCTTCTATCATAAAAAAAGAAGGTAAAATCGATTTTTTTAATCATATGAAAGAAATCCGAGCTATCCTTGACCCAACTGCCTCTCTGCACGTTCAAGTGGTTGCAACAGATTATGCGGGCATGATGCGAGATGCTGAAGCGATTTTAAAACAGATTGACGAACATGTTTTTATTAAAGTTCCTGTTACTGAATTAGGCCTGCGTGTTATAAAAGAATTGCGCGCTCAAAACATTAATGTTACTGCTACCGCCATCTATTCGAAAATTCAGGCCTATTTAGCGATTTCAGCCGATGCGAATTACATCGCCCCCTATTTTAATCGCATGGAAAATGTAAATATTAACCCGCGTGAGGCCATCTTAGAAATGAGCGCCGCCATTAAACGCGCGAATAGTTCCACTAAGATCTTAGGTGCTAGTTTTAAAAATGTAAACCAAGTAAATTCAGCCTTAGAATGCGGCGCCCACGCAGTCACATTAGGCGCAGATATTTTTTTACAAGCGTTTGAAATGCCCTCCATCGATAAAGCTGTTAAAGATTTTACAAGTGATTTCGAAGCTGTTTTTGGAGCCGCTTCTACACTATCGAAGTTTTCATAGCAGGAAAAGAGCTGAGTTTAATTTTTCAGCTCTTTTATTTTATAAAAATAAGACCGCGAGTCCTGTCTTCCAAACGTCCGAAAACGCCGACAGTACTCCGGTCTTGTGGGTTTGGCACCCAATGGGTTATGAGGGGTTCGAACCCCCGACCCGCTGATTAAGAGTCAGCTGCTCTACCAACTGAGCTAATAACCCGAATGTGTTAAGATTGAACTCAACGTTTTAATTCTATCACTTTTCCCAATTTTTGCAAGAGATTAAAACTTAAAAGCTAGGTCTAGGTGGGTTTTGCCACACTTGACCTAGCTTTTTTTAAAAATTATTCTTTGACTTCTTCTCGTATATCTTTATTTTGAATTCTTGATTTACGGATGTAATAAATGATGATGACGCCAACGAACCAAAGCGGTGTAATGAATAGCGCGACACGTGTATCTTCAGCAAGCGCTAGGACAACTAGAACGAAGGCTAAGAAAACTAAAATTAAGTAATTCGCAAATGGGTAAAGTGGCATTTTAAATTTGTTTTTTGCAGCAAGTTCAGGGCGCGTTTTCCGGTATTTCATATGCGCAAGGACTGTAATACCCCAAATGAAGATAAAGCATACAGTCGAAACACTCGTAATCAACGTAAATACGCCCTCTGGCATAATGTAGTTTAAAATAACCGCAATTAAAATAACAATTGTTGAGAAAAATAGTGCGTTAGATGGCACTTTATGCGAAGTTAGTTTTCGCATGGATTTTGGTGCATTTTGCTCTTTCGCTAGCGAATAAATCATACGGCTAGTACTGAAAACGGCACTATTACAAGCCGAAGCAGCGGAAGTTAAAACGACAAAGTTAACGATTCCCGCAGCAGCCGTAATCCCCACAGCAGCGAAAACCTGAACGAACGGGCTTTCAGCAGGATTGATGGAATTCCACGGGTAAATGCTCATGATAACAAGAAGAGCACCAATGTAGAAGATGATGATCCGAATCGGGATATTGTTAATCGCTTTAGGAATAACGCGCTCAGGGTCCTCAGTTTCCCCAGCCGTTAACCCCACAAGTTCAATACCAACAAAGGCAAATACAACCATTTGGAAGGAAAGTATAAAGCCATTTGCACCGTTAGGGAAAAAGCCACCGTGACTCCACAAATTAGTGAAGCTTGAAGCTCCAGCATCCGTTGAAAAGCCTTTAATAATCATGAAAATACCAATAATGATTAGCGCCAAAATCGCAATGATTTTAATAAGCGCAAACCAAAATTCCATTTCTCCAAAAAGTTTAACCGTCGCCAAGTTCATAATAAGTAACAGAACGAGGGCAACTAAACCAGGAACCCACTGCGCAACATTTGGAAACCAAAATTGTGTATACAGACCAACTGCCGTTAAATCTGCCATCGCAATTGAAATCCAACAGAACCAGTATGTCCAGCCAGTTACAAATGCCGCCGCATTACCAAAATAATCTTGTACAAAATCAACAAACGAATGATACTTTAAATTTGAAAGTAGTAATTCGCCAAGCGCTCGCATAATGAGAAAACAGATTGCTCCTGTAATCATATACGCGAACAAAATCGATGGGCCAGCTAAATGAATGGATTTACCTGAACCAAGGAATAGCCCAGTTCCAATTGCTCCCCCGATAGCAATCAGTTGGACGTGACGGTTTTTTAAACCTCTTGATAACTCTTGTTTCTCTTCCATTATGTACTTCCCCCTCTTTATTCTTGGGACTAGCTAAGTTTACCAATTTTTTCTAACCTCTTGTTTCTAAACTTAAAAACAGGTTTAAGTTATCCTTTAATCATACAATAAATTAAGATGACTCGCAAAAATTGGCTTGAATAGTAAATTTTTCCTTTTCACAATGTAAGCGCTATCACTACTTGAATTTTACCACATCACGCTAATCGTTTGCAATAATGAGGCCTGAAATAATTTATAAATAGGCTTAAATTTGTTGATAAATAAGGATTTATCGATAAAAATTTATTCCTGCTCCCAAATTACATAAAAATTTAGGTATATATGCTTATTTTTAAAGTTTGTGAAATCACTCATAATATTGGTCTAGTCGAACAAAAATGGTGTTGTAGTATTTTAAAACCTTTCAAAGGGCAGTTGAACTATACCAATTTTAACCCAAACAGGGCTTTTAGATTTATGCTATACTTTTTAAAAAGGGAGGCGCTTAATTTGGCTACTTTTACACTTTTAGATAAAGTTATTTTTGAAAACGCTTCAAGTATGGAGCTAAAGGACGAATACGGTAAAATTATTGCTTTTATAAAAAAAGAAGTACATTCTGACCGTGAAAAAGATAATTCTTATATTTATACTTCAGCTGATGGCAAAATTATGGGCCAAATTCATCGTAAAAATACAGGACTAAAACGCTTTTTGCTTGCTGAATATGAATTTAATTACGGAGAAGAGCGATTTTATCTTAAAGATAAAGTTGGCAACAGTATGCTTTATTTTTCCGTAATGGCTGAATTTCCTGATCAAAAGATTTTAATTGAAGAAAACTTAAACGAAGATGTAGACTTACACTCAAATGATGAACGGATTGCATCCATTTTAACTGGCGACTCCTTTTTCACTGTGTCATTTTCGTTTGAAGATTCTATCCGCCCTCACTCAAACCTTTTTGTACTCCTCGTTCTCATGTATTTCATGCTCAAAATCTACAAAGATGAAACGGGCGTCGTAGATGATATCATTGATATTTTTGAAGACATAAAAAGAACCTGCAAATTTGCAGGTTCTTTTAGCTTGTAGAAAAACTTAAAGTTTACGCAAAACAAAACGGCGCACGCCAAAATCAGACTGCTGACAAATGGTGAGATTCTAGCAGAGCCGAGTACCGGAGCAGAGCGTACTTTTGTACGTGAGCACCGGAACGGAGGCGCTAACGACGAAGATTGCCGTTTGTCAGCAGTCTGAAAGAACCTGCAAATTTGCAGGTTCTTAATTTTAAGCTAAACGCCACACACTTTTCACAACATGCGTCTGATTTCGGTCTGGACCAACTGAAAACATTGACACTTGCACTCCCGTAAGTTGTGCGATTCGTTCCATGTAATGTCTTGCATTGGCCGGCAGATCGTCTAGTGATTGAACACCTGTGATGTCTTCCTTCCAACCAGGAAGCTCTTCATAAACTGGTTCGCAGCGAGCCAAATCTTTAAGGCTCGCAGGAAATTCAGAAATGATTTTGCCATCTAATTTATAAGCCACACAAATTTTAAGCGTTTCGATGCCTGTAAGAACATCCAGAAGCGTTAGCGAAAGGTCTGTTAAGCCGCTAACACGTCTTGCATGTCGCACAACAACACTATCAAACCAACCAACACGGCGAGGTCTTCCAGTTGTCGTACCATATTCATGACCAACTTCACGAATGGTATCACCAATCGTATCAAATAATTCCGTTGGGAAAGGACCGTCACCAACACGGGTTGTATAAGCCTTCGCAACACCTACTACATGATTAATTTTAGACGGGCCAACTCCACTTCCGATTGTCACTCCGCCGGCAATTGGGTTACTGGATGTTACAAACGGATAAGTTCCTTGGTCAATGTCTAGCATAACACCTTGTGCTCCTTCAAATAAGACGCGTTTTCCGTCGTCTAGCGCATCATTTAAAACAACCGATGTGTCACAAACATATTCTTTAAATTTTTGGCCGTATTCATAATATTCATCTAAAATTTCATCTAAAGTAAAGCCTTCTAATTCATAAAAGCGTTCCAAAAGACGATTTTTTTCTTTTAAATTATGGTCAAGTTTTTCTTTGAAGGTTTCTTTGTCTAGAAGGTCAATAATTCGGATGCCGACACGCGCAGCTTTATCCATATAGGCTGGGCCGATTCCTTTTTTCGTCGTTCCGATTTTATTTGCGCCTTTGCGCTCCTCGTCAGCCTCGTCAATTCGAATATGATAAGGTAAAATCACATGCGCACGATTCGAAATTCGTAAATTCGATGTATCTACACCTTTTTCATGTAAATACGTTAATTCCTGAACGAGCGCTTTTGGATCGACCACCATACCATTTCCAATAACACTAATTTTTTCTTTGTAAAAAATACCTGATGGAATTAAGTGTAATTTATAAGTCACACCATCAAATTTAATCGTGTGCCCCGCATTATTACCACCTTGATAACGCGCAATAGCCTCTGCATTTTCCGAAAGAAAATCTGTAATTTTCCCTTTACCTTCATCGCCCCACTGTGTTCCAACAACAACAACCGAAGACATGTAAACACCTCATTTTTTGATCTTTAACTAACCATTTTCCGTTAGTCATTATTTCCATTATCCATTTTACCGTTTGTCCCTCCATTCGTCAACGAATATCACGAACGTTTTTTATTATGTTAAAATTATCGTTCGTTTTTATCTCAAATAGACTTTTAGTCAAAAACAGACTACGGGCTCCTTCGCCCATAGTCTATCCCTTCTAATCTAAACTTTCCCGCTCGACTAGCACATCGCATTCCGCGTGTAATGTTACATAGCCCGCTACGCTCCCAAGTAAAATACGACTTAACCTTGAAGTTCCAACTGCCCCAACAACAATTAAATCAGCATGAAATTTCTCGGCTGCAATTTCTACAATCGTGGCTTTCGGAGGGCCATAATCTAAAATAGTTTCAACGCTTTCCACACCTAAATCTTTTGCTTGTTTTTCATAATCCTCTAACATTTTTTCCGCATTTTCCGTAAATTGGTTGACCGTCTGCCCACCATCAAGGGCCGTTAAATTGGCAAAATAGAGTGTATCAATAATGGTTGTGATACCCAGATGCGCCCCGTTGCGCTTTGCCGCACCACAAGCTTTTAAAAAGGCGGCCGAAGAAGACTCTGAACCATCTACAGCCACTAAAATCCGTTTGTAAATTTCCATACCAGTCACTCCTTTTTTACAAGACTTTACCCCTAATTTTATAAAAAAAACAGAGCGGCAAACCGCTCTGTCTAAATTTTACGCCATCTCATCATATCTTACTTCAAGGTTAACAAACTTATTATATTCTTTCACAAAAGCGAGTTTGACGTCCCCTACAGGACCATTCCGCTGCTTAGCAATTAGAATTTCAATGGTTCCATCATTTTCGCCTTCACGGTCATAGTAATCCTCACGATATAAGAAAGCCACAATATCCGCATCTTGCTCGATTGATCCTGATTCACGAATATCAGACATCATCGGGCGTTTATCTTGCCGCTGCTCTACACTACGCGATAACTGCGAAAGCGCAATGACCGGCACTTCAAGTTCACGCGCAAGTGCTTTAAGTGAACGTGAAATTTCTGACACTTCTTGTTGACGGTTTTCGCCGCCACGACCACTCCCTTGAATAAGTTGCAAGTAGTCAATCACAATCATGCCAAGACCTGACTCTTGTTTTAAACGACGGCATTTTGAACGAATTTCATTTACGCGAACGCCTGGTGTATCATCAATAAAAATACCCGAATTCGATAACGTCCCCATCGCAATAGTAAGTTTCTGCCAATCTTCTGATGTCAGCGAACCTGTACGCAGATTTTGCGCGTTGATATTTCCTTCCGCACAAAGCATCCGCATAACGAGTTGTTCGGCACCCATTTCAAGACTAAATATCGCCACATTTTCATCCGTTTTAGTGGCTACGTTTTGTGCAATATTAAGCGCAAATGCTGTTTTACCTACCGATGGGCGGGCCGCTACGATGATTAAATCATTGCGCTGAAATCCCGCTGTCATTTTATCCAGCTCTTTAAACCCTGTTGGAATCCCCGTTATATCGCCTTTTCGGTTATGTAAAATTTCGATGTCGTCATAAGTTTTAACCAAAACGTCTTTAATATTTTTAAAAGCACCCACATTTTTGCGCCCGGAAACTTCTAAAATGCTTTTTTCAGCCTCATCCATAAGCGCATCTAGTTCATCTTCGCGCGAGTAACCATCCGTCGCAATTTGAGTCGCTGTTCGAATTAAACGTCTTAAAAGCGCCTTATCCTCAATAATATGCGCATAATATTCTAAGTTGGCGGCTGTCGGCACAGCACCTGAGAGTTCCGTTAAATAAGGAAGACCGCCCGCATCCTCAATTCGACCACTAGATGCAAGTGCCTCATAAACCGTTAGCACATCCACAGCTTTTCCGTGATCATTTAAATCGAGCATCGTCTCAAAAATGAGTTGGTGCGCTTGCCTATAGAAATCATCCGGCATGAGTATTTCAGAAGCCGTAATCAGCGCATTCGGTTCAAGAAATACAGCACCTAAGACGGCCTGCTCAGCTTCAATATTTTGCGGTGGCGTTCTATCTTGAAAAGTATCCACTGCCCTAGCTCCTTTTTAATAAAATTAGTAATTATCTTAACGCTTACTCTTCTGTCACGTGCACTTTCATAGTCGCGCTAACCTCATGATGTAGCTTAATGGGAACATTAGTATACCCAAGCGAACGAATGGCATCTGGTAATTCCATTTTCCGCTTATCAATTTTAATCCCAAAATCCTTTTGAAGCGCCTGTGCAATTTGTTTCGTCGTAATCGAACCAAACAAACGACCGCCTTCGCCTGATTTCGCCTTAAGCGTAACCGTCAAGTCTTCCAATTTTTCTTTTAACGCTTTCGCTTCAGCCAGTTCTTCTTGCGCATCTTTTTCCGCACGTTTTTCTTGCCCGCGCAGAGCGCTCATATTTTTCGAATTGGCTTCAACAGCATGCCCGTTTTTAATTAAAAAGTTTTTCGCGTAGCCATCCGCCACGTCTTTCACTTCACCTTTTTTACCAGTACCTTTTACATCTTTTAGAAAAATGACTTTCATATTATGTTTCTCCCTTCCAATACGCGTCAATCGCGTCTAGTAAATCTTTTTCCGCCTCAGCAATCGTCATGCCTTTAAGTTGCGTCGCCGCATTAGACAAGTGACCGCCTCCGCCTAGCTTCTCCATAATTACCTGCACATTAATTTCACCTAGCGACCGGGCACTAATGCCAATCATCTTGTCCGGGCGAAGCGTAATCACAAACGACGCCTGAACGCCTTCCATCGACAACATCGTATCCGCTGCCTGTGCCGCAATCACTGTACCAAAAACCTCGTCCTCATGCCCCTTAGCAATCGCCATACCATCATGGTAAATCTCAAGCGATTCAACAAGTTTACTTCGCTGAGTAAAGGTAGCTATATCTTCTTTCAGGAAATTTTGAACAAGAACAGTGTCTGCCCCTAGCGACCGTAAATAGCTTGCCGCATCAAACGTGCGTGAGCCGGTACGTAAAGTAAAATTCTTCGTATCCACCACAATTCCAGAAAGCAAAGCAGTGGCTTCAATTTTACCCACTTGCTCCAAATCAGGTTGATATTCAAACAGTTCCGTCACAAGTTCCGCTGTAGAAGAAGCATACGGTTCAATATAAACGAGCACCGGATTTTCAACAAATTCCTCTGAACGGCGATGATGGTCAATTACGACAACATGCGACGCCGATTCTAAAAGCTCCCGGTTCATCACCATGGAAGGCTTATGTGTATCCACGACAACGAGTAAACTTTTATTCGTAATATTTTCGTTTGCTACTTGTGGGGTCACAATGTTCTTAATTACATTAGGATACTCTTCTATTTCGGTCATCAAACGCTCCACGTCCGGACTCATTTTACCTGGTTCGACGACAACATACGCATTTCGATCATTCATTTCGGCAATCCGCATCACACCTAGGCTAGAGCCAATAACATCCATATCCGGATAGCGGTGCCCCATAACAAAAACTTGGTCGCTTTGTGTAATGAGCTCTTGAAGCGCCTGAGAGATAACTCTGGCACGCACACGCGTCCGCTTTTCCATCGGGTTGGTTTTTCCCCCGTAAAAACGAACTTGACCTTCTGGCTGCTTAATAACAACCTGATCCCCACCGCGCCCAAGCGCAAGATCAAGCCCTGACTGCGCAAGATCTGCGAGACTAATCAAATCATCTTCGTTATAACCAATCCCTATACTTAGGGTTAAAGGAATGTTTTGTTTAGACGTACGCTCGCGAATGCGATCTAACAAGGAAAACTTTTCCTCTTCCAACTGTTCTAACATGGCCTCATTTAGAAACGCCATAAACCGGTCTGAGCTAATCCTCTTCAGGTAAATCCGATGTTCACGCGCCCAATTGGTCAGCATAGAGGTCACCAAATTATTTAGCGCACTTCTGCGTCTATCATCCATCCCCTGCGCCCACTCATCATAATTATCAAGAAAAATAATCGCAAAAACAGATTTCTCCGCCTTATATTTTTCATGTAACTCATAATATTCCGTGCGATCATACAGATATAAAATCCGCTCTTCCCGTTTAATAATGGTATCAAAGCGGTAATCACGCCATTTAATGGACTGTACGCCCTCTTTTTCCTCACCTTTAATAACAGCCAAAAATTCTGGTCCAACTTCATCTAGCGGTTCTCCAATTAGCTTGTGATTATCAAAATACTTCGCCATAAATGGATTTAACCACTGAATCTTATAATCTTCATCATACAGCATAATTCCCATCGGCATCTCAACTAGTGCGTCTTCTTCGCTGCGCTTTATACGATACGTTAAATTAGAAACATATTCCTGCACATCTTGATTTAAACGATGCTCAAAATAAAACATCGCCGTAATCAGTGCAACACCTGCAACAAAAATAATAACAGACAGCCACCACTCATAAAAAAAAAGTAATGACGCATAAAATTATCGTCGCTGCAATTAAGCCATATAATGGATATTTAAGCATTCTTTTCTCAAAAAAGCCTTGCATTTCCATTCAGCTCCTATTTTAAAATGATAATCCCTATAAAATATAGTCGTCCACTCTATATTTTACCTTTTATCGCACAGACTTTCAAATCTAAAAAAAACGAACCCGACTTTCGTGCGGATTCGAATCTAAAGTTTCATACCTCGTATTAATTTACTAGATGCCATACAAATCTCACCGTTTGTCATGGTAAGCTCGCCCGTAGCCCTGTCAACCACATTAATATTGTTTTTATTCACTAAAAAGGAACGGTGACAACGATAAAATGGCTCGTCTAATATTTTCTCAACATCTCTCATTTTTGCATAAAACTCAATTTGACGATTTTTACCATGTAAAACAACTTTATGACTTTTCGTTGAGGTTTCAAAAAATAAAATATCATCTTGTTTTTCATGAATTACTTTCTTATCATTTAATCTAAACGTAAAATACTTATCTGGATCCCGTTCGTCTAGCATACGTTGTTGTACACTACGTAAACAATCATGAACACGTTCTTGAACTTCATTTAAATTATCTTTAATAATATAATCTAGCGCCTCTACCTTATAAGTAAACGTTAGATAAGTTAGTTCTGCATGCGTCGTTATGAAAATAATGAAGCCGCGCGAATCTTTTTCTCTAATTTTCTTCGCTAACTCAAAACCATTTAAATCTGGCTGCTGTAAATCAATATCTAAAAAATAAAGACCCATTCCAGCTGATTTTTCAATTTCTTCCAACACTTCATACGGATTCCCAGAAGAAAATACAATTTCCATATCAAAATGCTCTAACATAATAAAATCTTCTACATATTTCTTTAAACGTTCCCGTTGTATTCTATTATCTTCGCATATAAAAATTGGTAACATGTCCATCCTCATTTCTTACATAATTTCCAACTCTTGAATAAATTCTCTATCCATCAATTTCGTCGCGAGTGTCACATTCGGATATTTTTGAATCGTTTCTCGTAAACTTGCAAGACCTAAACCACGACCATCTCCTTTAGTAGAAAATCCTTCTTCAAAGACCTTATAAATGGGTGGCATATTCTCCGGTACACTATTCGCAAAGACAATTAATATCGAGTCTTCCCGTTTCACGACCGCTAACCGAATAAAAGGATCTTTACTTTCCGAAGCGGCTTCAACTGCATTATCTAATAAAATACCAACTATTTTACACAAATCAATACTTGGCATATTAATTTCATCTATCTCTTCCACAACTTCGACCATAGCATTGATTTTAAGCTCTTGCGCCCGAATCAATTTAATTGCTATTAGTCCTTTTAATTCCATAATATGAATATTTTGGAGTAATGATATTTTATGATTATTGGATGTCATCGTTTGATTTATCGGAACAATATTATCCGAAAAGAATTCTTTCAGACCTTCCATATCATCTTTTTCCATATAACCAGCCATACTGGAAAGAATGTTAATATAATCATGACGGAAAACGCGCATTTCTTTATGTAAAGTTTCTAATGTTGTCGTATATTCTTGTAACTGTTCAAATTGCTCTTCTTGTGTTTTCATTTTGATTTCTTGTATAGCTGATTGTAAAACCACATATAAAATACCAATTAGAGCAATAAAGTAAACAACAAAAATAATTGTATTTAATCTCACAATCTCTTGAACAAAACCATCCGCAGCACTGAAAAATATATTCAAATGATAGATTAATAGCGTGAGAATCACAACGGCAAGAATCATAAAACCATATTTTTTCTGATTTAAGTATGTGTAGACACTCCATTTATCAATTGCTTTTTTCAAAATGATAGCTAATAAACAAGCAAAGACCATCATTGATATAGCATAAAATACTGCTTGGCTTAAATCACTTGAAATTTCTCCAACTCGGATTTTAAAAACAGACCACAATAATGGATTTAATATATAGTCGCACATAATCGATATAATAAATGTAATTGATGGAATCGTCACTGCAAAAAATACGGATTGCTTCTTATACAGCAATGCTAAAGTGAAGATACCAATAGTTAACAAGTTCAACCAGTAATGTATCATTGGAAAAAGAGGGATAACCGCTATAGCACAGGCTAAGGTGATTAGTCCCTCTTTCCATTTTAGTAGTCGTCCTGTTAATATTTGTATTACAATAAAAAATCCTATATTTTGAATTAATATAGCAACAAATAATATGATTTGTGGATTCATGACTAGCCCCCAAAGTTGTTTTACTTTCACACCAATTTTATCATATTTTTTTATTGGAATACTATAACAACGCAACTAAATTTTTTATTTTTTTTTCTAATGTTTTTAACATCGGATTTTTTGGCTCATAAGTTACGCCAAAGCAAGACTTGTTCATAGAAGTATTTGCAATTTTCAATCCTTGGTCCTCTAGTTTACGTCCGATAAAGTTGCTCATTTTTTTACTCATAGCTTTCATAATTCCTGTACCTCCTGTTTAATAGTTTATACATTAATGGATGAATCGAAATGACTTGATAGACTGACCCCAACATGATTAGTGTTTTCATCTCCGCAGAAGGTACAAGTAATGTTATTAAAAACAATACTATCGTGCATACCATCGCTTTTTTCTTTAAGATATTTCTTTCTTCCAAACCAATAAGAGGCAGACTTTCGGTGTCAGATGGAGCATAACGAAACATATTGAATAGAACTAAAGCAAATACAATTACGACAATCCAATTAGTAGATGGAATTGATTGGAATAAAAATGGACCTAAAACAAACATTAGTAGACTTGTAATTGTACAGTTCAAGCTTTTTACGGCGTGCAGGCCAAATGAATACCTTCTCAAAGCTACAAAAGCTAAATGCGTAATGAGTGTTTCCCAAAATACTCCAATTAATAAAGCAAGGATATAGACAAGCGAAATTTTAATTACATTGATTAAAATAACTTCTACACCATACTTTACTTTCAAGTACGTTTCTTCATCTTCCGCGTAACGTTCTCTTGAAATTAATCTGTCTGCTAATTTTTCTGTAAACGTAATTCGTTCTACCGTACTACTCAATTATTTCACCTCCACCTACTATTTTACCTCGAAATAACCATCTAAAACGAAAAATACCCTGAAATGTCGGTTTTTAGTCCTAAACAACCAAAATCGTGCTTTTTTTCATCATTTTTGTATACTTTACTTAAAATTAAAACAGGAGTTTAGTATTTGTCATTAGGTCTTTCAAAATGATTTTACTGAAAATTCTTCTTAAAAAAAACATACAAAATACCCCTAAAAAGGGGCATCAAATTTAAATTTTATTTTTCATCTGCAACAAATGGTAATAATGCCATTTGACGAGCACGTTTAATAGCAACAGTTAATTTACGTTGATATTTAGCGCTTGTACCAGTTACACGACGAGGTAAAATTTTACCACGTTCAGAGATGAATTTTTTAAGTAACTCTACATCTTTATAGTCGATGTGCGTAATGCCGTTAGCTGTAAAATAACATACTTTTTTACGACGACGTCCGCCTCTGCGTCCTCCAGCCATAATTTCTCCTCCTATTCTCTACATGGAATTTTGGTTAAGCAACATAATCCGTTTAGAACGGCAAATCGTCATCTGAAATGTCGATTGGTTTTCCGTCACTAGCAAAAGGATCATTATTTGTTTGCTGATAACCTTGAGATTGAGATTGCTGATTCTGATTATAACCACCGCCAGCAGGTTCTTGATTATAGCTGTTATTATTGTTGTTATAACCGCCACCGTTATTACTTTGGTAGCCATTTCCACCACCACTATTTGCATTACGTGGCTCTAGGAATTGGACACTTTCAGCAACGACTTCAGTTACATACACACGCTTTCCATCTTGGCCTTCATAATTACGTGTTTGAACTCGACCATCAACACCAGCAAGACTTCCTTTTTTAAGGAAATTTGCTACGTTTTCAGCGGGTTTACGCCAAACAACACAATTAATGAAGTCTGCTTCACGTTCTCCTTGTTGGTTAGTGAATGTCCGATTTACAGCTAATGTAAATGTCGCAACAGCAACACCAGCAGGAGTATAGCGAAGTTCAGGATCTTTAGTCAAACGACCTACTAAAATGACACGGTTCATCATCTAGAATAAGCCTCCTCTCATTTAGTCAATCAAGGGCAATCCCCTTGAGTTAATTTTATTCTTCTTCTTTAACGATAATATGACGAATGATATCATCAGAAATTTTTACTAAACGATCAAATTCGTTGATAGAATCAGCGTTTTCAGTAGAAATTTTAACGATGTGGTAAAATCCATCACGGAAGTCTTGGATTTCATAAGCCAAGCGACGTTTACCCCATTCTTTTGATTCGATGATCTCCGCACCATTGCTTGTTAAGATTCCATCAAAACGTTCAACTAACGCTTTCTTTTCATCTTCTTCAATGTTCGGACGAATGATGTAGTTAATTTCGTATTTTCTAGCCATCTTTTTACACCTCCTTGTGGTCTTAGCGGCTCTAGCAAGATACATATCCTGCCTCTAACTGATAAAATTATTATCTATCAAATAGAAACGAGCAAGGAATAATTTATAATTACTCACAATATAGTATTATATCATAGTGAGAAACGCTCATCAATAAATTTATACAAAATCATTTTTTAGCTCCGCCAAAGTGGCATCGTCATACATCTTGGACCTCCGCGACCACGTGATAGCTCGGAACTAATAATTTCATGCACTTTTATACCATGTTGTTTCAAAAGTTCATTGGAGACTTGGTTTCGGTTATATGTAACGACTTCCCCCGGTTTTATTGCAAGAGTATTTGCACCATCATTCCATTGTTCACGGTCAGCATTAATAAAATCATTGCCGCCGCAAGGGATTAAATCGACTTCGGGAACTTGTAGCGCTTTTTTTAAAGCGGCTTTTATATCATTTTCAGCCGTAATTTTAACTTCATTACTAGATTTTTCCCATTCCATAGTAAAGAAGTTTAAATCGCTCGAGATAACGCTCGGATGGATAATAAATTGGTTTTTTGAAACCATTGTAAAAACTGTATCTAGATGCATAAATGAACGGCTTTTAGGAAGCTCAATAGCTATTATTTTTTCGATAGTTGGGTTCGTCTGAAATAAGTTTGTCGCTAGAAATTGAATCGCTCGTGGGTCCGTTCGCTCCGATATCCCGATAGCAAGAATTTTTTCTGAAAGGATGATTATATCGCCGCCCTCAAGCGTATATGGACTATTACGGTCAAACCAAATAGGGGCGGTTTTTTCTAAAAAGTCGGGGTGATGGGTTGCAATAAATTTCATGAAAAAGGATTCACGTTTTCTGGCTGGTTGAAACATATGATTGATGACCAAACCGCGCCCTATGACTGCTGCTGGATCACGAGTGAAGTAAAGGTTTGGAAGAGGCGCCAAATAAAAAGGGCTTCGATGTTCAAGCATCTCATCTAAGCGTTTTATGCGTCTTTTTGGCAAATCTGTTTTTCGAACCCCAGTCATGACTTTTTGAACTAGCGTCTCTAAATCAAATGTTTCTAAATAAGAAGTGATATAGTCAGCTTCTTCGCCAAACTGCCCTGCCTCTTTCACTACATCTTGAATAAAAGCCGCACGAACATCCTCCGACCTGATGGCCTCTTGAACTAAATCTTCTAAATAAAAAACTTCCGCGCCATTTTTTAAAAGAACATTTACAAAATAATCGTGTTCTTTTTGAATAGCCGGTAAAAAAGGAATATCATCAAACAAAAATTCTTGTAAAAATTGAGGCGTTAAATTTTCTAATTCCTGCCCAGGTCGTTTCACAACCACTTGATTTAATTTACCAATTTCCGAATTTATTTCTAGTTTCATTAGTATCACATCCTTCTTACCATTTTTACCCTCTTCTTAAAAAGATGAACATTGGGCTAAAAAATAAAAGTCGAAATGCACAAAGGACATTTCGACTTTTATTAATTCTCTTTCTTTTTTCTGAATTTTGCTTGAAAAAATGAAACAAACATTGGAATTACAGATACAAAAATAATACCTAGAACAACTATAGAGAAGTTATCTTTTACGATTGGTATATTTCCAAAGAAATAACCCGCTAGCGTACATAGAAGTACCCAAACAGTTGCGCCTAACACATTATAGTTTAAAAAATAACGATAATTCATCCGACTCGCACCTGCTACAAATGGCGCGAATGTCCGGATAAACGGCATAAAACGAGCGATGAAAATGGTTTTACCACCATGTTTATTAAAAAACGCTTCGGCTTTTTCCATTTTTTCTCGGTTAATGATTTTTCCGAACCAACTATCTTCTGGGATGCTCGTCCCTATTTTTTTACCGATATGGTAATTGACCGTGTCTCCAAGAACGGCAGCAATCCATAATACGATAATAAGTGGAACAATTTTTAACACAGAGCCATCTAAAACGGCTAGTGCCCCGCCAGCAAATAAGAGAGAGTCTCCCGGTAAAAACGGAAAGACGACTAATCCTGTTTCAATAAATACAATTTAAAAACAAAATAATATATGTCCAAATTCCAAATGTGTTGATAATCTCAACCAAATGTTGATCAATATGAAGGATAAAATCAAATAACCATGAAATAAAATCCACCAAGCATTCACTTCCTTTTGTCTAAAATAGTCAATTCATTGTATCATAGCTTTTACATGATTTTATCCTACTTTCGATTGATTTAACAAAACTTTAACAAATGGTTCACAAAATCCGCTAAAGTGATAAATTAAAAATGTGAATTTTTTCATAAAATCGTCAAAAAATATCCACAGACTTCTTTTGAAAAATATGTTATCTTATTGTTGTACCAGCGGAAACTGGACAACTGTATTTAAAAATTTCTCATAATTAAAAGAGCGTCTTCAGGCACAAGACGCTCTTTTTTGTCGTATATTTTTAGTTTTATGCTTTTTCAGTTTCTGCTTCTTCGTAATTCACTAAAGCAATTAATCCACCAAGCGCTAGAAGCATGATTGGGACTAAAAACATCATCGAAACTGACATTGTGCCGCCAATTGCAGCTGCAACCATCATAACTCCGCCCATACGCGGTTTATGTGAAACAACAAATGATCCCACAAGACCAATAGCAGATAAAATGAGCGCTCCACTAGTCAAAATATAAAATGCAACGGATTCTTCTTCAAGCGCTTGTGAAATCCCTGGAATTGTCAGTACCATTAAACTAAAAGCGATACCGAGCGCCGCCCCTAAAAAACCAAGTAATCCTTCTACTTTCATCACGTAACTCTCCTTTTATGCTTTTTCTTAATGTTACCACCTTAACAAGTTGTGTGCAATAAAACGCCTTCATTTTTTCACAAAAAAAAACCAGTATAATTATACTGGTTAAAAAAGGAGTTTGACGAACAATCACAAAAAAGGGGAAAAGTAATTGCCGCCTTGTTTACAAAACCTATGATACAGCTCGCAAATGAAAAGCAAATCAAAGAATCATGAAAAATCGATTAGTTTTTTATAGAAATTTCCCGACCAATAGGCACCGCTATCGAATGAGGCGCATGCCCAATTTGATTTGTTTTAAAAATGGGTAGTTGATATTTTTCTCCAATTTCCTTAAAAAGGGTGTCAATTTGCGGACGGATGCCTTTTTCTTCTGCTTCCGTAAACTGTCCTAAAATAAGACCTTTACACCTAGAAAAAGCTCCTAACTGCTCATATTGCGCAATAAACGTTGCAATTTTCGAAACATCCCCACTTTGCGCTTCCAACAAAAGGATTTTATGATGAAAATCGGGCATATATGGAGTTCCCGCAAGCTTTAAGAAACAACGAATATTCCCCCCAATCAATATGCCACTAAGACTGTTATCAAGGGACATAAAATCGCCTTTTAACACCACTTTCTCCCCTTTAATAAAATATCGTTCAAATTCGACTAAGCTATCGCTACCTAAATGAAACAACACGCCTGGCATATCCGTTAAGGTATAAATACTATTTAAAATTGTCGTTAAATCACTATAGCCGATAAACGGCTTTTCATGCTTTCTTATCCATTCAAAATCTAAAAAAGGCAAAATTTGATTCGCGACGTCCCCACCTGAAATATCAAATATCGCCTGAATATCCTTATTTCCATATAAATTATGTAATTCATGCGCCCTTTCATTTGGTGTTCCGCTAAAAATAGAGTTTCCCGAAGCATAAATTGTTTTGGCTTCCACGACACTGATGCCATACTTGTCTTCTAATTTTTTATAAAGCGCCTTATATTCCGCCATCCTACTCGCCTGGCGTCCGTTTGAACAAGCAATCACACCTATCTTACTTCCATAATCTAAAATCATCGAAACGCCTCCTATACGAGCTATTTTAGCGAAAAAAAAATGAAAACGCACGTTTAATTGTACGTTTTCACTTTCAAATTTTAACTATTTTTTCTGACCTGCTTCTACATAACTCATATCACCAATGGAATCCACTGTAAATTTGCCATTCTCATATATGATTTTAGTCACGCTTGCGTTTTCAAGTTGCTGGCCTTTATATTCATCTGTCATATCCGAAATCATGGCACCAATTGACATGCCGTGGCTGACAATTAAAACATTTCCTCCGCCATTTTTTGCATTTTCTTTTGCAATACTTTTAAGTTTATCTTGCATTCGTTTTTTGACCGTATCATAATTTTCCGCGCTACCAGACTGATCTAATTTTACAATTTCTGCTAGGCACATCTCTAATGTGACTTTTCCTGTTGCAAAATCTTTCATCATCGCTTCTTGAGAGGGATAGCCTAGATTTTTTGCAACATCTCCCCACATATTTTCATCTAAATCACCTTCATAACTTCCAAAACAAACTTCTCGCAATTGGGTACTCTCTGCTGCATTTAGCTTCTTCTGTCCTTTTGAATCAAGAACAATTCTTGCTGTTTCTCTTGCTCTACCAGAGTCACTTGAATACGCTGCTTTAAAATCAACATCTGTAAGACCATCACCTAAATCCTGAGCTACATCTACGCCTTTCTTTGTGAGCGGAGTATCTGACCAACCTTGTGCGCGGTGCACAGTGTTAAACATTGTTTTTCCGTGACGGGTAACATAAATCGTAACCGGACCATCTGCCTTTTCTTTCGTAGAAGTACTATCATTCATTCCACATCCAGCGAGTAACAGTATACCTAAAACAACAACCAGCAGTTTCCAAATGTGTTTTTTCATATCCACATTGCTCCCTTTTTGTTTTTTGGTAAAAAGATGGGCTTAGATAACAAGAGTAATTAGACGTTCACCAACTTTGACTGTTTTATCATCAATAACCAGAATATCCAAATACTTATCTGAATTTGTAATAATAACAGGTGTTGTAATATCATAACCAGCTGCTACAATTTCAGCAATATCGAATTCGGTTAAGAGTTGTCCTTTTGTAACGCGGTCACCTTGCTTCACATGTGTTGTAAAGTGCTTACCATTTAGTTGTACGGTATCCATACCAACGTGAATTAAAATTTCGGCGCCATCATCTGTAGTGATTCCAACCGCATGACCAGTTGGGAACATTGTTGTGATGGTCCCATTTGCTGGAGCGTATAACTTACCGTCTACAGGAACAACCGCCGCCCCTTTTCCTAGAGCGCCTGATGAAAATGCTTCGTCTTTAACTTCTGCAAGAGTAATAACATCGCCTTCTATAGGGCTAGATAAAACTTCACGTTCAATAAGTGTTTCTGTTTTCACGTGAAACATCTTCTGTTTTTGCTTCTGCATTTGCTGGATCTTTAAAACCAATCACATAAGTTAAAATAAATCCTAAGATAAAAGCAACAATTACGGCAATAACAACTGCCCACATCGTACTATCGACAGGAGAGCCTGGTTTAATAAAATTCGGGAATCCGAAAATGCCAAGTCCGCCCATAATATACGATTTAACTTCTGAGAATCCAATGATTCCGCCTGCAACAGCTCCACCAATACAGCTCATGATGAAAGGTTTTTTAAGTGGTAATGTAACCCCGTAAATTGCTGGCTCAGTTACACCGAAAATTCCTGAAATAAATGCCGGAACACTTAATGACTTAAGTTTTTGATTTTTCGTTTTAAGCATAACCGCTAATACCGCACCAATTTGAGCAAAAGATGCACCAAATGACATCGCTAAAATTGGATCATAGTGTAGTTGCGTTAAGTTATTAATCGCAATTGGAATAAGTCCCCAGTGAAGACCGAAGATAACAAATACTTGCCAGAAACCACCAAGAATTAAACCGGCTATAACTGGACTTAAATCATAAACCCAAATGGTACCTGCACCTAGTAATTGACCTGCCCATGTAGCAATTGGTCCAATCACCATAAATGTAAGAGGTACAACAATTAGTAGTGTCACAAATGGAACGATAAACGTTTTAATAACATCTGGAATTACCTTACGTGCTAGTTTTTCTACTTTAGAAGCAAACCATGTAGCAATAATGATTGGAATAACGGATGAAGAATAACTCATTAAAATAACTGGTATGCCTAAGAAAGTTACGTGAATGGGAGATTCAAAAATCGTTCCCGCAAATAAAACGTACTCTGGTTTTCCTGTTAAAATACCTGCTAAAGTTGGATAAACTAGAGCTGCCCCAATGGCCATACCGATAAATATATTTCCGCCAAATTTCTTGCTCGCTGTATATCCTAGGAAGATTGGGAAGAAGTAGAATAGACAATCACCAATGGCATATAAAATCTGATAGGTTCCAGATTCTGCAGTTAGCCATCCAAATGCTAGAAAGGCTGCTGCAAAACCTTTAATCATACCTGTTGCAGCTAATACTCCTAATACAGGCGTAAATACACCTGAAATCATATCGATAAAGCGGTTGAAGATATTTCCGCCGCTACCTGAATCAGCATCACTCGAACCTTCTGGATTAATTCCGCCAACTTCAAGCACTGCTTTATAAACATCTGGTACATTGTTTCCGATAACAACTTGGTACTGTCCACCACTTTGAATTACAGAAACAACGCCATCTAATGACTTAATTTTGTCAGTATTGGCAATTTTCTCATCTTTCAATTTAAACCTTAGACGTGTGATACAATGGAACACACTATTAATATTTTCTGTACCTCCGACATTTTCGAGAATATCTTTGGCTAACTGTTCGTATTTCATAGCCGAACCCCTTCTTTCTTAAAATTGTTTTGGGCAAAAGAAAAACCTAAACTCATTTGAGGATTTAATGCATAAATTGCACGTATCCTTCAAATCAGCTTAGGTTTTGCCCAATGAATTGGTAACAATCCTTTGTGATGAGTTAAATATATCATATCTAGAAAGCGTTTGCAATATCTTTTTAAAATTTTTTTGACAGGTCTTAATAAATTGCGTTAAGACCTGTCAAATCAGCGTTATGCTAAGTCAGTGCCATTTGTTTCTATAACTTTTTTATACCAATCAAAAGATTTTTTCTTGGAACGATTTAAAGTTCCTTTGCCTTCATTGTCTCGGTCCACGTAAATGAAGCCGTAGCGTTTTTTCATTTCCCCAGAACCTGCGCTCACTAAGTCGATACAACCCCAAGGCGTGTAACCAAGCAATTCTACACCGTCTTCCATCGCTTCACCCATTTCGCGCACATGCTCGCGTAAATAATCGATTCGGTAATCATCATTAATCGAACCATCTGCCTCTACTTTATCAACAGCCCCTAGACCGTTTTCTACGATAAAGAGCGGTTTTTGGTAGCGGTCATAAATGGCATTCATTGTGATACGAAGTCCAAGCGGATCAATTTGCCAACCCCACTCACTTGCTTTTAAATACGGATTTTTAAGTGTCGCAAACACATTACCTTCCGTTTCTTTATTCACTTCCGGATCGGCACTTGTTAGGCGGGAAGAGTAGTAACTAAACGCCACATAGTCAACTGTATGGTCGCGCATAACTTCCAAGTCGCCATCCTCCATTTTCAACTGAATATTTTTTTCTTTAAATAATCGCTTGCTATAGCTTGGATAATAGCCACGTGCCTGCACGTCAACAAAGAAATAGCCTTCACGGTCAGCTTCCATCGCTTTCCAAATATCGTTTGGATTTGGTGTGTTCGGATAAGTCGTACCTGCCGCAAGCATACAGCCAATCATGTTTTCCGGATTAATTTCGTGACCCAATTTTGTTGCCATAGCAGAAGCTACAAGTTGGTGATGAATCGCTTGATATTTCATTTCTTCAGGATTTTCAGCATTTGTAATGTCCATGCCACCACCAAACATTGGAATGTGTAAAATCATATTGATTTCATTGAATGTCATCCAATATTTCACTTGATCTTTATAACGTTTAAAAATGGTTTCACAGAAATTTAAATAAAAATCAATCGTTTTGCGGTTTGCCCAGCCATTATAGTCTTTCATAAGACCTACTGGTGTATCAAAATGGTTAATCGTAACAACGGGCTCAATTCCGTATTTGTGACACTCCGCAAAAACTTTATCGTAAAATTCTAATCCTTTTTCATTTGGCACCGTTTCATCCCCATTCGGGAAAATACGTGGCCAACTAATCGAAAGTCGGAAACATTTAAAGCCCATTTCTGCAAATAGCTTAATATCTTCTTTATAACGATGATAAAAATCAATAGACTCATGGCTTGGATAATAATTATACTTAGTAGCCATTGTTTTTTGCGGATCAACAAGTGCATCCCAACGACCTTCTTCAACAGAAGGAAGCAAATCGACAAGCGATAATCCTTTCCCATCCTCTAAGTAAGCGCCTTCACATTGGTTTGCAGCAACTGCCCCGCCCCATAAAAATTGTCTGGAAATTTAAAATTTGTCATGTTGAAGCTCCTCTCAAAATTCATTTGCATCTCCACTATAAAATATGTAATGCATTACAGAGCAAGCTTTTTTATAAAAATAATTTGAATTAGTTTGAAATACATGGCCGTAGAGCGCCTAAACAAAAAAAAAAGCCGCTAGCGGCGGCTTAAAATATTACACCAGATACATACTTTTGAGTTTATTAATATCCGATTTAGTTAAGCCTAAACCATCTTTTAAAAACGCGTCTAGTGAGCCGTATTTTTTGTCAATTTCATCAAACGCAGCGTTTAAGTAGCTTTCACGGACTTCCATGACGGCCTTCATTCCGTCAGCAGCTTGCTGGTTTTTGGTTTCTGCGAGGACGGCCTGAACGGCTTTTTCATTTTCGTCCGCCCGATATTTGTTGGAGAGTAAATAGTCCTCCGTAACCTTGTCTTTAGGGACACCAAGGGCAGATAAAACGAGTGCGGTGCCAAATCCGGCCCGGTCCTTTCCGGCGGTACAATGCCACAAGACAGCACCTTCTTTGTTTTCTAACAAAATATCAAAGAATTTTTTATACGCTTTTCGCGAATTTTCATCGGTTACAAAACTTTTATTGGCTTCTATTAGAAAACTTTCTGGGTTATCCATTTTGCTCAAACTTTTTATTAAATCTTCTGTACTTGTTGATGCGCCGTTATCTTTCATAACTGAATCATGGGTGTTTTTCACATTTTGAATGGGCGGATCAGGCTTTTTATCCACTTCGCTATCTGTTCTAAAATCAACAATTTGTTTTAACTGATACGTTTTTTTGAGCTTAGCAATGTCATTACCGGTAATCGTATAAAGTTCCGCAGAACGAATTAGACGATGTGGTTTTATGGTTTTTCCGTCCTCCGTTTTGTATCCTCCGAGGTCGCGCACATTAATAGCGCCTTCTAGTGCAATTTGCTTGCCGGGTACTACTTTTTCCTCCAAAATTGCATTTTTACTATCCGCTTTTGCATTTTCCTCCGCCTGACATCCTGCGAGCAGTAAACTCGCTGAAACTACTGAAATACCTGTCACTTTCATCCATTTTTTCATATGTAAAATCCCCTCCTGATGCCTATTATAAAGTGCTTTTTTTAGGCTTTGATAAAGGAGGGGTAAAGTTCGTGTTAACGAATATAAATATTGTGTTGCGCCTAGTTTGTGCGTTCGGCTTCTTGACGGCGCATTTTTGCGGCTTCATTTACTTGTTCATCTGCATGATAACTGGATCTGACCATAGGGCCTGCTTCACAGTGGATAAATCCTTTTTTACGTGCAATTCGTTTTAGTTCTCTAAACTCTTTTGGATGATAGTAGCAGTCAACTGGAAAATGTTTTTTGGACGGTTGTAAATATTGGCCGATTGTTAAAATTTCAACTCCATGATCAAGTAAATCGTCCATTGTTTCTAAAATTTCTTCTTTCGTTTCACCTAATCCAACCATAATGCTGGATTTTGTGGGCATATCAGGAGCCATTTCACGTACACGTTTTAAAAGTTCTAATGAGCGGTCATATGTTGCTCGGTGGCGGACACTTGGAGTGAGTCGTCGTACTGTTTCAATATTATGATTAAAAATGTCTGGTTCTGCATCTAAAAGCGTTTTTAGGCTATTATAATCCCCTTTCATATCAGAAGGTAGCACTTCAACGGTTGTACCCGGATTTTTGTAGCGAATAGCGCGAATTGTATTAGCAAATACTTCAGAACCGCCGTCTTGCAAATCATCGCGTGCTACAGCTGTGACGACAACATGACGCAGTTTCATATAGGAAACAGAATCTGCCACGCGTTTTGGTTCACCTAAATCAAGATGTGTCGGTTTCCCGGTTGTGACGGCACAAAAACGGCAGGCCCGCGTACAAATATCGCCTAAAATCATAAAAGTCGCCGTCCTCCTTTCCCCAAAACATTCTTGAAGATTGGGACATCTCGCCTCCTCACAAACTGTGTGTAACCTGTTTTCGCGCAAATTATTTTTGACAGCTTTGAAATTTTCACTACTCGAAATCTTGATTTTAAGCCAGTCTGGTTTCGGTACATGCTTGTTTTTTTCTTCCAAAATAAATTCCCCCATTCACTTAGCGCATCAATACATAGTCAGCGTTTTCATACTTTTGTTTCGCCAATTTTTCAATTTCTTCCCACTCTTTTTTGGAAAAAGTGTAGTTTTTCAAGCTAATATTGAATTTAGCTTCAAATCCTTTTTGAAATGCGCGCCGTACGGTTTTAATATCAATTTCTTCCTGAAGCGCTTCATAAAGGCCGACTGCTTTTTTCGAAAAAGCGCGTTTCATTCGCTCTCGTATTTTTTCATTTGCAAAAATAAAAAGATCAAATAATACATCTTCGTTTTGTGTTAACGGAATTGAACCATGTTGTAATAAAACGCCCTGCAATCTAGCTTGGGCACTTCCAATTAGCTTTTTTTGCTGCCAAGTAATTTCATACCAAGAGGGCTCTTCAAAACAAATCGCGGTACCTTGTGAATGTTTTTTAATCGGCTCTGCAAAGTCTGCGGCTACATTTAATTCATTTAGCCCCATTAGTAAGGCTTCGGAAATCGTTTTATGTGCTGATAAAATTGTTTTTGGTATGCTCGGGTGTTTTTCATCAATAACAAAACTGTATGTAAGTTCATGGTCATGTAAAACGGCTTGACCCCCAGTTTGGCGTCTCACCATCTCAAAACCGTGTTTTTTTACGTTCTCTTTATTAATTTTTCCGTCCGTACGTTGAAAATACCCGACTGAAAGCCCTGCTGGTGCCCACTCATAAAATCGAAGTATTGGCGGCAGCTTTTTTTCTCTATGCCAATCCGTCAGTTTTTCATCAATAGCCATATTAATTGCTGGTGTCAATGCCCCATTTTCTATTAGCAGCCATTCTTCCTTCATTTTTTTCTCCTTTATTTCATTGTGATTTTTCTCTTCAAGCTTTATACTAAAAAACAGTAGGAAAACAATCAAATGAATATTTGCATATTTCATTGAATTTAGGGGGAATCATAATGGAATTCGGAAAGGCTATTCGGCAACTGCGGCGCAACAGGGACTGGACACAAAAACAACTCGCTGACGGAATATGCTCCCAAAGCTTACTAAGTCGCATTGAAAAAGGAATTGAAAATCCAAGTGTTTTTGTCATCTTTCATCTTTGTCAAAAATTGGGGATTACTTTGGACGAATTGCTTCACAAAGAGGAATTCTCCTCGCCATTTTCAAAGTTAAAGACAGAACTTTTTTCTTTATACAGACAAAATGATTTTGAAACGATTTACACGCTTTTACATAAAAAGAATTTTTCATTGTTTGAGGCGTATCATGAAACTCACTATTATAATTTTTTTCTGGGGGTTTCTGAATTGGTTTATAAACAAAATGAAAAAGCGGCGCAAATTTATTTATCCCAAGCCGAAAATCAAAAAGGGGAGAAATTATTTACGACGCTTATAAAAAGTTATTTGGCAAAAATTTATGCGAAACAAAATGAAGAGGTTTTAACTTTAGCAACATTAAATGCTTGTTTGAATCAGCTGAACCAGGCGACTTCACATGAAAAACAAAATCGCTTAATGCCTAATATTTATCACAATTTATGTATGACATACTTATTTTTAAACCAACCTAAGCAAGCTATTCTATACGTTAATTTAGGGATTGAATGCTGTAAGTCGCAGCAAAATACGTATCAACTTGTTCTATTAATTTTTCGTTCTGGGCAAATTTTTATGCACTTAGATCGAAAAAAAATTGGGATGAAGCGAATGAACGCTGCCATTGATTTATCTGAACATATTGATCCGTCGCTAACAGAAAAGCTAGGATATGAAAAGCAAAATTGGCGAAAAATATGCGAATATGCATAAAAAGATACTTCTTTAGTTTTTCGTTTTCTTTTTTAATAGCCAAACAATTCCAATGATGAGAATGACCATTATGACAACCATTGTAATGGGTATGAAGGCCGTTATATTTTCAATCATACTTTCACTCCTTATTTTTATGTATTTTTCTGATAATTGAAACTGAATTTTTACATTGATTTAAAATTATTCTGGCAAGCTACGAATTAATTGTCAATTTAGGTAAAAAGTAATTTTTTATCATTTAAGGTGATTTTTAACTAATTAAAATCATTTTTGTTTAGCAATATTAATTTTTTCAACAAAAAAAGAACCATATTTTCCAATTAAAAGTTTGGAATCTATGGTTCTTTATTTTTTACATCAAATGATTCATATGGCCGATTTCCATGACCCAATAAGAGCCGAGAACAACGACAATCGCAATGAAAGCTGCGAAGAGAATGTTGCCGACTTGAATTTTGCCGTCACGACCTTCCGTCATATGCATGAACATAAGCAGTTGTAAGGCTGCTTGAATGAATGCAAAGATGAAGATAATGACCACTTTCACGCTGTAGTCGAGTGTTGAGTAAAGTGCTACCCAAACTGCTACGAGCGTAAGGATGATGGATAAAATAAAACCAATGATATGTTTCCACGGAACACCCGCTTCTACATGTGCGCTATTTGTATTTTTATTTTCCGCCATTTTAGTTCACCATCCCTAACAGGTAGACACCCGTGAAGATGAAAATCCAGACAACATCAAGGAAATGCCAATAAAGGCTTGAAATAAACACTTTTGATGCTGCACGTGGCGTCAAACCGCGCATTTTTATTTGAATTAAAATAAAGGAAATCCAAAACAAACCGATTGTTACGTGGGCACCGTGAGTACCAAGTAAGACGAAGAATGCTGACCAGTAAGAACCAACTTTCATCGTTACGCCTTCCATCACATAGTGAGCAAACTCATAGATTTCAAAACCTACGAAGCCTGCACCTAGAAGAAGTGTAATAATCGAATAAACCATCAACATTTTGGTATTACCCTTACGCATTTCTCCAATCGCTAAACCACAAGTGAAACTACTTGTAAGGAGCAAGAACGTCATGATTAAAACGAGGTGTAGCTCAAACATTTCAGCTGGTGGATGCCCTGCATTAGAACCAGCTTTCATCATTACAAAATACGTTGCAAAGAGCGTCGCAAACAGCGCAATCTCGGCACCAAGGAAAATCCAGAAACCTAAGATGTTCAGTCTACCTTGCTCCGATTGATATTCTAATGGAAGCGAAGAATTCGTTTTTACAGATTCCATGGGTTACCCTCCTTTATGCCCGTTTCGCGTTCGCGTGCATTATGTTCTTCCGTTGCAATAATTTCGTCCACTTCAACATGATAACCATCGTCTTTTTGGAAAGAACGATAGACCATACATCCGAGAACGCCTAATCCTCCAAGGATTCCAATCCAGTACCAGTAAAATACCAGACCAAATGCCGCAATAAAGAAGAACACAGCCATGTTAAAACCTAGCATTGTATTACTTGGCATATGAATCGGCTTATAATTTTTATCATCTAAATAAGATTTTCCTTCTTGTTTCATTTTGTAGAAACCGTCAAGATCATTCCATTCAGGTAAAATCGCAAAATTATATTTCGGTGGAACCGCAGAGCTAGTCGCCCATTCAAGCGTACGTCCGTCCCACGGATCACCTGTAACTTCACGTTTAGAATTTTTATAGCTATAAACAATGTTCCAACAAAGAATCAGGAATGCAGCCCCCATGAGGAACGCCCCAATTGTTGAAATAAAGTTTAAAGTTGTCCAGCCATCACCTTGTACATACGTGTAAAGACGACGAGGCATACCATCAAGACCTAAGAAATATTGTGGGAAGAAACAAACATTAAATCCTACTACGAAAACCCAGAAGAACCATTTCCCAATTTTCTCGTTTAGTCTGTACCCAACCATTTTTGGATACCAATAAATCAAACCAGCAAAACAAGAGAATACCGTACCCGCGATTAATACATAGTGGAAGTGAGAAACTAAGAAGTATGTATTATGGTACTGATAATCCGCTGCCGCCATCGCCAACATAACCCCAGTTACACCGCCAATTACAAAGTTTGGGATAAAGGCTAGTGACCAAAGCATCGGTGTATCAAAACGAATTTGACCTTTGTACATCGTAAAGAGCCAGTTAAAGATTTTAATCCCCGTTGGAATTGCAATCATCATTGTTGTAATCGAGAAGAACGAGTTAACAAGCGCTCCTGAGCCCATTGTGAAGAAGTGATGGACCCAAACAAGGAAACTCAATATCGAAATAACAACAACAGCTGCGACCATCGCTGGATAACCGAATAATTTCTTACGTGCAAAAGTTGAAATGACTTCTGAAAATATCCCGAATGCCGGCAAAATAACAATGTAAACTTCCGGATGTCCCCAAACCCAAAATAGGTTGGCCCACATCATTGGAAGCCCGCCGTTCGCCAGTGTAAAGAAGGCTGTCCCGAATAAACGGTCAAAGGACATTAGTGCTAAAGCTACCGTTAAAACTGGGAAAGCAAAGATAATAATCAAACTTGTGATTAAAATCGTCCAAGTAAACATTGGCATTTTCATCAGCGTCATGCCTTTTGTTCGCATTCGCATAATCGTGACGAAGAAATTAATACCCGTCATTAGCGTACCAATACCCGCAATTTGCACCCCGAGTAAATAGAAATTTATACCGTAACCGGCACTAAATTCTTCAGCTAGTGGTGCATAGTTTGTCCAACCAGCGTCAGGTGAACCACCAATAACAAATGATAAGTTAAAGAGCATTGCCCCCATAAAGAAGGTCCAGAAACTTAAATTATTAAGGAACGGAAACGCTACGTCCCGTGCTCCAATTTGAAGCGGTACAGCAATATTCATAAGACCAATAACAAACGGCATTGCCATAAATAAAATCATGATGGTACCGTGTGTAGTGAAAACTTCATTGTAATGCTGCGCATCTAAAAATTCCATACCTGGTAAGGCAAGTTGTGTACGCATCATAAGCGCATCGACGCCGCCCCGGAAGAACATTAGTACTGCTGCTAATAGATACATAATTCCGATTCGTTTATGATCTACAGATGAAATCCACTCTCTAAAGAGCCATTTCCATTTTTTTGTATACGTGAGTAACACGACAATCCCGATGCTGACGAGTGCAATTGAAACCTGTGCACCTAAAATCAGAGGGTCGCCAGTGATGATAAACTCATTCCATTTCATGTTCAAAAGCCCCCTTTTTTATTCGCCCGCGTCATCCGATTCTTTTTTATTGAACTCGTTTGTTTGAATATCATCTTCCATTTTCTTCATTTCGTCATCATAATGTTTGTCAGAATGGTAACCAGAACCATTTTTAATAATCATTGGATCCATATTATGACGTTCAAATTGTGGATTTGTAACTGTTACAGGACGAGCCGGTAATAATGGCTTATCTGAAACATCCACTTTTACATTTGGATTATGCGGATTCGTTAATTCAAAGCCATAACGTTTATACGCATAGAAAACATATTCTGGATCTGCTGCCGGATCAACAAAATCGTAATGCGTACCAGAGAATGTTTTTTCTTTCGAACCACCTGGAATTAAAAGCTTGTCGTAAACATCTTGCGTTAGCTTCGGTGATTTTTGAGCTTTTTTAGTCCAAGCTGCAAAATCGTCTTCTGATTGTGCGATAACATTAAAACGTTGCTCGTGGAAACCTTCACCGTTAAAGTTAGAATTGCGTCCTTTAAAAGTTCCCGCTTCATCTGCTTGCAGGTAAAGATTCATTGTCATGCCTGTCATGGCATATTTTTGACCACCAAGTTGTGGTACCCAAAAGCTCGTCATCGTATCAACAGATGTCAGTTTAAATAAAACTGGACGATCAGTTGGAATATGTACATAGTTTACAGTTTCGATACTTTCTTCTGGGTAACTGAAAAGCCATTTCCAGTCAACACTTGTCGCATAAATAACGACAGGGTCTTTGTGAGAAGTCACTTTCGGTGCTTCTTCACCGGCATAAATTGTTTTTACAGTCGGAATAGCAAGTGCAATAACAATAACAACTGGAATTAATGTCCATAAAATTTCCAGTTTTCTGCTACCATGCATATCCGGTTCATAATTTTTTGGGTTTTTGCGTTCACGATACTTAAATAGAATAATGGTGAACAAGACAAAAAATTGTCAAAACGATAATAAGCATAAAAATAATAGAATACAAAATCAAATCGCTTTGACCTTTTGCTACAGGCCCTTTTGGATCTAGTACTGTTAAATCACCACAACCGCCTAGTACGCCAACAGTAGCGACTATTATCGTTAGTAGGAATGATTTTAGTAACTTCGACACCCGAATCCCCTCTTTTCCTTTTGATGTGTATGTTTTGTGTGTATTTTGCGCAAAAATACAACTTCTAAAAAAACCGTTTAGAAATCCCTTTTAAGTTGTATATTCGACATTTATCACAAACTTTTAAAGCATTTCAAAAACACTATGTTCATACTCGCATTCCATTATAGCTGATTTTTCTTGTTTGTTCAAAAACTAGGCATATGATTTTTTTCACAAACTATAAAAAATAGACCTGTTAATAGGCCATACCCTAAAACAAGTCTATTAATTACACATTTTTAATTTGAATTTCTCCAATTTGAAACGGCAGGGGCTTTATACCTACTTCAGCCCATTTAGTCACTACTTTGTCTGCTAACTCTTGATTTGGGATAAGCGCAATCCCGCAATCGCCTCCACCTGAACCAGAAGATTTCCCTACGCCCGAATAGCTTTCAGACACATCAGCTAGTTTGGATAATAATTCCGTTTCAATATCTACACCAGCATTTCGACCTAATTCTCGTAAAATTTTACGATTTTCTAAGAGTGCCGCAAATATAGCTTTCTCATTTTGCTCACTCATGCCTAATAAAAACTTTTGAACCGCTTTTTCTGATTGAACTAGAAACTTAGCATATTTTTCAGGCTGTTCTTCCTTGAAAAGTTGGATTTCCGCAACTAAACGACCTGTGCTAACCGGATTACCCGTCCAACCCACTAAAAATGGCATTTTAAAGTTAGGTAATTTTTTAATTTTTAATTTTGGCCAAGGATTCGCCAAAAACCAGGCTAGTGATTTAATCGGCAAATGCATTTTAACCCATTCCTGATCAAAAGTGGTATACGCAATTAAGCCGCCGTATAAACACGAAGCAATATCCCCACAAGATCCGTTTCCTTGAACAACCAGGTGGGAAAGAGCGGCCATTTTAAATTTGGTGAGCAAATCGGTGTCAGGCGCAAATTTTTCCATGATGCCAGTTATCATTGCCGTTGTAACAGCAGCACTTGAACCTAAACCAAATTTTATACCATCGTCATTTACTAATTCCGTTTCAATGGTTATTTTAATCGGCGAAAGGGCAATTTTACGAATTTTTAAATAGGCGGTCGCTGTATTAATCGCTAGCGCGGTAAAATCAAAATGTTCACCTTCCGCTTTTAATTCCCCCCCGAGCGGCCATGAAATCGCGTCATCATAGTGGGGAATAATCAACTCATTTTTTGGGGCATCTTCAATTGTGAGTGTGATATAACGATCTACAGCTGTCAAAATGGCAGTATGTCCTGATTCAACAACTGCGTATTCACCCGCAATATAAAGTTTACCTGGAACCTTCACTTGAATTTTAGTCAACTTGAATCACCTTTGCTCCCTCACCAGCGTGACAAATATACACATCTTTAACTAATTTTTGCATTCGACTAGAAACCATTTTTTCATTTTCACGCAAACAAATAATCTTCACATTTGGTCCCGCATCCATCGTAAAATAAGCGGGAATTCCTTCATCACGAAGCTTGCGAACTTCATCCATGACTGTAAGTGACGCCGGGCTAAAATACGTAAACGGTGGCTTCGCTCCAAGCGTTGTTGCATGCATTTTCATCGCATTATGTTCTAAAATCTCGCCAACTTCTACAAACTTTCCGGATAAAAACGCGCTTTTAATGTTGCGCAAATCTTCTTCCGCCGTTTGAATCCATTCATGAAAGAATGGGGAAGTTAAAACGGTGGATTTCATACCATCACGACTTGAAACGGCTTTTTCGGCATCCGAAACAACCGCCACCACAACCGCCATTTTTTCAGTTAAGGGGCTATTAAATGGTACTGCATAAGAATCTAGACCATCTAAACGCGAGCCTTTTTCCCAAATGGAAAGTCCACCAAATAGCGACCGAGCAGCGGAACCTGATCCACGTCTTGCAAGCCGCGACAAATTGGCCAAGTCATCTTGACGACCTAAAGCAGCAGAACCCGCTACTGCGAGTGCCGCAAAAGCAGATGCGGATGAGGCGAGTCCGGCGGCAGTAGGTACATGATTAACCGAATCAATTTTTGCAAAATAAGGGATGTCTAATTCAGCACGCAATATTTTTAAAAACTGCGCAACTTTAGCGTCTTGTTTAATTTGGCCGTTTAAGCTAAATAAGTCATTTTTCGCGTCTTCCATCCATTCCACAGACGTCTCCGTATAAAATTTATCCAAAGTGATTGATAGGCTGCTATTGGCTGGTAAAATTAGATTTTCATCGCGTTTTCCCCAATATTTAATGAGTGCTATATTCGTGTGAGCTATCGCTGTTGCTTTCATGATTACCTTCTCCAATCGTAAAAATCCAAGCTTCGGCAGCACCTGCAATTTGTAAGGCTTCGGCGACTTTTTCAGCTTGACTTGAATCAGCGACTAACGAAACCATACAACCACCTCTGCCGCCACCTGTTAGTTTTGCACCTAGAGCTCCGTTTTCTAAAGCAACACGAATTAGCTTTTCAAGACTTGTGTCGCTAACTGTTAACTGTTCTAAAAGATTTTGAGCTTTATTCATTTCTGCACCAATCAATTTTAAATCCGGATTAGTTTCAAGTTGCGTTCTTATTTCCCGGGAAATATTTCCGAGTTCTGTGATAAGTGGGCGATATTTATTTGGATTTTCTTTTAGTAGCCTCCCCACATCGCTTACGGCTGAACGCGTTTCACTTGGTATTCCTGTATCTGCAACCACTAAATAAATTTTCTTTTTTAAAATGAAGCGGCTCTAATGTTTTATTTTTTTCAAACCAAATTGGCTTGCCGGTGACCACTGTGACTGCATCGACGCCGCTCGGATTGCCATGAGCAATTTTTTCAGAACGATTCACAAGTTCGAGTAATTCGTCATTGGAAATGGTTTTTCCGAAATAAGCGTATAAAGCGCGAGCAATGCTTGTCGATACGGCTGCACTTGAACCGAGTCCTCGGCCAATCGGCACTTCACTTAAAACGCGAATTAAAACGGGGGCATCGCCAAGTTTAGTCAAAATCGAAACCACCATTTGTTTGATTCCCTCTAGAAAATCGGGCATATTTTTTAATCCACCTGTATAAAAAGCAGATGAAAATTTTGTTTCTTTTTCTGTTTGGATAACTTCTGTTTGAATGACCGCTTGTGTAAAAGGGACTGATATTGCCGGTTCCCCGTAAACAACAGCGTGTTCACCGCATAAAATTAATTTTGCTGTAGCACTTCCAGTCGCCAATCGGCTCCATTCCTTCCTACATTAAAATAATGTTGTAACAATCCACGGCGCTGCGTAAAGCGTCATAAAGAGCACGCCAAAATTTATTCCAAGTCGGCTTAAAGCTCCTGAAACAATTGCTACAAGTAAAACTCCCGCCATATTTATAAAACCGCCATCCATGTAACTTAACATCATCACAAGTGCGATAAATAAACCTAAAATGGCTTCATGTGGGATGTACTTGAATACAAAACGACAAATTTGTTGGGAATACTTCATGATAACATAATATGTTAGTCCAAGTCCCACTACAGAACCGATAATTGTCGCTGCAGTAAATTCTGACATTGATAAAAGATGGTGCATATTTTTATCTAAGGTAAAAACAGGCGGGGCGTTAAATAGCGGATTTGCTGGTCCAATTGCAACAGGAGAAAGGGGCACTCCAAGTGCAATTAACGGAATTAAAAGTCCAGCTAAGTAAGTAGAATGGGCAAGGCCTTCCATACTCGCTAACGCAATTTTAGCCTTTTTAATGGGATCCTTTACACGACTTACAACGCCTTCTCCAAACAAAACAGTCATGCCAACTGGACTCATAAAAAAGGTAAAACATCCAGCAAGTGAAGTCCCAATGGTGGCCCATGATTCTTGTTTCGTTAACACTTTAAATGGATTAGGAAATCCTTTTTGTTTGCCAACGTTTGCAATCGTAATTTCCCTTTTTGAATGTTTTTTGAGCGTACTACGATAATCTTTGTTAAGTAAGGATAGGATGCTAAAAATCATTGGCCCAATGGTAATTCCAAGAAAAAAAGAAATCGTAATCGTTTTTTCTTCTGGGATGGCGCCAATTCCCCAGTACAAATAACGTAGTCCTTCAATTAACAAACCGAAGGGTAAGATAGCTAAAATCGAGAGTATTTTATTTTTACTCATAAGTGCTAAGAAGATGGCCCCGACAAAGAAGACGGGCGCTGCATATTTTGTAATGACTTCGGAGAGTGGAGCGAGTAGTGTGGCAAGGGCTAAACTAACGGGCACCGCAATAATGGTTCCGATAGCGGCACCTGACGCCATTTTTCGAATTCCTATGACAGACTGTCCTGCTTTTTTTAATGTTAATCCATATGGAACCATAGGCGAGGCCATAACGCCGCCTGGAGTCCCTGCAACGGCCACAGGGACCGCATCTGTTAAATTTAGTGTTACGACAGCCGACACAAAAAAAGCGAGCACAACCATCGGAGAAACGCCTAATAGAACGAGGGCAAGTGTCACAGGTGCTAAAACGGCTGTTTCATCAGTTCCAGGAGCAATCCCAATAATTGTATAAATACCAGCGGCTAAAACGGAAGCTAAAATCATTTCGATGACGAGTTGAATAGTCATTTTTGATTTTCCTCCGTTTCATCGATTTCTTTTAAAATGCGCTTGGGTTTAATGATAATACTTGAAATAATAAACCCTATAATTGCTCCACCTAAGCCAAAAAATAAGGGCATTGGAGCTTTATTAGGTGCGATAAAATAACCACCCATTGTAAAAATAACGCAAATAAGTATGGCGATAATTAAATCTTTTATATGAACAAGATCTGCCCAAATTTCAACATTTTGAGCTTCTTCTTTCTTTTTAGTCATTCTTTTTCCTGCTTTCCAAAATAAATTGCAATTGAGGTTTTCAAACTGCTACTGATAATCATAATCATTTATCAATTTTTTTTCAATATCTGCAAAAAAAAAAGTTCCAAGTAAGTTAAACTTACTTGGAACTTACCACTTTTATAAATCGTCGCTTGGACCCTCTTCAAAGCTCTCATCTGGAACTTCCGTTTTTAATACTTGCGGGTCATCTTCTAGCTCTTCTTCTTCATCTTCTTTTGGAACTTTAGCTACTGTGGCTACTTTTTCATCCTCATCTAGGCGAATTAATTTCACTCCCATAGCGCTACGTCCTGTTTGAGAAACTGTATCAACTTCAAAACGAATGAGTACACCGCTAACTGTCATTAGCATAATATCTTCCTCACCAGTGACTGTTTTCATTGCGACGAGACGTCCATTTTTCTCAGTAATAGAAACCGTCTTCACACCCATACCACCACGATTACGAAGTGGATACTGTTCAGCAGCTGTTTGTTTTCCGTAACCATTTTCCGTTACCACAAGAACTTTTTCATCATCTTCAAGAATTTCCATACCAATAACTTCATCATCAGAACGAAGACGAATACCACGAACTCCGGCTGCGGTTCGACCCATTACACGAATATTATCTTCTGGGAAGTAAATGGATTGACCGTCTTTTGTAGCAATAATCATATTTTTATGGCCATCCGTCATTTGAACAGAAATCAATTCATCATTTTCACGAAGTTCAACCGCACGCAACCCGCTTTGACGAATCTTCGCAAATTGTGAAAGTGTCGTTCGTTTTACAACACCATGTTTCGTCGTAAAGAATAAATAGCTGTCATCAGTAAACTCACTTAAATTAATTACAGCATTGACTTGTTCTTGACTTTCAATTCCGAGTAAATTGATGATTGGAATTCCTTTTGCTGTGCGTCCGTACTCTGGAATTTCATAGCCTTTTGCACGATAAACTTTCCCTGTATTAGTAAAGAAAAGTAGGGTGTCATGCGTACTTGTAGCGACAAGATGTTCTACAAAATCATCTTCATGTGTCGACATACCTTGAACACCACGACCACCACGACGCTGACTTCTATACGTTGAAAGTGGTAATCGTTTGATATAACCACGTTTCGTTAAAGTCACCGCAACTTCTTCTTCTGGGATTAAATCCTCGTCTTCAATACTAACAAGGTCTCCCGTTAAAATTTCTGTACGGCGTTTATCCGCATATTTCAATTTAATTTCTTCTAATTCTTCACGAATAATTTCTAAAATACGTTCTTCATCCGCTAAAATAGCTTTTAAATCTGTAATTAACGCAATTAGATTTTGATATTCTTCTTCAATTTTTTCACGTTCTAAACCAGTTAAACGTTGCAAACGCATATCCAAGATAGCTTGTGCTTGTTTATCTGAAAGACTAAATTGTGTCATTAAACCTTCTTTAGCCGCCTCAGTAGTTTTTGAACTACGAATAAGTTGAATCACGGCATCAATATTGTCGAGCGCTATACGCAAACCTTCCAAAATGTGGGCACGTGCTTCTGCTTTACGAAGTTCAAATTCCGTACGACGTCGAATGACAACCTTTTGATGTTCTAAATAGTGATATAAAATCTCTTTCAAATTTAAAACTTTTGGATGATTATTAACTAAAGCAAGCATGTTAATACCAAATGTTGTTTGAAGTGCCGTCATTTTATAAAGATTATTCACGATTACGCTTGCACTAATATCACGACGGACTTCAATAACAATTCGCATACCAGAACGGTCTGATTCATCATTTAAATCTGTAATTCCGTCAATTTTCTTTTCACGCGCTAATTCAGCAATTCGTTCAATCAAACGAGCTTTATTTACTTGGTAAGGTAGTTCTGTAATTACAATTGTTTCTTTACCATTTGTTTTGGTTTCAATATCAACGCGTGCACGAACAGTTATGGATCCACGGCCTGTTTCATAAGCACGACGAATACCACTACGTCCCATAATCATACCAGCAGTAGGGAAGTCAGGTCCTGGAATATGTTCCATTAAATCACGAATTGTAATTTCTGGATCGTGACTAAGCGCTAGAACTCCGTCAATAACCTCACCAAGGTGGTGAGTAGGAATATTCGTTGCCATCCCTACAGCAATACCCGAAGAACCATTCACTAACAAGTTAGGGAAACGAGCAGGTAAAATGACTGGTTCTTTTTCAGATCCGTCATAATTATCTACATAATCAATTGTGTCCTTATTAATATCTCTTAAAAGTTCCATTGAAATTTTAGACATTCTTGCTTCTGTGTAACGCATAGCCGCAGCCATATCACCATCGACTGATCCAAAGTTTCCGTGACCGTCTACTAGCATGTTACGATAACTAAAATCTTGCGCCATACGAACCATTGTGAAATAAACAGCTGTATCACCATGAGGATGATATTTACCAATTACTTCGCCGACAATACGTGCGGATTTTTTATAAGCCTTATCAGAAGTCATCCCTAAGTCGTTCATCGCATATAAAATACGACGATGAACGGGTTTTAAACCATCACGAACATCTGGAAGTGCACGTGCCACGATAACACTCATAGCATAATCGAGGAATGATGTCCGCATTTCTTTATTTAGATTCACTTCAGTTATTCTTTGATTTGGTGTTTCTGCCATTTTAAGCGAAACCTCCCTTTCCGTTTGTCAAGCATATTCCAATTATTTCCCGGGAAATAATTTAAATATCTAGATTTTTAACGTACTGTGCATTCTCTTCAATAAATTTACGTCTTGGCTCCACTCGGTCACCCATCAACATTTCAAATGTTTCATCGGCATCAATCGCATCATTTATACTTACTTGTAGCAATGTTCGATTTTCCGGATTCATAGTTGTTTCCCAAAGTTGCTCTGGATTCATTTCTCCAAGACCTTTATAACGCTGAATGCTATATTTTTCGCCGTCTAAATCTGCTAGGTAATTCTCTAGTTGTTTATCGGAATATACATACTCCACTTGTTTCCCGTGTTTAATTTGGAAAAGAGGGGGTTGAGCGATATAAATATAACCGGCATCAACAAGCGGGCGCATATAACGGTAAAATAATGTGAGTAGGAGCGTACGAATATGCGCACCATCCACATCGGCATCCGTCATAATGATGAGTTTATGATATCTTGATTTTGATACATCAAAGTCACCACCAAAACCTGTACCCATTGCTGTGAAAATAGTTCGAATTTCTTCGTTCGCTAAAATCTTATCTAAACGGGCTTTTTCCACGTTCAATATTTTCCCACGAATTGGTAAAATAGCTTGGAATAAACGGTCACGTCCTTGTTTTGCCGATCCACCAGCAGAGTCTCCCTCAACGATATAAAGTTCGCTAATTTCAGGATTTCTAGAAGAACAGTCCGCTAGTTTACCAGGTAAGCTTGAAATTTCAAGTCCACTTTTCTTACGGGCTACTTCACGAGCACGTTTAGCAGCTAATCTTGCTCTCGCAGCCATGACGCCTTTTTCAACCATTTTTTTACTCACATCTGGGTTTTCCATCATAAATTTATTAAGTGCTTCTGAAAACAGTTTATCGGTAATTGAACGAGCTTCAGAGTTTCCTAATTTTGTTTTTGTTTGCCCTTCAAATTGTGGATCTGGATGTTTAACAGAAATAATTGCAGTAAGACCTTCGCGGACATCCTCACCAGATAGGTTTTCGTCGCTCTCTTTAAACAGCTTATTTCGTCTTGCATAATCATTAATCACACGTGTTTAATGCGGTTTTAAAGCCTGATTCATGTGTTCCACCTTCATACGTGTGAATATTATTGGCAAAGGATATGATGGAGCTTGAAAATCCTGTATTGTATTGCATCGAAACTTCAACCATAATCCCGTCACGTTCACCTTCAATATAGATAGGTTCCTCGTGAATAACTTCTTTTGCACGGTTTAAATGTTCCACATAGGATTTTATTCCGCCTTCATAATGATATTCATTTTTTGTTTCATGATCAGCACGCTTATCTTCAATAGAAATTTTTAATCCACGGTTTAAAAAGGCTAATTCGCGCGTACGTGTACGAAGTGTATCATAATCAAACTCTACTGTTTCCGTAAAAATTTCTGGGTCTGGTGTAAAGTGAACAATTGTTCCACGATAATCCGTTTCTCCTTGATTCTCCATATCCATGACCACATTACCACGTTCAAAACGTTGATAGAATTTTTCACCATCACGATGAACTGAAACTTCTAGACTTGTTGAAAGGGCATTAACAACAGATGCACCAACACCATGTAGACCACCTGAAACTTTATATCCGCCGCCGCCAAATTTACCACCAGCATGAAGTACCGTAAAAATAACCTCTACTGTAGGACGACCAACTTTTTCATTAATCCCAGTTGGAATCCCACGACCATTATCTTGTACTGTAATACTGTTATCATGTTCAATCGTAATTTCGATTTCTGTACAAAATCCAGCAAGTGCTTCGTCAATTGCATTATCTACAATTTCCCATACAAGATGGTGTAAGCCGCGCTGACTTGTTGAACCGATATACATACCTGGACGTTTTCTAACAGCTTCTAGACCTTCTAAAACCTGAATCTGATCATCACTATAATCGGATGCATTTTCTTGTACGTTTGAAATATTTTCTTCTGACATTTAAGTTCCACCGCACTTTCTTTATTTCTAAAATTATATCAACCTTAAATTAGGATTTCTTTATATGACCTTGTTCCACCATATACGTTTTGGCTTTCGTTAAAGTATCGTGATTAATCCCACTAACACTCGTCGTCGTAACAAAAGTTTGTACCTTTCCTTCAATCGCATTAAGCAAATGTGACTGTCTAAAGTCATCCAGTTCACTTAAAACATCATCCAGAAGGAGCAAAGGGTATTCATTTGTTTCCTCATGAATTAAATCAATTTCAGCAAGCTTAATAGATAGCGCCGTTGTTCGTTGTTGCCCTTGAGAGCCGAATACTTGTACATTTTGCCCATTAACATAAAATAGAGAATCATCCCGATGTGGTCCAATAAGTGTTACACCTCGGTCGATTTCTCTCTGCCGAATCGTTTTCATTTTTTCGATTAAAGCTTGGATGGAATCTCCTTCTTGAGCTAGCGTAACGGAAGGTTGATACAAAATTTCTAGCGTTTCAAGTCCTCTTGAAATATCATGATGAATAGGTGCTGCATAACTTTCCAATTTTCTAATAAACGCATCACGCCGTTCAGTGAGGCGAACCGCCACTTCCGCAAATTGCTCCGTCAAAATATCAAGCATCACTGTATCATAACTTTTCTTTATTTGAGCACGTTTTAAAAATTGATTTCGCTGGTGTAAAATTCGCTGGTATACACTTAAATCGTGTAAATAAACAGGTTGCATTTGTCCAATTTCCATATTTAAAAATCGGCGACGAACGTTAGGCGCGCCTTTTACAAGCGATAAATCTTCAGGCGCAAACATGACCACATTTAAATTTCCCACATATTGGCTCAATTTTTTTTGCTCCAAATGATTTACTTTTGCCTTTTTACCTTTACTAGAAATTGTAAGTTCGAGTGGTACGCTTTGACCATGCTTCATAATTCGACCTTCAATTTTTGCCGCATCTTTATTCCATTCAATAAAATCTTTATCATTCGTGGTTCGGTGTGATTTCGCTAAAGCTAAAATTAAAATGGCCTCAAGCAAATTGGTTTTCCCTTGCGCATTTTCACCAAGAAAAACATTGACAGTAGGGGCGAAATCGAGTGATAACTCTTCGTAATTCCGAAAATTTCGTAAAACAATATTTTCTAAATGCATGTTTTTACACCATTAAGATGCCTGTTCAATTTTTACTTTTCCTTTTCCAGGAATGAGTACGACATCACCATTTCTCAGTTTTCTCCCACGTCTATTATCCTGCTCGCCGTTCACATATATCGGATGTTCGCTTAAGAACGCTTTCGCCATCCCACCAGTGCTTACAACATCAAGCATTTGCAGCAGTTGCCCGAGTGTCACAAATTCACGGTCAATCGTTATTACATTAGCCAATTTTTCACACCCAATCTTTTTTATCTCTACCTTCTATTTTACTAAACTTTAGACATAATTACAAAGTTTATTTTCATATAACCCAATTATAGCTTTTTTTACTATTTCTAGTGGGGGGATATTATTTATTAAAAAACTAAAAAAAACGCCTTCTGTGACGTTTTTTAGCTTTCATTGTTTTTTCGTATAACTGCTTTTCTTTGCCAAGCACCCGATTTGTAGCGCCAAAGTCCAAGTGCCGTAGCTGTTACCCATGCAACCGGAGTAGCCCACCATAAACCTTGATATCCCATGATTTTAGAAAGAGCAAAGCCAATAACAAGTCTCGAAACGAGTTCAAAAATACCCATCATGAGTGGCACAAGAGCATCACCTGTCCCGCGGAGTGTTTCTCGAACAACAAATAAGATGCCAACGACCACGTAAAACAGAGAAACGATAAGCAAATAGCCCATTCCAATTTCAATAACTTCTTTTTCTTTTCCGTCTACAAAAAGAAGCAAAAATTGTTTAGCGAAAAGCTGAACGATAATTGTAATAATCAAACTTGTTATGGTGACAACTTTAATGCCCGACCAAAACCCTTTTTTAACACGATCTAACTTTCCTGCTCCAACGTTTTGTGCGGCAAATGTGGAAGAGGCTGCGCCAAAAGCTATTCCTGGTTGATAGGTGAGGGAGTCAATTCGGCTGGCAGCGGTATAGGCAGCTACGACTGTTGCCCCAAAGCCGTTAATTAAACTTTGAATGGCCATATTCCCGATGGAGATGAAAGCACCTTGAAGCCCTGAAGGCAAACCAATACGAATCATTTCCTTCAAAAGTGGTTTATGTATTTTAAATCTTTGGCGTTCTATTCGCATGTAAGGTACATGTTTATAGCCATAATACAAGCAAAGCATGGCCGCGATAACTTGTGAAAGAACGGTTGCCCATGCTGCACCTTGCACGCCGTAGTTCATCCAGACAACAAAAACAAAATCTAAAACGATATTCATCAGGGATGAAAAAATGAGAAAGAGTAGTGGTGTAATTGAGTTTCCAAGCGCTCTTAAAATCGCGGAAACACCATTGTATAGGCTCATCGGTAAAATTCCGATAAATAGGGTGGTTAAAAAAACAGTTGCATCATCCATAATATTTTCAGGTGTGCGAAGTAGTATGAGTAATGGTTTAGCTAAGACCAAACCTAAAATGGTGAAAATAATGCCTGTTACAAAAACGGCAATTGAAGCGGTTGCAATTACATCTTTTAATTTATTGTAATCTTGGAATCCAAAGTACTGGGCAACTACGACTGCAATTCCACTCATTAAGCCGATAATAAGAGAAATCATAAAAAAATTAATGGCACCAGTTGAACCTACAGCGGCCAGTGCATCAACACTCACAAATTTTCCAACAATTACTGCATCAATCATAATGTAAAGTTGTTGTACTAAATTTCCTAAGAGCATTGGCATTGCAAAATAAAAAATTAATTTGGTAGGATTTCCTTTTGTCATGTCTTTTATCAAAACGTAAACACCTCATCAATAAGAAAACCCACCAAAATAGGTGGGTTTATAATTAATACGTACGAACAGGTGTAATCAATTGTAAAATTTCATTTGGATTGGCTGCATCTTTTGGTCGAATAACAAAAGGCCGCATGGTTCCAGCAAAAGAAACTTGGATATCATCACCTTCGAAAGCGCGCAGTGCATCCATCATATATTTACCATTAAACGAAATTTTTAGTTCTTCACCTGTGAAACTTTGGCTAAATAGTTTTTCAGAAACATTTCCAATTTCTGGAGAGTTAGAAGAAACTTCCACTTGCCCATTTTCAAGTGTGGTTAACTTTATCACATTATTTCGATTTTCTCGTGCAAGTAAGGAAGCCCGATCAATCGCTTGTAAGAAAGCTTTTGCATTAATCACAAGCTCAGATTTTGTGTCAGTTGGAATTAAGCGAGACGTATCAGGATAACTGCCTTCTAAAAGTCTGGAATAAAACAGTAAATCTTTTAATTTAAATAAAATTTGATTATTGGCTAATACCATTTCGATGGATTCAGTCGCATCATCTAAAATTTTATTTAATTCCGCTAAACTTTTCCCTGGAATTACAATATTATATTCTTCATTAATTTCAGATTCAAGTGGAATTTCGCGTAACGCAAGTCGGTGACTATCTGTCGCAACCGCAGTTAACGTATTATTTTTAATAATCCAATTAACCCCTGTAAGTACAGGTCTAACTTCAATAGCAGAAACCGCAAAAACGGTTTGACGAATAATATTTTTAAGTACATTAATTGGAATGCGAATTTTTTTACCATCCGATACTTCTGGCAGTTTAGGGTACTCTAGCACATCTAAACCATTAAGTGTAAAAAAGGCTTGACCGGAACGAATCGTCGTTTGATTGTTTGTTGTTACTTCAATTTCTACATTTTCATCAGGTAAACGTCGTACAATGTCTCCAAAATATTTTGATTGAAGCACAATACCACCAAATGATTCTACTTCTACAACCACTTCATCATTTTCAATAAGTGGAATAAAGGCTTCGATTGAAATATCAGAATCACTACCTGTTAAAGTAACGCCCTCATCATTTACCATCATTTTGATTCCCGTTAAAATTGGAATAGTTGTTCTTGAGGTAATGGCCCGTGTTACTTCATTTACAGCTTGAACTAAACGGTCACGTCTAATAACAAATTTCATAAAAATCCCCCATCATCATTTTTTGAAAAAGCTTTAATTAATTAATAAAAAATCGTAGTAATAGTAATAGGCACTGTGAATATGTGGATAAGTATAAAAAGGCATGTTTCTAGAAAGTTTTCCACATGTTGATAAGATGTTGATAAGTAAGTTTCAGTTGTCCACATATTCACATCAGTCAATTATCTTTTTATACGTTTTTACGTAAGTTTTTTTCAATTTCATTAATATCATTTTTAAGTGACTGATCACTTTTTAAAAGCTGTGAAATTTTTTCGTGCGCATGAATAACGGTTGTATGATCACGACCACCGAATTCATCGCCTATTTTTGGAAGTGAGGCATCTGTAAGCTCGCGTGAAAGATACATTGCGATTTGTCTAGGAAACGCGATACTTTTTGTTCTTTTTTTCGCTTTAAAGTCTTCTAGTTTCACATGAAAATATTCGCCCACAACTTCTTGGATTCTACTGATTGTAATCACAGTTGATTTGGAGTTAGGGATAATATCTTTTAAAGCCTCAGCGGCAAGACCAGCTGTAATGTCTTTATTCACTAGGGAAGAATAGGCTACAACGCGAATAAGTGCTCCTTCAAGTTCTCTAATATTGGAATCAATTTGATTCGCAATATAGAGCATCACTTCATTTGGAATATCAAGTCCATCCGCTTTTGCTTTTTTTCTTAAAATGGCAATACGGGTTTCAAGATCCGGTGGGGTAATGTCTGTAATGAGTCCCCACTCAAAACGAGAGCGTAAGCGGTCTTCTAATGTTGGGATTTCTTTTGGTGGGCGATCACTTGAAATAATAATTTGTTTTTGCTCATCATAAAGTGTGTTAAATGTATGGAAAAACTCTTCTTGAGTTCCTTCTTTCCCTGCTAAAAATTGGATATCATCAATGAGTAACACGTCTACATTACGGTATTTTGTCCGAAATTCTTCGGTTTTATTATCCCGAATAGAACTAATAAATTCATTTGTGAATTTTTCACTTGATAAGTACATGACATTGGCGTTTTCTTTGTGCTGTTGCACATAATGTCCTACTGCATGCATAAGGTGAGTTTTTCCTAAACCAACACCGCCGTATATAAATAATGGATTATATGCTTTTGCAGGTGCTTCAGCTACAGCAAGAGAAGCTGCGTGAGCAAAACGATTTCCAGAACCAATAACGAAAGTATCAAAAATATATCTTGGATTTAACATATGTTTTGTATTGTCAGGATCACTCTCATCTAAAGCAATTTGATTAGGTGGAATAGGTTTATAATCAAAATTTTCATCTTGTTCCCCGTCAATAAAACGAATCTCAAATAGTGTACCTGTGACATCTTGTAAAATATTCGCAATGAATTGTGTATAACTTTTTTCAAGCCAATCACGTACAAAATTATTAGGAGCTGAAATAATGAAGGTATTATTTTCTAACGAATGCGCTGTTGTCGACTTCATCCATGTATCATAACTAGGTTTACTCATATTTTTTTGGACAATTTGTAGCACATCAGACCAAATATCTTCAATAGATTGCAAAAAACTCCCCCCTCTACGATATTTATAAAAATAAAAAGTTTAGGTTGAACTTATCCACAAGATAAAAAAACGGTGGATAAAGATATCCCAACCCTGTTTAAAAAATATCCACAATATTAAATAAAGTTGTGGATAAGTTTAGTTTTCCCCAATTTATTTTCTCTTCAACACATGATATATTATCAAAAAAAAGCTTGAATAGCAAGGACTTTCAAATTTTATCCCCAAACTTATGCACTTGTTAAAAAAAGTTTTCCACAGCATATGTAATTGTGTATAACTTGTTAAGTAGTTCTCTGTATAAATTTTAACAAAAAAATAATTAATCCA
>NZ_ALWW01000013.1 GCF_000344175.1 Listeria fleischmannii subsp. fleischmannii LU2006-1 | reverse complement strand
TGTCTCGCGGTAACGTCTTTCTACATTTGGTAAAATGCCTTCAAAACGCATCCATGTTTCTCGCGTCATTCCAAAATCATTTTGATATTTAAAGAAAAATTCTTGTTCTCCGGATCCATTTAAAATAATATCTTGCTCTTCTTTGGATAGTTTTTCAAATGGTTTTGTCATATCAATCCCAAATTCCTCACAGGCAGATTCGAGCATTTGTGGGTAGTACTGCGAACTGATAGGGCGCCAAGGTACAATGGCTCCGTCTTTTAAAGAAAGCGACATATCAGGAATAACGGTTTCCACATCAACTTCCAATTTAGTCCCAAGTCCATCACATGTTGGACAAGCACCAAATGGACTATTGAATGAAAACATACGCGGTTCTAATTCGCCGACTGTAAAGCCACAATACGGGCAAGCGTAATGTTCGCTAAATAATAATTCTTTTTCCCCCATTACATCTACAATGGCATAACCATCTGCAAGTCTCAGAGCAGATTCAAGCGAGTCATATAAACGCGATTGAATGCCTTCTTTAATGACAATACGGTCTACAATAATTTCGATGGAATGTTTTTTGTTTTTTTCGATGGTAATCTCATCATTAATATCATAGATTTCACCATCTACTCGAATACGTACATATCCTTGTTTTTTAACTTCTTCAAGTGTCTTTTTATGTGTTCCTTTTTTCCCAGAAACGATTGGCGCCATAACTTGAAGGCGCGTTTTTTCAGGGTATTCTAGGACGCGTTCTACCATTTGTTCAATGGTTTGCGATGTGATTTCAATCCCATGATTCGGGCAAATTGGATGCCCCACTCGCGCATAAAGCAGCCTTAAATAGTCATGGATTTCTGTGACTGTTCCGACTGTTGAACGCGGATTACGGCTTGTTGTTTTTTGATCAATGGAAATAGCCGGGCTAAGGCCTTCAATTAAATCAACATCCGGCTTATCCATTTGACCTAAAAATTGGCGAGCATAGGCAGAGAGGGATTCCACGTAGCGGCGCTGACCCTCAGCATAAACAGTATCAAAAGCTAAGGAAGACTTTCCAGATCCGGACAGGCCCGTCATGACAACTAATTTGTCACGCGGAATTTCAACGTCAATATTTTTTAAGTTATGGGCTCTTGCCCCTTGAATGATAATCTTATCTTTATTCAAATTCGTTTCATCCTTCCGCTTTTAGTTCGAGTAATGCATCGCGAAGTTCTGCAGCGCGTTCGAAATCAAGTGCTTTAGCCGCTGCTTTCATTTCGTGTTCCATATCTTCAATTAGTTGGCTACGTTCTTGTTTTGTAAGTTTACTTAAGTCTGGACGAGCTTCTTCTGCTCCTTCGACAGCTGTTGTCGCCGCGATAACACCTCTAATTTCTTTGCGTATTGTTTTTGGCGTAATGCCATGTTCTTTATTATAGGCTTCTTGGATGGTACGACGACGCTCTGTCTCTTCCATCGATACTCGCATTGAGTCGGTAATTTTATCGGCATACATAATAACTCTTCCGTGCTCATTTCTTGCGGCACGTCCCATGGTTTGGATAAGTGAACGTTCAGAACGTAAGAAACCTTCTTTATCCGCATCTAAAATAGCGACTAGGGAAACTTCTGGTAGATCAATTCCCTCACGAAGCAAATTGATTCCCACTAAAACATCGAATACACCAAGCCGCAAATCGCGAATGATTTCGATTCGTTCAAGTGTTTTCACTTCAGAATGCAGATATTGTACTTTTACGCCGGCTTCTTTTAGGTAATCTGTTAAATCTTCAGCCATTTTTTTGGTTAGTGTTGTGACTAGCACCCGTTCATCTTTTTCTGTGCGCTCATTAATTTCATCCATTAAATCATCAATTTGACCTTCAATCGGTCTAATTTCAACAACAGGGTCAAGTAATCCAGTTGGACGTATAATTTGTTCGATGACATCCGGATTTTTTTCGAGTTCATACGGTCCTGGGGTTGCGGAAATAAACATGATTTGATTAATATGTTTTTCAAACTCTTCTAATCGTAACGGGCGATTGTCAAGCGCTGATGGCAAACGGAAGCCGTGGTCGACTAGCATCTGTTTACGCGCTTGGTCACCGTTATACATCCCACGAATTTGTGGCATGGTCACATGTGATTCATCGATAACGATTTGAAAATCATCTGGGAAATAATCAAGGAGCGTATACGGCGTTGAACCCGCAGGACGGTGCGCTAAATGTCTGGAATAGTTTTCAATTCCTGAACAATAACCCATTTCTTCCATCATTTCAAGATCATAGTTGGTTCTCTGTTCCAAACGTTGTGCTTCTAAAAGTTTATTTTCTGAGCGGAGCACTTTAAGACGTTCTTCTAGCTCTATTTTAATATTACCAATTGCTTGTTTTAGCGTATCTGGACGCGTAACAAAGTGAGATGCCGGGAAAATAGAAATGTGTTCCCGCTCACCAGTAATTTCTCCAGTAAGCGCATCTACTTCTCGAATTCGTTCAATTTCATCGCCAAAAAATTCAACACGAATACAGTGTTCGTCACGAGAAGCTGGAAAAATTTCGACAACGTCTCCGCGCACACGAAAACGTCCCCGCTGGAAGTCTATATCGTTTCGGTCATACTGGATGTCCACTAAACGACGTAATAATTTATCTCGACTAATTTCCATTCCCGGACGAAGTGATACAACAAGTTCCCGGTACTCTTCCGGGGCCCCTAAACCGTATATACAAGATACACTAGCGATAATAATAACGTCGCGCCGCTCTAGTAAAGATGCTGTCGCTGAGTGACGTAATTTATCAATTTCATCGTTAATACTCGCGTCTTTTTCAATATATGTGTCACTTTGAGGTACATAAGCCTCTGGTTGATAATAATCATAATAACTAACAAAATACTCTACCGCATTATTTGGAAAAAATTCCTTAAATTCGCTGTAAAGCTGACCTGCAAGTGTTTTATTATGCGCCATAATAAGCGTTGGTTTATTTACTTCTTGGATAACATTGGACACTGTAAACGTCTTACCTGTCCCCGTTGCCCCAAGCAAAGTTTGATGTTTTAGCCCGTTATTTAATCCAGCCACTAATCGCTCGATTGCACGCGGCTGATCTCCAGATGGTTTATATTCTGAAACGAGTTCAAATTTATCGGTCAATGTGAGTTCCCCCATTCAGGCTTCATTTTCTTCCCATTATCAGCCTCTTTATTTTACCATAAAAAAGAAACTTCTCCTAGCAAAAACCGAAAATACGTTCGGTTTTTTTATAACGACAGAAAGAACGCAATCCATATGATTACGTCCTTCCTTTTTTTATTTTACCACTAGATTGCGGATTTACCTATTTATGTGCTTCCTCGCGACTTCGAATCCGCTTAAGCATTGTTGTCGCCACTATAAACCCTACTGTCATGGAAAAAGCATCGATGATAATGAGCCACCATGTATCCGTGTAACCAAGTTTAGCGCTAGCGGCAATCAGCCCTACCATTAAAAATAAAGCGACGTAGCGATTTAATGTCACGCGCGCTAAGATAATAATAAGTAAGCCTGGGAAGATAATTGCCGATATTATTTGGTCAAGCATCATTCATCTTCCTCTCTTATTTCACAAGTTTCATTCCCCGCGGAGCGCTTTAGTTGTTATTTCGGCCGTTAATTCAGGCAAGTCCGTTTTGCGAATTCCCTTTTCTCCTAGCATATCAGGCAAAATTTCACGTAAGAAATATTTAACACTTTCCATATCTCGATATTCATAAATCGTTGCTAACGCCTCACTATAAATTTCAACAAAAATATTTTCTGGATTCCCTTTACGAATTTCGCCAAAAGATTCGTATAATAAATCTACTTTGTCTGAAATGGCTAGGATTTTCCCTTCAAGTGTTGTGTCTTTTCCTTCTTTTAATAAATGGCGATAAATCGGTTGAAATTCATTTGGTATTTCTCGTTCGATAAAATTTTGCGTCATACTTTCTTCCACTTCTGAAAGCATTTCGCGTAGTTCTGTTGTTGCATATTTGACGGGTGTTTTAATATCACCAATAAATAGTTCTGAATAGTCATGATTTAGCGCGCGCTCATAAAGGCCACGCCAATTTACTGTGTTCCCAGCCTGTTCTTCCACATTTCCAAAAAATTGGGCAATTTGTGTTACTTTGAATGAATGTTCTGCAACCGAGTGCTCTTGATATTTAAATTTACCTGGGCAACGATAAATGTTTTCCAGATCCGATAAACTTTGAAAATACTGATGAATTCCCATCAAAATCACCCTTCCATCTATTATTCTTCACGTTTTTGTTTTTTATTAGCCGGATTCGTATTTTCCACCTCGCGCATGATAAGTGCAGAGCCATACCCAAGAAGAGCAATAATTGCGCCCGAGTAAGAACGGAAATTATCAGGTGCAAAAATCGCGATGATGGCAGCAAATACAATGGTTGTTAAAATTCCCCAACTAAATAGCTTTGTTCCTCGTGAGGTTCCTACTTTCATTTGTGAATAAATACCGACATAGCAAACTGCTTGAATCAGTATAAATTGAACGACTCCAAGTATAATGACAACTGCCAATTGATTATTCCAAATAATTCCAAAAATCGTCACCGCAATCATCAAGATAATCCCGATTATCACGAGTGTTTTCTGTTGTGCCGTCAATTTTTTCACTACTTTTCCTCCCAAGATTTATTTATGTTTACTTTACCATAAAAAACTAGCTTTTCGATTGAAAAAGCTAGTTAGCTTGTAGAAAAACTCAAAGTTTACGTAAAACAAAACGCTTCTCACCAAAATCAGACTGCTGACAAATGGTGAGATTCTAGGCAGTGCCTCTGTACCGGAGCGGAGCGTACTTTTGTACGTGAGCACCGGAACGGAGGACACTAACAACGAAGATTGCCGTTTGTCAGCAGTCTGACTAGCTTTTCGATTGAAAAAGCTAGTCTTCTTAATTATTTTTCTTCTCTGGAGCGAATTAAAATGGTGAGTCCAAGTAAGGTTACAATAATGGTTGCCCCCATATCGGCTAAAATCGCCATCCAAAGTGTTAAGAGTCCGGGTAGTGTTAATAATAAAGCAATAGCCTTTAAACCTAAAGCGAATGTTATATTAAAAGCGATAACTTTCCGTACTTTCTTCGCAATTTTAATAGTTAAAGGCAGTTTCCCTAGGTGATTTTGCATTAAAACGATGTCTGCAACTTCAATTGCGCTATCCGTTCCTTGTCCCATGGCAATTCCTAAGTCAGCTGTAACCAGGGCAGGGGAATCATTTATGCCATCACCAACCATAGCAACTTTGCCTGAATCCGACTGTATTTGGCGAATTTTGGATAGTTTTTCTTCTGGTAGTAAATCAGCATAAAACGTATCAATGCCAACTTCATCTGCTACTTTTTTTGCTTGTCTTAGCATGGTCTCCTGTTAGCATGATGGTATTTTTAATTCCTAGATGATGTAAATCAGAAATGAGTTGTTTGCTTTCCGCGCGCAAAGCGTCACGAACGCCAAACATTCCTAAAATAGCTGATTCAGACGCGACAATGACAACTGTATAACCGGCTTCTTTAAGACGAGTCACATCATTTTTGGCATCTTTTTCCCATAATTCAGGCGGGATTTGACTTTCATTGCCGGCAAAATAGGTAACGCCATTTAAAACGCCTTCAAGTCCTTTTCCAGCAATAGTTTGCAGACGCTCCATTTGGCCTTTTTTTTCTAAAGAAGATTGAACTTTTTCACGAACAGCTTGCGCAATCGGGTGGTTCGACTCGCTCTCCATGCGGTAGGCAATGTCAAAGAATGTGTCGTGATACGTGATGGTTTCTGCTACCACTGGCTCTCCTGCTGTTAAAGTTCCGGTTTTATCAAAAGCGATTTGCCGAATTTTTCCGAGCTGTTCAAGATATACGCCACCTTTTATGAGAACGCCATTTTTCGCACTTCGCGTTATCCCGGAAACAATGGCGACGGGAGAAGATAAAATAAGCGCACATGGGCAACCAATAATAAGTACCGCTAGCCCCTCATATACCCAAGTTCCCCAAGCCGCCCCGAAGAAAAGTGGTGGCACAATCGTAATTAAAATAGCGAAAATTAAAATGGCAGGTGTATAATAACGGGCAAATTTATCAATAAAAAGCTCTGTCTTTGTTTTTGTTTCCTGCGCTTCTTCCACAAGATGCAAAATTTTCGCAAGTGAGGAATCCTCGTAAAGGGCTGTTATTTCAGCTTGAACGGTTCCTTCGTTATTGATGGCACCACCAAAAAGCGCATCGCCCACTTGCTTTTCAACAGGCATTGACTCACCCGTAATCGCCGCCTCGTTAAAGGAGCTCACACCAGATACAAGTACCGCATCGGATGGAACTTTTTCACCCGCTTTGATTAAAACGGTGTCCCGGAGTTGTAAATCTTCCGTAAGAACAGTTTCCATCACGCCATCTGAAATCCGCGTTGCCGTTTTAGGGGCCACTTTTAATAATTCGGACATCGATTTGCGCGCTTGCCGCATGCCAAAACCTTCCAGATACTCGTTTACGCCGAATAAAATGGCTACGACAGTTCCTTCTTTGTAGTCTCCAATTGCGAAGGCACCTACTAGGGCGATTGTCATGAGGGTATCAATTGTAAATTTAAAACGGAAGAGGTTTTTGGCTCCCTTAAAGAAAGTCTCGTAGCCACTAAGCGCTGCTGCTGCAAAATAAATGACAAACGAAAGACTCGTTGCTATTTTTCCTTCCAAAAGAAAGGCCACAAAAAAGAGGACTGTAGATATCATGATTTGAAAAAGCAATTTTTTATCACTGGCGTCATGCTGATGTTCGTCGCTCTCTTCTTTAATGATACTAACTTTTTCAGTTTGCAAAATTTGTTCTACATCTTTTAGCGCTACATTTTCCGGTAATACTAATTTCGCTGTGTTGTACTGAATTTTAGCGTCCCCGGCATGCTTTAGCTTTTTAATTTCCATTTCTAATTCTTGTGAGCAATGTGCGCACGAGAGTCCTTTTAGACGATATTCTGTCATGATAAACCCCGTCCTTTCTGAATTAGCGCGCGCATCTACTCGTGGTGAACATGGCGAATGGCTTGAGCAAGTAGCTCCAGAACGTGGTTATCATCTTGTGAATAAAAAATCGTTGTTCCTTGGCGGCGCGATTTAACTAAACGTAGGTTTTTTAAAAAACGTAATTGATGTGATACGGTCGTTTGGTTAAATTCGAGCGTCCGTGCAATTTCATTCACCGAATACTCCCGCTCTTGAAGCAAATTTAAAATTTGTACTCGAGTTGGATCCGCTAACGCTTTAAATATTTGAGTCACATTAAAAAGTGTTTCTTCATCTAAAATTGAATGATTCATTTCCTTCACTCCATTACTATATGGTCATATATTCATATGATAGCGCGAAACTGTCAATTCTCGCAACTATTGTGATGGAAATTCTTTATATGCTAATATATACATATATTAATATATAATCTCTAACTTTTCAAGTAAAAGCAGAAAAAAAAACCTAAAATATTTTAGACTTTTCGAGTTGAAGCAAATATTTTTTCCGTTCCACTCCCCCACCGTAGCCGCCTAGTTCCCCATTTGTTCGAACCACACGATGGCATGGGATTAAAATCGCAATTTGATTCGCACCATTTGCATTTCCGACTGCCCGAACCGCTTTAGGATTACCAAGTTCCGTCGCCATTTCTAAATATGTCCGCGTCTCCCCAAGCGGGATTCCCTCAAGATATCGCCACACTTCCTTTTGAAAAGAAGAGCCTTTTGTATAAAGGGGGATGGAAAAATGCGTACGTTTCGACTGAAAATATTCAGTTAACTGCCCCGCTAATTGCCGACTTATTTCCGTTTCGCCTGGAATGATACGCGCATTTTGTACGTGACGCAACTTTTCAATTTCGCGTTCTAACCCGCGCCGATTCATAAATTCAAGCAAATAAAGCCCGTTTGAATCTGTTAAGCTAAGCATTCGCCCAATTGGCGTTGAGATAATGCTGGCATAAATCATTTTGCCGTGTTGTTTTTTAGGTGGATTGCCCATAATCTTTGTAAATGCATCGTTGAAAGCACTAGCCGATTCATATCCCGCCGCTAGTTGCTCATCAATCACTTTTGCCCCTTTTGAAATTTCTTTAAATGCAATTCCCATTCGGCGAGAACGTGCGTATTGAACGAACGTCATACCATAAACCTCTTTAAATTTCCTTCTAGCTGAAGCAGAATGCAGGCCAAGCTCGTGAAAATCTTTTTCTTTCCACCTTTTCTCCGGATTTTGTTCCACTTTTTCAACAAGTAAAGTCACCTCTTCCGGGATGCTATGCGGATAGGATAGCGGTTCACACCTTTTACACGGGCGATAGCCAGAAAGTAAAGCTTCTTCCGCGGTTGAAAAAAATTCACAGTTTTCAAATTTGGGTTTTTTCGCCGTACAAGTCGCATGACAGAATACGCCGGTTGTTTTGATACCTGCAAAAAACACACCATCATAATTCGGATTTTTTTCAACAAGAGCTTGGTAGAATTCTTCTTTTTTGTTTGCTAAAGTTATCATTTTATTAGACTCCTAACGTTTAAATTTCACCTCTCTTTTAAGTATAACTATTTTTACAATCTTTACTTTCGAAAAATGAACAACTATTTTATACTCACATAGGAAATAATTTTAGTTATTTTAGCGTCTTTTGCATGATTTTCAAATTCAAATACATCGGAGAAATAAACATGTTGTCCCTTCTTCGTGACCATTTCTCCATTTAATGCACCGCATTTACCATGCGTAATAATATGTTCAAGCTCTAATGAACGGATGGGTTCAGAATGGCTGAAAAGCTCATCCATAAACTTAGTTCGGCCACGGATTTCAAATTCACCAGGGACTTCCCAAACAAAGTTTTCAACTAAAAGCGCTTCTAATGTTTTGCGGTCCGCTTTTGCCGTCGCGATGGTGTAATCTCGAATCATTCGTTTTTTAGGTGCGTTGTCACAATCTGTTGGTGCGATTAATGTGAAGTCTGTCTGTTCGCCTGGATCATTTTGGAATGCCCATCCACGTTCAGCTAAGGTCTGCTTTAAAATTTGAAGTGCTTTTGGTCCGATACCGTGTAAGTTTGCCAGCGTTTTTTCATCGTATTCTTTAACTTGTTCAAGCGTTTTAATACCAATTGTCGCGAGTGCATTTGTTGCAGGCTTGCCAATTTTAGGTAAGTCAGTCATGCTTTTCACCTCACACATTTATTTACCTGTATTATAACAAAAACGCGCTCCCTCAACTAGGAACACGTTTTTTGATTATTGATTCAATTCTTCAATTTCACCGCTTTCCAAGTAAACAATCCATTCCGAAACGTTTGTAATGTAATCCCCAATACGTTCTAAGTTTTGCGCGACAAGTAGTAAGTGCGTCACATCTTCTAAGTGCTCTGGATCTTCTTGCATTAAACTAATACATTTTTTAGAAACTAAACGGTGTAGTTTATCGACTTCATTGTCACGCGCCGCAATTTCACGAGCACGATTAGCATCGCCGGCTAAATAAGCGTTTAAAACGTCGTGTAGCATTACTTTTACGATTTCACCCATTTCCGGAATTTCTGGAATAGGTTTTAAAGCTTTACTACTTTCTAATTGAATAGTTGCTTTTGCGATACTAACTGCATGGTCGCCAATACGCTCCAAGTCTGAACTGGCTTTTAAAACGGTCACGATTTTACGCAAATCGGTTCCAACAGGTTGTTGCAAGGCAATTAATTCGAAGGAGCCTTGTTCAAGCGAAAGCTCCATATCATTAATCGCTTTATCTTCCGTTATTACTTGTTCAGCTAGCAATTGGTCACGTTCTACTAGGGACTTTACCGCTTTAAAAATAGATTCATTTACAAGGACACCCATTTTTAACAAGTGCTGATGTAGTTCATTTAACTGCTCTGTAAATAGTTTTCTTACAACCATACTGACACACTCCTTATCCAAATCGACCAGAAATATAGTCTTCTGTTTTTTGTTCTTTCGGGTTTGTGAAAATTGTCGTCGTATCGGCAAATTCAACAATCTCGCCATTTAGAAAAAAAGCTGTCTCATCGGATATACGCGAAGCTTGCTGCATATTATGCGTTACAATGACAATGGTATAATCTTTTTTTAGTTCTAAAATGAGGTCTTCTACTTTTGCGGTTGAAATTGGGTCAAGGGCCGAAGTGGGCTCATCCATCAAAATCACTTCTGGTTTTACGGCTAAAACGCGTGCAATGCAAAGCCGTTGTTGCTGCCCGCCTGACATCCCTGTTGCTGGTTTATCTAAACGGTCATGAACCTCATCCCATAGCGCGGCTTGTTTTAAGCTTCGTTCCACAATCGAATCCAGTTCCTTTTTATTTGTTACACCGTGCATACGTGGACCATACGCCACATTATCATAGATGGAAAACGGGAAGGGATTAGGTTGTTGAAATACCATACCCACACGTTTACGAAGGTTGACCATATCTAGTTTTGCTTGATTGACTTCCTCTTCTGCAATTCGAATACTTCCTGTTGTTTTTACATTTGGAATTAAATCATTCATTCGATTTAAAGTTCTTAAAAAAGTGGATTTCCCACAACCGGACGGGCCGATGAGTGCCGTCACATAATTTTCTTTGATTTGTAAAGAAACTTGTTTGAGGGCTTGTTTTGATCCGTAAAATAAATCGACTTTGTCCGTTTCAATCATAAATTGTGTTTTTTCAGCCAGTTCTACCAATTTATCCGCCTCCTCTTATCCAAAGTTTCCAGAAATATAATCTTCTGTTCGTTTTTCACTTGGGTTTGTAAATAATTCGGTTGTGCTCTTGAACTCGACGACTTCGCCAGGTAAAAGAAGGCGGTATAGTCGGATACTCGTGCTGCTTGTTGCATGTTATGTGTGACGATGACAATGGTGTATTTTTCCTGAAGTTCATTGATTAAATCTTCAATTTTACTTGTAGAAATCGGGTCAAGTGCCGATGCTGGTTCGTCGAGCAAAAGAACTTTAGGCTGCATGGCAATGGCGCGTGCGATACAAAGTCGTTGTTGCTGACCTCCTGAGAGTGAAAGCGCACTTTTATTTAGGTCATCCTTTACTTCGTCCCATAAAGCTGCACCGCGCAAGCTTTTTTCTACACGTTCCATCAATTCTTTTTTATTTTTCATACCATGGCGTTTTAAGCCAAAAGCAATATTTTCATAAATGGATTTTGAAAAAGGGTTGGGTTTTTGAAAAACCATCCCGATTTCTTTACGGACATTGTATAAATCAATTTCTTTGCGATTAATATCTATTCCGTTATATAAAATTTCCCCTTCCATCCGACAGCCTTCAATTTCATCATTCATCCGATTTAACGCTCTTAAATACGTGGATTTTCCGCAACCTGAAGGTCCAATTAGTGCGGTTACTTTATTTTCAGGAAAAAGAAGGTCGACTCCTTTTATCGCATGATTATCGCCGTAATAAACATGCAAATCTTTCGTCGCCATCGCATGACTGTCCAGTTCAAAAGGAGAAATGGCTACTTTTGCTTCTTCAACTTCCACATTTATCGGCATCGTTTTTGTGATCATCATTTACAAAACTCCTTTTAAGACGAAGACGTCATTTTTTTAAATACGATTTTCCCAAGAATACGCGCTAAAATGTTGAAAAGTAAAACGGAGATAATGAGAACCGCTGAAGCGCCGTCAGAAACAGCTCTTGCATCCGGCATAATTCCTTCCCCATTAATTTTCCAAATATGGACAGCAAGTGTTTCCGCAGGACGGAAGATATTAAGTGGCGACGTAATTTCAGCCGGATTCCAATTTGTAAAGTCAAGAATTGGTGTACTCTGACCAGCCGTAAAAATAAGTGCCGCCGCTTCGCCAAATACCCGACCAGCCGCAAGAATAATCCCTGTAATAATCGCTGGTAAGGCCGCTGGGATTAAAACGCGCGTAATTGTTTCCCACCGGGTTAACCCAAGAGCAAGTCCGGCTTCGCGCTGAGTGCTTGGAATAGCATTTAAAGCATCTTCCACTACACGAATTAAAAGTGGTAAGTTAAAAATCGTTAGCGTTAGTGCTCCAGAAATCACCGAGAAGCTCCACCCCATCTGAATAACAAATACGAGAAATCCAAATAGGCCGACAACAATCGATGGTAATGAACTTAAAACTTCTATCATTGTTCGAATTAAATCCGTCAACCAATTTTTCCTTGCATATTCAGCCATATAAATACCTGCACCAAGCGCAATAGGTACGGAAATAATCATTGTAATAATAAGCATATAGAAGGAATTCCAAATTTCAGGACCAATCCCCCCACCGGCTTGGAACGATTTTGGAGGTGTTGTTAAAAATTGCCAACTTAATTGCGGGACACCTTTGACTAAAATATAGCCGAGAAGACTTGCTAAAATGATAACGATGATAGCTGCAATGGCATAAAATACGCCTGTTGCAATTTTATCTTTTGTTTTTACATTCATTTCGCTTTCCTCCTACGGCCGATAAATCGGATAATAATAATGAAGAATAGGGACATTGCAAGTAAGACCATTGCAAGCGACCATAAAACGTTATTTTCAAGTGTGCCCATCACGGTATTTCCCATTCCCATTGTTAAAATACTGGTTAAAGTGGATGCTGGTTCAAATAATGATGTTGGAATAACTGCTGAATTCCCGATTACCATCTGAACGGCCAAAGCTTCCCCAAATGCGCGTGCCATACCGAATACAATAGCCGTCATAATTCCTGCGCGCGACGACCGAAGTACTACACGCCAAATGGTTTGCCATCTAGTTGCCCCAAGCGCGAGAGAAGCCTCACGGTAGTGACGGGGCACTGATTTAATCGCATCTACAGAAAGCGATGTGACCGTTGGCAAAATCATAATGGTTAGCACCACTGTGGCAGCTGCAATTCCGAAACCACTGCCTGAAATATGCTCACGAATAAATGGAACCACAACGCTAAGACCAATGAAACCATAAACGACTGAAGGAATACCTACAAGAAGTTCCATAACTGGTTGTAATATTTTTTTCCCAAAGCGAGGAGAAATTTCAACCATAAAAATGGCTGCCCCAATAGCAAGCGGGCCGGCGATACATGCCGCGAGAAGTGTAACGGCAAAAGAACCAATAATCATTGGAAGTGCGCCAACTAGAGCATTTCCAGCAGCATCAACTTTAGATGGATTCCAATCCGTTCCTGTTATAAAGTCAATAAAGGAAACATTATTTACAAAAAAGGTGGATAATCCTTTTGAAATGACCATATAAAGAATCGAGATGGCCGCTAAGATCATAATACTAATGCAAAGAAAGGTAATGACCTTTCCTCTTGTTTCTAAACGAGCCTTTTTTGATGTTTTCGTAAGGTTTTCTTCATTCATGATTTCCAAGGCTAAAAACTCCTTTCAGTCCCTAACATGCGGGCAAGTCTCCCTTGTTAGACAAGAAAGACTTCCCGTAAGTCGCAGGCTTTCGGTCATTTTTACCTTAGCCTGCATCTTTTTTTATTTTACCTCTGTTAACTTACCATCTGAATCACGTTCTACTTTCATAGAATGAATGGACTGGTAACCTAATTGTGGTACTAAATCATTTTGGATTGTTTCACTTGTCATATATTCCAGGAATGATTTGGTTACGCCTTTAGGTTCACCGTTTGTATACATGTGCTCATAAGACCAAATTTTCCAATCGTTCGTTGCGACGTTATCTTCATTTGGTTCTACTCCGTCTACTTTTAAGCCCATAATAGAATCATCGATATATGAGAAAGCAAGGTAGCTAATCGCGCCTGGTGTTTCGCTTACAATCTTTCGAACTGTTCCAGAAGAATCTTGTTCCTGTGCTTTAATGGTTGATGCGCCTTTTAAGCCCCATTTTTCAAAAGTAGCGCGTGTTCCACTACCTTCCGCACGATTGATTACAGTAATTTTTTCATCTTTACCGCCAAGCTCTTTCCAGTTTTTCACTTTACCGGTAAAAATATCAATTAATTGTTGTTGTGTAATGTCTTTCACACCGACATCTTTATTTGTAACAGGAGCCATTCCGACAACTGCTACTTTATGATCAACAAGTTTCGAAGCATCTACTCCGTCCTTCTCTTCTGCAAAAACATCTGAGTTTCCGATTTCAACTGCCCCTTGTCCAACTTGTGTTAAGCCTGTTCCAGAACCGCCACCTTGCACATTAATTTGCGCTTTTGGATTTTCTGTTTGAAACTGTTTACCTGCTGCTTCAACAAGAGGTTGGAGTGCGGTTGAACCAACTGCTGTCAGTGACCCAGAAACTTCTTTACCATCTCCCGCGCTTCCATTTGCTTTATCACTAGATGAACCGCCACCACAAGCAGCTAAGACTAACATTAATGCTGAAAGAACTGTAAGTAATCCCAAAACTCTTTTTTTCATAATTTCGTTACCCACCTTATTTTTAAAATTAGTATTTCTTACATGTTTAACTATAACCGTTTGTAGTTAAGTACATATTTAGCTAATGTTAAGAAATTGTAAACCCGCTTATTTTTTGTAAATTTCATTAAATCCTGTCGTTTTTCTAACGGTTTACGTTACAAAAAATTTCTCACTAGCGTAAATAAAATAAAAAAACATTCAACAACATGACAAATGTCATCATGTTTTTGAATGTTCCACTTAACGATGTTTAGGTAATCGAATATAGAAGGTAGTCCCTATGTTTTCCTGGCTTGTGACGTGAATCGTGCCCTCCATCATATCCACCAAATGCTTCACGATTGATAAACCAAGCCCGGTTCCACCAGAATGTCTGGTTCGCGCCTTATCTACACGATAAAAACGTTCAAAAATGCGTTCCAAATCTTTCGCAGGTATTCCAATACCATTATCTTTCACTATAAGTTGAATCTCATCGCCCAAATCTTCTAATTGAAGCGAAATTTCTCCTTTTGCAGGTGTGTATTGTATAGCATTAGAAAGGAGATTAATTAAAATTTGCTGTAAACGATCCCCTTCATTTTCAATCAAAATGGTCTTATTCTCATCCCATTTTTTTTGAATAGAGATTTCTTTTAATGTAGCTAATTCACTAACTGTTTTAACAGATTGCTCCATCATATCATTCACATTTACTTCTTCAATTTGAAGCGGTAGCGTTTTTTGTTCAATTCGAGATAACGCTAAAATATCTAAAATTAAACGGTGCAAGCGGTCACTTTCATCTTTAATAATGGTTAAAAATTGCTTTAAAAGCGCCTCATCATACATCGCCCCATCTAAAAGCGTTTCCGCAAATCCCTTTAAGGCCGTTACGGGTGTTTTCAGTTCATGAGAGACATTCGCAACAAATTCTGAACGGACATTTTCTAAATGTCTAATCTGCGTAATATCGTGAAGTAAGAGCACTAAGCCCGAAACCTCCCCATCCTCCATTAAAATGGGCGAAACACTTGCATCTAAAATCATTTCTTTAGGGAAATAAATCGTGATTTCCTCTTGTTTCATTTGTTTAGTTTGAAGGGTCTCTTCAATGAGCTCGCTTAAACCGTAACTTTTAATCACCTCATAAAACGGCTTTCCAGTAATCTCTTGTTTTCCTAGAATACGGTACATCATTCGGTTGGTCATCACGATTTCTTTATCATGATTAATCAGCATCACACCGCTCACCAAATTTTCCACAATAGCCGTAAGCCTTTGAGAGTTTTCACGAATTTCAAACATCTGTGTTTCTAAACTTTCGGCGAGTTTATTCACACTAATTGAAAGTTCTTGTAGCTCCCCGCTTGATTTTCCGTAAATCCGACTACTGTATTCGTGATTTGCCAAATCCGTTGAGACTTCAATAATTTCTTGAACTGGTTTCGTGATTTTACGTGCAATAAAAATACTAATAAGAGCGATTAAAATCAGCGCAATACCAAAAATAAGGAATAAGTTTCCCCACAACGTATTAATCGCGGATTCAACTGATTCCAATGAAACTGCGATTCGAAGTGCACCAGCCACATCCCCATTTTGTACAATAGGGACAGCAACATATAGCATACTGTATCCTAGCGTATCACTTTTTCGCGTTGCAATCCCCACATCTTGACCATCTTGCAACACCTCTTTAAATTCCGGGCGATTCGCATGATTTTCTAGCGTTGTCGGATCTTCTTTTGAATCCGCAATCACATGTCCTTTATTATCTACTATTGTAATCCGTGCATCCACTTCTTCTGTTAGCGGGCTAAGCTGTTCTTGAATTTGTGCACTGTTTTGATCTAAATTGACATTTTCGATATTGGTTGTATGAAGTAAAACACGCGCTTCATCTTCCAATTGATTTTCTTTCATATCTAAATACGTCGTCTTCATGAGTTCACCAGAAAATAACCCCACTAAGCCCATCGTAATGAAAAATAAGATAAAAAAGGAAATCCCAATTTTAAACCATAATTTTTTCATAGCTCACCTTTTACATTCTCCATTTTATAGCCAAATCCCCGAATTGTTTTAATATAGCGCGGCTGTTTCGTGTCAAATTCAATTTTATCACGTAAATGACTGATGTGAACGTCTACAATTCGTGTTTCCCCGATGTAATCATAATTCCAAACAGCATCTAACAATTGATCCCGCGAAAAAACCTTTCCACGGTGATTCGCCAAATAAAGCAAAAGTTCAAATTCTTTTGGAGTCAATTCGAGTTGCTCCCCGTGCATAAAAACCTCGTAACTGTCACGATGAATTTTTAAATCTCCTAGCTCCAAAATATTTTCATTAGATTCCTCTTCTTTTGCTTCATCTGCCTTACCCACACGACGCAAAATCGCTTTAATTCTTGCAACTACCTCTCTTGGGCTAAACGGCTTCGTCAAATAATCATCTGCGCCAAGTTCTAGGCCGATAATTTTATCTAGCTCCTCATCTTTTGCAGTAAGCATTAAAATCGGAAAATCATATTTATTTTGACGCAATTTTTTCGTAACTTCAATCCCGTCCATTTTAGGAAGCATTAAATCAAGCACGATTAAATCAGGTTTTTCAGAAACCGCAAGCTCATAACCCATTTGCCCATCTGTTGCTGTTAAAACTTCAAAACCCGCTTTATTAATATTAAATTCCAGTAAAGTTACAATTGAAATTTCATCATCTACAACTAAAATTTTAGTCACAAAAATCTCCCTTTCTTAACAAATTCCGTCTACTTGTCATCTTAAATATAGCATGAATTTACGATTTCTGGATAGCAATACCAATATCTTTACAAAAACTTAAAACGAGTACTAGACAAAATCCAATTTTTGCCCAGCACTCGTTTTGATTTATCTTGGTTCTACTAAAAGTATCCCTAATTCGAAAGACTCATTTTCATATAGAGCCGTCTGTTCAATACGTGGCTCTCCGTTTTGATCCACCACTTTCAAACGACAAAAAGCGCGATTAATATTTAACGCCTCATACATATCTGCCCGCGTTTTAACTGGCATACCATTCACTTCTGTAATTTTCTCACCCGCTATTAAACTCATTCTTGCTGATGGCGATCCGATTCTGGCCCCTAAAATAACAATTCCATCCGGCTGCGGGATGTATTTTTGAGGAGCAAACTTATCATTACGATAATAGCGCCACATAATCCAAAAACGAGAAATAATGGCCAGTACAAAAGCAAAGAGTGTTAGTACAGGGATGACAATGCTCAAAAGCCCTATACCTGCAATGAAAACAGCAAGTGTCATGACTTGTCCCGCTATTTGTTTACTTAGAACTTCCGGTAACTCCGAACGCGTTTTTTGTTCAAAACCAATAACAAGTGGCAAAATGATGAGTGTATAGGAATCTGCACCAATATGGAATACTGGCCACCAATCAAATAGTTGCGTTATTTCATTTCCCGGAATAAAAGCAACAAGAGGAATAAACCATAATTTTCTTAGCTGAAAAGCCCCTACAAATTTTCCGCGCTCACTTTTCCGAAGAGATGGAGAAGGCGATTTTGCACTTGTTTGACTGATTAAATAGGCTTCTACAAATAATAATACTGCGAGTAAAAACGTCATTGCAGTCATAAAATTATCCACTAGTAAATCATCGTAGAATAAGTATTTATCTTGTAACGGTCCAAATTGAATATCAAAATAATAGCAAAAATAAAAGACAAGACTAGAAATACCAATTGTTATTGCTGTAGAAGTTAAACGGAACATCGATGTTAAAAGCGCGAGTATAGTAACCACATTAAAAATAACAATCCACGTCATCATTACGCTAAAACCAGCAAAAAATAAAATCACTGAAATGAAAAAAGCGACTAGTAGTCCTAATGTAAAAAAGTTTTTCAACTCCATAAAAGGCGAATAAATACGCACACTAAACGATTTCCGCTCCCATTTTACACGATTATATCCAGCAAATATAACGAAAAGGATGGCTAAATAAAAGACCGGCTGAAGAAATAAACTAGCAATGCCTTTTAAAATAATTTCTATAACTTCCAATTTCTCTCCACCCTTCCATTTTCTATAATATCGGAGCTAATAAGCGACTAATTGCTTCTTTAAATTTTATCCAAAGTGAACGTTCTTTATATAATTCAGGCGTTAGTTGATATGATTTTAAAATATCTTCTAGGAAAATATCTTCTAATTTTTGCGCAAGTGCTTTTTCATAAATAAAGGCATTTACTTCAAAATTCAAACGGAAACTACGAAAATCCATATTCGCTGTTCCTACAGAAGCGATTTCCCCATCAATTACAAGCATTTTAGCATGAATAAAGCCATTATCATAAATAAAAATTTTGGCGCCTGTCTCCATTAATTCCCCAGCATAACTTGTCGTAGCTCGGTAAACAAAGGCATGGTCAGGTTTATTCGGAATCATAATTCGCACATCCACTCCAGCAAGTGAAGCCAGCTTTAAAGCTTCAAATAAACTGGCATCTGGAATAAAATAAGGTGACTGCAAATAAATTGATTTTTTAGCGGAATTAATCATTTTAATATAACCATTTTTAATTTGCTGCCATTCAGAATCAGGGCCACTTGATACAATTTGCAAACTTGTATGCCCATTGCCATAAAAAGCAGGAAAATATCTAGATTTATAATCTACTTTATGATTAGGCGCCGCCGAATTCCAATCCATAATAAACCGCGTTTGCATCGCATAAACTGCTTTTCCGTGCACTCTAAGATGCGTATCACGCCAGTATCCAAATTTTTTGGATAAACCTAGATATTCATCTCCAATATTAAAACCACCAATATAGCCTACTTGCCCGTCAATTATGGCTAATTTACGGTGATTTCGATAATTCAGCCTGAAATTAATGAGCGGAAGCTTTGAAGGAAAAAACGGTCTCACCATACCACCATTTTTCTCCAACTGCTTAAAGAAAGATTTTTTGGTTGTTCTTGAGCCCATGGCATCATAAATTACTTTCACATTCAAACCTTCAGCTGCTTTCTTTTCGAGTAAACGTATCATGCGTTCCCCGAGTTCATCAGAGCGGAATATATAATAAATAATATGAATATGGTCCGTTGCTTTTTCAATATCTTTCATTAAAGCTTCGAACTTTTCATAACCATCCACATAAATATCTACATTATTATCCTGCGTCAAAACAGCTCCGTCATTTACAAGAAGCAAGTAAATTAAATCGCGATATTTTTTTACATTGGCATCGCTGAACGGAAACTCCTTTTGTCGAATTAACTCAATTTGATTTTCAGTTGATTCTTTTATCCCGATTTTCTCCTGTCCTTTCCAGTCAAAAATCTTTTTGTTAGAAAGTTTTCTACCAAAAATCAAATAAATGATAAAGCCGATAATTGGTATAAATGTCAAAACGAGCAGCCATGCCCAAGTTGCTGATGTATCACGTCGTTCTAAGAATACGGTTACTGCTGCGAAGAAAACATTTAAAACTAACAGGATGACGAGAATTGCTGTCAAAATCCCCACTTTGCTCTCTCCCTTTTGTTTTATTCTATCCAATCATATCATAAAACTACGCTTTTCGCCCCTTTCACAACAAAAAGCTGAGCAAATTTCTTCGCTCAGCTTTACTTATTTTTATAAATAGGGTGCTGGATTAATAGGAACACCATTTTGATGAATTTCAAAATGTAGATGTTGTCCTGTTGATTGCCCTGTTGAACCCATAATTCCAATATTTTGTCCTTGCATAACGCGCTGTCCGGCCACTACATTTAAACTACCTGCACGCATATGCGCATAAAGCGTTTGATAACCATTCCCGTGATCAATTTCAACCACATAACCGTATCCACCGTAACCACTTCCTGGCGCACCGTAACCTGCAAAAACAACTGTTCCACTTGCTGCTGCAGAAACTGGTACCGTTCCTCCAGTCGAAATATCTTGACCTTTATGTGATTCGTATTGACCAGTAACTGGATTTGTTCTCTCGCTAAATCCAGAAGTTAAAATACCAGCAGCTGGTTTAATAAACATACTCCCAGAAGAGGAAGGAGCGGAAGCACTGCTCGCACTACTTGCAGCTGATTCGACAGGTGCTGTAGCTTCACTTTTCGCAACACTATTTCCTCGAGTTGTTGTTTCTGCTTTACGTGCAACTGTTTTCGCCCTAGCTTCGGCTGCCGCTAGCGCTTGTTGTCGTTTCGCTTCGGCTAAACGCTTTTTAGCAGCTTCTTCTTTTTTACGCTGTTCTTCTGCATACGCAGCCGTAAGATTTGCAGCCACCTTCTGTTCCTCAGCAGATAAATTAGCTCTTTCTGTTTCTAAAATGGCTTTTTCCTTATTCGTTTTATCTTTCTTCGTAGCTAAAGCAAGTAATAAATCATCTTGTTCCGCTTTTTGACTCACTAAATTATTTTTTGTAACTGCTATTTGAGTCGCAAGCTGGTTCAATTCAGTTAATTTCTTTAAAGATGCATCTTGCTTTTCTTTTAAAAGAGCTTGGTCTTCCTTCTGTTTTTTCATAATTTCTTGATCCGCATTCACGATTTGTTTCACGATATTCGCGCGTCCAATGAAATCAGAAAAGTCTTCTGCTTGAAGAAGCACATTTAAATATCCTTGCCCATTACCATTCGTTTGAATTGCTCGCGCTCGTTTATCAAGCACACCTTTACGCTGTTTTATTTCATCTTTTAAATCTGCAATTTCGGATTTAAGTTGTTTTGCTTTTTTTTTGCTCAATTATAATTTTTAATTTGCTCTTCTTCAAGTTTTTTATTTTGTTGCTTTAATTTGCTTTGAAACTTGTGCTAGTGAAGTGGCCACATTTTGTGATTCAGTCTCTAAATGCTCCATTTCCGAGTTTTTTTGACCCAAACTATTCTCAACAGAAGATCTTTGTTCTTGAATCTTTTTCTTTTGACTCTCCATACCGCCTATATCATTTGCAAGTACGTTCACCGGTTGAGTTAAAAGTGCAACCGTGGTAAAAGCAAGCACCCCAGATACTAATTTCTTTTTCATTTTTCGTTAAAACCCCTAACTTTTTATATCTTTTTTAGTATTTTTTTTGAAAAAAAGGATAAAAAAATACCCTTGTCGTATGACAAAGGTACTTTTCGATTTTCAATACATCAAACTTATTTTTAGAAGTTAGCTACACGACCGTAACCAACTAAATATTTAGCCCAGTATCCGCTAGAAATATTGTCATATTTAACGCCGTCATTTTGAGCATTAATCATTTGACCGCCGCCAACATAGATTCCAACGTGCGCAATACCGCCACCATAATTGAAGAATACTAAGTCGCCTGGTTTAGCTTGGCTAGCACTAACTTTTTGTGCTGCTGCATATTGTCCACCAGAAGTTCTTGGTAAACTAATACCTGCTGCACGGAAAGCGTAAGAAGTGAAACCAGAACAATCAAATGCGCTTGGTCCAGTTGCACCTAGAGAATAAGGTTTACCAAGTTGTGCACGAGCTGCAGAAATCATAGCAGAATATCCACTTCCAGATGGTTGAACGTTACTGCTTGCATTATTTGAATTGCTAGAAGATGATGTATTTCCTGCACTGCTATTACTGCTGCTAGCGCTATTATTAGAAGAAGCATTCGCTGTGCTTGCAGAAGACGTACGCTCGCTTGTTGCACTTGATGCTGCCGGAGACGCTGCTTCTGAAGAGCTATTATTTTCTTCAACACCAGCGGTTGGAGCTGCTGCCGCTGCAAGTAAACGAGCACGTTCTTTTGCTGCTGCTGCTTGTTTATCACGTTCGCTTACTAAGCTTGCTTTATCTTTTTCAGCACTTGCTTGATCAGCTGCTAATTGAGCAACAACTGCTTCTTTTTCAGCTTTTTGTGCTTCAATTTTATTTTGTTCAGCTTCGAATTTATGAATCGCAACACGTTGCGCTTCTTGTTTCTTCTTCACATCATTTTGTTTTGTTTTTAACGCTTCCTCGTCATTCTTTTGATCATCTAAGATAGATTTATCAGAATCAACAAGTTGGTTAACTGCAGAAACACGATTAACTAAGTCAGAGAAATTTTCAGATCCTAAAATAACATCTAAATACGCGTTTGAGTTAGAAGTTTTTTGCATAGCGCGTGCACGCTCTTTAAGAACTTCTTCACGCTCTTTAATTCTCTCGTTAATTTCTTTAATATCACTGTTTAACTTTTTAAGTTCTTTTCCAGTGTTGTCAAATTCTGCTTGTAGTTTCTTAGCATTTTTTTTTAGCGGATTCCATATCAGCAACTAATTTTGATAGTTGAGATTCTAAATCACCTTTTTTAGATTTTAAGTCGTTAATTTTTTTTATTCTTGTTTTTGAATATCTGTATTAACATCCGCAAATACATTTGTTGTAAATACTGGTGTTAAAGTCATAACTGTTGCAAGTGAAACTGCAATTAAAGCGTTCTTTTTCAAAGAATTTACCTCCTAAAAAGCTCCCTAAGCTTTTTTCCTTTTGTTTTTTGTTGTAAATATCGGGTATAGCATTAAAGTACGATTAAACTTTCAAGAATCTTCGGATGGAGATAGCACTACCCCAAACACCTATTAAGACTCCAATAAGAATAATTAAAGCACTAATTTCGTAAGCAAACGGTGTAGGTGGTAGTAGCGAAAGCGAGGTTGTCGCGATTTTCGGATTTACCAAGTTGTACGTATTAATGTAACCTACGAAAGTTAGTATGACGGGCACGATAGAGCCAATAAGACCTAACCAAGCGCCTTCTAAAACGAATGGCCAACGTATAAACCAGTTTGTCGCCCCGACAAGTTTCATAATCTCGATTTCTTTTCTTCTAGAGAAAATAGCAATCTTGATTGTGTTTGAAATAAGGAACATAGCTGTTAAGAGTAACCCAATACTTAACACTACACCAGCATATCTTGCCCATTTCAATGTATCGAATAATTTATCTACGGTTTTTTCACCATACTCTGCATCATCAACATATTTAAGTTTTTCAATCTTAGTTGCTACTGTCTTCGTTTGTTCTGGCTGCTCAGCCTGAACGATAAATACATCATGAAGTGGATTATCTTGTTTGAATAACTCGAAATTCTTTCCATATGCACCGACTAACTTTTTCAACTGATCATCTTTAGAAGAAAAAGTTACCTTGTCCACACCATCAATCTTTTCGATATTCTCTTTTAACTCATTTTCCTGTGCCTTAGTAGCACCCAGCGAAATATGTACATTGATTTGCACATCATTTTCAACATCTGACGCTAGTTTGTTCATGTTCATTAAGATTGAAAAAAACACGCTCACAAGAATAAGTGTTACTGTGACTGCACTTGCTGCTGCAAAAGTCATCCAACCATTTCTGTAAAGACTTTTGAAACTTTCTTTCATATGCCTTCCAAATGTTTTAAATTTCATATCCATACTCTCCTTGTTGCTCGTCACGTGCAATTCGACCATTTTCAATAGCAATAACACGGTGTTTTAACGTGTTCACAATTTCTTTATTGTGAGTTGCCATCACAATCGTAGTGCCTTGACGATTAATTTCTTCAAGGATATTCATGATTTCCCATGAAGTATCTGGATCGAGATTACCGGTTGGTTCATCGGCAATTAAAACTTTTGGCATATTCGCAATGGAGCGAGCTATCGAAATTCGTTGCTGCTCTCCACCTGAAAGCTCATCTGGTAGCATTCTAACTTTATGTTTCAAGTTTACTAAATCTAGAACTTCCATGACACGTTCTTTAATTTCAGCGGGGTCTTTCTCCACTACTTCCATCGCATATGCAATGTTCTCATATACGGTTTTACTGGAAAGTAGCTTAAAATCTTGGAAAACAACGCCGACATCACGTCTCAAAAACGGAATTTCTCGATTCTTCAAGTTGATTAAATCAAATCGGTCAACTTGAATGTTTCCTTTGGTCGCTCGTTCTTCACGATAAATCATTTTTATAAAAGTGGATTTACCTGCTCCACTTGGACCAACTACATAAACGAATTCCCCTTGGTCAATTTTAATATTTAAACCATTAGCGGCTGTAATGCCGTTAGGGTACTTCTTGTACACGTCTTCCATCAATATCATTTTATCACCTAACTTGCCTTTCTTAAGAGCTTGTTTTGTAAGGTAATGCAATGATAACCTTTGACATAAAACTGTTATGCCGAGTGAAACACACTACAACACAAAGTCTATTATAACATGCTAATTTTGCATCTCTAGGTTAATTGCATTACAGTTATATTTCAGCCTATGACAATCTAGTTTTCATCGTAAAATATCTTTATCTCGTATGTTTAAAATCTTGATTTTTAAAATTGATTTTCAGTTGGAATTTATACCTGTTTTTAGGCATATAAAAAAGCCACCTTCATCGCTTCTTTTTCCACTGACCTTATTGTATCGTTTTTCCTAACAAATTAACATTACAACGAGATTAAAAATGATTACAGTTTTTTATAATTGGGATAGACCAGTTATACTTACAGCCCTAGCTTGTTTAGCGGCTCACAAGTCTGTTCTGTCATATATCTGTTATATAAAAAAGGTGTCACTAATGATTTGTATTAGTGACACCTTTTCTTAAACTGAAAAGCCTTCGCCCATTACCTCACTCGCACTCATCACCACAACAAAAGCGCTAGAGTCAATCTCCTTCACCACTTCCTTCAGCTTGGGAAATTCTCTTTGCGAAATGACACATAACAAGATTTGCTTTTCATCGTCCGTATAACCGCCTTTAGCCGAAAGACGTGTAATACCACGATCAATTTTAAATAAAATAGCTTGCCTAATTTCTTCTTGATGTTCAGAAATCACAAGCACCGTTTTCGATTGGTTTAAACCAACTTGAACCAAATCAATAGTTTTACTTGTTGCAAATAGTGCAATTAGCGCATATAAGCCTGATTCAATACTAAATACAAACATCGCTGAAATAACAACAAGTCCATCAATAATAGCCACACAAACGCCTAGCGAAAGATGAAAATACTTATGCACAATTTGCGCGAGTACGTCGGTTCCTCCAGTTGAGGCCTTACCGCGAAATACAATACCAAGACCAAAACCAACTAAAACGCCGCCGAACAGGGCGGCCACAAGTGGTTCGCGCGTCCACGGGGCAAAATCTTGTGACAGATAAACAAAAAGCGGTATGGTCATCGTTCCTATAAATGTTTTAATCCCAAATTGGTAGCCCAAAAAGAATACACCAGCGATAAAAAGAGGTATATTAAGCGCCCACTGAATAAATGCAGGTGTCCAGCCTGTTAACGAATTAATGATTGTACTAATACCGCTCACACCACCAGATGCAATATGATTGGGTAATAGCAAGACATTAAAAGCTATCGCAATGAAAGCTGCTCCTAAAATAACATAAAAATAATCCAGCGTTTTCACAAACCAAATTTTCCTGGGTGCCCGATTTCGCTTTTTCGTCATTTTAGCACCGCCTTATTGAATACGCGAACGCAAATAGGCATTCACGAATTCATCAAGATCACCATCCATCACAGCTTGTGTATTCCCAGTTTCAACATTTGTACGGTGATCTTTTACCATCGAATACGGATGAAAAACATACGAGCGGATTTGGCTACCCCAGCCGATTTCTTTTTGCTCCCCGCGAAGTTCTGCTAATTCCGCCTCTTTTTCTTCCTGTTCTTTTTGATAAAGCTTCGCCTTTAGCATCTTCATCGCTTGTTCCCGGTTTTTCAGCTGCGAACGTTCCGACTGGCAAGTAACCACAATCCCAGAAGGAATATGCGTCATCCGAACAGCCGAATCAGTTGTATTAATGTGCTGCCCGCCAGCTCCAGTTGCCCGGTACGTGTCGATTTTTAAATCTTCCGTCCGTACTTCAATTTCAATATCATCATCCATTTCTGGCATTACATCTACAGAAACAAACGAGGTATGACGTCGACCAGATGAATCAAATGGCGAAATTCGAACTAAACGGTGCACGCCTTTCTCCGCTTTTAAATATCCGTAAGCGTTGTGCCCTTTTACAAGAAGCGTTACACTTTTTATTCCGGCCTCGTCACCCGCCTGGTAATCGAGCGTCTCCACTTTAAAGCCTTTCTTTTCAGCAAAACGTTGGTACATTCTAAGGAGCATCGAACCCCAGTCCTGCGACTCCGTTCCGCCAGCACCAGGATGTAGCTCTAAAATCGCATTATTTTTATCATAAGGATCACTTAGCATAAGCTTCAGCTCAAACTCATCCAACTCTTTCATAAACGAAACGAGTTCCATCTCTAGCTCTTTTTGTAAGTCCGCGTCCGCCTCTTCCCGGAGCAACTCAAGACTTACCTCTAAGTTTTCCTGTTCTTCTTCAAGTTTATGAAACGCATTGTAAACCTCTTTTAAACCATTTGACTCATTAATCACCTTTTGTGCGGCTTGCTGATCATTCCAAAAATCCGGATCAAGCATCTGATCTTCTAACTCCGCAATACGCACCTCCATCGTTTCTAAGTCAAAGAGACCCCCTAAAGTCTGTGATTTGGTTCGCTGTTTTTTCAAGCGAATTACGAATTTCTGCTAATTCCATAGTTATTTCCACCTTTTTTTATTATTCTAAACTTATTTTAGTATATAAAAATTAAGCCCACATTACCAGAACATTTTTTTGCAAAGAAAAGGGGCGCCAAAATAGCGCCCCGAGATTCTTATGCTTCTTTACCATGACAATTTTTATATTTCTTACCGCTACCACAAGGGCAAAGGTCATTACGACCAATCTCCTCACCCTTCACAACCGGTTTGCGTTTTGCTTCTGGTTTCCCTTCGTCCGGATTGACAGCTTCCCCTTTCGCCACTTGCTCACGTTCAAGGTTTTGTCTAATTTCAGCTTTCATGATGTAGCGCGCAACATCTTCATCAATTGAGGAAACCATTGCTTCAAACATCTCGAAACCTTCCGATTGATATTCACGAAGCGGGTCAATTTGTCCATATGCACGTAAATGAATACCGTCACGAAGATGATCCATCGCATCAATGTGATCCACCCATTTTGTATCTACTACACGAAGTAAAACAACTTTTTGGAACTCATTAAATTCTTCTTCAGATAGAAGTTGTTCTTTTTCATCATACGCTTCTTTAATTTTCCCTAAGATAAAGGCTTCAATATCTTCTGAAGTACGACCTTGTAAGTCCTGAACCGTGATAGCACCTTCATGAAGTAGATTTGCATCTACAAAATCTACAATACCTTGTAAATTCCATTCCTCTTCCGCCTCATGTGAGGAAGCATTTGAAGTCACGACATAGTGCACCGTACGCTCAATCATTTTTTCAATAATTTCACGTAAGCCATTTTCAGCTGTAATCACATCATAACGTTGTTTATAGATGACTTCACGTTGTTGACGTAGAACATCATCATATTGAAGGACTTGTTTACGAGAATCAAAGTTATTTCCTTCTACACGTTTTTGTGCAGATTCTACAGCACGACTAACCATTTTACTTTGGATTGCTTCTTCGTCCATTCCAAAACGTTCCATCATGCTCTTCATATTGTCAGAACCAAAACGACGCATTAACTCATCTTCCATAGAAAGATAGAATTGTGTAACCCCCGGATCCCCTTGACGACCAGAACGACCACGCAACTGATTATCAATACGACGAGATTCATGACGCTCAGTACCAATTACAGCTAAGCCACCCGCTGCAACAGTTTCCTCGTCAAGTTTAATATCTGTACCACGACCGGCCATATTCGTTGCGATAGTAACCGCGCCGTGTTTCCCTGCATTCATAATAATATCAGCTTCACGCTCATGTTGTTTCGCATTTAAAACGTCATGCCTGATTCCTTTACGCTTCAATTTGCTCGCAATAAGCTCAGATGTCTCAATCGCAACCGTACCAACAAGAACAGGCTGCCCCTTTGCATGACGCTCAGCAATATCCTCTACCACTGCATTAAATTTTGCATCAATGGTTGTATAAATTAAATCCGGACGATCATCACGCACAATCGGACGGTTTGTCGGAATTTCAATAACACGCATATTGTAAATATCGCGGAATTCTTCTTCCTCCGTTTTCGCCGTACCAGTCATCCCCGCTAATTTTTTATACATACGGAAGTAGTTTTGGAATGTAATAGTCGCCATTGTTTTCGACTCATTTTGAATGGTAACTCCTTCTTTAGCTTCTAAAGCCTGGTGTAAACCTTCACTAAAGCGGCGCCCTTTCATAATACGTCCAGTGAACTGGTCAACAATTAAAACTTCATCGTCTTGAACAACGTAATCCACATCAAGCGCCATGGTGTAGTTTGCTTTTAACGCTTGTGCAATATGATGCAGCAGCACCGTGTTTTCTAAATCATACAAGTTCTCAACATCAAAATACTTCTCACCACGAGCCATACCTTCTTCGGTTAAATTGACAGATTTTGTTTTAATGTCAACCGTATAATCTGTCTCCTCCGTCAAAGTTGTTACAAAAGTATTCGCACGAACATATAAAACATTCGATTTTTCAGCTTCTCCTGAAATAATAAGCGGCGTACGCGCTTCATCAATTAAAATGGAGTCAACTTCATCGATAATGGCAAACGAAAGTGGTCTTTGCACCATTTGTTCTTTATAAACCACCATATTATCACGCAAATAGTCAAAGCCTAATTCATTATTTGTACTATACGTAATGTCACATGCGTATTGTTCACGCTTTTCCTCACTAGAAAGAGCATTTAAGTTTAGTCCTACTGAGAGACCCAAGAAATTGTACAAAACACCCATTTCTTCTGAGTCACGTTGAGATAAGTATTCATTGACAGTAACTACATGAACACCTTCGCCCGAAAGCGCATTTAAATAAACCGGTAGCGTTGCTGTCAACGTTTTACCTTCCCCGGTTTTCATCTCTGCAATATTCCCTTCATGGATAACAATACCACCCATTAATTGAACACGGAATGGGAACATACCTAACGCACGTTTTGCTCCCTCACGTGCAACTGCAAAAGCTTCCACTAAAATATCATCTAGTGTTTCACCTGCTTGTACACGTTCTTTAAATTCTACTGTTTTTGCTCGAAGGTCGTCATCTGAAAGCGCCGCTGTTTCATCAGCCAGAGCTTCAATTTGATCGGCTTTCTTTTCAAGATATTTGATATCTCTTTTACCTGACTCAAAAATCTTTTTCAACATTCCTGCCATAATCGATTCTCCTCTACATAAATTAACTACTATTATTTTTCTATCTTAAATTTCTGGATTCGCTTCATTAAGATACACTAATTAATTTTATCACTTATTCTCAAAAATTGAAAATAGGATTGTTTATTTTATTCCCCGTTTTATAAGCCATCAACCATTATAACATCTTCTATACAAAATAGATGTGTACATTGTGTGAAAAAGTCATCACTAAAAATTTTTTTTATTTTGGTTTAGCTGATAAAGGTTTCTACTCCTTCTTTTTCACATCTTTGGTCTATACCTTCTGACAACAAATCGCTTTTTTCAATGTTTAAGCTGCTCCGTCGCGGGTATTTTCACAAAGCAAGACCAATAACGCTTCTATTTGTAAGCGTATACAAAAAGGAGGATTTTTATTTTGAAGAACAAAAGAAGATGGGTAACGGGAAGTATTTTAGCTTGTGCTGTGACAATCGGACTGGGTTTCGCGGGGAGCCATCCAGTCAAAGCCGCTACAGATGATGCCTCGATCATGCCAGATCTATCCAATAAACAGGTGCTAGTCGGATACTGGCATAGTTGGAAGTCAACAGGAAATGATGGCTATAAGCAAGGAACCTCAGCTGATATTGCATTAAAAGATGTGAATTCTGCTTATAATGTTATTCCAGTTGCTTTTATGAAGGGCGACGGTGTAAACCGAATCCCAACATTTAAACCAACAGGCCTAACAGACGCTCAATTTCGTTCTCAAGTAGCAGAATTAAATCGCCAAGGCAGAGCCGTTCTGTTAGCTTTAGGTGGTGCTGATGGCCATGTTCAACTACAAACGGGTGACGAACAAGCCTTCGCTAATGAAATCATCCGCCAAGTCGAAACATACGGCTTCGATGGCCTAGACATTGATTTAGAACAAACAGCCATTACGGCGGGAAACAATAAAACCGTTATCCCTGCTGCGCTAAAAATTGTAAAAGATCATTACGCATCACAAGGAAAAAACTTTTTAATCACTATGGCGCCTGAATTCCCCTACTTAAAACCAGGTGGCGCTTATGAAACCTATATTACTTCTTTAAATGGTTATTACGACTACATTGCACCGCAACTATATAACCAAGGTGGCGATGGTGTCTGGGTAGATGAAACTAACCAATGGATTGCACAAAATAATGATACACTAAAAAAAGAATTTCTTTATTACATGGCCGACTCCTTCATACACGGGACAAGAGGATTCCTCCAAATCCCAGCAAACAAATTAGTTCTTGGTCTACCTGCTAATAATGATGCTGCGGCAACAGGTTATGTCATAAATCCACAAAATGTTTACGATGCACTCAACAATCTAAAAGCAGCCGGTACCCCACTTAAAGGCCTAATGACATGGTCCGCAAACTGGGACGTAGGAAAAGATAAGAATGGTGTTCTCTATAACAATGGTTTCGCTAATGCTTATGGACCTTTTTTAGGAACTAAATAAATTCACAAAATAAAAACGTCCTGCTCGATGTGGCAGGACGTTTTTTTATAAAGGATTAGTTTGTTTCAATCAAACCGTACTTCCCGTCTTTACGACGATAAACAATATTTGTTCCATCAGATTCAGCGTCTGTATAGACATAAAAACTGTGGCCTAATAAATTCATTTGAAGTACAGCCTCTTCACTATCCATTGGTTTTAAATCAAATTGTTTTGTACGTACAATTTCTAAATCAGATTCATTTTCATCTGGCGCACTCTCACTAATTTCCCCAAAAGCGAAGAAATCTTGTTGCGCTCCTTTATCACGCATTTTACGATTTACTTTTGTTTTATGTTTACGGATTTGTCTTTCTAATTTATCTGCAATTAAATCAATGCTTGCATATAAATCTCCGCTTGTTTCTTCAGCACGAAGAACAAGATTTGGGAGAGGAATTGTTACTTCAACCTTTGCATTTTTATCAGAGTAAACTTTTAAATTCACATGCACATTGGCATCTGGAACCTCTGTGAAATACCGCTCGAGTTTATCAATCTTCTTCTCAACGTAATTTCTAATTGGTTCAGTTACTTCAATATTTTCACCACGAATGTTGTACTTAAGCATTGTAATTCCTCCTTTGGGATAAAACAAAAATTCTTACGAAGAAGAGCGTTCTCTTCTTACTTCTAGTCTAAGGTATAATGCCACTTTTTGCAAATATTTACCTGATAAACTAACACGATTTTTGTTCTTCTCTACTTTACTAATTCATTCCACTTTTCTTTAAAAACAAACCTATTTTTTCTTTATTTTTCAAAAAGTGATGTAAAATAAATTTTTTCCCTGCTTAAAGTACATTCTTTACTAATTTTATCCTTTTCGTCCTCCTCGAGCTCAACAAGTGTAAAAAAGCACGCTCTAGTCTGGTTCATTTCTTCATCTACCAATTTATAACTCACACCCGCAAATTTTAATAGCTCTATCTCCGGATGATAACCAATTCGTTCATTTACATTCGGTTTAGAGATATAAACTATTTTAGGCAAATAGTTCTTATTCCTTAATAAGCTACCTAACACCTCAGCCAATATATAATCGCCTTGCTCTAAATAAGCCTCTATCACTTCATCTGTAAAAGCGGATTTTTTAAAAACAACCCCTGCTTTAGCTTCTGCTTGTTGAAATTCGTTGCAACACATCTCACATAAAAGCCTTTCATTTGGTAATATCAGTATATTTTTCCAGCCAATCGTTTCATACATTTTTTGAAAACATATTCGGCATCTATCCATCATTAAGTAAGCCCTCTTCATAGCCCTGCTTGTTCATCAAGTTAATATGCTGGATAGCTCTTATCATCTCTTTTGTTTTCCCATAATGAAAAAACCATACCTCACCACTTGGAAAATCTTTTTTTCTGCCGACGCGCCCAGAAATTTGTACTAGTGCCGCTTCAGTAAAAATAGGTCCTTCGCTTCCAAAAACAGCTACTTGCACATCAGAAAAAGTGACACCTCTTTCTAAAATAGTTGTGGTAAGTAAAATTGAGATTTTTCTGCCGCGTAGTTGGTCTACCTTTTCTTTTCGTAATTCATCAGCCGCATGGACCGTTTCAATATCCGAAAAACCATACGCTTGTATTATATCTTTAAATTGAAACATTACATCAATTGTTGGAAAGAAAATTAAAATTGGCTTTTCTAAGTATCTGATTTTCTTTATCCACTTTAAAACCTTAGAAGGAATTCGCTTTTTATTTAATTCTTTTTGCCAATCTCCAATCCAGCATACTTTTGGAACTGGAAGAGGGAAGCCATGATATCTCGCTGGAATTTTGATGTAATTACGCTCTCCCTTTAAAGCTTCTAACTGCCATTTCCGTTCCGGAGTTGCTGTTACATAAATTTGGACAGACTCCGGGCAGCCCGCTTTTTGAACAGCATATTCAAGGAACGGATCTTTTGCAAAAGGGAATGCATCTACCTCATCAATAAAGATTAAATCAAAATAATGATAGAAACGTATTAATTGATGTGTTGTCGCAATTACAAAAGGTTCTCCAGCAAAAGTTTGATTAGAGCTACCATATAAACACGCCTGAGGAACATCTGGAAATGCCTCTTTTAGGCGAGGCGCAAGCTCAATACAAACATCAACGCGCGGGGAGGCCAAACAAATCCTGAGACCTTTTTTCAAACCTTCTTCGATTCCCGGAAACATCATTTCTGTTTTCCCAGAACCCGCTACTGCCCATAAAAGTAATGGTTTTTTTGTCCGAATCGCGTTTAAAATAGCCTCTGCTCCTCCTTGTTGCGCATGCGATAGTGTTCCTTCAAATTCAAGTGGATTTTCAAAATACAAGCGATCTTGTTCATCTGGTTTTAAATAATATAGGTCATCAATATGACTAATACGGCCCATCTTCAAACAATTTCTACAATATAAAGCTTTATTGGGTAAGCTCGCAAAACGGATTTTTTCATTATTTCCACATCTAAAACAAAATGGATTTTTATCAGCATTTAAAATGCTAGGCAAAACCTCGATTCCTTTTACTAATTTTAAATCACTTGAAACATATAGTAACCCTTTTAGCATAAATCACCTCGTCCATATAGTTATAACCTATTTCTACTTTCTTTGCAGGAGTTAAAATAGGTTTTTCATATGTATAAAATAGGTTTTTTATTATAAGGGATAAATCTGTTTTTCTTTCTCCAAAATAAGGTTTCCGTTCCCAACTTAATTTTTTTCACAAAAAAACTCAGCATGATAAACTGCTGAGTTCTAAAGATTATTTAACGGACCAAGTCAAGCCCAGTGTGCCTTCCCCTAAATGGGTTCCTATAACAGGACCAAAATAGCTAAGATGGAATTCTACTGTTGGAAATTGCTTCTGTAGCTCCTCTAACCATTGTTGGCCTTTTTCAGGAGCATTTCCATGAATAACATATGCCTCTTCTGCCTCGTTATTTTGAACGGCTTTCTCTAAAATTTCCTCTATTCGTTTTAAAGCTTTCTTTTGTGTACGTACTTTCTCAAATAACACAATTTGCTTGTCTTGAAAATGTAAAATCGGCTTAATTTGAAGCAAACTACCAATAATAGCCTGCGCCCCGGTTAGGCGACCACCACGTTGCAAATTATTTAAATCATCTACCATAAAATAAGCATCCATTGAATTTTTCATCATTTCAATATGATTTAAAATTTCTTTTGTTGTTTTTCCTTCCATAGCCATTTTTGCGGCAGTAATTGCAAGCGTGCCTTGAGCCATACATGCTAATCCAGAATCAACACCAATAACATCTATACCATCCACAGACGCCCCTGCTGATACCGCATTTTGATAAGTTCCACTAATACCACTTGTTAAATGAACACTAATTACTTTGTTATAGCCCTCTTCTTTAAGTGAATGAAAAAGTGAAATAAAATCCCCTGGTGCAGGCTGGGACGAAGTTGGAAAACTATCAGTTTCTTTTATTTTTTTATAAAAATCAGCTGTTTGTAACTCCACTTCCTCTTTATAAGAAACACCATCAATAATAACAGAAAGCGGCACCACATGAATCTGATACTTTTCAATCAATTCGGCTGGTATATAAGCTGTACTATCTGTAACAACTGCAATTTTTTCTTTTGACATGATTTCCCCCTGAAACTTTTAACGGATATAAACCCAGCCATTTTTGATAGCTGTTACAACGGCTTGCGTCCTGTCATTCACTTTCATTTTTTGCAAGATGCTGCTGACATGGTTTTTAACTGTTTTTTCACTAATAAATAAGGTTTCACCAATTCCACGGTTACTTTTGCCATCCGTCAGTAATTGGAGCACCTCACACTCTCTATGTGTTAAAATATGAAGCGGCATTTTTACTTCTGGTTGTTGATAGCCATAAATCCCTTGCGCTGTGTTGGTACTAGCTAAATGGCGATATTCACGAATCAGCTTAATGCCTGCTTTAGGGTGAATATACGCACCTCCTGCATCAACAATTTTAATAGCGTCAACAAGTTCTTTTGCATCCATTTCTTTTAGTAAATAGCCCACCGCTCCTGAACGAAGTGCTTCAGTTACATATTCATCGGAGTCATGAATAGTTAAAATAATAACTTTGATGCTTGGAAATTGTCTTACTAGCATTTCCGTTGCATCTAAACCATTCACTGTTGGCATATTAATATCCATTAGAACTATATCTGGTTTATATTCTCTAACCTTTGCAACAATGTTTTTTCCATTTTCCGCCTCAGCAATAACATCAAACGATTCTTCTAGCTCTAAAATGCGTTTAATTCCTTCGCGAAATAATTGATGATCATCGACAATCATAATTTTGAGAGTCATATAAATAATTCCTCCTCTAATTTAACCAAATTTCATTTTTTATTTTGCCAATTTCTCTTTTTATTGTTGCTTTTCTAGCCCTAAAGTATCCCCTTGAATACCCATTATAGTTAATTTTCATTATCTGTAGTTTACACTTCTATTACTGTATCCTAAGTATTCTTTTCCAACGATACGTATATTTCATTTTGCCTATATGAAAAGATATTTTTAGTCATATCTCTATCTAAAGTAATAGTATATTTTATTATAACATGAATTTTAGCACGCTTCACCCAGAATGATACTTTATGAGTAAAAAAATTCTATACAAGTCCTGCTATTTCCTATAAAATGAAAGCAGAATATCCACTTCTATTTGGCTAGGAGGAAAACATGTTAGATCATTATTTAACGATTAAAGAAAATGGCGTTTTTGAAACAATCATACAAAAATCGCGCTTTATTTGCCATATCTCACGTGCCGAAACCGAAGAAGAAGCGCAACAATTTATTTCCCAAATAAAAAAAGAACATTGGAATGCCACTCATAATTGCTCAGCTTATTTAATTGGCGAAAGAGATGAATTTCAAAAAGCAAATGATGATGGCGAACCAAGCGGGACTGCGGGAGTACCAATGCTTGAAGTATTAAAAAAACGACAATTAAAAAATACAGTCACTGTAGTTACACGTTATTTTGGTGGTACAAAACTAGGCGCAGGTGGTTTAGTACGTGCTTATGGTAAGGCAGTTAGTAATGCTTGTGAAGAAATCGGTATAGTGGATCGTAAATTAGCAACTATCGTCCATTTTAGCATCGAATATTCACAACTAGGAAAATTTGAGAACTTCTTAGACCAACAACGCTATCAAATTATGGAAAAACAATTCACTGAATTAGTCACTCTATATGTTTTTGTAGATTATCATGATATAGATTCATTTAAATCTAAAATAACCGAATTATCAAATGGCCAAGTTTCTTGCACTGAAGGCGAACAAAAATATCGCGAGAAGGATGTATAATCAATGATTGTAAATTTATTTCATGCTCTTCCAGAAATTATTTCAACAAAAAGGCTGACCATGGTTCGAACGACTTTAGCCCATTCTCCTTCCCTTTTTAAAATATGGTCAGATTCAGAAGTAGCTGAATATATGAATATCGAAAAATTTACCACTGTTCTTCAAGCTGAAGAAATGATTAAAGCGATTAACGCTGAACCAGCCGCTTGTCGGTACACCATTTTTTTAAATAAAGAGATTATTGGGTCACTAGGAATTAATGAAATAAATTCGTTGGATCATACTATTGAAATTGGGTATGAGCTCGCAAAATCTTTTTGGAAAAAAGGATATATGACAGAACTATTAACAGGTTTTTTAAGTGAAATAGAGTCTTATTTACCTTATAAAGGCGTGTTCGCAAAAGTTCTTCCGGATAACAGTGCTTCTATTTCACTCTTAGAGAAGCTTGGTTTTCAGTTGGAAAATCAAACGGAGGAGCTTGATCTTTATACTAAAAAAGTCTGCACTATTTTCATTTATAAGTTATATTTCAAATGAGACTAAACTTTCATTTATATTACAATTTTGAAAGCTTATATGTTTTCTATGTTTTTTTCATAAATAGTTCGGTATAATGTAAAGATGATTAACACATTTATAAGAACTCATTAAAATTAAAATTTAAGAAATCTTAAATTTTATGTAACATTGTAGCTCCTTATAAATGGTACAATTATGTGTATGTTTGTTGTTAGCAAATTGAAAACGACATTTAAGGAGAAAAATATATGGACAATGGCTTTAACGGACGCCAACGAGCTTCCAAGTACAAACGCCGCCGAAGAATACTATACTGGATACTTATTCCTATCATGCTCCTCATTTTAGTTGGGGTCGGATATGGTACTTTTTTATTTAGCAAAACAAAATTAGCTGCAGATAATTCTTATGACAACGTTCGAAACGGACAAGCTTCCACTCTACGTACTAAAGACATCGAGCCAATCAAAGATAGCTTCTCTGTATTAATTATTGGTGTTGATACAAGTGAAAAGCGTGCATCTGATGGAAATCCTCGTAGTGACTCACTTATTTTAGCAACTGTAAACGTCAAAGATGCTCGAGTAGAAATGACCAGCATCCCCAGAGACTCCTATGTTCACATCCAATCTGATAAAAAAGATATTGATAAATACACAAAAATTAATGCTGCACATGCCTTCGGTGGACCTGAGCTTACAATGCAAACTGTAGAAGAAAAATTCCAAGTCCCAATTGATTATTATGTACGCTTTGATTTTGATGCGTTTCTTAAAATTATCGACGCACTTGGTGGCATTGATGTTGATGTTCCTGTCTCTTTCACAGAACAAAATTCAAAAGATGAAGCAGATGCAATTTCTCTAAAAAAAGGGAAGCAACATCTAAATAGTGAAGAAGCACTTGCTTTAGCCAGAACGAGACATATTGATAATGATATCGAGCGTGGTAAACGCCAGCAACTCATTATTGAATCTATTGTAAATGAAGCAACTAAGTTCTCATCCATTAACAAATATTCAAGTATTATTGATGCTGTTGGTCAAAATATGAAAACGAATTTAACCTTTAACCAAATGCTTTCTATCGCTAAATTTGGAATGACGAATAAAATTGAAATTAAATCTCTCAATTTAGAAGGGCAAGATGCTCCACAAAACGGTGTCTATTACTACTCATTAAATGAAGATTCCGTCCAAAGCGTTGCCAATGAATTCGCGAATGAGTTGAATATTTCGAAACCATTCCCAAATGCTACACCTTATCAGGATGAAAGTAGCGATACAAAAAGTTCAAATGAATAAAAATAAAGCATACGCTAGAGTAGCGTATGCTTTATTTTCGTTTACGGTGAATTTTTTGTAAAATATTTAAAACAGGACGATAGTCTTCACTAATAAGCCCAATAAACTCTACCACAACCTCTATGCAAAGTATCAGTAGTCCTAAAAGAAGAAGTGATCCCCATGTGGTTGAGAAAGAAAATACAAAACCTGCTAGTGAAAATAAAAGTGCCATACAATAAATTAAAAGTACCGTTTGGCGTTCAGTGAAGCCAAGAGCTAGAAGTCGATGATGAATATGTGAGCGGTCAGCAGCAGAAATCGGCGTTCTTTTCTTTAACCTGCGAATAATCGCGAAGAATGTATCGGACAGAGGTACGCCTAAAATAATGAGCGGGACAAGAAGTGAGATAAAGGTTACGTTTTTAAAGCCCATAAGTGATAAAACGGCAATCATATATCCCAAAAACAAGGCCCCTGTATCCCCCATAAAAATAGATGCTGGCGGGAAGTTAAATAGTAAAAATGCAAACACGGCAGCAGCAAGAAGAAAAGCGACTGGCGCTACAAATGTGTCTTTTAAAATAACAGCCATTCCAGCAATCGTCATCAGCGCAATAATTGATATACCGCTCGAGAGCCCGTCTAATCCATCAATTAAATTTAAAGCGTTAATAATAGCGATAATCCAAATCATTGAAATAGGAACAGCTAACCAGCCAAAGTCTATTTGACCATAAAAAGGAACGTTGATGAATTCAATGACTACATTTCCCCAAACCGTGACACATAGTGCAGCAAGAATCTGTCCTAAAAGCTTTAATTTTGGTGATAATTCCACAATATCATCAATAAATCCTGTAATAATAATAATTAAAGCACCTATGTAAACTGGTAAAAATCCTGTTTTATCAATGGGGGCAAGAAAAAAACCTATTGAAAAACTAAAAAAAATAGCAATACCGCCTAATGTTGGCGTTACTCGTTTATGGCTGTGCCTTTCTCTTGGCGCATCAACGGCACCTATCAAAATGGCAAATTTACGTATGATTGGTATTAAAATGATGCCAATCAAAAAAGTCAATAATACCCATATGAACAAACCTGTTTCAGCTCCATTCCCTAGTCTAACACTATATCGCGTTCCTCTATTGTAAATCTTTGTAGGTTTTTTTGATCAAGTTCAACACCTATCCCTAAACCTTGCGGAACCTCTATCTCCCCGTTGTTTAATTCAAAATCCTTTTTTATTATATCATGTTTAAAATAACGTTTGGTAGCTGAAATATCTCCAGGAAAGTGAAATTCAGAACGTGCAGCTAATGCGATATTAAACGCACGCCCAATCCCCGCCTCTAACATTCCACCACACCAAACAAGCATACCCACTTGCTCACAAAATTGGGCAATCAGAATCGCCTCCGTAAGTCCGCCTACTCGCGCAATTTTTAAATTAATCGCTTTAGCACTTTGGAGCTCATAGGCCTGAATAGCATCTTCAAGAGATCGAATATTTTCATCTAAGCAAATTGGTGTATGAATTTGTTTTTGCAGTCGTGCATGGTTAACAAAATCTCGTACACTAAACGGTTGTTCAATCATTGCTAAATTTAGTTGATCTATTTGTTTCAATAACGGAATCTGTTCCGTTGTATAGGCGGAATTTGCATCTGCCATCAATAATAAATCAGGAAATTCTTCTCGCACTTTTTGTAAAAAACTTAAATCTGCATGTGGCTTAATTTTAATTTTGACACGTGTATATCCTTCAGCCACATAATTACGTACACTTGAAATAAGTTCTTCTTCAGAATTTTGGATGCCAATACTGACTCCTACTGGGATTTTTTTTTTGTTTTTGTTTTTAGCAGTTCAGCTAACGAGACGCCGCGGCGTTTGGCAAACAAATCATAACACGCACTATCAATAGCGGCTTTAGCCATTTCATTACCTTTAACCCAAGAGAAAAGGGTTCTCACGTCTTTAGGCTCTTTTAGTAGCACTTTTTTTAATTCTGGGAGTAGTAAAAACTCGATGATATGCGCGGCAGTGTCTAAAGTTTCCTCCGTATAATCTGGTACGAGAAAAGCATCTAGTTCACCGTATCCGACAGTCCCAAGTTCATCTGTTAATTCAAGTAAGAAAAAAGTTTTTGTATCTAAAATGCCATAGCTTGTGCGAAACGGTTCAACGAGCGGCAGAGCTACTTTATAAAGCTTAGCATGTTGAATTCTCATTTGGCATTCCGCCGATTTTCTCTATTTACAGCCTTCATAAACCTAGGAATAGCAAAAAAGCGACGCCACCGGGAAGGGTTTGTCACAAAACGGTAAATCCATTCTATTCTTAGTTTTAGAATAATTTTTGGAGCTCGTTTCACTGTCCCAGATAAAATATCAAAAGAGCCCCCTACTCCCATAAAAATCCCTTTTTCAAATGTATTAAAGTGCGACATAATCCACTTTTCTTGAGCAGGAGAACCCAGTGCGACAAAAACAAAATCGGCTCCAGTATTTTTAATTTCCTGAACAATTTCAGCATTTTCTTGTAAATTAAAATAGCCATGCCTACAACCCGCTATTTTTAGAGCAGGGAAACACTCTTTCAATTTTTCTTGCATTGCTTCATTCACATCTGGTTTTGCCCCTAAAAAGTAAATTTTCAAATTATGTTTCACGGCCTGCGTTAAAATCCCTTGCATAGTATCAAAACCTGTTACACGTTCGGGTAACGGATTACCTTGCTGTTTTGCAGCCATTAATATCCCAACACCGTCTGGAGTAATATAATCTGCACTTAACACAACTTGCTTAAAGTCTAAATCATCTCTCGCATTCATAACAATTTCAGGATTCGCCGTCACAACAAAACGCTTTTTACTCTCTAAAGCATCTTGTAAAAGTTGGGTTATAAAATCATCCTGTGTTGTATGTATAAAGGGAATCCCTAAAATTTCAACTCTTTTTGTCATCATTTCTTACTCCTGTTTTATTGAAGATTATACTTAAGTTTACCATAAAAGTGGAGGAAGTCCTATAATGAGTAGCGAAAAACCATATGCGACATGGCCATATGGTTTTTCATTATTTTTAATTTGCAACCGTATTTGATGAGGATTCTAAGACAGCCGGTTTATTCGAACTTAAATATCTTATTTTCCGCGTCAAAACTTCCATGATATAGACGCGCTTTTCTTCTTTGTTCAAATAGCTCCTTGTTTGTAATTCACCAACTAATCCGATTAACATTCCTTTTTCGCAATAATTGCACATTTCTTCGGCCCTACGTCCCCATGCAACACACGGGACAAAATCAGCGTCCTGATCGAATCGCTTTGCTTTCCCAAATCGATTAAGCGCTAATGTAAAGTTAAGTACAACTTTGTCATCTGATGTCACTCGAAGTTCTGGGTCTTTTGTTAATCGGCCCACAATTGTTACTTGATTTATCATCGCAAATTACCTCTTTTCATGATTTTAAATTAGCATACAGGACTGTCCTTTTTTTGTAAAAACGTTAAAATCATAATTTGTAAATCTAAAAGGTGATAATGCGTTCATTATATCCCCTAAAAACCCATTTTCTCTCATGTGATGCTTTTGAAAAAAGGATTTTCTAGATTTTTTTATTTTTCAATGCTGTGGTATTATTCTAGTAATAAAAAAGCCTAACTTCTAAAGTTAGACTTTCAATACTTATTCAACATCACTAAGCGCAACCATAATTTCAGCTTCACAAACCACTTCATCTTCAACGGTCGCTCTGACATTAGCCTTAGCAATTGCGCCTCTGAGACGCGTAATTTCAGCTTCTAATCTTAACTGATCACCGGGTACTACTTGGCGCTTAAATCGGCATTTATCAATGCCTGCAAACAAGCCGATTTTACCTTTATTCTCGGGGCCTTCAACAATAGCAATCCCACAAGTTTGAGCCAGCGCTTCTACCACTAGGACACCCGGCATAACAGGGTATTCAGGGAAATGTCCGTTAAAGAAAGGTTCATTGGCTGAGACATTTTTAATGGCAACAACTCTTTTGCCTGGTTCACTTTCTATTACCCGATCAACCAATAGAAATGGGTAACGGTGTGGTAGAATCTCTTTTATTTTTTTTATATCAAGCATAGCTATTAACACCTTTCCTACTACTTATTTCTTATAAGAAGCGTCTTTTCTTTTTACCTAGCGACTCTAAAAGAATACCAGTTCCAATGGCTACTACATCAAGTGGATTTTCAGTTATTAATACAGGGACTTTTAATTCCTCAGACATCAAATCTGCCAATCCATGTAGTAAAGAGCCGCCGCCTGTCATAATTATTCCACGATCAATTATATCTGCAGATAATTCAGGAGGTGTTTTCTCAAGCACTTGTTTTGCAGCAAGAATAATGGTTTTGAGCGATTCGTGCAAAGCTTCTTCTACTTCATCACTCGTTACTGTAATCGTTCTAGGCAGCCCACTTACCAAATCTCGACCTCTAATATCCATTGTTTCAGTTCTCGCACCTCTTACAGCTGTTCCAATAGTCATTTTCAACGTTTCCGCGGTTCTTTCACCAATAAGTAAATTATACTTCCGCTTTATGTATTGAAGGATATCATAGTCCCACTGATTTCCAGCTATTTTTACGGATTGACTTGTTACGATGTCACCCATAGATAATACAGCTATATCAGCCGTCCCGCCGCCAATATCAATTACCATGTTACCACTTGGTTCAAAAATTTCCATGCCTGATCCAATTGCGGCTACTTTTGGTTCTTCTTCAAGAAAAACTTGTTTTCCACCACTTTTTTCTGCTACTTCTCTAATTGCTTTTTGCTCTACAGAAGTAATATTCGTCGGGCAACAAATTAGAATCCGAGGTCTTGAGAAGAATGTTTTAAGATTTAATTTTTGTAAAAAGAAACGGAGCATTTCTTGAACAATATCAAAGTCTGCAATCACTCCATCTTTCATTGGTTTAATTGCTGTTATATCTCCTGGCGTACGACCAACCATATTATAGGCTTCCGTACCTACTGCTAAAACTTGTCCTGTTTTATTATTTACGGCTACTACTGCAGGTTCATTTATGACAATCCCTCTACCCTTTACATGAATCAAAACGTTAGCTGTTCCTAAATCAATTCCAACATCTTTAGCCAAATTTATACCCCTTTCTTTGTTGTATCACAGTCACTACTATCACAGTTTGAATTATAGCACAATTTACTAGGACCTGAAATGTTTTTTAACAAAAAAGCCCCGCCATATCGGCGAGGCTCTATCCTACATTTACTTTTCAAAAATGGCTTCTAGCCCTTTTTCATTAATTACTTCATCCGTTACGCGCTCAATTTCAGCGCCCAGGCTACGTAACTTACCGTGGAAGTCGTTATAACCACGATCAAGATATTTCAATTCGGTCACTTGCGTATATCCTTCTGCTACGAGTCCAGCTAAAATAAGCGCTGCTGCTGCACGTAAATCTGTAGCTGCAACTTCAGCTCCTTGAAGATGTGCCGGACCATTAATGATAACAGAATGGCCTTCAATTTTCATTTCAGCATTCATACGACGCATTTCTTCAACATGCATAAAGCGATTTTCAAATACAGTTTCTGTCATCACACTAGTACCTTCACTTAACATTTGAATCACCATCATTTGTGATTGCATATCTGTTGGGAAGCCAGGATGTGGCATTGTTTTAACATCAACTGCTTTTAGTTTTTCAGGCCCTATAACACGGACACCACTTTCTTCTTCAATAATTTGTACGCCCATTTCTTCTAACTTAGCGATAAGTGAACTGATATGTTCAGGGACAGCATCTTCAATAAAGATATCACCTTGTGTAATCGCAGCGGCAATCATAAAGGTTCCAGCCTCAATGCGATCAGGGATAATAGAATGTTCAGTAGCGGTTAACTCCTCTACACCTTCGATACGAATAACTTCGGTTCCAGCTCCTATAACACGTGCACCCATTTGATTTAAAAAGTTAGCTAAGTCAACAATTTCAGGTTCTCTAGCCACATTTTCAATCACTGTAGTTCCTTCAGCTAAAGTAGCAGCCATCATAATATTTTGAGTCGCTCCTACACTTGGAAAATCTAAGTATACCTTAGCTCCTTTTAAGCGATTTGCTGTTGCTTCAATATAGCCATTTTCAATTTTAACTGTAGCCCCCATAGCTTCAAAACCTTTTAAATGTAGGTCTACAGGGCGTGAACCAATTGCACATCCTCCTGGAAGTGCAACTCGTGCACTACCTGTACGCGCCAATAAAGGCCCCATAACAACAATGGATGCTCTCATTTTGCGAACATATTCAAAAGGTGCATCAGATGTAATTTCACCCGTCGCATCAACTGTTACAACATCGCCTTCAAAAGAAACATCTGCTTGTAAGTACTTTAATACCTCATTAATCGTATATACATCCGATAAACTTGGAACATTCTTTAAAACACTTTTACCTTTACTCGCTAGGAGAGTAGCTGCTATAACTGGTAAAACTGCATTTTTAGCGCCTTCAACTTTCACGCTACCAGTTAGCTTCTTTCCTCCGCGTACAATCATCTTTTCCAAAACATATCCCTCCGCGTTAATCAAACTTCAATAACATCTATTTTATTCTAGTAATATTACATTTTAATACACATCTAAATTATTCTACCATCAATTCAGTCTAAATATCAACTTAATTCATTCAAAGAAAGCTAAAAAAATTACATTTTACTCTCTTTCTATTTACTCTTTCGGCTTCATGTAAACATCTTTATATCATTTGAAAAATGCTTTTAAAAGCAGCTAGATATTCTAAGAAAAAACTACTTAATAAATAACCGATTACAATAGCAAGGATAGAAAATAGCAGCCGCGCTTGAATAACTCGATTTTTACGAATGAATTTTTCATAGTGGATAGCTTGCATTGCCCAAAAAACAATGATAATGAATACAATATGCGAGATGATAATTGTCGTTGGTTGCTCCATCACAACATTATACACAGCTTACACACCTTTACTAAATAATCAATACTTATCCATCTTAACAAAATATTGAATAAAAAGACATAAAAAAGGCCCCATAAAAATGGGACCTTCGTAGTTTTAATGTTTTTTCGCGTGAATTCGATTGATGGCTTTTTGCAAAGCAAGTTGAGCCATGATTTCATCCACTTTTTGTTCTTTAGCTTGTTGTAATCGTTCTTCAGCACGCATTTTTGCACGCTCTGCACGATCAATATCAATATCTTGTTCACGTTCGGCGGTATCTGCTAAAATATTAACTTCTTCGCCGTTCACTTCCATAAAGCCGCCATTTACAGCAATCCATTCTTCACCAGATTCTTGCTTTAATCGGACAACATCAATTTTAAGCGGTGCAACAAGCGGTACGTGACCATGTAAGATACCGAGTTCACCGGCCTTTGTTCTGGCAATTACCATATTTGCTTTACCTTCATAAACAGGGCCGTCTGGAGTAACGATACTAACGTTTAGTTCACTCACACGTATCTCCTCCTGTTTTTATTAAACTTCAATTCCTTGTGTTTTAGCTTTTTCCAAAACTTCTTCAATACGCCCTACAGAACGGAACGTATCTTCAGGAATGTGGTCATATTTACCAGCTAAAATATCTTTAAAACCTTTTACGGTTTCTTTTACAGGAACATAGGAACCGGGTTGTCCTGTGAATTGTTCTGCAACATGGAAGTTTTGAGATAAGAAGAATTGAACGCGACGAGCACGTGCCACCGCTTGTTTATCTTCATCTGATAATTCATCCATACCTAGGATCGCGATAATGTCTTGTAGTTCTTTATAACGTTGCAGTAGTTGTTGTACTTGAGTTGCTATTTCGTAGTGCTCTTCACCCACAATTTCAGGAGAAAGCGCACGCGAAGTAGAAGCAAGTGGATCTACCGCTGGATAAATACCTTGTTCAGTCAATTTACGCTCAAGGTTGGTTGTTGCATCTAAATGGGCAAAAGTAGTAGCCGGAGCCGGGTCAGTATAATCATCGGCTGGTACATAGATTGCTTGAATAGAAGTAACAGAACCTACATTTGTAGACGTAATACGTTCTTGAAGTTGCCCCATTTCAGTTGCCAAAGTAGGTTGGTAACCTACGGCAGACGGCATACGTCCTAGTAAGGCAGAAACTTCTGAACCAGCTTGTGTAAAGCGGAAAATATTATCAATAAATAGTAACACGTCTTGATGCTCCACATCACGGAAATATTCAGCAATTGTTAAACCAGTTAAGGCCACACGCATACGCGCACCAGGCGGCTCATTCATTTGGCCGAATACCATCGCTGTTTTTTCAATAACGCCGGAGTCTTTCATTTCAAAGTAAAGGTCATTTCCTTCACGTGTACGTTCCCCAACTCCTGCAAATACAGAAATGCCGCCATGTTCTTGTGCAATATTATGGATAAGCTCTTGAATCAATACTGTTTTACCTACACCGGCCCCACCGAACAGACCGATTTTACCACCTTTTACATATGGTGCTAATAAATCTACTACTTTAATTCCTGTTTCGAGAATTTCTGTTGTAGTTGATAATTGGTCAAATGTAGGGGCTGAATGGTGAATTTTATTACGAACAACGTCATTTGAAATTGGGTCATCTAAATCAATTGTATCTCCCAAAACGTTAAATACACGACCTAATGTGATGTTCCCAACAGGCACCGTAATCGGGCTACCTGTGTCCACTACTTCCATACCTCTTTGAATTCCATCAGTGGATGCCATTGCAATGGTACGAACGACATCATCTCCTAATTGAATAGCAACTTCTAAGGTAAGATGATTTGTAGTTTGTTCTTTTGACTGAGTTTGATATTCCACTGTAAGGGCATTATAGATTTCAGGCAGGTTTCCGCCGTCAAATTTAACATCTACAACTGGACCCATTACTTGGATTACTCGTCCTTTCGTCATGCGATTTTTCCTCCTTACTTACCTTCCCAAATGGGTTTCGCAGGTTAAGTCGTTTCAAATAGCTTTCTATTCGAGCGCGGCTGCACCACCAACGATTTCGGTAATTTCTTGTGTGATCGCAGCTTGGCGAGCACGATTATATTGAAGTGACAAGTCACCGATTAAATCTTGTGCATTATCAGTCGCGCTTCTCATTGCGGTCATTCTTGCAGCGTGTTCAGCTGCTTTGGCATCAAGTAGCGCCCCGAAGATTAAACTTTCTACATACTGAGGTAGTAGAACTTCTAGAATTTCTTGCTCTGAAGGCTCAAATTCATAGACAGTTAAATCTTTTTCGGCTTCTGCGTTTGCATCCTTGAACTGCGTAAGCGGCAATAACTGCTCACGACGAAGTTCGCTTGAAATAGAGTTAATGTGGTGGTTGTAGTAAATAAATACTTCATCATACACACCGTCTTCAAACATTTGAACTGCGTTGCTTGCAATATCTTTAATTTCAGCGAACGCTGGATGATCTGAAATCCCTTGCACTTCAAGCACTATGTTCATCTGACGTGTTTTAAAGAAGTCCCGCGCATTACGACCAATAGCAATAATGGCATATTCTTCACTAGACTGATGTTTGGTCGAAATTTCTTGAAATACTTCTTTAATAACAGAACTGTTGTATGAACCAGCTAGTCCTGTATCTGAAGTAATGACGATATAACCTGTTCGTTTTACAGGTCTTGAAACAAGCATTGGATGGTCGGAACTATTTCCTGTTGCAGCAATGTGTGTGACAACATCATGAATTTTAGAAACATATGGCGCATAGGCGCGCGCATTCGATTCAGCTTTTCCAAGTTTAGAGGCCGATACCATCTGCATTGCTTTTGTAATTTGACTTGTTTTTTTCGTTGAAGTAATTCGTTGTTTTATATCAATTAAAGATGCCAAAGATTTTCACCACCTTTTATATTCCAATTTGAAAAATTATTTTTCTTCACTTGGAACAAAAGTATTTTTAAATTCATTTAGTGCGCTATTTAGTTTTTCCTCATCTGGAAGAGATTTAGTTGTGCGAATCTCTTCAAGTAATTCAGAACGATTATGGTCAAACCATGTATTCATTTCGGACTCAAAACGAAGAACGTCATGAACTGGGACATCGTCTAGATAGTTATGCACCAATGCGTATAAAATTAAAACTTGCTTTTCTACTTTTAAAGGTTTGTGTAAATCTTGTTTCAACACTTCAACCGTACGTTTACCACGTTCTAATTTAGAGCGTGTCGCTGCATCTAGATCTGAACCGAATTGTGAGAAGGATTCTAACTCACGATAAGCCGCTAAGTCAAGACGAAGCGTCCCTGCTACTTTTTTCATAGCTTTAATTTGTGCTGACCCACCAACACGAGATACTGAAAGTCCGGCATTAATCGCTGGTCTTACACCCGAGAAAAATAAGTCAGATTGCAAGAAGATTTGTCCGTCTGTAATGGAAATAACGTTAGTTGGGATATATGCAGAAATATCGCCCGCTTGTGTTTCAACAAATGGAAGGGCAGTAATAGATCCACCACCAAGTGCATCGCTCAGTTTAGCTGCACGTTCTAATAAACGAGAGTGCAAGTAGAAAACATCCCCTGGATAAGCTTCACGACCTGGAGGACGACGAAGTAGCAAGGAAAGTTCACGGTAAGCTGCCGCTTGTTTGGATAAATCATCGTATACGATTAACACATGTTTACCGTTATACATGAATTCCTCACCCATTGCTACACCAGCATATGGAGCTAGGTAGAGTAAAGGCGCCGGTTGTGATGCAGCTGCAGTTACAACGATTGTGTAGTCGAGCGCACCATGTTTACGTAAAGTTTCAACAGCCGTACGAACTGTGGATTCTTTTTGACCGATGGCAACGTAGATACAAATCATATCTTGGTCTGCTTGATTTAAAATCGTATCAATAGCAACAGATGTTTTACCAGTTTGGCGGTCACCAATAATAAGTTCACGTTGTCCACGACCGATTGGCACAAGAGCATCAATCGCTTTAATACCAGTTTGAAGTGGTTCCGAAACTGATTGACGTTGCATAACGCCTGGTGCAACTGCTTCAATCGGGCGAGTACCAGTCGTTTCAATTGGACCTAAGCCATCAACTGGTTGTCCTAGCGAGTCAACAACACGCCCAATAAGCGCGTCTCCAACTGGGACTTCCATAATTTTACCTGTACGACGAACTTCATCGCCTTCACGAATTTCCGTGTAAGGGCCTAAAATGATGATACCAACATCATTTGTTTCTAAGTTTTGGGCCATACCCATTACACCATTTGAGAATTCTAATAATTCTCCGGCCATTGCATTATCAAGTCCATGAGCACGTGCGATACCATCACCGATATAAGTAACTGTTCCTACTTCACTTACTTTCAATTCGCTTTGATAGTTCTCGATTTGCTGCTTAATAATGGAGCTGATTTCTTCAGCCTTAATGCTCATCAATTTCACCCCTCGTAAAAACGGGAACTAGGCTTTTATTTGCCGTTCCATGTCCTTTAATTTCATTTTTAGACTATCATCATAAATACGGGTTCCGATAACCACTCGGATGCCGCCTAGTAAGGATTTATCCACGTGATTTCGAATATGAAGTTTTTTCTTATTTAATTTTTTGGCAAATGCCTCTGAAAGAGATGCTTTTTCTTCAGTTGAAAGCGGGATAACAGAGTAAACATCAGCTTCTGCTATACCTTCAAGCTCGTTTACACGTGCCGCATACACATCAGAGATAACCATTAAATAATCTTCACGACCGCGATCAATTAATAGAAAGATAAAATCTCGAAGCGTTTCGTTTAAATCTTTAAAAACAGCGCTGGCAAGACTTTTCTTTTGCTCAGTCGTAAGTGTTGGATTTTCAAGTAGTTTTACAAATTCTGGATTCTCAGTCAAAGCGGTTTTCACAGAGGAAAGTTCGTCTTTAAATTCCGAAACAAGATTTTTTTCTTCAGCTACTTGAAAAATTGCTGTGGCGTATCGACTTGCAACTTCCAAATCCTTACTCATTTATCATCGCCTAGCCTTTCGATATAATCTTGGATTAAATCGTTTTGTGCTTTTTCATCCAGATTTTTCTCGATAACTTTCGATGCAATCAGTACGGATAAGGAACCGACTTGTTCGCGAAGTGCAGATATAGCATCTTCTTTTTCGCGGACGATTTCGGTTTTCGCTTCCTCTTTCAGTCTGTCTGATTCGAGGCGCGCCGCTTTAATGATTTCTTCACGTTCTTTTTCACCAAGCTGTTTAGCATTTTCAATCATTGTTTGCGACTCAATACGTGCTTGTTTTAGTACTTCGCGTTGCTCTGCGAGAAGATTTTCCGCTTGAGCACGGCTTTCTTCAGCAGAATCTATTTCTGAAGCAATATGCTCTTCCCGCTCTTTCATTACATTCATTAGTGGTTTCCATGCAAAAATTCGAATGAGAACCAGTAAAAGTGCGAATGTAAATAGCGTAAAGAAACTATCGCCAACTGTAAAGCTACCAATAACTAATTGTGGTTGTAACACGTCTGTTTCACTCCTTTCCAAACATTCGCTAAAACCTCGCGTTTTGTTTACTCAAAGAAACGGGGTAAAATTCCCCGACTTTCTTTAATGACTGATTATTTATTCAGTACCATAAACGCAATTACGACAGCGATGATAGGAAGGGCCTCAACTAAACCGATACCGATAAACATAATTGTTTGTAGCATAGAACGAGCTTCTGGTTGACGAGCAACCCCCTCGACTGTTTTAGAAACAATAAGACCATTACCAATACCTGCACCCAGTGCACCTAAACCTACTGCGATTGCAGCTGCAATAACACCTAAAGACATAATTAATATCCTCCTCAAATTCTTGTTTTAATTTTTAATTTATACTAATTGCTTAATGTTCATCACTAACTTTGTGTGACATATAAACCATTGTTAACATTGTGAAAATATAGGCTTGGATTGCACCAATAAATACTGAGAATCCTTGCCATGCAAGTGCCGGAATAATTGCAAGAACTCCGGTAAATACATTAATATGTGCAAGCTGTGTTGCAATAATGGTAAGCAAAACTTCACCAGCAAATATATTACCGTAAAGCCGCAATCCAAGTGTTAATGTATTTGCAAATTCTTCCACTAATTTTAATGGAAATAGGAATTTCATTGGGCTAAAGTATGTGCCCACAAAATAATGTTTGAATCCTCGCATCTTAACACCATAGTAATGGGTTAATGCTAACACCATAATAGCAAGTGTTAAAGTGACAATTGGATCAGCTGTGGGTGAACGCCACCATACTTCATCGTGAACAGCAACGGAAGTTATAACCCCAAGCATATTCGCTACGAAAATAAACATTATTAGTGTTATACCTAACACATGAAATCTTCCACCAGTTTTCCAGTCCATATTACTATTAATAATACCACGTACAAAATCCATTACCCATTCAATGAAATTTTGTTTCCCTGTAGGACGGCGTTTTAAGTTTCGTGTACAGAGGATAGCAATAGCTAAAACGATGATACAAGTAATAGATATCATTAGAATATTAGATAAATTGAAATCTAATCCTAAGAAACGGACCACGGGAAAGTTTTCTTCCAATTTGGTTCACCCCTCTCTTTTTGTTAACTTTTTTTTCTCCGATATAAGGAATAAAGTATGAAGTCTAAAAAGATGACTGCATAGGCAATACCTAGACCAATTATCACGCTATAGATGTGAAAGTATTCTGGGATTTGCGTTGCGATAATTGTCGCAAGTACCATGCTACCCATTCTAGCTGTGGTTCCCATACCGTAAAAGCTTCTATTTTCAGCAAGTGCCTTAGTCATTGCCTGTGTTCGTCTCATAAGCAGCCAGTAATTAAACCAACCCACGATGAGTCCCAGTTTTAGCCCTAAAAAAATATGTACATATGGCGTGAGAAACCATCCAATGAGGCAAAGGGCAATGAAAGTGACAAGATACTTCTGATGACGATGGTACATTCCTATTAGCGATTCTAGCATTAAGGTTGCAGTCCTTTCTGTTTCAGTAACAGTTTCCTAAAGTAGCCAATTACTCGGAGCATGTTGCAAAAAAAGTTTGTGAAAACTAACACATTTCACAACTATTTCTCTTCCCCACATGACACATGAAAGCCTTATCAGAGTGTCAGTTTTAAGAATACAACAGTAAAAAGGGAAAAGTCAATATACTTTCACAAATTCATCCTAGTCTTACTAGATAATAGTACCATAATCTAGCTGTGGCATAAAATATTTGACTGCATTTTAATTAAAAAAATCCTTTATAGGAAATCTACCAAAAATAAACACCTCCGATTCATTGAAAAGAACGGCATAACATCTTGATTTACATCGTGCTTTTTTTCCACAAACGATATTAAAATAAAAAAAAGCTTTCACCTATGGGCAAAAGACTTCTTATTTTGCAGACAATGCAAACCAAAAGTTCTTTCCCAATAAAAGAACGGAAAAAACAGGCATTCATTATCCTAATCATAACGCCCAAGCATTCTCTAAATTCTGTCAGCACTAGTGCCGGCGGGATTAGTATGAATGCCTTACAGCGTTCTATCCCTAGTTAAATGAAAAGCTAGTTTTTTGGGCTCTTTACTTTATAACATTGACCATCTTATCACATGTTTAACAAAACCTCTAGTTAAATTCACGCATGTAATATATCTGTAACATTAATGCGTTTTCATTTGCTTTTTTTCAAAAAAAAGCGACTATTCAACATAGTCGCTAGGATATTACACTTCGAAATCTGTTGGACGTGATGTTCCATTAAAATGATAGGAAATCGCCTCTAAAATACGTCTAGATGCTTCTCCATCACCATAAGGGTTTGCTGCTTGGCTCATTTTATCGTGCTCTGATTTAGAATCTAGTAAAATAAGCGCTTCTTTAATCAATGACTCCTTGGCAGTGCCGATTAATTTGAGCGTTCCTGCTTCAACTCCCTCAGGGCGTTCAGTTGTGTCGCGTAGTACTAGGACCGGGACGCCCATGCCAGGCGCTTCTTCTTGTACGCCACCTGAATCAGTGAAAACAAGATACGCTTTCTTTAAGAAGTTGTGGAAATCAATTGCGTCAAGCGGCTCAATTAGATGAATGCGGTCATGACCGCCTAAAATGGACATCGCTTTTTCACGCACAGCTGGATTTTTGTGCATTGGATATACAAGTTCTACGTCTTCGCGTTCTTCGACAATTTGGCGTACACCTTCAAACATCCCTTGCATTGGGGCGCCTAAATTTTCGCGGCGGTGCGCGGTCATAAGAATCAGACGATTGTCGCCTAAATTATCAAGGATAGGATGACTGTAGTTATCTTGAACAGTCGTTTTCAGAGCATCAATTGCGGTATTCCCTGTTACAAAAATCGTTTCTTCTACTTTATTTTCGCGTAAAAGGTTCTCTTTTGATGTTTCTGTTGGGGAAAAATGTAAATCTGCCATTACGCCGGTTAGTTGGCGATTCATCTCTTCAGGGAATGGTGAATATTTATTCCATGTTCTAAGTCCTGCTTCCACATGGCCGATAGCAGTTTGTTCATAAAAAGCGGCTAGAGCTGCTGCGAAACTTGTGGTTGTGTCTCCGTGCACGAGAACGATATCTGGTTTATGTTCACGAATCACTTCAACTAGTCCAGATAAAACACGTGATGTGATATCGCTAAGTGTTTGACCGGCTTGCATAATATTTAAATCTACATCTGGTTTTACTTTGAAAATTTCAAGCACTTGGTCTAGCATTTCTCGGTGTTGCGCTGTAATTACAACTGTTGATTCAAACTTCTCTGGCTCATTTTCTAAAGCTAAAACGAGCGGCGCCATTTTAATCGCTTCTGGTCGTGTTCCAAAAACACTCATGACTTTAATTTTTTTCATCATAAAAACTCCTTAAGTTATTTGGTTCCGAATAAGCGATCTCCCGCATCGCCGAGTCCTGGAACAATGTAGCCTTGTTCGTTTAATTTTTCATCCAGTCCTGCAATATAAATTTCAACATCAGGATGTGCTTTTTGTAATGCTTCTACGCCTTCTGGTGCAGCAACCAAACACATAAATTTCATATTTTTAGCTCCACGTTTTTTAAGCGCATCTATTGCCATAATCGCTGATCCGCCCGTTGCAAGCATTGGATCAACCACAATGAAAAGTCGTTCTTCTACATCTGAAGGAAGTTTAACAAAATATTCCACTGGTTCAAGCGTATCATGATCACGATACAAACCCACATGCCCTACTTTTGCGGCTGGAATAAGTTTTAAAATCCCGTCTTGAAGCCCTAAACCAGCTCGTAAAATCGGCACAACACCCAATTTTTTCCCAGCAAGTGATTTTGCTTTCGTCACTTGAATTGGCGTTTCCACTTCCACTTCTTCCAGTTCCATATCGCGCGTAATTTCATATGCCATTAAAGTTGCTACTTCGTCCACAAGTTCACGGAACGCTTTTGTTCCCGTGTCTTTATCTCGAATAATCGTTAATTTATGTTGGATAAGTGGATGATTTAATACATGTACTTCCGCCATTTTCTTCTCTCTCCTTTAAATTCAAAAATTTCCTCTCCATTATTGTATCAGAACATCGCTCGAGTGCAATACAAAAAACGTTTCTTTTACGCAAAAAAAGAAGCAGACCGCTAAAAGTCCACTTCCTCTTTTGGTTTAAAGCTCAGGATATAATGGGTACTTGCTTGTTAATTCACTTACCGCAGTCCCGACCTCAGACAGGACTTTTTCGTCCTCTAAGTTATGCAACACCTTCGCAATGAGTTCACCAACAATTTGCGTTGCGGCCTCGTCAAAGCCTCGTGTCGTAATCGCTGCCGTACCAACTCGAATCCCACTTGTGACAAACGGACTTTCCGTTTCAAATGGAATAGAATTTTTATTTACTGTAATCCCCACACTATCAAGCGCTTCTTCAGCTGCCTTACCAGTAATACTTAAATGATTTAAATCAATTAACAATAAATGGTTGTCCGTTCCACCAGTTAAAACTTGAACGCCATTTTCTTCTAGCGTTTTAGCAAGTTGCTTAGAATTTTTAATAATTTGTGCGGCATAGTTTTTAAATTCTGGTTGGAGCGCTTCGCCAAATGCTACAGCTTTACCAGCAATAACATGCATCAGCGGGCCGCCTTGAATACCCGGGAAGATAGCTTTGTTAATTTTTGTTTCCCATTCTGCTTTCGCTAAAATAAGTCCCCCACGCGGGCCACGCAGCGTTTTATGTGTGGTTGTTGTAACAAAATCTGCATACTCAACCGGATTTTGATGGAGACCTGCCGCCACTAAACCAGCAATGTGCGCCATATCAACCATTAAGTAAGCCCCTACTTCATCTGCAATTTCTCGAAATTTCGCAAAATCAATGGCACGCGGATAAGCACTCGCTCCCGCTACAATTAATTTAGGCTTGTGCGCTAGCGCCGTTTCTCTTACAATATCGTAATCAATTTGCTTTGTTTCTTTACTCACGCCATATTCTACAAAGTTATATAGTAAACCACTGAAATTAACTGGACTACCATGCGTCAAATGTCCCCCATGCGCTAAATTCATGCCTAAAACTGTATCCCCTGGTTTTAGAACTGCTTGATATACCGCCATATTTGCTTGTGCGCCGGAATGCGGTTGTACATTGGCATATTCTGCCCCAAATAATTGTTTTGCGCGGTCTCTTGCTAAATCTTCTACAATATCCACATACTCACAGCCGCCATAATAGCGTTTGCGCGGATAACCTTCTGCATATTTGTTGGTTAAAACCGACCCCATAGCTTCCATTACTTGCTCACTAACAAAATTTTCAGACGCGATTAATTCAATGTTATTTCTTTGTCTTCCAAGTTCCAAACGAATTGCATCAAACACTTCCTTGTCTTGCTTTTGTAAATAAACCAATACGAGGACCCCCATCCATTTTTTGTTATAGTGTGAATTTTTGTATTATCCCTAATATTACTTAAATCTGGATGAAAATCAAGTCTTTTTTGCGATTTTTTAGTAAATTTTGAAAGTGAAGGCTTTCACTAGAAAAAATCGCTTAGAAATCTTGTTTCCACAATTAAAAAAGCCTGCGGAATTAATCCCCCATCAGGCTTACTTTCGTTTGATTTACCAACTCGGTTCATTAGTCACCGATTAAATATTTATTTCCCGCCGCCTTTTCCAAACGATTCATAATAGCTTCCCCGATACCACTTCTGTCAAAAGGTTCCGCGAAGATAAGGGTGACGTCGGTGTGGTCGAATAAGCGTAGCCCGTCATATAAGCGTCTCGCTATATCCTCCATTTTTTGCGTGCTGCCAATTTTAATAGTGTTGACTGCTGCCTGTATTTCGCTAGCAAGCTCGTCTGAAATGAGTAAACCGACACTTTCACCTTTTTGTTCTGCCTGCTCGATTTGTTCTTCCCAAAAAGCCACATCGCCCTTTACAAGATAGACAGGGGCTTCTGGTGCGTAGTGTGTATATTTCATTCCTGGAGCTTTTGGCGCCTCTTCTTTTGCGATGACATTTTTAGCCGATTTCACTGGACCGATTACTTCCTCAATTTGCTCGGTTGATACGCCACCAGGCCGCAAAATGGTCGGCATTTCGCCCGCAAAATCAACTACAGTAGATTCTAAACCGACTCCTGTACTACCACCATCAATAATCGCCGAAATTTTCCCTGTTAAATCTTCTTCAACATGTCTAGCTGTAGTTGGACTAGGTCTCCCAGAACGGTTGGCACTTGGGGCTGCGATTGGAAGGTCCGTTATACGTAGCAATTCTAAGCCAACTGGGTGAACGGGCATACGAACACCTACAGTATCTAACCCTGCTGTTGCATTTTTAGCAATGGTTCCTTTTTTCATTGGCAAAATAAGCGTTAGTGGTCCCGGCCAAAATTCATCAATAAGCTTTTGTGCTTTTTCCGGAATTCGTTCGATAAACTCATCCATTTGACTAGCGCTTGCAATATGGACAATGAGCGGATTATCAGCCGGACGTCCTTTCGCTTCAAAAATTTTCTGAACAGCTTTTTCGTTCGTGGCGTCTGCTCCAAGCCCGTAAACTGTTTCTGTTGGAAATGCGACAGTCTCACCCTGTCTTAAAAGTTCCGCCGCTTCCATATATATATGTGTGCCCTGATCAATACTCCACAGTTTTGTCTCCATCTTTTTAAAAAACTCCTTTTTTCGGCTTCTCCTCTTTATTTTAACCGTTTTAGCAATTAATTTCATCTGTCTTTCTAAAAATAACTTAAACAATTTTAAGTGGGACATCTAATATCAAGTTATCCACATTCTGTGGATAATAAATTTGTCAATGGGGATAAGTTTTTGTGAAACTGTGGATAATGTTGATAAACGTGTTGATAAGTGGATTTTATTTATTAAGATTTGATTAAAAATATTTTTTTGCACAATTTCTTATCCACAGTTTTTTTCAAAACAAAAAGCATTTCTTCTTAGAAACGCTTTTATATCAACATATTTGTACACGTAATCATTCTATCTTTCTTGTTCATATCTTTGTGGATAACTACTTCTGCTTGTGGAAAACTTTTTTGAAATAATTTCTGTACAGCTTCACCTTGTGCATAACCTATCTCAAGACCAATCCAAAACGTTTTATTCACTAGATGAGGTAAATCAATCGCCAGTCGCTCATAAATTGCTAAACCGTCATTTTCGGCAAATAGCGCTAAATCAGGCTCATTTTTTAAAACATAATCTGACATTTCGGCTCGTTCAGCTTCGGCAATATACGGTGGATTAGCTAAAATCATATCAAAAGTTCGTTTTTCCTCAAGAAAAAGCGTAACTAAATCCGTCTCAACATATTCAATGCTGGCATCTAAAATTTCGCTGTTCTTTTTCGCGGTGAAAAGGGCGTCTTTTGAAATATCTGATGCTGTAACAGAAAGGCTAGGAAAACGTTTTTTTAACGCTATCGCTATCGCGCCGCTTCCTGTACAAATATCTAGAACTTTTTCTACCTTTTCTTTTTGCGCTACCTGTTCAGCTAATTGTACTAGTTCCTCTGTTTCTGGGCGCGGGATTAAAACGCTTTGGTCTACGTAAAATTCGAGACCATAAAACGAGGCGCTATTTAAAATATACTGAACGGGTTCGCCGTTTAAATAGCGTTTAAAGTCCTTTTGGAACTGTTCTTCGGCTTCATCCGAAAGCTCGTCAAAATAGTGCGTCCATAGTTCTGATCTTGTGTATTCTAGGCGCGTTTCTAGTAAAATTTCAGCGGCATTTAAATCTAAATGCCGCTCGCTTAAAACTTGGTTTGCTTTTTTTAACAAAGAGGAGATTGTATTATTCGGCATCGTTTAAATGCTCCAATTTACTCGTCTGATCTTCCAAAATAAGCGCATCGATAATCTCATCCAATTTTCCTTCCATGATTTGGTCAAGTTTTTGAATCGTTAGACCAATGCGATGATCTGTAACCCGATTTTGCGGATAATTATATGTTCGAATTCGCTCTGAGCGGTCACCTGTTCCGACAGCAGATTTACGTGTCGCATCGTATTCTTCGCGCGCCTCACTTTCAAATTTATCATACACACGCGCGCGCAAAACTTTCATCGCTTTTTCTTTATTTTTAATTTGCGAACGTTCATCTTGCATGGAAACTACAATCCCAGTTGGAATATGCGTCAGGCGGACAGCGGACATGGTTGTATTGACACTTTGTCCTCCAGCTCCCGTTGATGCAAAAGTATCTGTACGAATATCTTTGTCTTGAATATCAATTTCAACATCTTCTGCTTCTGGTAAAATAGCAACGGTTGCAGTCGATGTATGAATACGCCCACCGGATTCGGTTTCGGGAACACGCTGTACACGGTGCGCGCCATTTTCGTACTTCAAGCGCGAGAAAGCCCCGTCTCCTGTAATCATGGCGATGACTTCTTTATATCCACCGATACCAGTCGGATTTGCATCCATAATTTCTACTTTATAACCATGTGTTTCAGCATAACGGCTGTACATGCGGAATAAATCCCCCGCAAATAAAGCAGCCTCGTCCCCACCAGCTGCACCGCGAATTTCCATAATAACATTCTTATCATCATTTGGATCTTTTGGTACAAGTAAAAGTTTCATCCGTTCTTCTAATTCTATCTTTTCATCTTGTAAGCCAGACAGTTCTTCTTTCGCCATTTCACGCATATCATCATCAAGCTTTTCCGAAAGTAGCTCTTTTGTTTCAGCGATTTGACTCGTCACTTCTTTATAGTGACGGTACGTTTCGACAGTTTCAGCAATTCCGGATTGTTCTTTCGATAAATCTCGTAAGCGTTTTGGATCAGAAACTACATCTGGATCACTTAGAAGTTCATTCAGTTCATCGTAGCGATTTTCTACCGCTTGTAATCGGTCATACATATTTTAAGCACCTCTCTTAGTCTGCAATTGGGGGATGAGCATGACATTTCCGACAAACCGGATAATACTGATCATTTCCACCAATTAAAATTTGTTCTCCTGTATAAACAGGCTTTCCTTGATCATCTACACGTAAAACCATTGTCGCTTTTTTAGCGCAAAACCAACAAATCGTTTTCATTTCTTCAATTTTATCCGCATAGAGGAGTAAATATTTTGATCCTTCGAAAAGCTCATTTTGAAAATCATTTTTTAAACCATATGCAATTACTGGAATGCCAAGTTCATCCACAATATTCGCCAGCTCAAAAACATGATGTTTTTCTAAAAATTGGGATTCATCTAAAAGCACGCAAAATGGTCGCGGATGCCTATTTTTTACTTCTTCAAAAATATTCGTTTCCGAGAAAACCGGAGTAGCATCCCGTTTTAAACCAATCCGACTGGAAATCACGCCAACTTTATCACGGTCATCAATACCTGATGTGAAAATCACGACTGGTTTATTTTGTTCTTCGTAATTATGGGCTACTTTTAGAATTTCAATCGTTTTACCGCTATTCATCGCCCCGTATCTAAAAAATAACTGCGCCATCAACTTTGCCCCTTTTCATAAACTCTTTTCCTATTCTACCACAGCCGAGCGAAAATTGGGACTGGAACAAAAAAATTGAGCACCGAAGCACTCAATTTTAAATATCACTCATATAAAAGCGATCCGCTTCCTTCCACTTCAAGCGCAAGCACATTTGCCTCCGTATCAAAATCTTCTAATTTACGCATAAGATTCAGCTTCTTATCCTGCGGGGCAAAAATCAACACAGTAGGACCCGCGCCGCTCAAACACGTCGCATAAGCCCCTTCCCCTCGCGCCATTTCACGAATTTGCGCAAGGTGCGGAACAAGCTCTGCCCGATATTTTTCATGCCATAAATCACGCTCCATCATTTCTCCAGCAAGCTTCATATCATTTTGAAGCACAGCCGCAATCATGACATTTGAAATCGCACTCGCCGACACCGCCTCTTTATACGGAAGTTCTGAAGGCAAAACATTACGACTATGACTGGTTAAAAGCTCCGTCTTAGGAATAAACGCTAAAATCGCGCAATTTGGAAAGAGGTGACGCACATAAAAATCAGCATCCTCTAGTTTTGCGCCGACTACTAAGTTACCTAGAACGGCTGGCGCCACATTATCAGGGTGCCCCTCCATCTGAGCCGCGATTTCAACTTTCCGTTCCTTCGTCAAACCGAGTTTTCCTAAAAAATTCGCCAGTTCAATTCCCGCCACAACAGCAGCAGAGCTACTCCCCAAACCGCGTGCTGGTGGGATGTCACAAGTCATTTTAAGCGTATGCGGCGTTAAGTCACTCGCAAGCGAAAGCGCAGTCGTGATAATCACATTCGTTTCGTCATGTGGAATGCCGGCCCCCAAATCATGTTCAATTTCCCATTTCGAACTGACTTCACCGATTTCGAGCGTCAAATAGAGCGTCAGTGCAAGGCCGCATGAATCAAATCCAGGGCCTAAGTTGGCGGTCGTTGCCGGGACACGGATACGCATTAGGCGTTCACTCCATTTTGAAGGTGAGTCCGCATTTCATCAACATTTTCAGCATGGATAATGTTAAAATCATGGACGCTCATCGCCGTGTCAGGATCTTTAAGACCGTTACCTGTAAATACACAAACTACGGTTTGACCCGGCTTGATTTTACCATTTTTAACATGCTGAATAACACCTGCAAGCGAGGCAGCTGAACCAGGTTCAATAAACACCCCGTCTTGTCTTGCCACTTTTTTATAGGCATTTACAATTTCATCATCCGTTACGGAATCAATATAGCCGTTAGATTCATCACGCGCCGCCTCTGCTAAGCTCCAACTCGCTGGGTTCCCAATCCGAATCGCCGTAGCAATGGTTTCAGGATTGGCAATAGGCTCGCCTTTTACAATTGCGGCTGCACCTTCTGCTTCAAAGCCGTGCATCGCTGGACGTCCAGAAGAAAATTTGGCATCCCATTCTTTAAACCCTTTCCAGTAAGCCGAAATATTTCCGGCATTTCCAACTGGGATAGCTAATACATCCGGCGCTTTTCCAAGCTGTTCGCAAATTTCAAACGCAGCAGTTTTTTGCCCTTCTAGGCGATAAGGGTTGACTGAATTGACGAGAGTCACGGCTTCTGTTTCTGCTAATTTTTCTAACCGAAATCGAASSRCYTCATCAA